>NZ_BOOU01000006.1 GCF_016863395.1 Sphaerisporangium rufum | reverse complement strand
CGCGGATCGGGTCAGCGCGGATCGGGTCAGCGCGGATCGGGTCAGCGCGGATCGGGTCAGCGCGGATCGGGTCAGCGCGGATCGGGTCAGCCGGGCCCGGTCAGCCCGGATCGGCGGGCCGCGGTCCCGGCCCGGCGGGCGCCGCCCCGGTCACCGATACCCCGGCGGCGCTCCGGCCCGGTGCCAGCAGGTCGGTGGCGGCGCGGGCGAAGGCCAGCACCCGGGCGGTGCCGCCGGCGGCCGGCCAGACCAGCCCCCACTCCAGCGGGGGCGCGTCCCGGATGGGCACGTAGGCGACGTCCGGCCGCGGGTGGTAGCGGCGGGCGTGCGCTCCGGTGACGAAGGCGCCCTGCCCGGCGCCGGCCAGCGTCAGCGCCTCGTCGACCGTCGCCACCGCCGCCGCGGGTCCCGCGTCCGGCCAGGCGGGCGGCCCGCCGGCCGTGCGGTGATCCCGGGCGGGACCCGCCGGGCCGGCTCCGGCGAGCTCGATCAGCCGGACGCGTGACAGGTCGGCCATCGCGACCGAATCCCGGCGGGCGAAAGGATGGTCGTGCCGCACGGCGAGCACCCGTGCCTCGCGGACCAGCACCGGTCCCCGGGCCAGCTCGGGGACGGCCACCGGGAAGGGGACCAGCGCCAGATCCACCGTGCCCTCGCGCACCCGGCCGGCGGCGGCGGTGACCGGTGCCTCGCGCAGCTCCAGCCCGCACTCCGGATGCCGGCCGCGGAACAGCTCGCCGGCCCCGGCCAGCAGCTGGCCGCCCGCCGGGTCGACGAACGCGGCGCGCAGCGTGCCGGTGAAGCCGCGGCCGGCGTCCACCGCCCGCTCGCCGGCGGCGATGATCTGTGCCCAGGCGGGGGCGATCTCCTCGGCGAGGCGCCGGCCGATCTCGGTCGGTGCCACCCGGCGGCTGGTGCGGTCGAACAGCGGCGCGCCCACCCGCCGTTCCAGCCCGCGGATCGTCTGGCTGACCCGGGCGGTGGACACGTTCAGCCGCGCGGCGGTCCGGCCGAAATGCAGCTCCTCGGCCAGCGCCAGCAAGGTCTCCAGCTCCTGCCGCTCGAACATCACACCACCGCCCACCGTCAAGCCTCACTTCACGATACGGCTCCGGACGGCCGTTGATCGCCGCCCGGCGGGCCCGCAGGGTGGGACGTGCCCCGTTACGGCGACCCACCAGGAGTTCATCATGTACGTCACCTCGGTCCAGGCCCTCACCGCGCCGGCGGAGGACACCGCGGCCACCGCCCGGGAGCTGCGCGACCGAGCCGAGATCACCGATGCGCTGTACCGGTTCGCCCTGGGCCAGGACCTGCGGGACGAAGAGCTGTTCGCCTCGTGCTTCGCCGCGGACGCGGAGCTGGACTTCGCCCCGGCGGCGGCCCGGTGGGGCGGGGCGGCGCCGCTGATGACCGGTGGCCCGGAGATCGCGGCCACCATCCTCGGCATGTTCGCCGGCCGGGTCCGCACCACCCACCAGGTCACCAACCCGCGGGTGGCACTGGACGGCGACCACGCCCGGCTGACCGCCCTGGTGGAGGCCCAGCACCTGGTCGTCGACGCCCCCGGCACGCACGCGCTGCTGAAGAACCTCTACGACGCCGAACTGGTCCGCGACGGTGACCGCTGGCTCATCCACCGGCTGCGCATCGACAACGTCTGGTTCACCGGCGACCCCCGGGCCATCTTCGCCCCCGGCGGCTGACCGCGACCCGCGGAACCTGGCTCAGACCGGCGGGGCGATCTCCAGGTCCCGCCACAGGAGTTCGAGCGGGAACGGGTCGGTGACGCGGACGGCCACCGGTCCCATGTCACGGTGGGTGGTCCCGATGTGCGTGTACGGCTTGGCCCCCCCGGTGAGCGCGTAGCGTTCGATGACCAGGGCGCCGATCTTGTCGAAGCCGACCACCCAGTAGTGCGGGATGCCGGCGTCGGCGTAGTCGCTCATCTTGTGCACCCGATCGCGGCGCTCCGACCAGGTGGAGAGCACCTCGGCGACGATGACGACATGCCCGGCGGCCAACTGCTCGAATTCGGGCAGGCAACGGTGCAGCACCGCGTCGGGTTTGCGGGCGGTGGGCGGCACCTCCCACAGCAGCACGTCGACCTCGGTGTTGGTCTCGTAGCACGAGGCGTTGCCGGTGCGGCGCATCTCGGTGACGGCGGCCCGTTCCAGGGCCAGGGACAGGCGGGTGCCCACCTTCTGGTGCTCCCGGCCGCGCTGCTCGCGGGGGACCACGTAGCCGTCGACGATCTCCAGATCGCGGCGGACGTCCTCGTCGATGTCGAGGAACGTCTCCCACGTGATGGGCGTGTGTTGCGGTTCAGGCCACGCGATCATGTCGGGACGTCCTCGGCTCGGTCGGAATGGTTCCTACTCCACCTGCATCCTAGGGATCCCGGCCGGACGTGGCGGCGCGGCGGGCGATGCGGATCTGGTTTCCGGTGGCCGGTCACTGCTGGCGGCGCAGCAGGAGCATGGCGACGTCGTCCAGCACCGGGCCGCCCACGTGCCGTAGCAGGTCGGCCCGCAGCTCGTCCAGCGCCTCCTGCGGGTCGGTGGCGCCGGCCAGCAGCGTCGCGCGCTCGCCCAGCGGGTAGAAGGCGCGCGCGTGGTCGCGGGCCTCGATGACGCCGTCGGTGTACAGCAGGATCTGGTCACCGTCCTGGAACGGGATCCGCTGCGGCTTGGGCGCGCTCGCGGCGAGCGAGGCCAGGCCGAGCGGCGGGGCCTCGATGTCGGGGTCGACCGGCGTGATCGTGCCGTCGCCGCGGACGACCAGCGGGGCCGGGTGGCCGAAGTTGAGCAGGGTGATGCCGGTGCCGTCGACCTCGGCCAGGATGGCGGTGACGAACTTCTCGCCGCCCAGGTGGCGGGCCAGGCTGATCTCCAGCCGGTCGCCCACGCCGGCCAGCTCGGGCTCGTCGTAGGCGGCCTCGCGGAACGCGCCGAGCACCCAGGCGGCGGTCTCCACCGCGTCCAGGCCCTTGCCCTGGACGTCGCCGATGAGCAGCCGCACCCCGCCGGGCGTGGTGACCACCTCGTACAGGTCACCGCCGATGCGCGCCTCGGCGGTGGCCGAGGTGTAGGAGAGCGCGATCCGCAGGTCGCCGGCGCTGCGCGGCACCGGGCGCAGCAGCACGCGCTGGGCGGTCTCGGCCACCATCCGCACGTTGGCCAGCTCGAGTTCGCGGCGGATGCGCAGATGGGCGGCCAGCATGCCGGCCCCGGTCACCGCGAAGATCGTCACCAGGGTGAGCAGGTTCTGGGTGCTGAACTGCCGGTTGTGGAAGAGGGCGAGCGGTACGCAGACGGCCAGCGCCAGGACGCCGATGGCCGCGGTGCGCCGCACGCTGCCGGACACCGACGCGAACGTCGGGCCCAGGGTGAGCAGCGGCAGGAATCCCAGCCGGGGACCGGTGAAGAGGTCGATGAGGGCCACCGCCGCCAGGGCGACGAAGGGCAACGACCTCAGCACCACCGGGGTGTTCCGGTGCGCGCTGCTCGCCGGGGTCAGCAGGGCGGGCCTCCAGGGTTGGATCGATACGGGGAATTGATATATCAGTCCATCCCCATACCCAACCACTCAGTATCCGCGAACGCGCGGCTACGCCCGATTTCTTGAGCATTTATCAGGATCCGGCCCGCCCGATCCGGGCAGGTCGTCCGGTCACACCGCGCCCTCGTGCCGCAGGAGCCACTCCTTCACCGGAGTGCCGTAGTAGTAGCCGCCGTAGCCGCCGGTCGAGGGCAGCACCCGGTGGCACGGCACGAACGGGGCGATCAGGTTCTGCGCGCAGGCACCGCCGGCCGCCCGGGCGGCGGTGCGCGGCAGCCCGGCCCGTTCGGCGAGCCCGGCGTAGCTGACGGTGGTGCCGGCCGGGACGGCGCGCAGCGCCGCGAGCAGGCTCTGCCGGCGCGGCGACCCGGGCTGGTCGACCGGTATCGCGTCCAGCGCGCGCAGGTCGCCGGCCAGGTAGTCGCGGACGGCCCGGGCCGGCGCGCCCAGGTCGGCCACCCGGCGCAGCGGCAGCGCCCGCAGCGCGGCGGGCAGGCGCTGGAACATGGCCTCGGGGTCGGTGGTGAAGCCGGCGGCCACCAGCACGCCGTCCCGGGCCAGCAGGGCCAGCGGGCCGGGCGGGGTGGGCAGCACCTGCGCGTCGATGGTGTCGGTCGCGGTCATTCGGAACTCCATAGGTGCAGGGCGGCGTACGCCCGCCAGGGGCGCCACCGCTCGATGTCGTCGTCGGGGATGTCCAGCGCGGCCATGGCCCGGCGCAGGCCGAGGTCGCCGGCCGGCCAGGCGTCCGGGTCGCGCAGCGCGCGCATCGCGATGTAGCCGGCCGTCCACGGGCCGATGCCCGGTACGGCGAGCAGCCGGGCGGTGGCCTGCGCCGGGTCGGCGCCGCCGTCCAGGTCGATCTCGCCCGTGGCGACCCGCTCGGCCAGGGTCCGCAGCGTGGCGATCCGCCGGCCGGTCAGGCCGAGGCCGGACAGGTCCGCGCCGGCCAGCCGCCCGGCGTCCGGGAAGAGCAGGTCCGGCCCCTCCCCGGTCCCGGCGGTGCCGGCCCGGACCGGTGCGCCGGCCCGGGCGGCGATCCGGCCGAGCAGGGTACGGGCCCCGGCGACCGAGATCTGCTGCCCCACCACGGCGCGGACCGCCAGTTCGAACCCGTCGAACGCGCCCGGCACCCGCAGGCCGGGCCGGGCGGTGACCAGCGGCCGCAGGCTGGTGGGCGCCAGCGCGGCGGCGATGGCGAGCGGGTCGGCGTCCAGGTCGAGCAGCCGGCGGCACCGGGCGACGACCCTGGCCAGCCGGCGGGTGTCGTCCACGGCCACCGTCAGCCGCACGTGGTCGGCGGCCGGGACCAGCGTGATCGTCCCGCCCGGCACGGTACGGCGGTAGGTGGTCGCCGTCGCCTCCTCGACGCCCGGCACGGCCCGGGCGGCCAGGAAGGCGAACAGCGTCGCCGCGTCGTAGGGCGCGCGGTGGGAGAGCCGCAGGGTGAGCGCGGCCGGCCCGCCGCCCGGCGGGCCCGCGGCGGTCGTGGCCCGCCCGGCGGAGGAGGCGCGCAGGTCGCTCGGGGTGAAGCCGTAGGCGTCCTTGAGGGTGGCGTTGAACTGCCGCAGGCTGCCGAACCCGGCGGCGAACGCCACGTCACTGATCGGCAGCGCGGTCTCGGTGAGGAGCTGTTTGGCCAGCAGCAACCGCCGGGTCCTGGCCACCGCCAGCGGCCCGGCGCCGATCCGGGTGCTGAACAGCCGCAGCAGGTGCCGCTCGGTGATGTGCAACCGGCCGGCCAGGCCGGCCACGCCGTACTCGTCGGCCACCCCGTCGTCGATCAGCCGCAGCGCCCGGCCGACCAGGTCGGCGGCCACGTCCCAGCCGGGGTCGCCGGGGCTCAGCTCGGGGCGGCACCGGCGGCAGGGGCGGAAGCCGGCGGCCTCGGCGGCGGCGGCGTGCGGGTAGAACCGCACGTTGCGCCGGGCCGGGGTGCGGGCCGGGCAGACGGGGCGGCAGTAGATGCCGGTGGAGGTGACGGCCGTGTAGAAGCGCCCGTCGAACCGGGTGTCGCGGGCGCTGGCGGCCCGGTAGCACGCGTCGAAGTCGAGCGTCTGGTGTGGGGTCACGAGTACGACGTTATGCCCTGGCCAGGGGAGGGGACCGGCGGAAATCGGACCTCGCCGCGGCCGGTTCCGCGGCCGGGGAGGGTCACTTGGTGGAGATGCCGACACCGAGGTCGAACTCGCGGTAGACGCGGGCCCAGAAGCCGTCCCGCAGCCAGACCCGGGCCTCTGGGTAGGGGCGCAGGGAGTGGCCGAGCTCCTTCTCCGCCTCGATCAGCAGCTCGGTGTCGATCACCGTGGGCAGCAGCGGGCCGGGGAGCAGGTCGCGGATGTTGTCGCGGCCCCGGGTGAGGATCCACTTCTGCGCCACGTGCTCGCCGACCTCCTCGACCCGCGGGCGGCTCGGGCCGAGCTTGGTGACCTGCCCGGGATGCTTGACGGCCGGCTTGAGCGTGCGGCCGGCGAAGACCTGCGCGGGGGAGGGGGGAGCCGGCGCGGCCGGCACGACCTGGGCGGCGCGGTTGAAGTACGGGCGCAGGAAGTCGGCGGTCAGCTCCTCCACCGTGTCGGACTCCCAGACCAGCCGCTCGGCCTGGTTGGTGCCGTACGGCGGCTCGACCCCCCACAGGTGGATGCGCACCCCGAAGGTCTGGGCGGCCTCGACCGCGGGCACCATGTCCTCGTCGCCGGCGATCAGTATGGTGTCGCTGACCGCGTGGTGCCGGGCCAGCGCCTCCAGGTCGCTGCGGATCTGGGCGTCCACGCCTTTCTGCTGGCCGCGCGCGTTGAGGTTGCCCAGGCGCACCTTGACCCAGGGGAGCTGGGCGATCACCCGCTGGTCGACGGTGGGGACCCGGTCGCGGGCGGCGTCGTACCAGTAGATGCGGAGCAGTTCACCGGGGATGCGCTCCATGGCGTGCTTCTTGAGCGCCTGGATCAGCTCGTCGGCGGCGACCCGGTACTCCTTGCGCTCCTTGGCGCCCAGCAGGACCTCGCCCGCCGCCGCGTAGAGGTAGCCGACGTCCACGAGCACGGCGTATTTCGCCGCCACGGGATACGGTGTGAGGTCCGGGATTGCCATGCTCTCCTCCAGGCCTCTGGGTCCTCGCGATGATCGGCTGACTATATTCCCCCATTTCTAGATAGTCCCAACTCTCCGGCCTCTTGACACCCACTTCCGCAGATCTAATGCGGTCGCGCGGCGGCTCGCCAGCCGCCTGGACCAGCGATTACACCTCTTCGTAGGCGATGTACCGGGTTGCGCCAATTGCCGGATGGAGTGGGGTTCGGCGGGGCGGAAACCGTCCGGCCGGCCACCGCGATCACCAGCGCCGCCACCTCCTCCGGAGTGGCGTCGCCATGAACGATCTTCAAATAGGGCTGGTCCACGGGCGCTCCTACAGCGGGATGTTGCCGTGCTTCTTCGGCGGCAGCGTGCTGCGCTTGTTGCGCAGCGCGCGCAGCGCCTGGACGATCCGGACCCGGGTGTGCGACGGCCTGATCACCGCGTCGACGTACCCGCGCTCGGCGGCCAGATAGGGGTTGGCGAGCGTGTCCTCGTAGGCGGTGATCAGCCGGGCCCGCTCCTGCTCGGGATCGGCCG
Source organism: Sphaerisporangium rufum (assembly GCF_016863395.1). Classification (GTDB taxonomy): domain Bacteria; phylum Actinomycetota; class Actinomycetes; order Streptosporangiales; family Streptosporangiaceae; genus Sphaerisporangium; species Sphaerisporangium rufum. The sequence continues at coordinate 50,767 of NZ_BOOU01000006.1, read as the reverse complement.
CGGCGGCCAGCTCCCGCCGGTAGAGGATGTTGACCGCGCCCTGCGCCCCCATCACCGCGATCTGCGCCGTCGGCCAGGCCAGGTTGATGTCCGCGCCGAGGTGCTTGGACCCCATGACGTCGTAGGCTCCGCCGTACGCCTTCCGGGTGATCACCGTGACCAGCGGCACCGTCGCCTCGGCGTAGGCGTACAGCAGCTTGGCGCCGCGCCGGATGATGCCGTTCCACTCCTGGTCGGTGCCCGGCAGGAAGCCGGGCACGTCCACGAACGTCAGCACCGGGATGTTGAAGGCGTCGCAGGTGCGGACGAACCGGGCGGCCTTCTCGGAGGCGGCGATGTCCAGCGTGCCGGCGAGGCTCATCGGCTGGTTGGCCACCACGCCGACCGAGTGGCCCTCCACCCGGCCGAAGCCCACCACGATGTTCGGCGCGAACCCGGCGTGGACCTCCAGGAACTCGCCGTCGTCCAGCACGTGCTCGATCACCTGGTGCATGTCGTACGGCTGGTTGGCCGAGTCGGGGATGAGCGTGTCCAGCTCGCGGTCCAGCTCGGTCACCGCCGGGTCGGCCGGCGCGTCGAAGGCCGGCACCTCGTCCATGTTGTTGGACGGCAGGTAGGACAGCAGCGCCCGGGCGAACTCCAGGCAGTCGTTCTCGTCGGCGGCCTCGTAGTGGGCGACGCCGGAGCGGGAGTTGTGGGTGTGCGCGCCGCCCAGCTCCTCGAACGTCACCTCCTCGCCGGTGACCGTCTTGATCACGTCCGGGCCGGTGATGAACATGTGCGACTTCTCCCGCACCATGAGCACGAAGTCGGTCAGCGCGGGCGAATAGACCGCCCCGCCGGCGCACGGCCCCATGATCATCGAGATCTGCGGGATGACGCCGGAGGCGTGCACGTTCCGCTTGAAGATCTCGGCGTACAGCCCGAGCGAGACCACGCCCTCCTGGATGCGGGCGCCGCCGGAGTCGTTGATGCCCACCACCGGGCAGCCGGTCTTGAGCGCGTGGTCCATCACCTTGACGATCTTCTCGCCGAACACCTCGCCCAGCGACCCGCCGAACACCGTGAAGTCCTGGGCGAAGATCGCCACCGGGCGGCCGGCCACCGTGCCGTGCCCGGTGACGACCCCGTCGCCGTACGGCCGCTCGCGCTCCAGCCCGAAGTTCGCCGACCGGTGCCGGGCCAGCTCGTCGAACTCCATGAACGAGCCCTCGTCCAGGAACGCCAGCACCCGCTCGCGGGCCGTCATCTTGCCCTTGGCGTGCTGCTTCTCCACCGCGCGCGCGGAACCGGCGTTCGCGGCCTCGTCCAGGCGGCGCTCCAGGTCAGCGATCTTGCCCGCGGTGGTGCGCGGGTCAGGTCCCTCGACGTGGGCGGCGGGTTCAGCACTCATGTTCCGTAGGTTAACGCCCGGCCCGCATCTCCACTCACCGGGAACCCGCCGGCCCGCGCACCGCCGTTAGAGTGGCGGCATGTCCGAATTCCCGAGTGCCCCCGCGCCGGGGGAACCGGTACCGGCGGTTCGCACCCACGGCCTGGTCAAGCGGTTCGGCGCCCAAACGGCGGTGGATCGGGTCGACCTGGTGGTGCCGCGCGGCAGCTTCGCCGGCCTGGTCGGCCCGAACGGCGCGGGAAAGACCACCACGCTCAGCATGATCACCGGGTTGCTGGTTCCGGACGCCGGCTCGGCGCAGGTGGCCGGGATCGACGTCTGGCGCGACCCGGCGGCGGTCAAGGCGCGGGTGGGCGTGCTGCCCGAGGGCCTGCGGCTGTTCGAACGGCTGTCCGGGCGGGAGCTGCTGCTGTACAACGGCCAGATCCGCGGCATCCCGCGCGAGGAGGTGGCCCGCCGGGCCGAGGAACTGCTGCGGGTCATGGACCTGGCCGCCTCGGCCGACAAGCTCGTGGTGGACTACTCCACCGGCATGCGCAAGAAGATCGCCCTGGCCGCCGCGCTGCTGCACAACCCCGAGGCGCTGTTCCTGGACGAGCCGTTCGAAGGCGTCGACCCGGTGAGCGCCAACACCCTGGTCGAGGTGCTGCGCCGCTACACCGCGTCCGGCTCCACCGTGGTGTTCTCCAGCCACGTCATGGACCTGGTGGAACGGCTGTGCGACTGGGTGTCGGTGATGAACCACGGCCGCATCGTCGCCCAGGGCCCGCTCGCCGAGGTGCGCGGGAACAGCACGCTCAACGAGGCGCTGCTGCAGCTGGTGGGGGCGCGCGACCATGGCGAGGAGGGCCTGACGTGGCTTGGCTCTTCGTCCGCCTGAAGCTCCGGCTGATCGCCGGGAACCTGCGCGGCGACACCATGCGCCAGATCGGCTACGCCTTCACCCTGGCCGGCGCGCTCGCGATCGCCGGCGGCGGCTTCGCGCTGCTCGCCCTGCTGCGGACCGCCCCGGCCGACCTCGCGCTGAACGTGTGCGTCGTGATGTTCACCGCGCTCACCGTGATCTGGCTGGTCGGCCCGCTGATGGTGTTCGGGGTGGACGAGACCGTGGACCCGGCCCGGCTCGCCCTGTTCCCGCTGACCGCGCGGCAGGCGGCGCTCGGCATGTTCGCCGCCTCGGCCGCCGGGCCGTGGCCGCTCGCCTCGCTCGTCCTGTCGCTCGGCGCGGTCGCCGGACTGGCCCGCGGCCCGGCCGCGGTGCCGATCGGGCTGGTCGCGGTGGTGCTGCACGTCGCGATCTGCCTGGTGGCCTCCCGGGCGCTCACCACCGCGCTGTCCGGCGTGCTGCGCACCCGCCGGGGGCGGGACCTGCTCGCCATCGGGGTGGTGCTGGTCATCCTGCTCACCCAGGTGCCGAACCTGGTGCTGAACCAGGGGATCGGCGGCGACCCGCGCGAGTACCTGGCCGGCGTCACCTCGGTGCTGCGCTGGACCCCGCCCGGGATGGCCGCGCACGCCATCGCCGACGGCGGCCTGGTCGCGCTGGCCGAGCTGGCCGTCCTCGCCCTGGTGCTGCTGGTCCTGGTCGAGCTGTGGACGGCCGCGCTGCGCCGGGCCATGGTCACCTCGGACGCCTCCACCCAGGTCGGTTCGGTGCGCCGCGGCCGGCTGGAAGGGGTGCTGCCCGGCGGCGCGCTCGGCGCCGTGGTCGCCAAGGAGCTGAAGTACCTGCGCCGGGAGCCGCGCGGGCGGATGGGATGGGTGGCCGCGGTCGGCTTCTCGATCGTGATGATGTTCTCGCTCGGCGGCCGCAACGGGATGGACGGACCGGCCCTCGCCGTGGTGGTGCCGTGCCTGGCCGCGCTCATGATCGGCCTGCAGGCGTCCAACGCCTTCGGCATCGACGGCCGCGCGCTGTGGATGAACGCCCTGGTCTACACCGGCGCCCGCGACATCAGGACCGACTTCGCCGGCCGCCACCTGGCGGTCTCGCTGGTCGCGGTCCCGCTGCTGGCCGTGCTGTCGGTGACCGCCGCGCTGGTCGCCGGCGATCCGGCGGCGGCGCCGGCCGCCCTGCTGACCGCCACCGGGCTGCTGCTCGTCGCGCTCGGCGTCGGTTCGGTGGTCAGCGTGGTGCTGCCGTACACCTACCCCGAGCGGGTCAACGCGTTCACCAGCGCCGCCCCCGGCCAGGGCGGCGTGGCGTTCGCCGGCTCGTTCGGCTCGATGCTCGCCACCGGCTCGCTCGCGCTGCCGGTGGTGGTGCCGGTGCTGCTCGGCTTCACCTGGGTCGCGCTGCTCGGCGTGCCGTACGGGCTGGCGGTCGCCGCCGGCGGCCGGCGGCTCGCCTCGGGCATCGGCTACGCCCGGCTGCCCGACTTGCTGGCCGCGGTCTCCCGGCCGTCCTGAATCCCCGCTCTGAACAGCCAAGACGTATGGTCTAGTCCACTAGGTGAGACCGGTATCCAGGCGATCGGAACCAGTGGATAACCTGCGTGGTATGGCCGCAACCGCCGCGAAGCAGGCACAGCGCTCTGCCACCGAACGTCACAGTGCCGTCTCCGAGGTCCCCGACGAGCTGCGCGCCGATGTGCGCCTGCTCGGCGAGCTGCTCGGCCGGGTCATCGCCGAGGACGGCGGGCCCGACCTGCTGGCCGACGTCGAACGCCTGCGCAAGGCCGTGATCGCGGCCCGCAGGCGCGAGGTGTCGGTGGACGAGGTGGCCGCCATGGTCGCCGGCTGGCCGGTCGAGCGCGGCGTGCAGATCGCCCGCGCGTTCACCTGCTACTTCCACCTGGTCAACCTGGCCGAGGAGCACTACCGCATCCGCACCCTGCGGGCGCGCGACACCGGCGAGGCGCCGTTGCCGGAGTCGCTGGCCCAGGCGGTCGGCGAGCTGCGGCACGACCTCGGCGCCGACGAGATGGCCCGCCTGATCGCCGACCTGGAGTTCCGGCCGGTGCTCACCGCGCACCCCACCGAGGCGCGCCGCCGGGCCGTCGTCACCGCGATCCAGCGGATCAGCACCCAGCTCACCGAGTACAACGCCCCCGACCGGGGCGCCCAGGAGCGGAGCGAGGCGCACCGGCGGCTGCTGGAGGAGATCGACCTGCTGTGGCGGACCGCCCAGCTCCGGCACACCAAGCTGGACCCGCTGGACGAGGTCCGGACCGCGATGGCGGCCTTCGACGAGACCCTGTTCCGCACGGTGCCGCGCATCTACCGTTCGCTGGACGCCGCGCTCGGCGAGGGCAGCGGCACCCGCGAGCCGCTGGCCCGGGCGTTCATCCGCTACGGCAGCTGGATCGGCGGCGACCGGGACGGCAACCCCAACGTGACCTCCCGGGTCACCCGGGAGGCCGTGCTCATCCAGGCCGAGCACGTGCTCACCGCGCTGGAGAACGCCACCACCCGGATCGGCCGCACGCTGACCGCCTCGGCCGCGTTCGGCGGGCCGCCGAGCCCCGAGCTGCGGGACGCGCTGGCCGCCGCGGCCGACGACCACCCGGAGCTGGCCACCGAGCTCGCCACCCGCGCGCCGCGCGAGCCGCACCGCCAGTGGCTGCTGTACGTCGCGGCGCGGATCGCCGCCACCCGGCGCCGCGACCTGGACCTGGCCTACCGCTCGCCGGACGACCTGCTGCGCGACCTGCGCGCCTGCCAGGCGTCCCTGGCCGCCACCGGCGCGCCCCGCCAGGCGTACGGCGAGCTGCAGCACCTCATCTGGCAGGTCGAGACGTTCGGTTTTCACCTGGCCGAGCTGGAGGTGCGCCAGCACTCCCAGGTGCACGCCCGCGCGCTCGCCGAGATCGCCGAGGGCCGGGTCTCGGAGGTCACCGAGGAGGTGCTGGCCACCATCCGCATGATCGCCTGGATCCAGGAGCGGTTCGGCGTCCGCGCCTGCTCCCGGTACGTGGTCTCCTTCACCCGCTCGGCCGGCGACATCGCCGCGGTGTACGAGCTGGCCCGGCACGCGGCGGGCTCCCGTGCCCCGGTGCTGGACGTCGTCCCGCTGTTCGAGTCGGGCGAGGACCTGGCCAACTCCGCCGACGTGCTCACCGGGATGCTGGGCATCCCGGCCGTGCAGGAGCGGCTGGCGGCCGGCGGGCGGCGGATGGAGGTCATGCTCGGGTACTCCGACTCGGCCAAGGAGCTCGGCCCGGCCGCGGCCACCCTCAAGCTGTACGACGCGCAGGCCGAGCTGGCCGGCTGGGCGCTGGCCAACGACGTGCGGCTGACGCTCTTCCACGGCCGCGGCGGCGCGCTCGGCCGCGGCGGCGGGCCGGCCAACCGCGCGGTGCTCGCCCAGGCCCCCGGCTCGGTCGCCGGCCGGTTCAAGGTCACCGAGCAGGGCGAGGTCATCTTCGCCCGCTACGGCCATCCGGCCATCGCCCACCGGCACATCGAGCAGGTGACCAGCGCCGTGCTGCTCGCCTCCACCCCGTCGGTGGAGGCCCGCACCGCCGAGGCCGCCGCGCGCTACCGGCTGCTGGCCGAGCGGGTCGCCGCCGCCTCCGAGCGGGCCTACCGCTCGCTCACCGAGGCCCCCGGGTTCCCCGAGTGGTTCGGCCTGGTCAGCCCGCTGGAGGAGATCGGCTCGCTGCGCCTGGGTTCCCGCCCGGCCCGCCGCGGCCTGGGCGCGCCCCGCTCGCTGGACGACCTGCGGGCGATCCCGTGGGTGTTCGCCTGGGCGCAGACCCGGGTCAACCTGCCCGGCTGGTACGGGCTCGGCAGCGGCCTGCTCGCCGCCACCCGCACCGGCGGCCAGGAGCCCGAGAACGGTACCGAGCCCGGGCCGGGGCTGGCGGAGCTTCGGCAGGCGTACCGGGAGTGGCCGCTGTTCGCCTCACTGCTGGACAACGCCGAGATGTCGCTGGCCAAGACCGACCGGCAGATCGCCGCCCGCTACCTGGCCCTGGGTGGCCGGCCGGACTTCGCCGACCAGGTGCTCGCCGAGTACGACCTGACCCGGCGGCTGGTGCTCGAGGTGACCGGCCACTCCCGGCTGCTGGAGAGCCGCCGGGTGCTGTCGCGCGCCGTCCAGCTCCGCGACCCCTACGTCGACGCGCTCTCGCACCTGCAGCTGCGGGCGCTGTCCGCGCTGCGGGCCGAGGGCGAGCTGGCTGCCGACGAGCGCGAGCGGCTGGAGACCCTGCTGCTGCTCAGCGTCAACGGCGTCGCCGCCGGCCTCCAGAACACCGGCTGATCATCACTCTGTTTTCTGAAGAATATCGGTATACGTCCGGCAGTAAGCTCAAAGAGATGTCCGCTGTCGGTCAAGAGTTCGGCGTGGAACGGGCCGCAGGTTGACATGGACCCCGCTAACCTCTTATAAAGGAGTCACTGCTCCCCGCCGTCCGGGATTTCCCGGACTGGCGGGGATTATTCTTTGTGAGGAAGTGTGGCAGACCGCACGATCTTGTTCCTTGACTATCAAAACGTTTACAAAGGGGCTCGATCCTGCTTCTATCCGCAATTATCGCCGCCCCATACGTTCGGTCAGGTGGACCCGGTTCGGTTGGGCCGACTGCTGGTGGATAGAAGTCCCTACCCGCGCGAGCTCACCGAGGTACGAATCTACCGTGGAAAACCGGCGGCGACGCGCGACATCAAGGGATATTCCGCCTGTACCCGACAGATCGCAATGTGGCAAGTGGACCCGCGAGTGGAGGTCATCGCGCGAACGCTACGCTACCCCGCCGGCTGGCCGGATAGCTGTCAGATAGGCGAAAAGCCGCAGGAAAAGGGCATCGATGTGGCGCTGGCCATCGATTTCGTCAGGTTGGCCATGGAACGCCGCTACGACGTCGGCATTCTGATGTCCACCGACACCGATCTCAAACCCGCTCTGGAAATGGTCTGTTCCATGCGGTCGGACGGCGGACCGCGTCCGGAGGTCGCCGCCTGGAGCGGTACCGGAGTACGGAACCCACGGCTGGCGATCTCCGAGGCGAACCTCTGGTGTCACTGGCTGGACGAAGAATCCCACAAACAAGTGAGAGACCCGACGAACTACACGCTGGAGCAGTGAGCCGCGATCAATTACCCTCAGGGCCGGCCCGCATGCCGCGCTGCGGTCGGGCGTCGGCATGTGGTGCGACGCGGGCGGGGTTGGCGTAGATGTTGAAGCGCTCGCCGCGCAGGAAGCCGACCAGGGTGACGCCGAACTCCCTGGCCAGGTCGACGGCCAGCGAGGAGGGCGCGGAGACCGCGCAGACCATGGGCAGCCCGGCGGCGACCGCCTTCTGCATGATCTCGTAGCTGGTCCGGCCGCTGACCATCAGCAGGCAGGACGCCAGCGGCAGCCGGTCGCCGAGCAGCGCCCAGCCGACGATCTTGTCCACCGCGTTGTGCCGGCCGACGTCCTCGCGGACCGCGAGCAGCTCGCCATCGGCGGTGAGCAGGCCGGCGGCGTGCAGGCCGCCGGTCTTGCCGAAGATGCTCTGGGCCGCGCGCAGCCGGTCGGGCAGCCCGTACAGCAGCTCGGCGGGCACCGGCGGGAAGGCGCCGGCCGCCGCCGGCGGCTCGCCCAGCCGGTCGCGCAGCGCGGCCAGCCCGGCCGCCCCGCAGACCCCGCAGGCGCTGGTGGTGACGAAGTTCCGCGCCAGCGCGGGCGAGTCGGGCAGCTCCCGGCGGTTCAGCCGGACGGTGACCGTGTTGTGCCGCGCCTCGGGGGGCAGGGCCTCCTCGGTGCAGTAGGCGATCGAGGCGATGTCCCCCGGCCCGGCCAGGCCCTCACCGGACAGGAACCCGGCGGCCAGCTCGAAGTCGGCACCCGGTGTGCGCATGGTGACGGCCAGCGTCCGGGTGTGGCCGCCGGCGGCGATCCGGATCTCCAGCGGCTCCTCGGTGGCCACGTCGTCGCGCCGGTCGCGGACGCGGCCACCGGTGACCTCGCGCACCCGCGCCCGGGTGGTCGGCCCCGGCCGCGCCGCCGGGGCGTCCACCGGAAGGTCCAGACGTTCGGTCACCGGGCGTCCCTTCATGGCGCTGCGTGCCGTGACACCCTACCCGCGGCCGGGCGGGTTCACCCGGTGCGGGCGGCGATGCGAGGTGCGGGCGGCGGGGTTGGCGGGGATGATGGGTGGATGATCGACTCCCCGTACCGCGATCTCGAACGGCCGCCGCTGTCGGAGGCGGCGCTGGCCCGGGCGATCGTCCGGCCCGGCGGCCTGTGGACCTCGCTGAGCGTCGTCGAGCGCACCGGGTCCACCAACGCCGACCTGGCGCAGGCCGTCCGGTCCGGCGCCGCCGAGGGGGCCGTGCTGGTGGCCGAGCTGCAGCTGCGCGGGCGCGGGCGGCTCGGCCGCACCTGGACCGCCCCGGCCCGGTCGGGTCTCACCTTCTCGGTGCTGCTGCGCCCGGACGTCCCGCCGGAGCGGCAGGGCTGGGTGACCCTGCTGGTCGCGCTGGCCGCGGCCGCGGCGGTCCGCCGTCTCACCGAGCTGGACGTCCGGCTGAAGTGGCCGAACGACCTGCTGGTCGGCGAGCGGAAGGTCGCGGGGGTGCTGGCCGAGCGGGTTGACGGCGCGGCGATCGTCGGCATGGGGTTGAACGTCTCGGTGCGGCCGGAGGAGCTGCCGGTCGCCACGGCCACCTCGCTGGCGATCGAGCACGCCGAATGCACCGACCGCGATCCGCTGCTCCGGGCCGTACTGCGGGAGATCGAGACCCGCTACCGGGACTGGATCGAGGCGGGCGGCGACGCCGACGCGGCCGGGCTGCGGTCCGCCTACACCGCGATGAGCGCCACCATCGGGCAGGAGGTCCGCGTCGAGCTGCCCGGCGAGCGGGTGCTGTCCGGCACCGCCACCGGGGTGGACGCGGCCGGGCACCTGCTGGTCCGGGCCGGGGACGCCGAAGAGGTGCTCAGCGCCGGCGAGGTGGTGCACCTGCGCCCGGCGGCGGGATGACGAGACGCCGCCCGGAGCCGGTGCACCGGCGCCCCGAGGCGGACGACGAGACGCCGCCCGGAGGTGGCACACCTTCCCCCGGCGGCGGGATGACGAGACGCCGGCGGATCTTCGTGCCACGATTCACCCCATGGGTCTTGCCGAACAGCATCTGACGGCGGGGGAGCGGGTCGTCCTTTCATTCCACCCGCACTGGAAGCGCCTGGTCCTGCCGGTCCTGGCGCTCCTGCTCGTCGTCGCCGCCTCCAGCGCGGCGTTCTACTTCATCCCGGTCGACTATGAGTACGCCGGGTACGCCTGGATCGCCGTCGCGGTCGTGTCGGTGGTCGCGCTGACGCTGTGGTCGTTCCTGCCGTACCTGCGGTGGAAGACCACCTCGTACACGCTGACGACCCACCGCTTCAACATCAGCACCGGCGTGCTGAGCAAGTCGACCGACGACATCCCGCTGGCCAAGGTGAACAGCGTCAGCTCCGACCAGTCGGTGGCCGAGCGGCTGCTCGGCTGCGGCACCCTGGTGGTGGAGTCGGCCTCCGACCGTGGGGAGATCACGCTGCGCGACATCCCGCGCATCCAGGCGGTCCGGGCGGAGCTGTTCCGGTTGGTGGAGGACGCGGCCGACGGGGAGGTCGAGGCCCGGTGAGAGCCGCCCGGAAGGTGGCGTAACCTCCGGAGAGTGCGCGAGACCGAGACCGCCGCGGCGAAGGCGGCCGAGAGGCGGACGCGCGCCGGGACCGCGGCGCGGGCGCCGGCCGAGCCGGCCGGTGCGGCGGAGCGGGCCGGCCAGGCGGAGCGGGGCGGCGCGACCGAGCAGGCCGGCCAGGCGGAGCGGGGCGGCGTGACGGGGCGGCCGACCGCCGAGCGGATCGAGCAGGTGTTCGTCGGCTCGCTGCCCAGGCACACCCGGGGCGAGATGGCCGAGCAGGCCGGGGTGCCCGCCGAGCTGGCCCGGCGCATCTGGCGGGCGCTGGGCTTCGCCACCCCGGCCGACCACACGCCCGCCTTCACCGACGCCGACCTGGCCGCGCTGCGCCGGGTGGCGGGCATGCTGGAACGCGGCCTGATCGGCGAGGAGACCGTCGTGCGGATGGCCCGCGCGCTCGGCCAGACCACCGCGCGGCTCGCCCAGTGGCAGGCGGAGATCATGATCGACGCCACCCTCGACCCGGCGGTGCCGCCCGGCGAGCGCGAGATGGCGGCGGTGCTGGAGCTGGCCGAGGCGCTGCTGCCGGACTTCGAGAGCCTGCTGTCCCACGTGTGGCGGGCCCAGCTCGCCGCGGCCGGCCACCGGCTGCTGGCGATGAGCGGCGTGGCGGCCGAGTCGCTGCCGAACCGGGCCACCATGGCCGTCGGGTTCGCCGACCTGGTCTCCTTCACCCAGGTCTCCCGGGAGCTGGACGAGCGGGGCCTGGCCGAGCTGGTGGAGACCTTCGAGGGCCGGGCCTCCGACGTGGTGGCCGCGCACGGCGCCCGACTGGTGAAGACGCTCGGCGACGAGGTGCTGTTCACCGCGCCGGACGCCGGCACGGCCGCCCGGGTGGCCGTCGAGCTGGTGGACGCGATCCGCGACGAGGGCCGCGAGGTGCGGGCGGGGCTGGCGTACGGGCCGGTGCTGCCGGTCATGGGCGACGTCTTCGGCACCACGGTGAACCTGGCGGCCCGGCTGACCGCGATGGCCCGCCCGTGCACCGTCCTGGTGGACGACGGGGTGGCCGGGGCGGTGTCCGACCTGCCGGACCTGGCCGCCCAGCGGATCCGCCGGCGGCCGGTCCGCGGGCTCGGGATGGTGCAGCCGCACGTGTTACGTCGCGCCGGAGGGCGGTAGACATCGGCGAGGACCCGGGCCGTGCCGCCGGGGCCGCCGGGCCGCCGCGGAGCCGACCCCCATCGAGAGGAAGGAACAGGCCATGCCGTACGAAGTCCAAGGGGTGATCGCCGCAGGCAAGGGCGAGCCGGTGTCGGTGCGGACCGTGCTGGTGCCCGACCCGGGCCCGGGCGAGGCCGTGGTGACCGTCCAGGCCTGCGGGGTGTGCCACACCGACCTGCACTATCGGGAGGGCGGGATCAACGACGACTTCCCGTTCCTGCTCGGGCACGAGGCGGCCGGCGTGGTGGAGGCGGTCGGGCCGGACGTCACCTCGGTGGCCCCCGGCGACTACGTGATCCTGAACTGGCGGGCGGTCTGCGGCAACTGCCGGGCCTGCCTGCGCGGCCGCCCCTGGTACTGCTTCGCGACGCACAACGCCGCGCAGAAGATGACCCTGGAGGACGGCACCGCGCTCAGCCCGGCGCTCGGCATCGGGGCGTTCGCGGAGAAGACTCTGGTCGCCGCCGGCCAGTGCACCAAGGTCGACCCGGACGCCCGGCCGGCGGTGGCCGGCCTGCTCGGCTGCGGGGTGATGGCCGGTCTCGGCGCGGCGATCAACACCGGCGGGGTCACCCGCGGCGACTCGGTGGCGGTCATCGGCTGCGGCGGGGTGGGCAACGCGGCGGTCCTCGGCGCCTCGCTGGCCGGCGCGTCCCGGATCATCGCGGTCGACGTGGACGCCCGGAAGCTGGAGCTGGCCGGCCGGTTCGGCGCCACGCACACGGTGGACGCCTCGTCGGCCGATGTGGTGGAGTGCGTGCGCGAGCTGACCGGCGGGCACGGCGCCGACGTGGTGATCGACGCGGTGGGCCGCCCGGAGACCTACCAGCAGGCCTTCTACGCGCGTGACCTGGCCGGCACGGTGGTGCTGGTCGGCGTGCCCACCCCGGACATGACCCTGGAGCTGCCGCTGCTGGACGTGTTCGGCCGGGGCGGCGCGCTGAAGTCGTCCTGGTACGGCGACTGCCTGCCGAGCCGGGACTTCCCCATGCTGATCGACCTCTACCTGCAGGGCCGGCTCGACCTGGACGGTTTCGTCTCCGAGACGATCGAGCTGGACCAGGTCGAGGAGGCGTTCGCCAAGATGCACGGCGGCGAGGTGCTGCGCTCGGTGGTGGTCTTCTGATGACGGTCGAGCGGATCGTGACCTCCGGGACGTTCACCCTGGACGGCGGCAGCTGGGACGTCGACAACAACGTCTGGCTGGTCGGTGACGACCACGAGGTGGTGGTGATCGACGCCGCGCACGACGCGCGGGCGATCGCGCGGGCCGTGGGGGACCGGCGGCTGGCCGCCATCGTCTGCACGCACGCGCACAACGACCACGTCAACGCGGCCGGGGCGCTCGCCGACGAGGCGGGCGCCCCGATCATGCTGCATCCGGACGACGCGCCGCTGTGGGAGATGGTCTACGACTCGGCCCGCGGCTTCGAGCCGCTGGCCGACGGCCAGGTGATCGAGGTGGCCGGCCTAGGGCTGCATGTCGTGCACACCCCGGGTCACGCGCCCGGGGCGGTGTGCCTGTACGCGCCGGAGCTGGGCGTGGTCTTCACCGGCGACACGCTGTTCTCCGGCGGGCCGGGCGCCACCGGCCGGTCGTACTCGTCGTTCGACACGATCATCGCGTCGATCCGGGGCCGGCTGCTCGGCCTGCCGCCGGAGACGGTGGTGCACACCGGACACGGCGATTCCACCACGATCGGCGCGGAGGCTCCGAACCTGGAGGAATGGCTGGCCAGAGGGCACTGACCGCCTGGCGGGCGACCGGACCGCACCGGCAATGTAGGCAAGCCTAACCAAAGTGAGTTATCTTAGGTATGCCTTGCCTACCTTCCCCTGTCGAGAGGCCGCCCGCTTCATGTACGTATGCATATGCCAGGCTGTCACCGAGGATGAGGTGCACGCCTGCGTGGCCGCGGGAGCCCGCACCGCCCGCCAGGTGCGGGACATCACCGGTGCCGGCCGGGACTGCGCGACATGCATTCGTAAGGTCTGTGCGATTCTGAAGCGCTCCGAGGAGCTTGTGGGGACCGCGTAACCGCACGGAACGACGAAGGGATCCGCCCATGCAGGGGGACAAGGACGTAATCGCGCTGCTCAACGAGCAGCTCACGTCGGAGCTCACCGCCATCAACCAGTACTTCCTGCACGCCAAGCTGCAGGAGCACTGGGGATACACCAAGCTCGCCGCCTACACCCGGGCCGAGTCGATCGACGAGATGCGGCACGCCGAGGTGCTCACCGACCGCATCCTGCTGCTGGACGGCCTGCCCAACTACCAGCGGCTCGGCACCCTGCACATCGGCCAGACCGTCCGCGAGCAGCTGGAGGCCGACCTCCAGCTTGAGGTCGAGGTCGTCCAGCGCCTGCGGCCGGGCATCCAGCTCATGCGCGAGCGGGGCGACGTCACCTCCGCGCGGCTGTTCGAGGCCATCCTGGAGGACGAGGAGCACCACATCGACCACCTGGAGACCGAGCTGCAGCTGCTCGACACGCTGGGCGAGGCGCTCTACCTGCAGCGGTTCGTCGAGCTGCCGGGCGGCGCCGGGTCCGGTTCGTCCACCTGACGGCGGTTCGCCGCCGCGGCCTCGCGGGTCGTTCACGATGGCTCGCCGGAAATCTCCGGCGGGCCATCGGCGTGTCGTGACCCCCGGCGGCCGGGTGGCCGTGATCCGCTTGGAGCTCCAGGCACTGCGGGTGGGCTCCCCCTGTTTTGCCACGTTTGCCCAGGTCAATTGCTGGGTCAACGACGAGTCAAACCGCGCGCTGTACCCGGGAAACGATCGCCTAAGGTCCTACGATCGCTTTATGACCTGCGTACTTCTCGCCGAGGATGACACCTCGATCTCCGAGCCGCTCGCGCGCGCCCTGCGCCGCGAGGGCTACCAGGTTGAGGTGAGCCCAGACGGCCCGCAGGCCCTGGAGAGGGCCCTGTCCGGCGGCGTCGACCTCATCGTGCTCGACCTCGGCCTTCCGGAAATGGACGGGCTGGAGGTCGCCCGCCGTATTCGCGCCGAGGGGCACGGCACGCCCGTGCTCATCCTGACGGCCCGCGTGGACGAGGTCGACACCGTCGTCGGCCTCGACGCCGGCGCCGACGACTACGTCACCAAGCCGTTCCGGCTCGCCGAGCTGCTCGCCCGCGTCCGGGCGCTGCTGCGGCGCGGCACCTCCGAGACCCCCGTGGTCCAGGGCGTGCGCATCGACGCCGACTCGCGGCGCGCCTGGATGGGGGACAAGGAACTGCACCTGACCACCAAGGAGTTCGACCTGCTGCGGGTGCTCGTCCGGGACGCCGGCAAGGTCGTCACCCGCGAGCAGATCATGCGGGAGGTCTGGGACACCAACTGGTGGGGGTCCACCAAGACCCTCGACATGCACATCTCGTGGCTGCGGCGAAAGCTGGGGGACGACGCCGCCAAGCCGCGCTACATCACCACCGTCCGCGGGGTCGGCTTCCGGTTCGAGCGCGAATAGCCCCGGGCTAGATGCGCCGTAGGTTGCTGTCCTCGACCCTGGTGGTCGCGGCCGTCGCGGTGTTGCTGCTCGGCGTCCCGCTCGGGCTGGTGGTCACCCGCCTCATCAACGACGAGGCGGTCCAGCAGCTCAGGGCGCAGGCGACCCTGCTGCTCAGCCAGGTGGAGTACACCCGGATCGAAGACCGGCCCATCGACGCCGACGAGCTGCAGCGGCAGTACCCGAGCAGGTACGTCCAGATCTTCGCCCGGAACAGTCCCACGGTCATCGTCGGGGTGGAGCCGCCGCCCGCCCGGCAGATGACCGAGGAGACCCGTTCGGAGAGCGGGGTCTACGTCCGGATAACGCGGGACCGCGCGCAGGTGGAGCGCAACGTCCGAGGGTGGCTCATGCTCATCGTGGCGCTGGCCGGCCTGGCGCTCGCGGTCGCGGTGTCGCTCGCCGTCGTGCAGTCGCGCCGGCTCACCCTGCCGCTCCTGGATCTGGCCAGGATCGCGGAGCGGCTGGGATCCGGCGAGGCACGGCCGAGCCGGCACCGCTACGGCATCCCCGAGCTCGACCGGGTGGCCGAGGTGCTGGACCGCAGCGCCACCCGCATCGCCGACCTGCTGGGCCGGGAGCGCGAGTTCGCCACCGACGCATCCCACCAGCTGCGCACCCCGCTCACCGGCCTCACCATGCGGCTGGAGGAGATCGTGGCGGCCGCCGACCAGCCGTCGATCGTCCGGGAGGAGGGCGAGGCCGCCATCGTCCAGGCGGAGCGGCTCACCGCGGTGATCGACGAGCTGCTGGCCGCGGCGCGGCGGCAGCGCCATGCCCAGGCGGAGGCCATCACGGTGGACGACGTGCTCCGGCAGCAGGTCACCGAGTGGGAGCCGGCGTTCCGCAGGTCCAGGCGCTCGCTCCGGCTGGCCGGCGACCGGGGCCTGCGCGCGCTGGTCAGCACCGGCGGGCTGAGCCAGGTGCTGTCCACCCTGCTGGAGAACTCGCTGGAGCACGGCGCCGGACCGGTGACGATCACCACCGGCAGCTCGGACCGCTCGGTGGTGATCGAGGTCGCCGACGAGGGGCCGGGCATTCCCGAGCATCTGCGCGCCCGGGTGTTCGACCGGAACGTCAGCGGGGCCGGCGGCACCGGGCTCGGGCTGACGCTCGCCCGGGCGCTCACCGCCGCCGACGGCGGGCGGCTGGAGCTGGTGCGGGCGCGGCCGGCGGCGTTCGCGCTGTTCCTGCGGCCGGCCGAGCAGCCGGCGGCCCGGTACCGGGTGGTCAGCGGTCCGGCCTGACCCGGGGTGCGCCGCGTCACGGCGGCCGGGGTGCGGCGCGGTCCGGCCGGCCGGGTGCCGCCGCGCGGGAGCGCGGGCGATCAGGCGGGCGATCAGGCGGGCGATCAGGCGGAGGGCGACCGGCCGTTGCGGCTCGCCGGGGCCGGCCGGTCCGCGGTCGGCGGCGCGGCGGGCGGCGTGCGGAACGGCGTGAGCGAGGACGCGGCGGGCGGTGCGGCGGGCGGGGCGGCGGTCTCCGCCGACGGGTCCGGCCGGAAATCCGATGAAACGTTCAGCCCGCCGGCGGCCGGCGGAGCGTCCGGCACGGCGGCCGGGCCGGGGGCCTGGGCGGCCTGGGCGGCCTGCTCGGGGCTCTCCGGCAGGCCGGTGTGCGGGTCGACCGGCGGCAGCTCCGGGGGCAGGAACACCCACTTCTTGTACGACCAGAAGCGGAACAGCGTGCCGAGCGCGGTGCCGGCGATGAGGGAGATGTTGTAGCTCACCGGATCGGTCAGCCCCAGCGTGTACTCCACGAAGCCGATGATCAGCAGCGAGATCAGCAGGCCGACGCCGTTGAGCACGAAGAACAGGAAGTACTCGCGGGCCAGGCCGCTCTGCTCGCGGTGCCGCCAGGTCCAGAACCGGTTGGCCAGGTAGGCGAGGGTGGCCGCGACCACGGTGGCGATGGTCTTCGAGGTCAGCGGCCCCTGGTGCAGGCCGTAACGGATCAGGTTCGTGCCGCCGGTGTCGACGACGAAGGCGACCGCCCCGACCGTGCCGAACTTGGCGAGCTCGTGGAGCAGCGCGGCGAACCTGCCATACAGGCTTTTGATGAACTGCACGACGGTCCTTCCTCGGGTCCGGAGCTCAATCAGCGTACCGGGGACCGGGCGGATGCCAAGCCGTCCACTCTGATACTGAAATATGCGCATTTAACGGCTAGTAATCATGCTGATGCACTAGGCTGCGGCGCAGATCGCGACGGCCTGCCCTGGAGAGGTGGCTCCTGCCGTGATGCGGCGAATGATCGCTTCGGGAATCGCGGCCATTCTATTGGCCGGCCTGCTGGCCGGCTGCGGCGCGCAGGCCGCCGAGCCGCCCGCCGAGCGGGCGGCGCCGGCCACCGTGCCCACGACCGGGGGCGGGTTCGCCCGCGCGCTGAACCTCGCCGACGCCCGCTCGGCGATCGGCGTGCTCGCCGCGCTGCGGGACGCCTGGCGGCGGCGCGACTGCGACAAGATCCAGTTCCTGACCGCCGCCGCGGCGGGCGAGCTGGGCGGCCGGCCCTGCCAGGCCGCCCGCGAGGGCCGGCCGGCTCCGGCGAACCCCGACTGGACCGACGTGCGGCTGTTCATCCCCACCGGTGCCGACGACCGGCCCTACGTGGTCGCGCTGGCCCGCCGGCCGCGCCCCGCCTACTTCGTCTTCGCCCGGGCCGAGGACCGCTGGCGGCTGGCGTACGGCCCGGTGGAGGTCGTCCGGGAGGCCGCCGAACCCGACGCCGACCAGGAGAGCCGGGTGGCGCCGCCGCTGGCCGGCGGGGACGTGCTGCGCGCCCGCCTCGCCCCGCAGAAGCACCTGGCGTTCCTCGCCGACCCGGCGGGGCTGAGCGGCGTGCGGTTCGCCGCCGACGACCCGGTCCGTGACCTGCGGGACGAGCTGGCCCGCCGGCCCGGCAAGGTGCGCCCGGACCGGCTGGAGGTCGCGGTCCGCGTGCTGCCGGACGACCCGCACGCCCTGCCGCTGCCCGGCGGCGGCGCGCTGGCCTTCCACGCGGTCAAGATCATTTACATCCAGCGCGCGACCGGCCGCCGCCTCGCCCACCCGATCTTCGGCCGGGACGCGGTGCGCGACTTCACCGGCAAGGCGTCGCCGGCGAAGATCGAGGTGACCGAGCTGGTGACGCTGGCCACCAAGGTCGCCGCCGACGGCCGGCTGACCACCGTCGGGATGACCCGCGCCCTGGCCGGCATCACCGGCTGACCCGACCGGCAGGGCCGCCCGGCCCGGTGTCGCGACCGCCGCGCCGGCCTCGGTAGGGTCGGAGGCTGTGACCAGTGTTCCGACCAGCGCCGGCCCGCCGGCCCGCCGGCCCGTCGTCGGCCCCGTCGTAGGCCCCGTCGTAGGCATGGTGGGGGCCGGCCAGCTCGCCCGGATGACCCAGCAGGCCGCCATCGCGCTCGGCGTCGACCTGCGCGTCCTGGCCGCCGCCCCGGACGAGAGCGCCGCCCGGGTGATCCGCGACGTGCGGATCGGCCACCACACCGACCTCGACGCCCTGCGCGCCTTCGCCGCCGGGTGCGACGCGGTCACCTTCGACCACGAGCACGTGCCGACCGGCCATGTGGAGGCCCTGGCCGCCGCCGGTGTCGCGGTGCGTCCCGGCGCGGCGGCCCTCGTCCACGCCCAGGACAAGGCCGTCATGCGCGAGCGCCTCGGCGCCGCCGGGGTGCCCTGCCCGGCCTGGGCCCGGGTCGCCTCCGCCGCCGACCTCAAGGAGTTCGGCGAGGAGCACGGCTGGCCGGTGGTGCTCAAGGCGGTGCGCGGCGGCTACGACGGCCGCGGCGTGTGGGTCTGCGACTCGGCCGAGCAGGCCGCCGAGGTGCTCGGCTCGGGCGTCGAGCTGATGGCCGAGGCGTTCGTGCCCTTCGAGCGCGAGCTGGCCGTCCTGGTGGCCCGCTCGCCGCACGGCCAGGGCGTCAGTTACCCGGTGGTGGAGACCGTCCAGCGCGACGGCATCTGCGTCGAGGTGATCGCCCCGGCCCCCGGGCTGGACCCCGAGCACGCCGCCCGGGCACAGCACATCGCCCTCAAGGTCGCCACCGAGCTCGGCGTGACCGGGCTGCTCGCCGTGGAGATGTTCCAGCTCCCCGGCGGCCGGGTCGTGGTCAACGAGCTGGCGATGCGCCCGCACAACAGCGGCCACTGGACCATCGAGGGCGCGCGCACCTCCCAGTTCGAGCAGCACCTGCGGGCGGTCCTCGACCTGCCGCTCGGCTCGCCGTCCCCGGTCGCGCCGGTCGCCGTCATGGCGAACGTCCTCGGTGGCGCCGATCCGGACGTCTTCGCCCGCTACGAGCACGTCATGGCGCACGATCCGGGGGTCAAGGTGCACTTTTACGGCAAGGAGGTGCGCCCCGGCCGCAAGATCGGGCACGTCACCGCGCTCGGCACCGACCTGGCCGAGGTCCGCGCCCGGGCCCGGCACGCCGCCGTCCACCTGGCCACCGGGGAGTACGTGTGATGAGCGCCGCCACGCCGCTGGTCGGCCTCGTCATGGGCAGCGACTCCGACTGGCCGGTCATGCGGCTCGCCGCCGAGGCGCTCGCCGAGTTCGACGTGCCCTTCGAGGCGGACGTGGTGTCGGCGCACCGGATGCCGCAGGAGATGATCGCCTACGGCGAGAACGCGGCCGGGCGCGGGCTGCGGGTGATCATCGCCGGTGCCGGCGGCGCGGCGCACCTGCCGGGCATGCTCGCCGCGGTGACCCCGCTGCCGGTGATCGGCGTCCCGGTGCCGCTGAAGTACCTCGACGGCATGGACTCGCTGCTGTCCATCGTGCAGATGCCGGCCGGGGTGCCGGTCGCGACGGTGGCGGTCGGCGGGGCCCGCAACGCCGGGCTGCTCGCCGTGCGGGTGCTGGCCGCCGCCGACGCGGGGCTACGCGACCGGATGGCCGCCTTCCAGGCCGCGCTGCGCGACCAGGCGCACGCCAAGGGCGAGCGGCTGCGCGCCGAGGCCGCCACCCTGGCCGCCGCCCGGGACTGAGCGAGCGCCGGCCAGCCGGCGCTCGGCCGGGCGCCGGCGGCACGCGGGTCGCCGGGGCTCCGCCAGGCGGTCACCCGCCGGTCGCCGGATCTCCGGCGCGCGGCCTCAGCCCGGTGGCGCGCACCTGGCGTGGATCAGCCGGAGCGCCTCCAGAAGCTCGGGCGGGCCGGCCACCTCGAACGGCGCGTCCAGCATGAGCAGGTGCAGGGCCAGCCGGTAGGGGGTGTCCGCGCCGGCGTGCACCACGCAGGTCTCCTCGTCCACCGGCTCCACCAGCACCGACGCCGGGACCCGCGCGGTGATGACCGCGGCCGGGGCCCGCACGGTGACCCGCGCTCGGTGGTGGGACAGCGCCGCGTCCACCCCGCGCGGCACCAGGTCGTCGGCGGGCGGCTCGCGCGGGACGAACCGCGGCCCCGGCGGCGTGCGCGGGCTCATCCGGTCCACCCGGAAGGCCCGCCAGCCGTCCCGGTGCACGTCCCAGGCGACCAGGTACCAGCGGCGGCCGGTGTGCACCAGCCGGTACGGTTCGGCGTCGCGCGCCTGTTCGGTGCCGGCGTGGTCGCGGTAGTCGAACCGCAGCCGGCGCCGGTCGCGGCAGGCGGTCGCGACGGCGGTGAGGGTCGCCGCGTCCACCACGGGGCCGCCGGCCGGCAGCGGGACGGTGTACCGGTGCAGGGCCGCCACCCGGTGGCGCAGCCGGGCGGGCAGCACCTGCTCCAGCTTGGCCAGCGCGCGCACCGAACTCTCCTCGATGCCCGCCACGGTGCCGTGCGCCGCGGTACGCAGGCCGACGGCGACCGCGACCGCCTCGTCGTCCTCCAGCAGCAGCGGCGGCAGGGACGTGCCCGCGCCGAGCCGGTAGCCGCCGGTGATCCCCGGCTCGCCGTGGATGGGGTAGCCCAGCTCGCGCAGCCGGCCGATGTCGTAGCGGACGGTCCGGCGGCTCACCTTGAGCCGCTCGGCGAGCTGCGGCCCGGTCCACCCCGGCCTGGACTGCAGCAGCGACAGCAGGCGCAGCAGGCGCGCCGAGGTCTCCAGCATGTTCTCCAGCATGCCGCCGGATGCGGCAAGAAGTTTGCCGCATCGGATGTGAGAGTGTGGTCATGAGCAACGAGATCCGCCCGTTCACCATCGACATCCCGCAGGCCGACCTGGACGACCTGCGCGAGCGGCTGGCGCGTACCCGCCTCCCCGCCGAGGTTCCGGGGGCCGGCTGGGCGCGCGGCGTGCCCGTCGACCACCTGAAGGAGCTGGTGGCGCACTGGGGCACCACCTACGACTGGCGCGCGCACGAGGCCCGGATCAACGCCTTCCCGCAGTTCGTCACCACCATCGACGGGCAGGACATCCATTTCCTGCACGTCCGCTCGCCCGAGCCGGACGCGCTGCCGCTGGTACTGACGCACGGCTGGCCCGGCTCGATCGTGGAGTTCCTGGACGTCATCCGCCCGCTGGCGGATCCCCGGTCCTGCGGCGCCGATCCGGCGGACGCCTTCCACCTGGTGATCCCCTCCCTGCCCGGGTACGGCTTCTCCGGGCCGCTGCGCGAGGGCGGCTGGGAGCTGCGCCGCATCGCCCGGGCGTGGGCGGTGCTGATGGACCGGCTGGGCTACCGGCGCTACGGCGCGCAGGGCGGCGACTGGGGGTCGGGCGTGTCCCGCCAGCTGGGGCTGGCCGACGCCGAGCACGTCGCCGGCGTGCACCTCAACTACCTGCTGACCTTCCCGTCCGGCCGGCCGGGCGAGCTGGAGGGCCTGGACGACGCCGACCGCGAGCGGCTGGCCGGCCTGGACCGGTTCCAGAACGAGATGGCCGGCTACCTGCGGATCCAGGCGACCCGCCCGCAGACCCTCGCCTACGGGCTGGCCGACTCGCCGGTGGGGCAGCTGGCGTGGATCGCCGAGAAGTTCCACGAGTGGACCGACCAGGACATCGACCGCGATCTGCTGCTGACCAACGTGATGATCTATTGGCTGACCAACACGGGCGGGTCGTCGGCGCAGCTGTACTGGGAGTTCATGCACGCGTGGGGCCGGCCCGAGCGGTCGGAGACCCCGACCGGGGTCGCGGTGTTCCCCCGCGAGCTCGCGCTGCCGGTCCGCCGGCTCGCCGAGCGCACCGACAACATCGTGCACTGGAGCGAGTTCGACCGCGGCGGCCACTTCGCGGCCCTGGAGCAGCCGGAGGCGCTGGTCGGCGACATCCGCGCGTTCTTCCGCACGCTGCGGTAGCCGGGGCCCGGCCGCGAGCCACCGGAGGCGCCGGCCCCCGGTGGCCCGGTCGCGTCGAGACGTTCGATCGGGACGCGCGGGGCGATCATCGCCGGCCCCGGTCGCCCTGGTCGCCCGGTCACGTCCCCGGCGAACCGGTCCTTTCACTGCTGCGCGGCCGGACTCCGGGACGCCGCCGGGGTCCGGCCGGTGCGGTCAGGGGCGGCCGAGGGCGCGGTAGTGCCAGCCCGCGGCCCGCCAAACCTCGGCGTCCAGCGCGTTGCGGCCGTCGACCATCCGGCGGCGGGCGACGACCTGGCCCAGGGCCTCGGGGTCGAGGTCGACGAACTCCTGCCACTCGGTCAGCAGCAGGACGACGTGCGCTCCCCGGGCCGCGTCCAGCGCCGACTCGGCGTAGCCGAGGTCGGGGTGGGCCCGCCGGACGTTGTCCAGCGCCACCGGGTCGTACACGGTGACCTGGCCGCCCTGCCGGCCGATGGTGACCGCCACGTCCAGCGCGGGGGAGTCGCGGATGTCGTCGGAGTTCGGCTTGAAGGCCGCGCCGAGCACGCCGACCGTGCAGCCGCGGAAGGAGCCGCCGGCCAGCTCGCGCGCCAGGTCCACCATCCGGGCGCGGCGCCGCATGTTGATCGCGTCCACCTCGCGCAGGAAGGTGAGCGCCTGGTCGGCGCCCAGCTCCCCGGCCCGGGCCATGAAGGCGCGGATGTCCTTGGGCAGGCAGCCGCCGCCGAAGCCGAGGCCCGGGTTGAGGAACCGGCCGCCGATGCGGTCGTCGAAGGAGAGCGCCAGCGAGAGGTCCTTGACGTCGGCGTGCGCCGTCTCGCAGACCTCGGCCATCGCGTTGATGAAAGAGATCTTGGTGGCCAGGAAGGCGTTGGCGGCGACCTTCACCAGCTCGGCGGTGGGGTAGTCGGTGATGACGACCGGGACCCCCTCGGCCAGCATCGGCTGGTAGACCTCGCGCATCACCTTCTCCGCCTTGTCCGACACCACGCCGAGCACGATGCGGTCGGGGTGCAGGGTGTCCTGGACGGCGAAACCCTCGCGCAGGAACTCGGGGTTCCAGGCCAGCTCCACCAGCTCGCGGGCCGGCGCCAGCTCGGCCAGCTTGTCGGCCAGCCGCTGCGCGGTGCCGACCGGCACCGTGGACTTGCCGACGATCAGGCACTCGCGGTCGAGGTGCGGCGCCAGCGACTCGATCACCGCGTCCAGGTAGGAGGTGTCGGCGGCGTACTCGCCGCGCTTCTGCGGCGTGCCCACGCACACGAAGTGGACGTCGCCGAACTCGGCCGCCTCCTGGTAGGAGGTGGTGAACCGCAGCCGGCCGGAGGCCAGCCCCTGCTGGAGCAAGTCCTCCAGGCCCGGTTCGTAGATCGGCAGCTCGCCGGCCTGCAACCGCGCTATCTTCGCGGCGTCCACGTCCAGGCCCAGCACTTCGAAGCCCAGTGCGGCCATGCACGCCGCGTGCGTGGCACCCAGGTAGCCGGTCCCCAGGACCGTCAGGCGGTAGGGCACGAGCGCGCTCCTTCCATCTCGGCTGTCGATCCAATCTTTGCCGTTGTGTTGCCGAGGCATGCTACCGGCCCCACGACACCCGGCAACCCGACAAATCGGACCCTACGCAGGGGTGCTGACGATATACCCTCGGCGCGACGGCATATTGTTGGACGTCCTAGTATCTGGTTATGAGCTTCCCTCTCTACGCGCCCGCCGAAGAGCACCAGATGCTGCGCGAGACCGTGCGGGCCCTCGCCGACGAGAAGATCGCGCCGCACGCCGCCGAGGTCGACGAGACCGGCGAGTTCCCGTGGGACGCGTACAAGGCGCTCACCGCCGCCGACCTGCACGCCGTGCACGTCCCCGAGGAGTACGGCGGGGCCGGCGCCGACGCGCTGGCCGCGGTGATCGTCATCGAGGAGGTGGCCCGGGCCTGCGCGTCCAGCTCGCTGATCCCGGCCGTCAACAAGCTCGGCACCGTGCCGCTGCTGCTGTCGGCCTCCGACGACCTCAAGCGGCGCTACCTGGCCCCGGTGGCCCGCGGCGAGGGCATGTTCTCCTACGCCCTGTCGGAGGCGGAGGCCGGCTCGGACGCCGCCGCCATGAAGACGCGCGCGGTGCGCGACGGCGACCACTACGTGCTGAACGGCAGCAAGATGTGGATCACCAACGCCGGCATCTCGGAGTTCTACACCGTGATGGCGGTCACCGACCCCGAGGCGGGCGCCCGCGGCATCTCGGCGTTCGTGGTCGAGAAGGGCGACGAGGGCGTGAGCTTCGGCCCCAAGGAGAAGAAGCTCGGCATCAAGGGCTCGCCCACTCGCCAGGTCATCCTGGAGAACGTGCGTATCCCGGCCGACCGGATGATCGGCCCGGAGGGCACCGGCTTCAAGACCGCGCTGGCCACCCTGGACCACACCCGGATCACCATCGCCGCGCAGGCCCTCGGCATCGCCCAGGGCGCGCTCGACTACGCCGTCGGCTACGTCAAGGAGCGCCGGCAGTTCGGCAAGCCCATCGCCGAGTTCCAGGGCCTGCAGTTCATGATCGCCGACATGGCGATGAAGCTGGAGGCCGCCCGCCAGCTCACCTACGCCGCCGCCGCCAAGTCCGAGGCCGCCATGCAGGGCGAGAAGGTCGCCGACCTGACCTTCTTCTCCAGCGCCGCCAAGTGCGCCGCCTCCGACGCCGCCATGGAGATCACCACCGACGCCGTCCAGCTGCTCGGCGGCTACGGCTACACCCGCGACTACCCGGTCGAGCGCATGATGCGCGACGCCAAGATCACCCAGATCTACGAGGGCACCAACCAGATCCAGCGCATGGTCATGGCCCGCCAGCTCCTCAAGTAGGCATTGACCAGCAGAAACCCCGCCTCACCCGTGTGGCGAGGCGGGGCCTGTCGGGTCGAGACAACCGCTTCAAAGGCACTTGTTCCGTGGCTGTTCCGTCATAGATGCCCCCGGATCTACCCCAGCGGTCGTACTCGTCCATGCTGGATGAGAAGCCCGTCCATCAGACGAGCTGCCGCGTCACCTCGCGTCGGTTGCCCAGGCTGAGCAACAGCAGCAACTCTGGAAAGTCAATGCCGTGGAAAAGATCCAGCGCATTCTAGTGAGCGAGGCCGCGGATACCATCCGAGCAGAGTGATGGCGGCAGATGATGTTCCTTCTCTTGGTGTGCTAGCTTCGATCATTATTGGGTAGCAATAAACCTCCTCGTCCCTGATGCACACGCACATGCAAATGATGCTGGTGGTGCTGGCGGAACGCCACCAAGACGAAGAGCCGCAGAACAACCGACATGACGGTGGGATGACCTCAGCGCGGCGGGTGCGGTGTGATGCCTTCAAACTGCTGTCGGCCGAACGCCGCCGACTGGGCACCCGCGCGGGGTACAGGACTGTACGGTTACTGGACAGACCCGCCACCCGGATGGACGCGAAAGATCGAGGCTAGATCATCATACGGTGTGACGTTCTGTCACAATGAAGGACGTACCAGCGAGCGCCGTCCCTACCGGGGTATTAGCCCAAGCTTCGAGCAGTTTTGGCTCGTTCTCGCTGCGGTCCAGCAGGTTAACGATATCAGCTACTGTGGGCGGCACCGGGCAGGCGCAGGTAAGCAGGGTGTGGCCCGTGAAGCTGTCGTCCTGCGGTTCATCCGGCACCCAGTGTCCGATATCCACGCGCCAAACATCGGCGTCATCGCCCGGTTGGGGGAGGTTCACGGTCAGATAGTGATCATTGGCTCTGTCCGGCTCATGAAAGATCTCGAACTCCGATTCCAGGAATCCGGGAGTGGCGTGGCACTGCAGATATGCCGTGGCCAGCACTCGGAGATCGGCGATCGCCCGCTCGCGCTGCTCTGCGGTAATCCCCTCCTCGCGACGGTCCATGAATTCGCGGCTCATGCCGGCGAGGTCGGGCATCCCGCCGTCGAAGAGCACGAACGGAAATGTGGAGTCCCAACGGCGCCGGGTCTCCGACTCCGGCCAATCCTTCCCGGCATAGTAGGCCAGTTCACCTCGCAGCTCGTGCGCTTCCTCCTCGAGCTCCGCTGTGATCGCCTTCCCGACAGGCGCGGGCACCTTCGCCAGGGCATCGTCCAGGTCAGCTAGCGCCCCATGCAGCAGCAGCTTCACGTGTTCGTACCACAGGCTGTGCGTGCCGGTGAGCAGGGCCGCGCGAGCGCCGGCGTCGGTCAACGCCACCAGGTGCTCACTGGGGTAGTGGCGGATCTTGCCGTCACGAGTGTCACGGACGCTTACGGGAATGGTGGCCAGGGCGGAGATGCGGTTGAGAGCGTTAACGATCGGTGCCGCGAGGTCGCTGCTGGCCAAGCTTGTGACGGTTGTGGATGTGGTTCCCGCCGCTCCTTCATAGGTCGCGAGGATCTGAATCTTCCCGCGATTCGGGTGCTGGGAGTAGATGGTCATGGCGAAGCCTTTCGGCTGACTCGCGCCCCTTGCGGAGGTGCGTTGTCAGCAGGAATGCAGATAGGACGGAGGCGGTGGCGAGCGCGTTCCCACGCTTCATGCCTCAAAGAGGTTCGGTGGTGGCTCAGGCGCGATCCCGAACTCCGTACCTGGAGCAGAACATAAGGCATCACGGAGACGATGGCAACTGGAACGATCAACAGCCTCCGGGCTGGCGTCGATGGCTCGATGGCCGGACGTGACCCCGGTCGGGGAGATCGGTACGGATCCGGGCAAGGACCCGCACGCCCCAGGCCGCCTGCCCGCAGTGCGCGATGGTCTCTCGGCGGGGGGACAGCAGCCATGAGCGGCGAGTGTGTGACACCGCGGTCGGCGGCCAGGAGACGGTGCTGCACCTGCGGGTGCGGCGATTTCGGTGCGGCAACGACGACTGCGGCAAGCGAACCTTCGCCGAGCAGGTCCCCGGACTGACCGTCCGCTACGGACGCTACAGCACCCCGCTTCGCACGTTGCTGCAGACGATCGGCCTGGCGTGAGCGGCAGGGCCGGTGCCCGGCTCACCTGCCGCCTGGCCGCGGCGGTGAACCGCATGCTCTCCTCGGCGTCGGGATTCGCCTTGTCCTGGCAGGAATCCTGAACGATCGCCGTTCCGTCCTGGGCGATCAGCTTTGGCCGTTCCCGGTCACCGCACCAGGTGACGTCGTCCGCTGAACGCGGTCCGGCGACCAGCGAGGTCGACCCGTCACACGACGTCGATCCGCAGGTCGCCGTGTCGCTGAGCGGCCGGACTCGCGCGGGCCGCGTGCAACTTTCAGGCTGTTGCGCTGAACCGTGGCCGGGCCGGTACCGAGCCGGTACCGAGCTGGCGAGGCTTGACCAGGAGACGCGCCTAGTCGGCGGGCCGAGCCTTCCTGCTACCGCTTGGCCGGCCGTCCGCCGCGCGACCGCCGTGCCTTGACCGGGGTGAGCCATCGGGTCAGGCTCCTCGATTGTTGACCGATGGATCAGTTGACGGGAGCGTCGATGATGGGTGCTCAACGGCGGCGGAGGCCGCGACCGGCCGCGACGCTCGGCGTGGCGGTGTCCTTGGTGGCGGGGATACTTACCGTCCAGGCGGCCCAGGATCCGGCGGTGGCCGCGGCGGGTCCCACGCTGTCGGTGGACCTGTCCGCCGGCCGGCACGCCATCAGTCCGGACATCTACGGCATGAACGGCGCCGATCCGGCGTTCGCCGCCGAGATCGGCCTGCCGGTGGCGCGCTGGGGCGGCAACGCGAGCACGCGGTACAACTTCAAGAACCACACCTACAACACGGGCAGCGACTGGTACTTCGAGAACATCGTCGCCGGGCCCGACAAGACGGTCGAGGCGTTCGTCCAGACCAACCGGGACCGCGGCACCAAGCAGGTCGTCACCGTGCCGATGAGCGGCTGGGTGGCCAAGGACTCGCCCGACCAGCACCCGTTCGCCTGCGGGTTCCCCTCCAGCCGGTTCCCCGAGCAGGACTCATTCGACCAGTGGGACCCCGGCTGCGGCAACGGCAGGCTGAACAACGCGAACCTCACCGGGGCGGTGCCCGAGGACACCTCGATCCCGGCGGACGCCTCGTTCGACGGCGAGATGGTGTCGCATCTGGTGAGCCGGTTCGGCAAGGCGGCGCGCGGCGGCGTGTCGATCTACGAGCTCGACAACGAGCCGGTGTTGTGGAACTCCACGCACCGCGACGTGCACCCCGAGCCGGTCTCCTACGACGAGCTGGGTGGCAAGGCCACCGCGACCGCCGCGGCCATCAAGGCCGCCGACCCGAGCGCGGCGGTGCTGGGCCCGTCCGGCTGGGGATACTGCGAGTGGGTCGCGTCCGGGGTGGACGGCTGCGCGCCGGGCGCCGACGCGGCCGCGCACGGGGGGCTCAACCTGTCGCAGTGGTGGCTGAAGAACATGAAGGACTACAGCGACGCGCACGGCGGCAAGCGCATGCTCGACTACTTCGACCAGCACTACTACCCGCAGATCAACGGTGGGAAGGACCCCGAGTCCAACGCGTGGCGGCTGCGCTCCACCCGTTCGCTCTGGGACCCGACGTACGTCGAGGAGTCCTGGATCGGGCCCACCGGCGTGAACGCGCCGCCGCTGCAGTTCATCCGCACGATGAAGCAGTGGATCGCCCAGTACTACCCCGGCACCAAGACGGCGATCACCGAGTACAACTGGGGCGCGCTGGACGACATCAACGGCGCCCTGGCGCAGGCCGACGTGCTCGGCATCTTCGGGCGGGAGGGCCTGGACCTCGCCACCATCTGGGGTGAACCCCAGCCGGCGCAGCCCGGCGCCTACGCGTTCCGGATGTACCGCAACTACGACGGGGCCGGGAGCCGGTTCGGTGACGTGAGCGTGTCGGCCACCAGCAGCGATCAAGGGCAGCTGGCGGTGTACGGGGCGCAGCGCTCCCGCGACAAGGCGCTGACCCTGATGGTCATCAACAAGACCGGCGGCGAGCTGACCGCGCCGCTGTCGATCGCCGGGCTGCGCGGCGACGCCAAGGCACAACGGTTCACCTACAGCGCGGCCGATCTGACCTCGATCGTGCGCGGTGCCGATCTCCGGGTGCATCGGGGCCGGGTCGACGCGGCGTACCCGGCGAACTCGATCACCTTGCTGGTCCTGCCGGCGCATCGGCGTTGACGGTTCCCGGGAGGGAGCGACCCTGGCCGGCCGCCCCCTCCCGGCCTGGACGTCACGCGAGTGTTCGACCGGCTCGCCGCCGGCCATGCCTGCACCGGCCGACACCCCGCCCGCGTCGCCCGGCCAGGGCGACGCGACCTCGGGCTTCCAGCCGGCGCCCTGACAGCACCGGACGTGGTGGAGACCTTCTCGCGACGCCACCAGCTTGACCTTGACACGGTGACAAGGCCTTCACTGCTGCCAAGGAGGTGGTCCCCGGTGCGATCCGCGATGACCATGATCTACAAGTCCGAGGCCGGTGAACGCGAGCTCCGCGACCACTACCGGCAGGTGCTGGCGACCTGGCCGGTTCCCGCCGAGCACCTACGGGTGCCGACGCGCGAGGGCGAGACCTTCGTGCTGGCCTGCGGCCCGACGGACGCGCCGCCCCTGGTGCTGCTGCACGGCGCGGGCGCGAACACCTCGATGTGGCGAGAAGACGTCGCCACCTGGTCGCAGCACTTCCGCACCTACGCCGTCGACCTCGTCGGCGAGCCGGGCATGAGCGCGCCCTCGCGCCCCGCCCTGGACTCCGATGCGGTATCCCGCTGGCTGGACGACGTACAGGAAGGACTCCAGATCGCCGAGGCCGCGTTCGTCGGCACGTCGCTGGGCGGCTGGACGGCCCTGGACCACGCCATCCGCCGTCCGGAGCGAGTGACCCGCCTGGTGCTGATGTGCCCTGGCGGCGTGGGACGGCAGAAGGTCGGCTGGATCTTCAAGGCCCTGCTGGCCCGCCCGTTCCGGCGCGACGGAGTACGCCGGTCGGCGATGGCCGTCGCAGGACTGGACGCGGACGAGCACCGGCAGGCGCTCGACGCCGTCGTCCTGACCTTCACCCACTTCAACCCGCGCCGGGAGAAGCTCCCGGTATTCGCCGATGAGGCGTTGCGCGACCTCACCATGCCCGTGCTCGTCATCGTCGGTGGCCGCGACGCCATGTTCGACTCCCACCAGACCGCCCGCCGGGTCGCTGAGTGCGTGCCGCACTCGACGGTGATGCTGCTCCCCGACGCCGGTCACGCCATCTTCGGCCAGGCCGAGCCGATCGCCGTGTTCCTGCGGGCCTGAGACGAAGACGGCGGCGAAGACGTCTCGCCGCCGAGATCGCCCCGGGCCGGTCCGGCCTCGGGAAGGCGCTGTACTCCGAGGCCGGACCTGGCCGGCCGGCACCTAGGCGACGTCCGGCCGGGTCGTCAGCGGCGACCGCAGGTGCACCATCAGGTCGAGGTTGCTCAGCGGGGGGATGTTCCACGTCGCCGTCGCGGTCCCGGCGCGGGCGTCGACCACCAGCCGGACCCGGTGCGGCGAGGTGATGACGTAGAGGTCGGCGACGAACGTGTCGCCCTGCCAGCCGCCCGTCGCGACGACCGGGCGGCCGAGCGGTGAGCCTTCCCGCCATTCGCCGTGGCCCACCTCGACGGTGAGAAACGACCCGAACCGCACCGCCCAGCCGCCGGCCACCGGATCGATCACGACGGTGGTCCCGCCGGGCAGCGCGGAATCCTCGGCCGAGGCGTCGAGTGTCGCCTTGGCCGAACGCCCCGGGTCGGCCGTCCCCGGGACCGGCGGCAATGACAGCCGGCGCAGCCGGTCGGCGAGGATCTCGTCGTCGCGGGCGTCGTCCGGCCGGTCCAGGCCGGGCAGCAGGCACTCCCAGATCGCGTCGTGCATGGCCTGCACCTCCGTGGTGGCGGAGGTCACCGCGATCACCAGGTCGTGCGCCGGGACGACCAGGCATTTCTGGCCGTAGGCGCCGTCGGCGTGGTAGCCGTGCCGTGACATCCAGAACTGGTACCCGTACCCCTGGAGGAAGTCGGCCTTCTCCGAGCCGTCCTCGTCCGGCAGGGTGCCGATGTGCCGGCGGGTGGCCAGCTCCACCCAGTCACGCGGGACGAGCTGCCGGTCGCCCCAGCGGCCCCCGTGCCGTAGCAGCTCCCCGAACGCGGCGACGGCCTCGGTGGTGAGGTGCAGGCCGTGGAACCCGAAGACCTCGCCGCTGGCCACCCGGTCCCATTCGGCGTGGCCGATGCCCATCGGCCGGAAGAGGCGCTCGTCGAGCAACTGCGGCAGGGGGCGACCGGTGACCCGCTCCACCATCCGGGCCACCAGGAACGTGGTCGCGTTGTCGTAGGCGTGCCGGGTGCCCTCGCGCTCGGGGAACGGCACGCGCAGGAAGCCCTTCACCAGGTCGCCCGGCTCCAGTGCCCAGGCGTCGGCCAGGCTGTCGGTGCGGTGCCCGGCCGTCATGGACAGCAGGTGGTGCAGGGTGAGGCGGCGTCCCTGCTCGGAGATGTCGTCTGGAACGTGCTCGGGCAGCACGTCCACCACCCGGTCGTCCAATGAGAGCAGCCCGTCGGCGATCGCCAGGCCCGCGGCGATCGAGGTGAACGACTTGGTCACCGAGTAGAGCAGGTGCGGGCGCCCGGTCGAGTACGGCGCCCACCACCCCTCGGCGACGACCTGACCGCGCCGGACGATCATGATCGAGTGACACTCGATGGACCGCGCCTCCAGCCGGTCCAGCAACGCGGCGATCGCCCGCGACGACACCCCCGAGGTGGCCGGAGTCGAACGCGGCAGCAGATCGCGATGGGAAGACATCCCGGCACTGTAGCCAACCCCCGAGGAGCCCTACGACCGCATTTCGCGGTCGCCGTTCGCGCTGCGGGCCGAGTCGAGGGCAGGGGCGGGGTTCAGCCGTCGACGCGTTCGTGGCGGACCGGTTGACCGCTGGATGATCTGAAAGCGTGCGCGACCCGTCAGATCGGAATGTGGTCGGCGATGATCTGGGACCAGCGCCGGTAGCCGGCCGCCGAAAGATGGAATCGGTCCGTTGCGAAGAAATGCCGCGGCGGGATTTCGGTCATCGTGACCCAGGTCGTGCTCGGGCGCGTCCGGCAGATGTCGCGCGAGGCCTTGTCGAGTGCCTCAGCGCGCGCGGTCAACACCCGGCCGAGGGCCGGCGGGATCGACGGAAACAGTGCGAAGGGCGGGGTGCCGGCCACGATCACATGGCCGGAGCGCGCCGAGAGATCGTCGACGATGGCCGCCAGGTCCGCGGCCCACTCGTCGGGGAGCCGGCCGCCCATGACGTCGTTGCCGCCGGCCAGGAGGACGGCCGCATCGAGATCCTCGCCGATCTCCGACAGCAGCCGATAGCGGATACGGCGCGCGGTGGCGCCGAACTGGCCGACCACCTGCCACCGCACCGGCCGCCGCGTGCGCGAGGCCAGTTCTCGGGCGAGCCACCCGGTGAAGCTCTCATCATGGGTGTCGACTCCGCACCCGGCCGCCGTGGAGTCACCGAGGACGGCGACACGCAAGGGCCGGCCCGCCATGGACGTTCCGGCCATGCCGGTGGTCGGCCCGGCCGCCGGCGGCGCCATCTTGATGGTGGCCTTGAGCCACAAGCCCTGCATCGCGGCGATGGGCCGGTCCAACGCCTTCATCATCGGCCCGACACCCCGCCGCGGGCCTCGTCCGCCTCGATCCGCGACGCCGCCTTGCGTAGTACGCCGGGCACGAGCCGGCGATGCAGGAGCGACAGCGGAGGCCAGAGCAGGTGCGCCGGCCGGCGGTCGTAGCGGAGAAATGTTCCCAGGGCCACGCTGTCACCGGTCGCCTGGACGACCAGGTCGGCAGCCAGGAACCAAGAGGTGGCCTCGAGCCGGATCCATCCGTCACCCCGCTCGCCGATCCGCCAGCCGGCCACGGTGTCCGCCGACACGGTCCGGCCGAGCCGCAGGCCCAGTAGGCCCCGCCACAGGAACAGCTCGACGGCGTCGGGCCTGTCCCCGAACATCACCCGGGCCCACCGTTCGGCCGTCGCGGCGGCGTCGGTCGGTAGCACGAAGTGGTCGGCATAGTCGATCCGAGACAGGGAACTGAGGGCCCGCACCGGCGCGGGCAGACGTTCGGTCCCTACGGTGCTGACGGCCGCGCCTACGCTCATAGGGACAGCTCCATTCGTGATATACGGTACCGTACATTGGCACGCTAGCAGAAATGTACGGTTGCGTATACAACAGGACGAGGTGAGACGCCGTGGGTGCCACCCGCACGCCCCGCGACCGGTGGATCGAGGAGGGCCTGCTGGTCCTGGCCGAGGGCGGCCCGGACGCCGTCCGGGTCGAGGTGCTCGCGAAGCGGCTCGGCGTCACCAAGGGCGGTTTCTACGGCTTCTTCGACGACCGTGACGCGCTGCTGCGCGCGATGCTCGACGTGTGGGAGCGCGAGAGCACGGACGAGGTGATCGCGCGCGTCCAGCGTGAGGGGGGCGACCCGCGCAGCCGGATCCAGCGGGCCGGCGTGCTCACGTTCTCGAGCAGCCGGTTGCTGCCGATCGACCTGGCGATCCGCAGCTGGGCGCGGCGCGACGAGGTGGTCGCCGAGCGGTTGCACGCGGTAGACAACCGGCGGATGGCGTTGCTGCGCCAGATGATCGGCACCTTCTGCTCGGACCCGGAGGAGATCGAGGCTCGCGCCCTGCTCGCCTTCTGCATGGCCATCGGCGTGCACTTCCTGGCCGCCGATCACCAGCAGCACACCCGGAGTGAAGTCGCGCAGCGTGCGCTCGACCTGTTGTTCGATCGCGCGCCCGGCTCCGCGGCGGCCGAAACGGGGGCACGCGAACCCTGACGGGGCCGCAGTGCTCGAAGAGTTCGGCGTCAGGCCGCCATTTCCCTGGTGACGCGGGACGCGAGGGGTTCGTTCACTGTCTTCCGCTTCCAGATCGGTGCTCCAGCGCAGATGAGGCCGATCAAGAACGGGTGAACGGCGCCGCGTTCGATGAGGCCGATGATGCCGACGGGGGTGTCGTCCGCGGTAAAGATCATCGCGAGGTAGAGCACCATTGAAAGCAGGCCGATCACGCCGACCGTGATCAGTGCTCGCCCCGTTCGCGGAGAGATGCCGATGCGCCGCCATCTGCTTCCGAGCACGATGACCAGCGCGTTCCCGCCGACGAAGCCGGCGAATGCTCCCATGCTGTGGTACTCACCGGTGCCGTTGTCGAGTGCCTCGCCAGATCCGGGGAACAGCGCCAGCAGGACGCCGCTGACGGCCAGCAGCGTCGCGGGGGCGAGCACGGCCCAACGGCGGCCGCCCGTCAGGTCGCGCAGTGTGGCCACTCCGGCCAGGATCGTGATCCCGAATAGGAGGAATCCGGCGTTCATCACCCAGGCCAGGGGCGAGTACATGTACTGCCCGAACAGAGTCGAGGGCCCGTGGACTCCGAGGTTGCTGATGAAATGGTGCGTGTAGCTGTAGGCGGGGTCGGTCCATGCTGCGGCGGCGACGAACTCCCCGAGCAGGAAGATCGCCGGCCCGGCGATGAGCAACGCTCCCGCCACTCGGCGCTGCGCGGGCAAGCGCACGCCGGAGGCAGGCATCTCGCGACTTTTAGGCCGTGAGTCCATTGCTTCGGACATGGTCGGGTCCCTTCTGGTGGCGGAATCGGCGGGAGGGCCCGCCGGAGATTGACGCGCCTTGCTTGTGCCTGCGACTCCCGATCGACGGCGGCGACCTTCGGGCGCGCCGGAGGGCGAGCGGCTGGGCTGAGACCTCATTGCCTAGGAGCCCGGTAACCGTCAACGAGTACGCCATGAGCGAGGATGCCTGACTTCACTCACTCACTAACTATATCGAGACTACTTTTACTGTCAATATACTTAGTGTTCGGGTGTAGGGTGTGCGCCATGGTGGATGCAGCGACGGCGGGCCGACGTGAGCGCAAGAAGGCGGCGACGCGGGCGGCGATACTGGAGGCGGCGACGACGCTTTTCCTCGCACGCGGCTTCGATGCGGTGACCGTGCGCGAGATCGCAGATGCGGCCGATGTGTCGCCCAAGACGGTCTTCACACACTTCCCGCACAAGGAAGCGCTGGTCTTCAGTGACGAAGGCGAGCGGCGCGACCACCTGGTCGCTGCGGTGAGTGGCCGCATGACGGGCACCTCGATCTCCGACGCGCTGAAGGCCCATTACCTCTCCGAAATCGCCGCGCTCAGATCCGAGCCGCAGAGCCGAATACTCGCTCTCATGGAGGAGACGCCGGCTCTGGTCGACTACGCGGAGAAGATGTGGTTGCGGCAGGAGGAAGCCTTGGCCGCGGCGATCACCCAGGAATTCGCGCTGGAGGAGCCAAGCGAAGAGATCCGGTTCTACGTCCGGTTTGCCCTGCAGATTCAGCTCATGGCCATCCGTGAGCCCGATCCGGCGGCGGCCATCGATGCGGGGTTCCACCTTCTCGATAAGGGGTGGGCGCCCTACGAGGCCGGAGGGCGACAAGCGCAGCCGCAAGGGTCGTGAGCCGCCGCCATCCGGGCAGCTGAGGACAGTCTCAAAGCCAGGGCCTCACGTCGCGGCGGCGCCCCGTCGGGCCCGCCGCTCCGGCGTCGGTCCTGCTTTCCAGCAGCAGGTGGCGGCCGAGGCGGTCGAGCTCTTGGACGGTCGGCAGGTCGCCTTCGCGGATGTAGGACAGCGGTGAGGATGTCGGGCAGGTCCGCGGTGGCGAGCGGACCGTCACCTTGCAGGTCCACGCCCTCGCCATCCCATCACCGCCGGCCTGGTGCGCCGGATGCGCGCGGACCGCGACGGCGAGCGGCCGTGAGTGCACGGTTCCCCGCCGGTGGCGGGCGAAGGGCGCGGGCGTAGCCTTCGATCATGTCGAGTCGGGGGATGCGGTGGGGTGGCCTGCTGCTGTTGCTGATGGTGGTTCCCGCCGCGCTGTGGTGGCCGTTCGCGCCGCGGATCGGGCCGGGGGCCGGGTCCGGGGGCGGGTTCGCGGCGGTCGACGAGTTCGTGGCGGAGCGGCTGACCGCCGCGCGGCTGCCGGGGGCGGCGCTCGCGGTCGTGCGGGACGGCCGGGTGGTCCATGTCCGCGGGTTCGGGCACACCGGAGGCGGCGGGCCGGTCACGCCGGCCTCCGGGTTCCGGATCGCCTCGCTGACCAAGGCGTTCACCGCCACCGCGGTGCTGCGGCTGGTCGAGGCGGGCCGGGTGCGGCTGGACGCCCCGGTGACCGACTACCTGCCGGGATTCCGGGTGGCCGACCCCCGGGGCGGGCGGATCACCGTGCGGCACCTGCTGAACCAGACCAGCGGCCTGGCCGACACCGGGTTCCCCGAGCAGACCATGCCGCCGCCGGCCGACCTGTCGGGCCGGGTGGTGAGCCTGCGGGCGGCCCGGATGGTCAGCGCGCCGGGCACCCGGTTCCACTACTTCAACCCCAACTACGACGTCCTCGCCCGCGTGGTCGAGGTGGTGACCGGGCGGCCGTACGAGACCGCGCTGCGCACCACGATCTTCGAGCCGCTCGGCATGCGCGGCACCAGCGTCGTGCTCTACGGGCGGGGGCCGCGCGGCGCGCCGCCGCCGGAGAACGGCCACGTCCTGGTCTACGGGGTGGCGGTGGCCCGGCCGGAGCTGGACGGGTTCCTCGGCGGCGAGGGGTCGGTGGTGTCGACCGCGGACGACATGGCGCGCTGGCTGGTCGTCCAGAGCACCGGCGAGTACGCCGGCCGCCGGCTGCTGACGCCCGCGAGCCTTGAGCTGATGCGCACCCCGCCGCCCGGCGTCGCCGGGACCGCCTACGGCATGGGCTGGACGGCCGAACGCGCCCCGGACGGCTCGGCTCGGCTCACCCACAACGGCGTGCTGTCCACCTACTACGCCGAGGCGTCGCTGGACAGGGCGAGTCGCGGCGGGGTGGTGCTGCTGTTCAACTCCGGCAACGCCCTGGCGCCATACCACGCGATCATGCAGGGGGTGACGGCGATCCTGGACGGGCGGCGCGCGGAGCCGGGGCTTCCGTTCGCCGCGATCGAGTTGCCGCTGACCTGGCTGACGATCCTGGTGCTGATGGTCCGCGGCCGCCGGCTGGTGCGGTTCCGTGCCTGGGCGGCGCGCCGGCGCGGCGACCCGGTCTGGCGCCACCTGCTGGTGCTGCCCTGGCTGTTCGCGCCCGCCGTGCTGCTGGCCGCGCTGCCCGCCCTGACCGCGGCGTTCAGCGGGCGGGTGTTCGGGCAGCACCAGCTGCTGCGGGCGATGCCGTCGGTCTACGGGCTGCTCGGCGCCGCCGCGCTCACCGGACTGGTCCTGGCCGGCTGCCGGGTGGCGTTCGCCGTCCGGCGCCCGCGCGGGCCGCGAGCGGACGCCCTGGACGGCGGGGTGCGACAGCCCGTTCGGTAACCTGTCGGCCGTCGGTGACGTCGGCGGGACGGTAGGGGGCCAAGGTGCGGCTGCTGCACTCCGGGAAGGTCCGGGACGTTTACGAGGATCGCGGGGACGTGATCCTGGTGGCCTCCGACCGGGTGTCGGTGTACGACGTCGTGCTGCCGACACCGATCCCGGACAAGGGGAAGCTGCTCACCGCGCTGTCGCTGTGGTGGTTCGAGCAGCTCGCCGACCTGGTGCCCAACCACGTGATCTCGGCGGACGACGTGCCGGCCGAGTTCGCCGGCCGGGCCGTCCGCTGCCGGCGGCTGGAGATGATCCCGGTCGAGTGCATCGCCCGCGGCTATCTGACCGGCGGCGGGCTCAAGGAGTACCAGGCGTCCGGCTCGGTGTCCGGAGTGGCGCTGCCGGCCGGCCTGGCGGACGGCTCCCGGCTGCCCGAGCCGATCTTCACCCCGACGACCAAGGCCCCGCTCGGCGCGCACGACGAGGCCATCACCTTCCAGGACGTGGAAGCGCGCGAGGGCGCCGGGACGGCCGAGGAGCTGCGGCGGCTCACCCTCGAGGTGTACCGGCGCGGCGCCGAGCTGGCCGCCGGCCGCGGCGTGCTGATCGCCGACACCAAGCTGGAGTTCGGCCGGGCCGCCGACGGCACCCTCATGCTGGGTGATGAGGTGCTGACGTCGGACTCCTCGCGGTTCTGGCCGGCCGCCGAGTGGGAGCCGGGCCGCGCGCAGCGGTCGTTCGACAAGCAGTTCGTCCGCGACTGGGCCACCGGCACCGGCTGGGACCGCACGGAGCCCGCGCCCGAGGTGCCCGCGGACGTGGTCGAGGCCACCCGGGCCCGCTACGTCGAGGCCTACGAGCGCATCACCGGCCGCACCTGGTAGCCCGCATCACTTCTTGCAGATGTTGTCGGTGGCGGTACGGGCCGCCGGGGTGGCGGTGGCGGACGGGGTAGGGGTGCCGGCCGGCGGCTCGGTGACGGTGACCTTCTTGGTCCCGGAGTACTTCGTACCGGCGACCACCTCGATGCCGGTGACGTCCGCCTCCCGCAGCTTCGCGCCGGGGATGGCGGCGGCCACCGTGCGGGCGGAGTCCTCCCGGCCGGCCGGGTAGCGGACCAGGGTGTCCACCGCGTCCGGCGTGCCGGCGTTGGTGGGGATGCCGGGCACCTGGAAGCCCTGCTTGACCAGGTCGGCCTTGGCGCGCGCGCCGAGGCCCTTGATCGTGGTGCCGTTGAGCACCCGGACGGCGATCCGCGCCGGCGGGATGGTCAGCGCCGGCGCCGACGGGGTGGCCGACGCCGACGGGGTGGCACCGCCCGGCTTGGCGGGCTTGACCGGTTTGACCAGTGCCTCGTCCCGGTTCACCCGCCCGAACAGATCGCGGGCCGCAACCTTGTCCCACAGCACCGCCGACTCGCCGGTCGGCGCCTTGTAGTCGACGTTCGCCAGCGGCACCGTGGTGAAGGCGACGTCGTCGGTGGAGACGTCCTTGAGCTGCTCGGCCAGCTCCAGGAGGTTGGCGGCCAGTGCCTTGTCCACCGTCAGGGTCTTCAGCGTGGAGTCGACCAGGGGCAGCAGCCGGGCGGGGTTGGCGAGCGTGCCGCTGCTGAGCGCCCGCTGGAGCAGCGAGGAGATCACCTGCTGCTGGCGGTCGATACGGTCGAGGTCGGCCCGCGCGGTGGCCCGGGTGCGCGCATAGAACAGCGCCTTGACGCCGTCCAGCCGGTAGGTGCCCGGCTGGAGCCGGAAGCCGGTGTGCAGGTCGTTGATCGCCACCGGGGTGCACACCGACACCCCGCCGATGGCGTCCACCACGTTGATGAAGCCGAGCACGTTCACCTCGACGTAGTGGTTGATCTCCAAGCCGGTGAGCGACTTGATCGTGCGCACCGCCAGCTTGGCGCCGCCCAGGGAGTAGGCCGCGTTGAGCTTGTGCTGCCCGTTGCCCGGGATGTCCACCCAGCTGTCCCGGGGCAGGCTGATCACGGTGATCTTGGAGTGGTCCTCCGACACGTGGATCACCATCATGGTGTCGGTGCGCCGGCCGACCTCGCGGCCCAGGCGCAGCCGGTTCTGCTGCTGCCGGGTGAGGTCGTCGCGCCGGTCCACCCCGACCAGCAGGATGTTCATCGCGCCGCGCGCGTCGGAGCCGGCGGTGCCCGCCTCGATCGGCTTGACGGTGTTGGCGGCGTACGCCGACAGGAACCACAGCGCGCCGGAACCGGCCAGCACCGCGGCGGACAGGGCGCCGGTGAGGATGATGCCGCGCATGCCCGAGCGGACCCGCCGGCTGCGGCGGGCGGCCAGCCGGACGCCGCCGTAGGCGTCGCCGCCGACGTGCACGCCAGGGTCGGCGGAGTCGGCGGAGTCGTCGTCGCTCACCGTCGTGCCCCCCTCGTAGAACCGAGAACGCTCACCGGTGAGGACGCGGCCCGCCGCCCGTGGGTTGCCGTCCCCACCCGCTCGTACAGTAGCGTGAGCGCCGCCATGAAGGAGTTCCCCGACTCGCCCCGAACCGGCCCGGCCACCCCGGTCTGGCCGCCGATCTCGGTCATCATGCCGGTGCTCAACGAGGAGCGCCACCTGCGTGAGGCCGTGCGGCAGGTACTCGCGCAACGCTACGACGGACCGGTCGAGGTCGTGCTCGCCGTCGGCCCGTCCCAGGACCGCACCCAGGAGGTCGCCGACGCCCTCGCGGCCGAGGACCCCCGGGTGACGGTCGTCGCCAACCCCACCGGACGCACGCCGAACGCCCTGAACGCGGCGATCGGCGCGTCCCGGTACGGGATCATCGCCCGGGTCGACGGGCACGCCATGCTGCCGGAGGACTACCTGCGGGTGGCGGTGGAGACGCTGGAGGAGACCGGCGCCGACAATGTGGGCGGCATCATGGCCGCCGAAGGCATCACGCCGTTCCAGCAGGCCGTGGCGCGCGCGATGACGTCCAAGATCGGTGTGGGCAACGCGCGCTTCCACACCGGCGGGCAGGCCGGCCCGGCCGACACCGTCTACCTCGGGGTGTTCCGCCGCGAGGCGCTGCACCGGGTCGGCGGGTACGACGAGCACTTCCAGCGCGCCCAGGACTGGGAGATGAACCACCGCATCCGGGAGACCGGGGGCCTGGTGTGGTTCCAGCCGCGGATGCGCGTCACCTACCGCCCGCGGCCGAGCGTGCCGGCGCTGGCCAAACAGTACTTCCACTACGGCCGCTGGCGCCGGGTGGTGGCCCGCACCCACGAGGGCACGATCAACCTGCGCTACCTGGCGCCGCCGATCGCGGTGCTGGCGATCCTGCTGGGCCTGCTGGCCGCCCCATTCTTCTGGCCCGCGCTGCTGGTGCCCGGGGCCTACCTGCTGGCGATCCTCGCCGGGTCGGTGCTCACCGGCCGCGGGCTGCCGCCGGCCGCGCTGGTCCGGCTGCCGCTGGTGTACGCCACCATGCACATGTCGTGGGGCTGGGGCTTCCTCACCAGCCCGGCGAGCCTGGGCCGTCCTGGCTGACCAGCCGATACGGCCGACGGGGCGGCCCGCCGGACCCGGCCGGGTTCAGCGGGCCGCCCGGAGCAACTCGGCGGCGATCAGCAGGTCGACCGGGTGGGTCACCTTCATGTTCCGCTCGTCCCCGGGCACCAGGTGGATCGGTATCTCCGGCAGGTAGCGCAGCACCACGCCGCAGTCGTCGGTCGCCGGACGGTCGCCGAACCCCGGGTCGGCGTACGCCCGCTCGTACGCCTCGCGGATCACCGACAGGTGGAAACCCTGGGGCGTCTGCACCCGGCGCAGCGCCGACCGGTCCGGGACGTCCCGGATGAGCTCGCCGCCCGGGGTGGCGGCGGCCACCACGATCGTGTCCGAGGACGGGATCGCCGCCGTCACCGCCGCGTGGGTGGCCAGCGCCGCCACGCAGTCGGTGATGACGCGCGGGGGCAGCAGCGGGCGCACCGCGTCGTGCAGCAGCACATGGCACTCCCGCGGGCCGAGCGCGGCCAGCGCCCGCCGGGTCGACTCGGTGCGGCTCGCCCCGCCTTCCACCACCGCGGTGACCTTGCCATACCCGCCCCGCCGCACCAGGGTCTCCACCTCGGCGGTGTGGCCGGCCGCCATCAGCACCAGGATCTCGTCGATCTCGGGGGCCGCCTCGAAGGCGGCGATGGTGTGCTCGATGATCGGGCGTCCGGCCAGCTCCAGAAGCTGCTTGGGCACGGCGGCGCCGACACGCTGCCCGGTGCCGCCGGCCAGGACCACTCCGACGGTTCGCGGGCGGGGCGGTGATGGGGTCAAAGCAGGTCTTCCTTCCGCGAGACGTTCCGGCCCGACCTTACTGATCGGACGCCGGCCGCCACCGCCGGCCGGTCCGCCGGGAAGCCGGGCGGTCGCGGAGAGTGACCGGCGGCCGGGCGTGATGCCGGAATCGTCCACCCGGTGGCGGTGGCACCCGGCCGTCGACCAGCGGAGCCGTCCGGCGGACACGCGGATAGGGATTGCCGGGGGAGTGACGGCTCGGTTACGTTGCGAGGTGGAAACTGCCGGTCGCGGAAGGAGACCCCCGGTTGGCTGCGCCCGCGTACCCACCCCCCGACGGACCGCCGCGGCGCCCGCCCTCCGCCGGCCGGGCCCGCACCCCGGCCCAACCGGCCGCGCCCCCGCCACGACCGGCGGTCGCCGTCATCCTGGCCACCACGCCGGGCGCCCGGCCGGCGGTCGCGGGTGA
The DNA here is from genome assembly GCF_016863395.1 of Sphaerisporangium rufum. Taxonomy (GTDB): domain Bacteria; phylum Actinomycetota; class Actinomycetes; order Streptosporangiales; family Streptosporangiaceae; genus Sphaerisporangium; species Sphaerisporangium rufum. The sequence goes on along the minus strand of NZ_BOOU01000006.1, from coordinate 8,799 downwards.
CACGCTCACCGGCCGGCTGGCGGGGCAGCTGGCCGAGCTGTCGGTCCGCCGGCTGTGCGTGGTCACCCGGTCCGCCGGTCCGCCGCCGCCTCCGGACGCCGCCCCCGCCGGCCCGCGGGACGGCGCCGCCTCCGCCGAGGGCACGCCGGCCGGGGGGCCGCCGTCCGGTACCGGTGGGCGGCCGAAGGACGTGCGGGTGGCCGTGCCGGTCCAGCCCGCCGCCGGCGACGAGGCGCCCGGGGAGGCCGGTGTCCCGATGGCCGGCGGCGGCGCCCCGCCGGACCGGCCCGGGCCGGGCGGCCCGCGGCCCGAGGCGGCCAGGTCCGGACCCGAGGCGGGTGGAGCACGCTCTGAGGCGGCCAGGTCCGGGCCCGAGGCGGGTGGAGCACGCTCTGAGGCGGCTGGAGCCCGGTCGGAGGCGGGTGGGCCTCGGCCCGAGGTGGGCGGCACGCGGCCGGAGGCGGGTGGGTCCCGGTCCGAGGCGACCGTGGTGGTCGTGCACGAGGCGCCGGACCGGCCCGCCGGGCGGCCCCCCGCGCCCCGGCCCGCCGCCGAGAGCAACGGCGAGCTGATCGCCCGCGGCGAGGAGCCGACCGAGGTCATCCTGGACGCCGGCGAGTCCACCGAGGTCATCCCGGCGATCCGGCCGTCCGCCGCGCCTTCCGGCGGCGTCCCGTCCGTCGCGTCTTCCGGCGGTGTCCCGGCCGCCATGGCCCCGCCGGGTGCCCCGGAGCGGCCCGGCGGGCTGCGGGAGACGGTGTCCAGCCCGGACCTGGCCGGTGATCTGCGCAAGGTCGCCGAGGTCGCCCGCGCGCAGCGGGCCCCCGGACGTCCGGTCGCGGTGCTCCCCGGCGACCTGGTGGCGCACACCGCCGCTCTCGCCCTGCTGCTCGCCGACCCGGCCCGCGTCACCGGGGCGCTGGTCTCCCCCCACCCGTCCCCGCCCGCCGGTCCCGAGAGCCGGGGCGGCACCGGCGGCGTCCCGCCCGGGGCGCCGCCCGGCGGCCCCCCGGGCGGCCCCCCGGGCGGCGCCCCCACCGGTGTCCCCGGGAACGCGTCCAGGAACGCGGCCGGGGACGCGTCCAGGAACGCGGCCGGGGACGGGCCGCCGGTGCGGACCGAAAACGGGCGGGTGATCGCGGCGGGGAACTCCTTCCACACCGTGAGCGACCCGAACGGCTCCTTCCGCGGCGTCATCTACGTGGCCGAGCGCGATCTCGCCGCGCTCGCCGAAGTCGCCGACGAGCTGGCCGCGCTCGCCGCCGACCGGCGGCTCGGCGACGTGGACGCCTCCGAGGTGCCCGAGCTGCTGCTGGCCGGGCTGGTGCGGGTCGGGGTGCCGGTGCGCGCGGCGCCGCTCGGCCGGTTGCGCTGCTACCGGGTGGCCGACCTGCCGGCCGCCGAGGCGGCCCTCGCCCGGCTGGCCGAGGTGGACGAGCCGGCGGCCCGGCTGGCCGCCGCGGTCCGGGCGGAGGACGGCCTGGCCGCCGGCCTCCTGGTGAGTTCCTGGTCGCGGTACCTGGTCCGCCCGGCCGCCCGGATGGGGCTCACCTCCGACGCGGTCACCGGCCTGTCGGTAGGCCTGGCCGGGCTGGCGGCCGTCGCGTTCTCCGCGGGCCTGCGCCGCGCGCAGGTCGCCGGCGCCGTGCTGCTCTTCCTGTCCTTCGTGCTGGACCGGGCCGGCGGGCAGCTCGCCCGCTACACCCGCACGGTCTCGCCGCTCGGCGCCTGGCTGGCCGCCATCTGCGGCCGGCTCGCGGAGTACGTCGTCTACGTGGGGCTGGCCATCGGGTACGCGGCGGGCACGGAGTCCGGCGCCACCGGCCCGGACGGCATCTGGGCGCTGGCGGCGGCCGCCATGATCCTCCAGACGGTCCGGCACATGATCGGCTTCTCGTCGGGCGCCGCCCGGGCCGGTGGCGCCGGCCCGCCGGCCGAACGCCCCGGCACCGGCCCGCGGTGGGCGACGGCGGTGACGGTGCTGCCGGCCGGCGAGCGCATGGTGCTGATCGCGGTCACCGCCGCGCTGTTCAACGCGCGGATCACCTTCCTGGCGCTGCTGGCCGTCGGCGGGCTCGCGGCGATCTCCACTCTCACCCGCCGGATCGCGAGGTCACGCCGTCCATGACCCCCACGCACCCGGCCCCGGCGCCGCGCGGCGCGCTGCTGACCTACCGCGACGACGGGGTGCTGGCCCGCGGGGCCGGTCTGCTGGTCGCCGGCCAGCTGCCGCCGCTGCCTCCGGCGCTGGCCGGGGCGTTCGTCACCGGGGTGATGCTGTTCCTCGGCATCGCGGGCGCGCAGGGCCCGGCCGTCTTCGCGCCGGCCGTGGCGCTGCTGCTGGCCGGTCCGGGCAGCTCCCACCAGCACGACGGCCGGCTCGACTGGCTGGTGCCGCCGTTGCTGCGGCTGACCGAGTACGGCTTCGTGGCCGCCGTCGGGTTCGCCTGGTCGGTGCCGACACCGCTGGTGTTCGTGGTGCTCGGCGCGACCATCTTCCATCACTACGACGTCGTCCACCGCTGCCGGCAGGGTTTCCCCCCGCCGGGGTGGCTGGCCTCGGCCGGGCTCGGCTGGGAGGGCCGCATGCTGCTGGCCGCGCTCGCCGCGCTGCTCGGCGCGGCCACCACGGGGTACGCGCTGCTCGCGGTGTATCTCACCGCGCTGTTCTGCTGGGAGAGCGTGACCTGCTGGCTGGCCGTGCCGCGGACCGGGGTGGAGACCGCCGACCTCGCCGCGGAGGAGTGAGCGTGCGATCCCACCGGCCGCATATCATCCCACCGGTCCCATTACGGACTAGATGCACCGCCGATTGCGCGTTCAGCCCGACCGGCCAACTAAGGTTTGGGCCTACATACTCTGGCTCTTACTGAGGAGTGCACGTTGCTGGGAATGGTGCTGGCCGCCGGGGCCGGACGACGCCTGCGGCCGTACACCGACACGCTGCCCAAAGCGCTCGTGCCGGTCGATGGTGAGACCACGATTCTGGACATCTCGCTGCGCAACCTCGCCGCGGTGGACCTGCGGGACGTCGTAGTGATCGTCGGTTACGCGGCCGAGGCCGTCCACGAGCGCAAGGCCGAGCTGGAGCGGCGGCACGACGTGCGGCTCACCCTCGTGCACAACGACAAGGCCGAGGAGTGGAACAACGCCTACTCCCTGTGGTGCGCCCGCGAGCACTTCGCGGCCGGCGCGCTGCTGGTGAACGGCGACACCGTGCACCCGGTCTCGGTGGAGCGCACCCTGCTCGCCGCGCCGCCCACCAGCGACATCCTGCTCGCGGTGGACGACGTCAAGCAGCTCGCCGAGGAGGAGATGAAGGTCACCCTGGACGAGGACGGCCACCTGCGGCGCATCACCAAGCTGATGGACCCGGCCGAGGCGGCCGGCGAGTACATCGGCGCCACGCTGATCCGCCCGGGTGCCGCCGAGCGGCTGGCCGACGCGCTGCGGGCCACCTTCGAGCGTGACCCGCAGCTGTACTACGAGGACGGCTACGGCGAGATGGTCGCCCGCGGCGAGAAGATCGCGGTGGCGCCGATCGGGAAGGTCGACTGGGTCGAGGTGGACAACCACGACGACCTGGCCCGGGCCCGGGAGATCGCGTGCACGTACTGACCGGCGCGCGTCCCGGCGGAGCGCCGCGGCCGGCCGGCACCGACGGGCGGGGGCGCGGATGCCACTGCTAGCCAGAATGCTCACCGCGCCGCTCACCGTCGAGGTGCGCCGGGGCGCGGTGGCCGGCCTCGGCGGGCTGCTCGCCGACAGCCGGGTCGCCACCTCCGGCCGGGTCGCGGTCGCGGTCGGCGCCGGGCAGGGCGACCACATCACCCGCCTGATCACCCCGACGCTGGACGAGGCCGAGGTCTTCCGGGTGCCGGACGGCTCGGTGGACGCCGCCGTGGCGCTCGGCGCCGACCTGCGCAAGGGCGCCTACGAGGCGGTGGTCGGCATCGGCGGCGGCAAGACCATCGACGTGACGAAGTACGCCGCGTCGCTGGCCGGCATCCCCATGGTGGCGGTGGCCACCAACCTGTCGCACGACGGCATCTGCTCGCCGGTGTCCTCGCTGGAGCACGAGGGCGGCAAGGGGTCGTTCGGCGTGCCGATGCCGCTGGCCATCCTGGTCGACCTGGACTTCGTGCACGACGCGCCGCCCCGGCTGGTCCGGTCCGGCGCGGGCGACGTGATCAGCAACCTGTCGGCGATCGAGGACTGGCAGCTCGGCAACGCCGAGCGGGGCGAGCCGATCGACGGGCTGGCGGTCTCCATGGCGCGCACCAGCGCCGAGGCGGTGCTCGGCCGCACCGATTCGGTGGAGTCCGACGCGTTCCTCACCGTGCTGGCCGAGTCGCTGATCCTGTCCGGCATGTCGATGGTGGTGGCCGGCTCCTCGCGGCCGGGAAGCGGTGGTGACCACGAGATCCTGCACGCGGTGGACCAGCTCTACCCCGGCACGTCCAACCACGGCGAGCTGGCCGGCGTCGGCGCCGCGTTCTGCTACTACCTGCGCGAGGACCAGCGCATGCTCTCCCTGGTGGCCGGCTGCCTGCGCCGCCACGAGCTGCCGGTCACCCCGGCCGATGTCGGGTTGAGCGCCGAGCAGTTCACCGCCGCGGTGATGCTCGCGCCGTCGACCCGGCCCGGCCGTTACACGATTCTGGAGCACCTGCGGCTGTCCGAGGCCGAGGTGCGCGACCGGGTGGAGGAATATGTCCGGGCCCTCGGTCATTGAGCTGCGCGCGGTCGCCCAGCCGCACAGCACGATGGACCGCAACTCCGGCGAGCACTGGGCCGGCGCGCTGTACATGCGCAAGCTGTCGATCTATGTCACCTGGGCGCTGGCCCGCACCCGGATCACGCCGAACCAGGTCACCGGCCTGATGATCGTCACCGGGCTGGTGGCCGCCGCGGTGCTGGCGCTGCCCGGGCTGTGGGCGGCGGTGGCCGCCGCGCTGCTGGTCCAGCTCTACCTGCTGCTGGACTGCTCCGACGGCGAGCTCGCCCGGTGGACCGGCCGCACCTCGATCACCGGGGTGTACCTGGACCGGGTCGGTCACTACTTCGCCGAGGCGGCGCTGCTGGTCGGCCTGGGCTTCCGGGCGTCGGTCGTCCTGCCCGACTGGTACACCGTGCTCGGCTGCGCCGCGGCGCTGGGCGCCATCCTGATCAAGTCGGAGACCGACCTGGTGGACGTGGCCCGGGCCCGGTCCGGGCTGGCGGCCACCACCGAGGCGGCCGCCGGGCAGTTCGCCTCGCGGCGGCTCGGCGCGGCCCGCCGGATGGTCGCCGCGCTGCGCTTCCACCGGCTCTTCCAGGCGGTGGAGCTGTCCATCGCCGCGGTCGTCGCCGCGGTGTGGGACGCGGTGGCCGGCGGCCTGGCGGCGACCCAGCTGCTCACCGTGGCCTGCGCGGTGTTCGCCGCGCTGCAGACGGTGCTGCACCTGGTGAGCATCCTGGCCTCGCGGCGGCTCGCCTGATCCGCCCTGGGTCCGGTGGCCGGCCCGCCGCCCGGGACATCCCGGACGGGCCGGCCGCCCGCCGCGGGTGGTTCCGGGCGGGCGGCGAAGAACGCCGGAACCGGGCGTGCCGCTCCGGCGTCGTATCTCTGTCGGCTCGCCGACGCCGCGCGGACCGCTGCCGTTTGGCCGGGGTTCGCCGGCAGTTCCGATACGCTTGCCTCGCAGGATTGAGACACGAGCCGCGGTGCCTTTCGCAGACAGACACGGTGATCATGACTACATGCGTTCTCCACGCGTCAGGACGATGACGCGTTGAAGATCTCTTGTGTCATCCTCACGATGGGGAACCGGATCGCCGAGCTGGACCGCGCCGTCGAGTCCGCGGTCACCCAGACCGACGGCGACGTCGAGGTGGTGGTCGTCGGCAACGGCGCGGACGTCCCGAAGCTGGCCGAGCTGCCGCCGCACGGCGCCGCGTCGGTCCGTATCATCCGCACCCAGGAGAACCTCGGCATCCCCGAGGGGCGTAACGTCGGGGTCCGCGAGTGCACCGGCGACGTCGTGCTGTTCCTGGACGACGACGGGTGGTACGCCGACGACAAGGTCGCCGCGCACGTGCGCGAGCGGTTCGCCGCCGAGCCCGACCTGGCGGTCATCTCCTTCCGGGTGATGGACCCCGACGGCGGTGCCGGCCAGCGCCGGCACGTGCCCCGGCTGCGCGCCGGCGACCCGCAGCGCTCCTCGCCGGTGACGACCTTCCTCGGCGGCGCCTGCGCGATCAGGCGCTCGGCGTTCCTGCAGGTGGGCGGGCTGCCGGGCCATTTCTTCTACGCCCACGAGGAGACCGACCTCGCCTGGCGGCTGCTCGGCGAGGGCTACCGCATCGAGTACGACGCGGACGCGGTGATGTACCACCCGCAGGTGCCGCCCACCCGGCACGCCGAGTTCTACCGGCTCAACGCCCGCAACCGGGTGTGGCTGGCCCGGCGCAACCTGCCCTGGCCGCTGGCCGGCGTCTATCTGCTCGACTGGATCCTGCTGACGCTGGTGCGCGAGCGCTCGTCGGTGGCGATCCGGTCCTGGTTCCGCGGGTTCGGCGAGGGCCTGCGCGAGCCGGCCGGCGAGCGCCGGCCGATGGCCTGGCGCACCGCCTGGCGCATGCTCCGCCTGGGCCGCCCGCCGATCGTCTGAACCCGGGCGGTACCGCCGGCCAGGGCCCCGCACGTGGTGCCGAGCCGGCGGCGCGGCGGGTCAGGGGCGGCGGGCCCGCACGTGATACCGCAGCCCGGGCAGCGGGCCCTGCGACTCCACCTCGAATCCGGCGTCCGGGACCATCGTGCCCAGCAGGTCTTCCGGCGCGTGCCGCATGGCGGGGCTCAACCGGCGGACCAGGTCCCGGGCCGGCCGGCTCGCCGGCGGCCGGGACTCGATGATCAGCAACTGGCCGCCGGGCCGCAGCACCCGGTACATCTCGCGCATCGCCGCGGCCCGCAGGCCGCCCGGAATGTGATGGACGGCGAACGTGGAGATGACCGTGTCGAACGATCCCTCGTCGAACGGCAGGTCCTGCCCGGCGCCGACCACGTAGTCGCAGTTGCCCGGCGCGCGGCGGCGGGCGTATTCCACCATCTCCGGGGCCAGGTCGAGCCCGGTGACGTGCCCGCTCGGCATGACGACGGGGGAGAGGATCCGGGTGAGGTAGCCGGTGCCGCAGCCCACGTCCAGGATCCGGTCGCCGGAGCGCGGCTTGGCGAGGGCGGCCATCCGGGTGAAGGCGGCGCGCCGCCCGCCGCCGAACAGGACCCAGGTCATGATGTCGTACGCGCGCGGCCGGTCGATGGTGCCGCCGTGCTCGTGCCGCCCGGCGTGTTCGGAGTGGTCGTGCAGGATCTTGCCCAGGCCCATGTCCGTCCCTTCAGCTGTTCGTTTCCTCTGGTGACCTACCATATCCAGGAATGAACAGCCGTTCATAATGTGATTGGCCCGGACGGGGCCTGGTGGATGGCAGGAAATCTGGCCGGGATTCCGGCCAGAAGACTAGTATGGCGCTATGGAACTCATCCCGATCAGCGAAGCCAAGGATCGACTCACCGAGCTGGCCGACCGAGCCGCCCGCGAGCATGATCACTTCACGCTGACCAGGAACGGCCGGCCGCACGCGGTGATCCTCTCCGTCGCCGAGTGGGAGTCCCTGCAGGAGACCCTGGAGATCCTCGCCGATCCCGAGATGCGCGCCGACCTGGTGGAGGCGGCGGCCGCGGAAGCGCGCGGAGACCTGACGACGGAGGAGGAGATGGCCGCGGTCATGGCGGCTCGACTGGGCAAGGCGAGTGCGTGAGCGACCGGTACGCCGTCATTCTCACTCCGCCGGCGCGTCGTGCGCTGACCTCGGGTCTCCCAGCGGTGGTCGCCGCCGCGGCTTGGGAGCTGATCACCGGTGCGATCGCCCGGGATCCGTGGCGGGTCGGTAAGCCCTTGCAAGAGCCATACGAAGGGCTGCATGTGGCACGCCGGGGTACCTACCGGGTCGTCTACCTCATCGACGAGGCGCGACGGAGGGTGACGATTCAAACGGTCAAGTACCGGCGGGACGCCTACCGGTGACGTTCCGGGGTGGGGTGGGCGGGCTCGGCGGGGTGGAAGGTGAAGGCGGCGTGCGCGGCGGTCACCGTCAGCAGGGCTCGCCTGGGCAGGCCCAGCTCGCTCAGCTCCTTGGCGATCGGGTGGTTGCCCAGCCGGATCAGCGCGCCGCCCGGGCGGACGCGCACGCCCCGGGGGCGCAGCGTCCACGGCACCCGCCGGGTCAGCCCGTCCAGCCGGGTGTAGGCGTCCAGCCGCAGCGGGCGGATCGGGGCGGGCGCCGGCAGCCCGGGTTTGAGCAGCAGGTCCAGCACCAGCCGGCCGTCCTTGCGCAGCACGCATCGCTTGTACGGTGACGACAGCCGCAGGTCGATGTCCGCCATCTCCTTGGGGAAGCCCCAGATCGCCCGGCCCGCCGCCAGGGTGAACCCTTGGTCCACCGGCAGCCAGTGCACGAACGCGCCGGGCGGGTGCGCGCGCAGGCCGGCCAGGCCGGACAGCACGCCGCGGCGCGGCATGCGGCCGGCGCCGGGCGGGCGGACCACGAAGCCCATGCCGAACTCGCGGTAGGCGCCGAGATCGCCGTCGTGGTACCGGACGAACCCCAGCACGCACAGCGCCCGGCCGGGCAGCACCTCGGCGACGTCGAGATCGCCGTAGGCGAGCACCGCACGGGCGGCCTCCGCGCGGACCAGGTACATCGCGGCGCCCGAGGTGGCGTCCCGGACCTCAACCGGCAGGGCGACCCGGCGGCCCT
>NZ_BOOU01000005.1 GCF_016863395.1 Sphaerisporangium rufum | reverse complement strand
ATCAAGTGTTCGGCCATATGTCCCAGTACATCAACTTCACCCCACCCGGCGCCAGCGGATGGTAGATCATCTACGTGGCGGCCGGGGAGCCGGGCCACCGGCACCGGCCGGTCAGGCGAGCAGCGGCGGGCCGAGGGCGGGCAGCGGGACCGGCGCGGCCCACTCCTCCAGCCGGGCGACGAAGCCGGGGGCGTGGTCGGGCCAGTGGTGGTGGGCGCGCGCCTCGGCGTGGCCGCGGGCCCCCATCATCGCCCGGCGCTCGGGATCGTCGCGCAGCCGCAGCACGGCCCGGACGGCGGCGTCCACGTCGCCGAAGGGGACGATCACCCCGCAGTCCAGCCGGCCGATCAGCGAGGCGGCACGCGGCAGCGGCGTGGTGATCACCGGCAGCCCGCGGGCCAGGTAGTCGAGGGTCTTGGCGGGCAGCGCCGGCCGGTGCTCGGGCCGGTCGTGCGGCAGGCAGAGCCCGGCGAGCGCGCCGTCGGCCATCCGCATCGCGTGGGCGTTAGGCACATAACCGAACCAGTCCAGCAGCCCGGCGCGCTGGGCGTCGCGCAGCAGCGGGCGCGTCCGGCGGTCCGCGGACCCGATCAGGTCCAGGCGGACGCCGTGCGGCCGGAGCCGGCGGGCCATCTCCACCATCTCGGCCGCGCCCCGGTCCTGCGACAGCCGGCCGACGAACACGATCCGGTCCCGGCCGGACGCGGGCGGCGGCGCGGCCGGGACCAGCGCGGCGTCCGGGATCACCGGATGGTCGCCGGCGAACCGGTCGCGGTGCGAGGCGTCGGCCAGGATCAGGTGCAGCCGGCGCTCGGCGCGGGACTCGGCCCGGCGGACCAGCGGCGGCAGCAGGCGGCGCGTGATGGCGGGCAGCGCGGGCGAGGAGCCCAGCGCGGCGGCCACGTCGTCGCGCACGTCCCAGACGACCGGCGGGCGGCGGCGCGGCAGCGCGGACAGGATCGGCAGGTCGTGCACGAGCAGCAGGTCGGCGTCCCGGCAGCCGGCGCGCAGCGCCGCGCGCGCCGCGGCGACGGTGCGCCCGTGGCGCGACCCCGCCCACTGGGGTACGTCGATGCCCCGGACGCCGGCCGGCGGCACCACGTTGCGGTGCACGAACGGCGCGACGTAGGTGACCTCGTGCCCGGCGTCGCGCAGCGCGCGGATCTGCCGGTGCAGGATCCGGGCGTCCTCCGGGTGGTGGACGATCGTGCCGACGCATACCCTCATGCGTTGATGCTGGGCGGCGTTCCTCTCCGGCCCGGATGCGCGCGGTTAAATGCGGGCGAACCGCGGCCGAACTTCCGCTACCGGGCCGGCCGGCGGTACAGCCAGGTCAGCCGGGGCTCCAGCAGCCACTTGAAGACCGAGCGGGTCTCCGGCAGGCACAGCACGATGGCCAGCGCGAAGCAGCTCGTCACGATCGCCATCACGCCGAGCGGCCCGTGCAGCCAGGGGTACTCCAGCCAGCCCATCTCCTTGGCGATGTACACCGGGACGCCGTGCAGCAGGTAGCAGTACAGGGTGCGGGTGCCGAGGTCGGTGAACCAGGTGGTGCGCCGGGGGACCAGCGCGAGGATGGCCGCGGAGATCGTCAGCGCGGCCACCAGTAGCGCGGCGCGCATCCCCATGCCCATCCACCAGCTCATGTCCAGCTCGGCGTAGGCGTCCTTGTAGTAGACCGGGTCCAGCGGGACGCGCGGGGCGATCAGCACGGCCACCGCGGCGGCGCCGGCCAGCACGCCCACCGCGAGGACCTTGATCCAGCCGCGGTTCAGCATCTCGAAGTGGCGCGGCTGCAGCCACAGGCCGAGCACGAAGAACGGCATGAGGCCGAAGAAGCGGTCCATGCTGAAGTCGCCCGGCAGGTCCGACAGGCCGGCCAGCAGGTAGACGGCGACCGCGATCGGCAGCGGGTAGCGCATGCGCTTCCACACCGGAGTGGACAGCCGCCAGAGCAGCAGCGCCAGCAGGTACCAGTTGAGCCAGGCCGGATCGATGATCGTCAGGCTCCACTTGTGGCCCATGGCGAAGCGCAGCGCCGCGTAGCCGATCTCCACGATCACGTACGGCACCAGGAAGGTGTCGACCAGCTTGTTGGTCTTGGCGTTGGAGTTCCAGAAGTTCCGGCTCAGGTAGCCGCTGATGATGACGAACAGCGGCATGTGGAACACATAGATGAACAGGTAGGCGGCGCGCGAGGAGTGGGTGGCCAGGGTCGGCACCAGGGCGTGCCCGGCGGGCACCAGCGCGATCAGCAGGAACTTGACGTTGTCCAGGTACGGCTCGCGGGGCCGCCTGGCGGGCGCCGGCTCCGGCGCCTCCTCCGGGCCGGCGTCGCCGTCGGACGTGCCCGCCGGCTCGCGGGTGAGGACGGCCTCGTGGGCGGGGCTCTCGGCGCGCGTCCGGGGGGCGGGGCGCTCCCAGTAGGAGAAGCCGTCGGAGACCGGCGGCGGGCCGGCCGGGGACTCCACCGGGAGACGCCATGCCGCCGGCGGGGCGGCGGGCGCGGGCTGCTGCCAGGCGGCGGCACCCGGCGCGCGCGGGGGTGCCGGAGGCGCGACCGGGGACGGCGCGGCGGGTGGCGGCACGGCGGGCAGCGGCATCGCCGGCGTGGGGCCGTCGAAGAAGGCGCGGTCCGCGGGCCGGCGGCCGCCCGCCGGCGGGCGCTCCGCGGCGAGGTGGTCGAGCGGCGGGTGTTCCCCGGCCGGGCCGGCGGGGGCCGGACCTTCGAAGGACGGGCGCTCGAAGGTGAAGGTCTCCGGGTCCTCTTCGGCGGGGGCCGGGCGGCCCCGCTCGCCACGGGCCCGGCCGGTGGGGCCGGACGGGGACTCTCCCTGCGGGGGCACCGGCCAGGGGGCCTGTCCGGTGTGCCGCCCCGGTGACCGGCGGTCCGGCGGCTCGCTGTAGTCCGGAACCGGCCAGCCCGCCGTGGGGGCGTCCTCCTCACCGGTGTGGCGGCCGGAGTTCATCGGTGCCTGTCCTCTTCTGTCGGTGCTCCTCGTCTCGCCGGCACCTGTGGGGGTGCCGTCGGTGCGTGGGGCCGGAACCTGAAAGGAGGATCTGGAGTCACTCACGGGGGAAACGCTCGGCTATCTGTCGGGAGACCTGGTGGCTTCGCTCTGGTGGTGCCGCTTCTGGAAACTCGGGAACGCGGGGAACTCGGGAGGCGAACGGTGCTGCGGGCGCCTGCCAGATCACCACACCCTAACGCCCCCTCGATCGCTTGTCGCGACGGTGCCGCAAGTTGGCCCGGCCGAACGGCCGGAACGGCCCGGCCTCCACCAGGAGGACCGGGCCGTTCCGGATCGTCGTGCGGGCCGGGCGGCCCCCGGCGCGGTTCAGGTGCTGCAGACGTCGGTCTTGGCGTCGACCACCCGGGCGCTGTCGGGAATGGTGACCGGAACCTTCACGCCCTTGAAGTCGGCGCCGATGATCAGCTGGATCACCGGCCCGTCGCCGGCGCCCGCCGTGGTGCCTGCGTCGCCGGCGGTGGCGGCCGGGGTGGCGGGGGTGGCGGTGATCGGCGGCGTGAACGGGGTGACCGACCCGGGCCGTACCTTGCCCGCGGCCGGGGTGACCTTGGTGAGCAGCTTGCCGGCCAGCGGCGTGGCGTGGTCGGCGCCGTCGGCGTCCTTCTTGGCGTACCTGATCAGGGTCTGCGGCCGGTCGGTGCCGTCGGCCTGGCGGGCGTCACCGATCTGGGTGACCTGGAAGCCCTGCCCGGCCAGCGCGTCGGCGACCTCCTTGGCCTTGCCCTGGGTGTTGGTGCCGTTGAGCACCTGGACGCGCACCTGGGACGGCTTGATCACCGGCTTGGCCGGCCCGGAGGAGGACGCGCTCGGCTTGGGAGACGGGGTGACCTCGATGTCGTTGCGCAGCGACTCGAACATCCGGCTCGCGTCGGGCTGCTTCCACTGCACCCGGTTCTTGTCCTCGACGTACGGCTCCCAGGGGACGGTGACGAACTTGACCCCCTTGGCGGTCAGGCTGCGGGCGCTCTGCGCGATCTGCAGCAGGGTGTCCACGTCCAGCTGCGGGTCCATCACCACCGACTGCGCGGCCGCCTTGACCAGACCGCTCAGCTTGCCGACGTCGGTGAGCGTGTCGCCGCTGGTGGCCTTCTTGACCACCTGGGACAGGAAGATCTGCTGGCGCTTGATCCGGCTGACGTCGCTGCCGTCGCCCAGGGCGTAGCGGGCCCGCACGTAGGCCAGCGCGGTCTCGCCCTTGACGATCTGCTTGCCGGCCGGCAGGACCAGCTTGGCCTTCTTGTCGTTGACCGCGGTCGGCACGCAGATCTGGATGCCGCCGAGGGCGTCGACGATGTTCTTGAACCCGGTGAAGTCCACCTTGATGAAGTGGTCGATCCGGATGTTGGTGTTGGCCTCGATCGTGTTGATCGTGCAGGCCATCCCACCCTCGTTGAACGCCGAGTTGATCATGTCCAGCCGGGGCGGCATGACCGCCTTGCTGCGCACGTTCCGGCAGGTCGGGACCTGCACCATCGAGTCGCGCGGGAAGCTGATCAGCGTGGCCTTGTCGCGGTTGGGCGAGACGTGCAGCAGGATGATCGTGTCGGTGCGCTCGCCCAGGCCGCCCATGTGCTGGCCGTACCGCTTGTTGTCGCCCTCCCGCGAGTCGGAGCCGACCAGCAGCACGTTCAGCGCGCCGGTGCTGTTGACCGGGCGGTTGCCGTTCAGGCCGGCGCTGACGTCCTCGGTGCGGACGTTGCTGAGCACGCCCCGGTACAGCGAGTAGCCGGTCAGCGCGACCGCGACCAGCACGACCGTCAGGCCGATGCTGATCCAGGACAGCGCGCCGAGGCGCGGGCGGTCGCCGTCGCCGCCCCGGCGGCCGGGCGGCGGATCCGCCGGCGGGGGCGGGGCGCCGGCCGGCACCGCGCGGCGGCGGCCGGCCGGCTCGGCGGGCGGCGGCGCGCCGCGGGGCGCGGCGGGCGGGCCGGTGCGGCCGTCGCCGCGGGCCGCCCGGCGCGGGCGCCCGGCGGGCCGCTCCGACGGCACGGGCAGCGGGGCCGGGTGGGCGTGGCGCTCGGCCGCGGGGCCGCCGCCACGGCGGCGGGTCCCGCGGTCGTCGGGGGCCTCGGGTGCGCGGGCCCGGCGGGACCGGCGGCCCGCCGGCGGCTCGGCGCCCGGGTCGCCGACCGCCGCGCCGTATCGATGCTCGCTCATCTCGACATGAGATTAGGTCACCGGCCCGGCCCTGGACGGCATGATCCGACTATTCGCATGATGATCACGAGTGCTCCAGAGGGGATGATCGACCGCAATCTTAACTAGAAATGGATATTTCGGTAATCGTGATGAGTTGGCGGGGTGGCGGATCGGGCCGGCCGCACGGCCGCCAGCGCGGCGGCCAGGCAGGCCAGCGGCACCGCCGGCAGCACGTAGCGGTAGTCGAACTCCGCGGTCGCCGCCGGCACGGCGAGCAGCGCCGCCGCCACCGCCCAGGGCGGCACCCACGGCGCGCCGGGCCCCGGGGCGCGGCGCCGGCGCCACGCCGCCGCCGCGGGCGCGGCCAGCAGCACGGCGAGCAGCACGGCGCCCGGCAGCCGGGCGACGTCCTGATACGCCCGCGCCCACCCCGCGTACGGCTCCACGACCCGCAGCCCGATCGGGCCCCGCTCGTAGCGCTCCGCCAGCTCCGCCCCCAGGCGGGCCGGCTCGCGCAGATCCTGCCGGGGCGGCGCCGCCGGGAACTCGTAGAGGTCGTAGGTCTCCTGGTCGGGGTAGACCGGGCGGCCCCAGGTGAACGTCCGGGACAGCTCGGCCAGCGCCGTCCCCAAGTAGCCGTCCGGCTGGCTGCGCACCGCGAGCATCGCGAACCGGCCGGCCAGCCGGTCGGTCGCGGCGGTGAAGGTGATGCCGGGCAGCGCCACCAGCGGCGAATCGGGCGACCAGACGTAGAACTGGGCCGGCGGCCGCCGGCCGGGCGGCGCCGGATCGCACAGCACCGCCAGGTCCGGCGGCGGGCGCATGACCCCGCAGTCGGCGAAGCTCATCACCCGGGCGTACAGGAAGACCCCGTTGGCGCCCACCAGGCCCACCCGATGGTGGGTCGCGGAGAACCAGGCCGCGTACCCGGCGATCGGCACCAGCGCCGCCAGCAGCAGCACGCCGGCCGGCGCGGCCCGCCGCCATCCGCGCCGCCCCGCCGGCCCGGGACGGCGCCGGACCCCGGCCAGGTGCCGGGCGAGCACCCCGGCCACCACCACGGCGACCAGCGGCAGCCCGGCCGTCCGGGTGAGGGACGCGCCGGCCAGCAGCACGCCGGACAGCGCGGCGGCACGCCAGGTGAGCGGGCGGCGCACCGCGATGACCACCGCCGCCACCACCAGGAACATGAACAGCGCGTCGGAGACCAGCAGGTGCTCCAGCTGCAGCTGGTAGGCGTCCAGCAGCACCGGCGCCGCCGCCGCGGCCGCCGCCCACCGCCGCCCGCCCCGGCGCAGCACGGTGGCGTACACCAGCACCCCGGTGGCCAGGCCGAGCAGGTGCTGGACGGCCGCCACCGCGGCGAAGGAGTGCAGTGGCTCCAGCAGCCGCAGGAACAGCGAATATCCCGCCGGGCGCACCAGGTCGGGACTGGGCCGCAGCGCGGTGACCACGTAGGTGTAGGAATCGGGGAACCAGATGGCCGGCCGGAAGCCGAACATGACCACCACGCGGTACGCCACGCCGAAGGCCAGCACGGCCGCGAACCACCGGTGCCGCGCGATGACCCGCCCCGCGCCCGCGATCACCCGGCCCGCGCCCGCGCCGCCCGGACGCGGGGCGGCGAGCCCCGGGCCGGCGATCGGCCTCGGGGGAGCGCCGGCCCGCTCGGGGGTGCGCGGTTCCCGAGTGGCCGTGCCGGTGTGTTCGGGGGCTCCGGGTTCCGGTGGGCCGGTGGTGGCGTGCTCGGGGGTGTCCGGTTTCCGGGTGGCCGTGCCGGTGTGCTCTGGGGCGCCGGGCTCCGGTGGACCCGTGGTGGCGTGCTCCGGGGCGACTGGGGCCGGGAGGATCGCGCCCGCCTCGGGGGCGTCCGGCGGGTGCCCGGCGGGCGTCGCGTCGGCGGCGGTCACCGTACCCCCTCTGGTCGCGTCACGGACGGTATTCGTGCACGATATCCCTAGGGAATCGCGGGTACGATCCGCGCGTCCGGGGTCCCTCGTTCCGCGCACGACCGCAGGACCGCAGCACCGCGCGGGCGCCGGGCGGCCAGGCGGTCATCGCGCCCGGCAGGTACCGGCGGCACGTCCGTCCGGCAGGGCGGGTGACCGCGAGTGGGCGGGGCCCGCGGAAGGCACGGAAGGCACGGCAGGAAGGAGGGCCCCAGGATGACCGGCACCGGGCCCGCCGACAGGCCGGGCATAGGGCCCGCCGGCGCGCGGCCCATCGAGCCGGGTATCGGGCCCGCCGGCGCGCGGCGCACAGGGCCGGGCATTGCGCCCGCCGCCGCGCCCGCCATCGCGCCCGCCATCGGGCCGGGCATCGGGTCCGTGGTGGCGTCCCTTGCCGAGCCCGTCGACGAGCACGTCCGGCGGAGGCCGGCCGCGCCGCTGCGGCCCTTCGTCGCCTGGTACAGCGGCTATCGCACGGCCGGCGCCCCGCCCGGCCGGCACATCGGGCTGCCCTCGCCGTATCTGACGCTGATCCTCACCCTGGACGACCCGGTGATGGTCGCCGCCCACCCGGATCCGAGCCGGCCTCCGTGCGCCTACGACACGCTGATCAGCGGCCTGCACACCGCGCCCGCGCTGATCACCCACGACGGGCGGCAGTCCGGGGTGCAGCTCGCGCTGACCCCGGCCGGCGTCCGTGCGCTGTTCGGCCTGCCGGCCGGCGAGCTGGCCGCTACCGAGGTGGAGGCGGCCGACGTGCTCGGCGCGCCGGCGCTGCGGCTGCGCGACCGGTTGCGGGCCGCGCCGGGCTGGACCGAGCGGTTCGCCCTGCTGGATGCCGAGCTGCCGGCGTTGATCGCGGGCCGGCCCGGCGCCGGCCCGGCGCCCGAGGTGGGGTGGGCCTGGCGCCGCCTGCTGGCCGGCGGCGGCGCGGTGCCCGTCGGCGAGCTGGCCGCCGAGACCGGGTGGAGCCCTCGCCATCTGAGCGGGCGGTTCCGCGCCGAGATCGGGCTGACCCCCAAGCAGGTCGCCCGGGTGGTGCGCTTCGACCGTGCCCGCCGGCTGCTCGCCCGCCGGGCCGCCGCCGGCGGCCCGCCCGAGCTGGCCCGGCTGGCCGCGGCCTGCGGCTACTACGACCAGGCGCACCTGGCCCGCGAGTTCCGGGAGTTCGCCGGGCACGCCCCCGTCCGGTGGCTGGCGGAGGAGTTCCGAAACGTCCAAGTCACCGGCCCGCCGGAGGCGGCAGACTCCCCGGTATGACGCACAACGCACCTCCACCTCAGGTATGGCCGACGCTGCGGGCCCGGGACGCCCGCGGCCTGATCCGCTTCCTCGTCGACGCCTTCGGGTTCCGCGAGGTCGTCGTGTACGGCGAGGGCGACGTGGTCCAGCACGCCCAGCTGGCCTGGCCGGCCGGCGGCGGGATCATGCTCGGCTCGGTCCGCGACGACCCGGACGACGCGTGGGCGCTCCAGCCGGGCACCTTCGGCGCCTACGTGGTGACCGATGACGTGGACGCCCTCTACGCCCGGGCGACCGCGGCCGGCGCGAAGGTGACCCAGGAGCCGGCCGACCGCTCCTACGGCTCCCGGGAGTTCGCCGTGCTGGACCCGGAGGGCAACCGCTGGTCCTTCGGCGACTACCGCGGCGAGCCCGTCCCGGACTGACTCCCGCTCAACGGGCCCGGCGGGCCACCAAGGGCCACCGAGGGCCATCGGGGGGTGACCGGGGGAGGCCAGGGTGACCGGGGCGGCCCCGCCATCGGGTCCACCGGTGATGTCCGGGGGTGACGCCGCCGGGGCCGGCTCGGGTCTCACCGGGGTCCACGCCGCGGGGGCGGTCCGGGCCGGCCGGCCGCGTCACCGTCCAGGGCCGGCCGGACCGGCCGTGGCGACCGGGGTGACATCGGCGGGCCGGGCCGGGCGTTAGGCTCCGCGTGGATGGACGGAACCGGCTCGGACCGATCGCGACGGCCGGCGGCGGGCCGGGTGCTCGCCGCGCTGTCGGTCATGCCCGCGCTCGCGCTGTCGGGCTGGCTACTGGCCGGATTCCCGCTGCTGCTGCTCGGCTGGTTCCGCCCGGCGGTCATGCTGCCGATCGGCGGGCTGCTGGCCGCCGCGCTGTGCGCGGCCGGCGCCCGGCTGACCCGTCGCGGCGGGCGCCCGGACACCACCGCCTGGCAGGTCACCGGGGTGGTGGCCGTCGCGCTCGGCTCGGCGGTGTTCAACGCCCTGCTGCACAGCGAACAGCTCGTGGTCCGCCGCGACCCGGCGACCTACGCGCAGTACGCCATCTGGCTGGCCAAGCACGGCTCGCTGCCGATCCCGTGGCAGGAGGCGGCGTTCGGCGGGGCCGACCCGGCGCTGCGGTTCGCCAGCGTCGGCTTCTACGATCAGGGCGGCGCGGTGGTGCCGCAGTTCATGCCCGGCACGCCGATGGTGCTGGCGGCCGGACACTGGCTGGGCGGGCTGACCGGCCTGCTGCTCACCCCCGCCGTACTCGGCGGCCTGGCCGTGCTGACCGTCGCCGGGGTGGCCGCGCGGCTGGCCGGGCCGCGGTGGGCGCCGCTCGCCGCGCTGGTGTCCGCGATCTCCCTGCCGCTGCTGTACACCTCGCGGACCACCTTCAGCGAGATCCCCTCGCTGATCCTGATCTTCGGCGCGGTCGCGCTGGCGCTGGACGCCCGGCGCCGCCCGGCGGCCGCCGCGCTCGGCGGCCTGGCCTTCGGCCTGGCGGTGATGGTCCGGGTGGACGCGCTGCGCGACGTGCTGCCCGCCCTCGCCTACGCCGGCCTGCTCATCGCGCTGCGCCGGGCCGGCGGCCGGGCCGCGCCGTACGCGCGCACCGGCCCGCCGCTGCTCGCCGGGCTGGTCGCCGGGCTCGTCCTCGCCATGCTCGCCGCCGTGCTGCTGGCCCGGCCCTACCTGGCCTACCTGTCCGGCTCGGTGCTGCCGCTGCTGGCGATCTGCGGGGTCGTGCTCATGCTCACCGCGGCGGGCGCGCTCGCCGGGCCGGCGGCCGCCGCGGCGGCGGCGCGGGCGCTGCGGTCCGGGTGGCCGGGCCGCCGGCTGCCCGACCTGGCCGCCGGGCTGGTGGTGGTCGTCGTGCTCGCCTTCGCGGCCCGCCCGTGGGTCCAGACCGTGCGGCGCACGCCGGTGGACCCCGAGGACGTGCTGAACGCCACCTTCATCCGGTCCATCCAGCAGGACAACGGGCTCCCGCTGGACATGACCCGGCTCTACTACGAGCAGTCGCTCTACTGGGTGATCTGGTACGTCGGGGTCCCGGCCGTCGCGCTGGCCACCCTGGCCGCCGCGGTGCTCGCCCGGCGGATGGCCCGCGGGCGGTCGTTCGCCTGGCTGCTGCCGCTCATGATCATCGGCTGGACGTCGGTCACGACGCTGCTGCGCCCGGCGATCACCCCCGACCATCCCTTCGCCGCCCGCCGGCTGGTGCCGGTGATCATCCCCGGGCTGGTGCTGCTGGCCGTCTGGGGGCTGCGGTGGCTGTGGGAGGGGGCCCGCCGGTCGGGGTATCCCTGGCGCGCGGTGCTGGCCGGCGGCGTGGCGCTGCTGGTCGTCCCGGCCGCGGTGACCTCCATCGGCACCGGCTTCTCGCCCGTCGAGCGCGGCGAGCTGGCGGCGGCCGACCGGCTGTGCGCCGCGCTGCCCCCGGACGCCTCGGTGCTGATCATCGAGCGGGTCACCGGAGACCGGTTCACCCAGCTGGTGCGCGGCATGTGCGGCCGGCCGGCCGCCCAGCTCGCGGTGCCGGCCCCCGGCACCGCGAGTGCCGCGGGCAAGGACGTCGCGGCGCCGGCCGACGTCGTCCGGCTGGCCGCCAAGGTGCGCGCGGCCGGCCGCCGCCCGGTGCTGCTGGCGGCCGCCGCCGGGCAGCTCGCCCCGTACGGAACCCCGCGCCAGATCATGGGCCTGCGCACCCGGCAGGACGAGCGGTCCCTGGTCGAACCGCCGGACGGCACCTGGTCGCTGGCCATGGACGTCTGGATGGCCGTCCCCGCCGGTTGACCGGGCCGGGCGCGCCTCGGCAGAGTCGGGGCATGGAGATGATCGGCGAGGACACGCCGGCCGGCGGGCGGAACCGGGAGCCGCACGGGTCAGGCGGACGCGAGGAGTTATCGTTCGGCGGGCCGGACCGGGAGTCGCGCCTGGCCGGCTGGGCGGCCCGGCACCGGCGGGCACTGGCCGCCGCCGCCGGGGCCCTCGCCGTGCTGGCGGCGCTGGCCGCCGGCGGCCGGCATCTCTACCTGGAGTCCCGCGAGCCGCTGCCGCCTCCGGACGCGCCGCTGCCCGCGCAGGTCGGTTTCCAGGTGTACCTGTGCCCGCGGCCGGCCGCGTCCGGATGCTCGGCCGAGGACCTGCGGCAGGCCCGCCGGCCGGAGCGGATCCAGGCCGAGCTGCGGGCGCTGCCCGGCGTCGTCTCGATCACCTACACCAGCCCCGAGGAGGCGTACCGGATCTGGCGCCGGTCCTCCTCCGAGGCCGACGCCCAGGGGGAGGGCCGCCTGGTCGTCCCGGCCTTCCTGGGCGCGTCCGTCACCGGCACCCTGCGCCGGCCGGAGGACTACGCCGAGGTCGCCACCCGGGCCCGGCGCATCTCCGGCGTCTTCGACGTCGATCGCAGCCCGGTCTCGTTCTGGACCGGCCGGGCCGACCTGCGGATCGACCTGTGCAACATCAACCCGGTGCCCCGGTGCGGGAACGTCGGTACGGTGCCCCGCCCGCCGTCCGCCGCCGAGCGTCAGGCGATCGTGGACCGGATCTGGCGGGTCGACGGGGTCGAGAAGATCTACTTCGAGGACCGCGCGCACGCGCTTCGGCTGGCCCGGCACTATTATCCGGAGCGGGCGCTGGCCGGTGACGCCATGCTGACCGCGTGGAACGACCGGGAGGCCTTCTACGTCAAGACCCGCGACGCGGCCGCGGCCCGCCGGGTGATGGATCAGGTCGCCGGCCTGCCAGGCGTCGAGGCCGGCCATCTGCTCGACCCGCCGCGGGGTCCCGTGGGCGGGAGGGTCCCGGTGGCCCCTGAGGTCGTGCTGAACCCGGCCGACGGCCGGGCGATGTATCCTCGCCGGACGTGAGTGTGACCGAACCGCTTGAGACTGGACCCGCCGTGGACGCCAACCCGTACGTGACGATCGTGCTGCCCTGCTACAACGAGCAGGACCACGTCGTCGAAGAGGTCGAGCGCATCTGCGGCGCCATGGACATGAGCGGTTACACCTACGAGCTGGTCGCGGTGGACGACCACTCCACCGATGAGACGCTGGCCCGGCTGCGGGCCGCCGAGCACCGCTTCCCGAACATGCGCATCGTCGCCTTCCACCGCAACGGCGGCTCGGGCACCGTGCGGCGCATCGGCACCCAGGACGCCCGGGGCGAGATCGTCGTGTGGACCGACGCCGACATGACCTACCCCAACGAGCGCATCCCCGAGCTGGTGCAGATCCTGGAGAAGGACCCGACGATCGACCAGGTCGTCGGCGCGCGCACCAGCGAGCAGGGCTCGCACAAGTTCCTGCGGGTGCCCGCCAAGTGGTTCATCCGCAAGGTCGCCGAGCGGCTGGCCGGCCAGGAGATCCCCGACCTCAACTCCGGGCTGCGCGCGTTCCGCCGGTCGGTGTCGCTGCCGTACCTGCGGCTGCTGCCCCCCGGCTTCTCCTGCGTCACCACGATCACGCTGGCGTTCCTGTCCAATCAGCACGACGTGTACTACCTGCCGATCGAGTACAGCAAGCGGGCCGGAAAGTCGAAGTTCAGCTTCATCTCCGACGCCTACCGCTACATCCTGCAGGTACTGCGGATGATCATGTACTTCAACCCGCTCAAGGTGCTGATGCCGCCGGCCATCTGGCTGGTGGTGGCGGCCGGCCTCAAGGGCGTGGTCGACATGGTCCGCCACCCCTTCTACTTCCCGGCCAGCACGGTGATGACCTTCCTGGCCGGGTTGATCATCGGGTCGCTGGCGCTGCTGGCCGACCTGATCGTCCGGTCGCGGGCCGACTGACGTGCGGATCGCCATCGTCGGGCCGGCCTACCCCTACAAGGGCGGCGGGGCGCAGCACACCACCGAGCTCGCGCACCGGCTGACCGCGCTCGGCCACGACGTCGTGGTGGAGTCCTGGCGGGCGCAGTACCCGGCGTTCCTCTACCCCGGGCAGCAGACGATCTCCACGTCGGAGGGGGAGCCGTTCCCCGGCGTCCGCCGCGACCTCGACTGGCGCCGCCCGGACGGCTGGCCGCGCTGCGGCCGCCGGCTGCGCGGCGCCGACCTGGCGGTGCTCACCCTGCTCAGTCCGGTCCAGGTGCCCGCCTATCTCGGCATCCTCGCCGGGCTGCGCCGGCGCACCCCGGTGGTGGCCCTCTGCCACAACGTGCTGCCGCACGAGCGCAAGCCGTACGACCGGCCGCTGGTCCGGGCGCTGCTGCGCCGGGCCGACCGGGTGCTCGCGCACTCCGAAGAGCAGGCCGCCCTCGCCCGCGGCCTGACCGCCGCGCCGGTCGCGGTCGCCGCGCTGCCCCCGCACCTGCCCGCGCGCGCCGCCGCCCGGGACGCGGCCGGCCAGGTGCGGCGCCGGCTGCTGTTCTTCGGCATGGTCCGCCCGTACAAGGGCCTGGACCTGCTGCTGCGCGCGCTGGCGGCGGTGCCCGGCGTCTCGCTGACCGTGGCCGGCGAGTTCTGGGGCGGCCTGGCCGGCACCCAGGCGCTGATCGCCGAGCTGGGCTTGGCCGGCCGGGTGGAACTGCGGCCCGGGTACGTTCCGGCCGACGAGGTGCCCGGCCTGTTCGCCGCCGCCGACGCGCTGGTGCTGCCGTACCGCTCGGCGACCGCCAGCCAGAACGCCTGGCTCGGCCACGAGCACGGACTGCCGGTCATCGCCACCCGGGTGGGCGCGCTGGCCGACCACATCACCGACGGGGTGGACGGCCTGCTCGTCGAGCCCGGCTCGGCCGACGCGCTGGCCGCGGCGATCCGCGCCTTCTACGCCGACGGCGAGCCCGAGCGCCTGCGCCAGGGCGTCAAGGCGGTCGATCCCGACCCCTACTGGGGCGCGTACACCGCGGCCTTGCTCTCCGCCGGGGCCTGACCCCGGCCCAGCAGGTAACCCGCGCCGGCGCTCAGCACGTCGGCCAGCGTGAACGCCAGCCGGGACACCACCGCGACGACCAGCGCCCGCGGGGTGTCCAGCACCGGGGCCAGCACCAGCACCATCGCCCCCTCGCGCACCCCGATGCCGGCCGGGACGATCACGGTGAGCAGGCCGGTGACGTAGGCCAGCGCGTAGGCACCGGCGGCGATCGCGAACAGCTCCGGGCCGCCGTCGGGCCGCATCCCGGCCAGCAGCAGCCACATGTGCACGCCGTAGCACAGCCAGCCGATCATGGTGAGCCCGGCCGCACGCACGAGCGCCGAGCCGGGAAGCGCCCGGTCCAGCGGCTCCCGGCGGCCGATCCGCAGCACCAGGTTCAGCCCGAAGGTGAGCACCCGCGGGTGCAGGCCGATCATGATGAGCGGGATGAGGGCGAGCAGATACCAGCTCTGCCGGGCCACCTGCGCGGACACCAGCGGCAGCGTGACCGCGGCCAGGCCGAGCGCGCAGCCCAGCGACACCACCAGGCCGATCACCGTGGCGCCGAACGTGCGCCGAGGCGGCGACCCGTGGTCGCGGGCCAGCTCCATCATGGCGGCGAACGCCCACACCGAGCCGGGCACGTACTTGCCGAGCTGGCCCATGAACAGCACCTTGGCCGCCACCCGCAGCGGCAGCGGCGACCCGAGCCCGGCCAGCACCCGCCGCCAGGCCACCAGCATGAAGGTCAGCCCGACCAGGACCGCCGCCAGCGAGGCGGCCACCGTCGGCCAGGACAGCCGGCCCAGCGCGGCCACCGACGCCGTCCAGTTCCGCGACAGCCCGTACCCGAGGAACCCCAGCGCGACCACCGCCAGCGCCACCCGCACCAGCGGGCTCGATCGCAAACGCCCTAGCACCCTCGTAGCCTACGACCGCCGATTACCCACCGGTAACCCCCGCGCCGGGCCATTACCCGCTGCTGCCCTCCGCCAGGCGTCCCTTGGTGCGGGCGACCGGCCGGCCGGCGAAGTCGCGCCGGCATGATGGCGAGCGAGCTGGCGATGACCTTCCGTAGTACAGATGACATCCAATGACATGGAGGTGCGCGTGCCTCGCACGGCGGACCCTGTGCGAACGGCGTGGCCGGTCGTGGATCAGGCTCGGGCGATGCCGAGGTCCATGCGCTCGCTCCGGCGCGGGCGGGGGAATGGTTCCCGGCCACGTAATGCGGTCGGGGCCAATAGGCTGTGGCGCGTGGGCAAGGAACGGGTGGCGCAGCTGGAGTACTCGGAGTTCCAGGCGGCGATGCTGGACGAGGCCAAGCGCCGGCGCAAGGCCGCGAAGATCATCGCGGTGCTGGGGCACTTCCTGGGGCGCGGGCCGCAGGCCGGGGCCGGGGTGCTGGACGGCCTGACCGTCGCCGACATCGGGTGCTCGGCCGGGTTCATCGCCGACGAGCTGGCCGCGGCCGGGGCGGCGCGCACCTTCGGGGTGGACATCGACGTGCCGGGGCTGCGCAAGGCCGCCGAGCGGTTCGGCGGGCGGGTTGAGTTCGTCTGCGCCGACGGCACCGCGCTGCCGTTCCCGGACGGCTCGCTGGACGTCCTGGTGTTCAACCACATCTACGAGCACGTGGTGGATCCGGACGCCGTGGTGGCCGAGATGCGCCGGGTGCTCGCCGACGACGGCGTGCTGTACCTGGGGCTGGGCAACCGGCTGGGCGTGATGGAGCCGCACTACAAGCTGCCGTTCCTGTCCTACCTGCCCCCGGGGCTGGCCGACCGGTACGTGCGGGCGTCCGGGCGGGCCGACCATTATTACGAGCGGTTCCGCACCCGGGGCGGGCTGCGCCGCATGCTGGCCGGGTTCCAGGTGTGGGACTACTCCTTCCCGGTGCTGGCCTCCCCGGAGCGGTTCGCCGGGGCCGAGCTGTTCCCGGGGCCGGCCGGCCGGCTCGCCCAGGGCGTGCTGGCCCGCACGCCGCGCCCGGCGCTGCGCGCGCTGCTGCCGGTGGTGCCGACCTACCTGTGGGTGGCGACCAAGAACGGCCGCCGGCCGCTCGGCCCCGGCCTGCCGCAGCCGCCCGAGCCCGTCCGGACGCCGTGACCCGCCGCAGGCTGCTGCGGGCGGCGTTCCTGCTGGTCGCCCTGGGCTTCGGCGCCTGGGCGGTGGCCGGGCGGTGGGCCGAGGTGTCCGGCGGCCTGGCCCGGCTGTCCTGGCCGCTGCTCGCCGGGTCGCTGGTGGCCGTGCTGGCGGCGCTGGCCGCCGGGATGATGATGTGGCGGGCGCTGCTGGCCGATCTCGGCTCGCCGCTGGCGTTCACCGGCGCGGCGAAGGTCTTCTTCGTCGGCCAGCTCGGCAAGTACATCCCCGGCTCGGTGTGGCCGATGCTCGCCCAGATGGAGATGGGCAAGGATCTCGGGGTGCCGCGGCCGCGCAGCGCCGCGGCGTTCTTCCTGACCTACCCGGTCTACCTGGCCAGCGGGCTGTCGGTGGCGGTGCTGACGCTGCCGGTGTTCGCCGGGGAGTCGGTGGCCCGGTACGCGTGGTTGCTCCTGCTGCTGCCGGTGCTGGTGGCCGGGCTGCATCCGCGGGTGGTCAACGCGGTGCTCGGCCTCGGCCTGCGCCTGGTGCGGCGCCCGCCGCTGGAGCGCCCGCTGAGCAGGCGCGGTGTGCTGGCCGCGGCCGGCTGGGCCTTCGCGGGCTGGGCGGCGTACGGGGTGCACCTGGCGCTGCTGGCGGCCGGGCTGGGCGCCACCGGCCCGCGGGCGCTGGCGCTGTCGGCGGGGGCGTTCGCGCTGGCCTGGTGCCTGGGCTTCGTGGTGGTGGTGGCCCCGGCCGGCGCGGGGGTGCGTGAGGTGGCCATGGTGGCGGCGCTGGCGCCGGTGCTGGACGGCGGCTCGGCGATCGCGGCGGCGCTCTGCTCGCGGCTGGTGGTGTCGGCCGGTGACCTGATCTGTGCCGGCCTGGCCGGGCTGGCCGCCCGGCACCGGCCGCCCGCCCGGGTACCGGCCGCCCAGGACTGATCCCGGACGGATGTCGGGAATGCGAGGATTGGCCGGCCCGAGATGTCCGGTGATTTCACGCATGATTTCGACGGCCCCGGCAATAGAGTTGAGCTGATGGGTACCGCCCGGAGACCCGAGAGGAGCGAGCGTTCGTGACGCCCCGAGTGCTCCTGGACGCGACGGCGGTCCCCGCCGATCGCGGGGCTCTGATCCGCTACGTGGACGGGCTGCTGGCCGCCCTGCATCGGGCAGGCGCGGATCTGGCGGTCGTGTGCCAGCGCGCGGACGCCGAGCGGTACGGCAAGATCGCACCGGCGGCGCGCATCCTGCCCGGCCCGCCGGCGATCGCCAGCCGCGGCCCCCGGCTGGTCTGGGAGCAGACCGGCATCCCGGTGCTGGCCCGCAAGGTCGGCGCGCAGGTGCTGCACGCGCCCTACTACACGATCCCGCTGCACGCCGGCCTGCCGGTCGTCGCCACCGTGCACGACGTCACCTGGTTCACCGAGCCCGACCAGCACAACCTCGCCCGGGCGTCGTTCTTCCGGGCCGCCACCCGGACGGCGGCGCGCGGCGCGACCCGGGTCATCGTGCCGTCCAAGGCCACCCGCGACGAGTTGGTGCGGGTGCTGTCGGCCGACCCCACCCGCATCGACGTCGCCTACCACGGGGTGGACGCGGCGTTCTTCCACCCGCCGTCGGAGGCCGAGACCGCCCGGGCGGCGGGCCGGCTCGGCCTGCACGGCCGGCCGTACGTGGCGTTCCTCGGCGCGTTCGAGCCGCGCAAGAACGTGCCGAACCTGGTGCGGGGCTTCGGCCAGGCGGTCGGCGACCTGCCCGACCCGCCGGCGCTGGTGCTGGCCAGCGGCACCGGGTGGAGCGACGAGGTGGACACCGCGATCGGCGAGCTGCCGGTGACCGTGCGGGTGGTGCGGCCGGGGTACCTGTCCTACGCCGACCTGCCGGGGTTCTTCGGCGGCG
>NZ_BOOU01000004.1 GCF_016863395.1 Sphaerisporangium rufum | reverse complement strand
GTGGCGTTCCCCTCGCGGGGTGAGGGCTTCGGCCTGCCGGTGCTGGAGGCGATGGCCTGCGGCGCCCCGGTGCTCACCACGCACCGCACTTCGCTGCCCGAGGTCGGTGGGGAGGCGGTGGCCTACTCCGAGCCGGACGCCGGTGGCATCAGGGACGCGCTGCGGGCGCTGCTGGAGTCGCCGGAGCGCCGGGCGTCGCTCGCCGCGGCCGGGATCGCCAGGTCGCGGGAGTTCACCTGGGAGGCGTCCGCCGAAGCCCATCTGACCTCATACCAGCGGGCGCTCGATCGGTGAGCTAGCCTCGCTTCTGTGACGGAGAGCTACTCGCCGGAGTCGGCATGTCTTGAGGCCATCCTCCTGGTCGGCGGGCAGGGCACCCGGTTACGGCCGCTGACGCTGAGCACTCCGAAACCGCTGCTGCCCACCGCCGGGGTGCCGTTCCTCGCCCACCAGCTGGCCAAGGCCCGCGAGTCCGGCGTGCGGCGGGTGGTGTTCGCCACCTCCTACCGCGCCTCGATGTTCGCCGAGGCGTTCGGGGACGGCTCGGCGTTCGGGCTCTCGCTGGAGTACATCACCGAACAGGCCCCGCTCGGCACCGGCGGCGCGATCCGCAACGCCGCCGAGGCGCTGACCTGCGGCCCGGACGCCCCGGTGCTGGTGCTGAACGGCGACATCCTGTCCGGGCACGACATCCGGGCGCAGGTGGCGGCGCATCTGGCCCGCCAGGCGGCGGTGACCCTGCACCTGACCGAGGTGGACGACCCGTCGCGGTTCGGCTGCGTGCCGACCGACGCGGGCGGCCGGGTCACCGCGTTCCTGGAGAAGACCCCCAACCCGGTCACCAATCGGATCAACGCCGGGTGCTACGTGTTCCAGCGGTCCTGCATCGACCGCATCCCGGCCGGCCGGGTGGTGTCGGTGGAGCGCGAGACGTTCCCCGGCCTGATCGAGGCGGGGGAGCTGGTGCTCGGGTACGCCGACCGCTCCTACTGGCTGGACGTCGGCACCCCGGCGGCGTTCGTCCAGGGCTCGTGCGACCTGGTGCTCGGCCGGTTGCGCTCCCCGGCTCTCCCCGGGGCGACCGGCGACGTGCTGGCGCTGCCGCGGTCCCGGGTGTCGCCGAGCGCGAAGGTCTCCGGCGGCACGGTGGTCGGCCCGGGCGCGGTCGTCGAGTCGGACGCCGGCGTGCACGGCAGCGTGCTGGGCGCGGGCTGCGTGGTCGAGTCCGGCGCCGTCGTGGTCGACTCGGTGGTCGGTCCGGGCGCCGTCATCGCGTCCGGGGCGGTGCTGCGCGGCGCGGTGATCGGGGACGAGGCGGTGGTCGGCTCCGGCAACGAGCTGCTGGCCGGTGCCAGGGTGTGGCCGGGCGTGCACCTCTCGCCGGGCGCCGTCCGCTTCTCCAGTGACGTCTGACCCTTAATGTGGGGGAGTGCTGGAGCGGAGGTGGCGGCCGGACGGCCCGCTGGACGTGCCGGCGGTGCTGGCGCCACACCGGCGTGGCACCGGTGATCCGGTGTGGCGGCACGCCGGCGGTGCGGTCTGGCGTACCTGCCGGACGCCGGACGGGCCGGGGACGCTGCGCGTCGCGGTCGAGGCCGGCGAGGTCGCCGGCCGGGCGTGGGGGCCGGGGGCCGGGTGGCTGCTGGAGACGCTGCCGGGGCTGCTCGGCGCGCACGATCCGGTGGCCGGCTTCCGCGCGCTGGTGGCCGCCGCCCGGCCGGCGGGCCATCCGCTGGTCCGGGAGCTTTCGGCCCGGCATCCAGGGCTGCGGCTGAGCCGCACGCTGCGGGTGTTCGAGGCGCTGGTGCCCGCCGTGCTGGAGCAGAAGGTGGTCGGCCGGGAGGCCTGGCGGGCCTGGCGCTGGCTGCTGAACCGCTACGGCGAGCCCGCGCCGGGGCCGGCACCCGACGGGATGCGGGTGTTCCCCGCCCCGGAGGTGTGGCGGGGCATCCCGTCGTGGGACTGGCACCGGGCGGGCGCCGAGGCGGTGCGGGCCCGCACGATCATCAACGCGGCCCGGCACGCCGCCAAGCTGGAGGCGGCGGAGCCGGTGGCGCTGGACGGCCTGCTGCGGGCGCTGCCCGGCGTCGGGGTGTGGACGTCGGCCGAGACCCGGCAGCGGGCCCACGGCGATCCGGACGCGGTATCGGTGGGCGACTACCACCTGCCGTCGCTGGTCGGGTGGTCGCTGGCCGGCCGCCGGACCGACGACGCCGGGATGCTGGAACTGCTCGCGCCCTACCGGGGACACCGGTACCGGATCACCCGCCTGCTCGAACTCGGCGGGCGGCGACCGCCGGCGCGAGGGCCGCGAATGGCCGCGCGGGACTACCGGTCGTTCTGACCCGCCGGCCGGCCGGAGATCGGGCCGGCCGGGGGAGCGATCGCAACCGCTCGCCGGGGGTCCAGTCCCGGCCGTCGCGGGTGTCCGCGCCGGCCAGCGGGGCGAGCAGGGCGACGGTGACGATGAAGGCGATCACGAACCAGGTCATCGGGGGCTCCTGTGGGTCGTTCTGCTGACCCCTTGAGTATGTGCTCGTGCAACTGTTTACGTCCATCGAAACCTGCTGAGCAGTACTGTTTACCAATGCTGAATTGATCTCCTGGCGGCCCCGGCCGCGCCCGCCCAGCCCGGATTACGTACTGTTCGGGGATGGACGTGAATCCCACACCGGCCGCGATGCGGCGGGCGCTGGCCCGGGCCAGGGACGGCAAGGCGCTCGACGTGACCGAGGCCGCGGTCCTGCTGCACGCCCGCGGCGCCGACCTCGACGCCCTGCTCGAACACGCCGGCCGGGTCCGGGACGCCGGCCTGGCCTCGGCCGGGCGGCCCGGCGTCATCACCTACAGCCGCAAGGTGTTCATCCCGCTGACCCGGCTGTGCCGGGACCGGTGCGGCTACTGCACCTTCGCCACCGCCCCCGCCAAGCTCCCCGCGCCGTTCCTCACCCCCGACGAGGTGCTGGAGATCGCCCGCCAGGGTGCCGCCATGGGGTGCAAGGAGGCGCTGTTCACGCTGGGCGACCGCCCGGAGGACCGCTGGCCGCAGGCCCGGGAGTGGCTGGACGCGCACGGCTACGACGACACCCTCTCCTACCTGCGGGCCATGGCGATCCGGGTACTGGAGGAGACCGGGCTGCTGCCGCACCTGAACCCCGGTGTGCTGACCTGGCGCGACCTGCAGCGGCTCAAGCCGGTCGCGCCCTCGATGGGCATGATGCTGGAGACCACCTCGCGCCGGCTGTTCGAGGAGAAGGGCGCCGCGCACCACGGCTCGCCGGACAAGGACCCCGCGGTGCGGTTGCGGGTGCTGGAGGACGCCGGCCGGTCGAACGTGCCGTTCACCACCGGCATCCTGATCGGCATCGGCGAGACCGTCCTGGACCGGGCTGAGTCGATCTTCGCGATCCGCCGGGTGGCGCGCGAGTACGGCGGCGTCCAGGAGGTCATCGTGCAGAACTTCCGCGCCAAGCCGGACACCGCGATGCGCGGTATGCCGGACGCCGACCTGAGCGAGCTGGCCGCGACCATCGCGGTCACCCGGCTGGTGCTGGGCTCCCGCATGCGCGTCCAGGCGCCGCCGAACCTGGTCGGCGACCAGCACGACCTGATGATCCGGGCGGGCATCGACGACTGGGGCGGGGTCTCGCCGCTGACGCCGGACCACGTCAACCCTGAACGCCCCTGGCCGCAGATCGAGGCCCTGGCCGCGCTCACCGCCGGCGCCGGGTTCGCCCTGCGCGAGCGGCTCACGATCTACCCCGAGTACGTGCTGGCCGGCGAGCCGTGGCTGGACCCGCGGCTGGACGGCCACGTGGCCGCCCTGGCCGACCCGGTCAGCGGCCTGGCCAGGGAGGTGAACCCCGAGGGACGGCCGTGGCAGGAGCCCGACGGGGGGTTCGCCGCCGCCGGGCGCACGGAGCTGCACGTCGAGGTGGACACCGCAGGGCGGGCCCGGGACCGGCGCGACGACTTCGCCCGCGTCTACGGCGACTGGGACGCCCTGCGCGACCGGCTGCCCGCCGGAGTCGCCCCCGGCGCCCGCCCCGCGGCCCCTGTGGGCGCCGTCCAGGCGCCTGACGGCCCCGTGGACGGCGGTCCCGCCGCGGCGCCGGCGCGCGGCGGAGCCGTCGACGGGGAGATGCGCGCGGCCCTGCGCCGCGCGGAGAGCGACCCGGCGGGGCTCACCGACGCCCAGGCCATCACTCTGCTCGGCGCGGACGGCTCCGACCTGTCCGAGCTGTGCCGGATCGCCGACGACCTGCGCCGCGCGGCGGCCGGCGACGAGGTCACCTACGTGGTCAACCGCAACATCAACTTCACCAACGTCTGCTACACCGGCTGCCGCTTCTGCGCGTTCGCCCAGCGGCGCACCGACGCCGACGCCTTCACCTTGTCGCTGGAGCAGGTCGCCGACCGGGCCGCCGAGGCGTGGCAGGCAGGGGCGACCGAGGTGTGCATGCAGGGTGGCATCCACCCTGACCTGCCCGGTACGGCCTACTTCGACATCGCCAGGGCGGTGAAGGACAGGTGCCCGGACCTGCACGTCCACGCCTTCTCCCCGATGGAGGTGATCAACGGAGCGAGCCGGACGAACCTGTCGGTCCATGACTGGCTGGTGGCCGCCAAGGAGGCGGGGGTCGACTCGCTGCCGGGCACGGCGGCGGAGATCCTGGACGACGACGTGCGGTGGGTGCTCACCAAGGGCAAACTGCCGACCCGCGAGTGGGTCGAGGTGGTCACCACCGCGCACCGCGTGGGCATCCCGACGACTTCGACGATGATGTACGGCCACGTGGACACCCCGGCGCACTGGGTGGCCCACCTCCGGCTGATCCGCCGCATCCAGGAGGAGACCGGCGGCTTCTCGGAGTTCGTACTACTGCCGTTCGTGCACCACGGCGCCCCTATCTACCTGGCCGGCATCGCGCGTCCGGGGCCAACGGCCCGGGAGAACCGCGCCGTCCACGCGCTGGCGCGCGTCATGCTGCACGGCGCGATCGCCAACATCCAGTGCTCGTGGGTGAAGCTCCAGGACGACCTGTGCCGGGCCGTGCTGTCGGGCGGCGTGAACGACCTCGGCGGCACGCTGATGGAGGAGACGATCAGCAGGATGGCCGGGTCGGAGAACGGCTCCTACAAGACCATCACCGACATCGCCGCGATGGTCGAGCCGACCGGCCGCCCGCTGCGCCAGCGCACCACCGGTTACGGCACCCCCTCCCCCGAGCGCCTGGCCGCCGCCCAGGCCAGCGACGGCGTCTACCGTAGCGTCCGCCGCCCCCTTCCGCTGCTCGCCCCCTGAGGGGAGCTACCGGGTCGCCTGATCGGGGGCGGACTCGGTGCCCGGTAGCCGCTGGTGAGTGAGCACTCTGACGCCCTCGCCGCCCGCCACCTCGTTATGAGACTTGGTTATAACAAGTTCCGTATCGAGGTGGCGGCGGGGTTGCGCGGGATGTGGGGGACGCTGGGAGAATTGTCCGGCTGGACCGTGTCCGACCTGGCAGGGAGAGGCGAACCGTGGCGCTTGGCCGTCCCGGTCGGCACCGCGCCGACCCGAACGCCGACCCGTACGCCACGCCGCCGCGCCGGCGGCCACGCCGCCGGGTCTGGGTGGCCGGCGCGGCCGCGATGGTGGTGCTGGCCGGGATCACGGTCGCCATCGGCGGGCGGCTCGGCGGGCCGTGCTCGTCGCGGAACCCGGTGCTGGTCGGGGTGGACGCCGCGGTCGACATCGCGCCGGTCGCGATGGAGGCCGCCGGCCGGTTCAACGCCACCCGGCCCGCCGTGGACGGGCGTTGCGTGCTGGTGCAGGTCACCGAACAGCCTCCCGCCCCGGTGCTGCGCACGCTGATCGGCGATCGGGCCGGTGCGGTGGCCGGCCGGCCGGACGCCTGGATCGCCGACTCCTCGGCCTGGATCCGGCTGGCCCGCAAGCAGGGCGCGCCGGACATCGCGGCCGGCGAGACCGTGGTGGCCGCCTCGCCGCTGGTGTTCGCCACCCGGCGCTCGCTCGCCCGCCGGTTCGCGGCCGGCGGCACCGAGATGAGCTGGGAAATGATCTTCCCGGCCACCGCCCGGGGGCGGTTGGAACCGGGCGCCGACGAGCCGGACGTGGTCCGGGTGCCCGACCCCTCGGTCACCGGCGCCGGCATCGCGGCCGTCGCGGCGGCCCGCGACATCGCCGGCGGCGGCGAGAAGGGCGACCGGGCGCTGACCGCCTTCGTGCGGATGGCGCAGGCCGGTTCGGCCCCCGACCACCGGTCGATGCTGGCCGCGGTGGACGACCGGTCGTTCTGGCAGCGGCCGGTCGTGGTGGTGCCCGAGCAGTCGGTGTGGCTGCACGACCGGACGCCGGCCGCCGACCCCGTCGTCGCCCTGCATCCCAAAGAAGGCACGATCCTGCTCGACTACCCCTACGTGGTGACCGCCGCCGACCCGGCGGACGCGGCCGGCGCGCGGCTGTTCGGCGGCTGGCTCGCCTCGGCGCAGGTCGGCGAGCTGGCCCGGGGCGCCGGGTTCCGGTCACCGGACGGCCGGGCGCCGCCGGCCTCGGCCGGCCCGCGGATCCCGGCGGCGCTGCCGCGCCCGCGTCCGTCCATCACGCCCGCGGTGATCGACGAGGCGCTGGAGGCGTGGAGCCGGCTGGCCCCGCCGAGCAACATCCTGGTGTTGGCGGACGCCGGGCGGCACATGGCCGAGCCGATCGCCGGCCGCAAGGACGCCACCCGGCACACCGTGGCCCTGGAGGCGGCGCACCTCGGGCTGCAGCTCTTCCCGGCCTCCACCCGGATGGGCCTGTGGGAGTTCGCCGCCGGGTACGGCGGCGGCCGCGGGTACCGAACACTGGTCGGCCTCGGCCCCATCACCCAGCCGCCCGCGGCCGGCGACGGGCTCACCCGCCGCGGCCGGCTGGACGCGCTGACCCGGACGCTGCGCCCCGACCCGAAGCGGAAGAGTTCGCTGTACGACGCGATCCTGGCCGGCTTCCGCGAGGTCACCAAGGACTACGACCCGGCGATGAACAACTCGCTGCTGGTGATCACCGCCGGGAAGGACGACGGCGGCGGCCTGTCCCGGGCCGAGCTGGCCGACCGGCTGCGCGAGGACTGGGACCCCGACCACCCGGTGCAGGTCATCGTGCTGGCGTTCGGCGCGGACGCCGACCGGGCGGCGCTCGGCGAGATCACCGCGATCACCAACGGGTCGCTGCACGTGGCCACCGCGCCCGGCGAGATCATCGACGTCTTCCTCAGCGCGCTGGCCCGCCGGTTGTGCCACCCGACCTGCGGCGGGCCCCGCTGAGGCCGGGCGGTGATCTCCGGCCGCGGCACCCTGCCGGAAAGTCGCCGTTCCCGATTTCCTTTCGCCGGATGCCGCGGCTCTGTCAGGCGCGGAGATGCGGGCGCCGCTGTGCCGCCGGGCTCAGCAGGAGTTCGCCCAGCGGTGGCTGGCGATGTTGTCGTTCATCGACTGGCCCTGGCCCGACTTTCCGTCCCACAGGAAATAGATGCCCGCCAGGTTATTGAGATAGGTGCCGTTGGGCAGGCAGTTCCTGGAGCCTTTGTAATCGGGGCTGTAGTACAGGTTGACGTCGTCGTACGAGCCGGACCAGCCGCGATTATCCAAGGAACTCGCCCCGTTGCGCATGTTCATCTCGCGGAACATTCCGGAACAGGTGCTCCAGTTGCCGTCATTCTCGGACCACTGGCAGTAAGGGCCTACTCTGTTGGTGTCGTACCATGCCCAGAGGTAGCCGTCCGCCGCCGCTGCCGATGCGGCCGACGGGGCCGACGCGATCGGCACGGCCTCCGATTTCGGTGCGGTCACGGCGGAATCGGCTGAGGACGGGTTGTCCGCCTGCGCGGCACCGGGGGTGGCGAACAGCGCCAGGGCGGCGAGTCCCAGCGTGGCGAGGGCGGTGTTTCTCCTGTGCATTGCTCTCTCTTTTCTCTCATCGGCCGGTCGGGCCGGTGGGTCTCATTTCCCGAAGAGCCCATGTCCCGCGCCGCGGCTTCCGCCGAGGTTCGTGAATGAGGCGCGCGTCTCACGGGGATCTGGGTGGTCTGATTCGGGGGCATCGCATGCTCCCGGCGGAATCACGTGACAGCGAGGGCCGGCGCGGAACGTGAATCACGGGCGTTTCATGGCTGCGGCATCGTGAACGCCGGATGCGGTCACAAGCCCTTTGCGGGGAAACGCGAGAGTGCTCAAGGCCCGGGCCCCGGGCGGTCGGTGCGGCGACCGCCCGGCGTCCGGCCGCGCTCGGCCCCCCTTGGCCGGCATGGCGGGTCTCATCCGGTCTGCACGAGGGAGCCGGCGCGTCCCAGCGCGGCGAGCTCCAGTCGCAGCCGGGTGTTCACCTCGCCGGAGTACGCACCACGCAGGCGCTCGCCGTACTGCCGGTCCAGGCGACGGATGGTGTCGGACAGGCCGCTGCTGCTCGCGCATCGGGCCTCGGCGACCGCGGTGCGCACCTCTTCGGCCCGCGCCGCGGGCTTGTCCGGTTTCGTGAACGCGGCGCGGGCTTCATAGGGATCCGGGAAGCGGAACCCTTTCGCGCCCATGCAGGTGGACCAGTTCTTGACCGACTCGGCGAACCCGGTATCGGCGAGCACCTGCCTGCCGCGCATCTCGGTGAGCGCATCGGTCATCGTCGTGACGCGGAACCAGACGTCGAGGTCCCCGTAGAGCTTCTCCTGGGCCTGCGCGATGCAACCGTCGTCGGCCCGGCCGACGGTCATGCCGTTCGGGGTCCTGACCTTTAGTTGCCTCGCGGATCGTTCGCCGTGCAGCGCGTCCAGCGCGCGCTGCCGTTCCGCCGGCGGCAGACCGGTGAAGTACCGCCGGTTGGGATCGGATCTGCGCAACCTGTCGCGCTGTGCGTAGATGTCCGTGCCGTAGCCATGCCGGGAGGCCCACATCACATCGTCGATGACGTAGGGAAAGTCGCGGTCTTCCGGCAGCGGCCGCCGGGGCACGGCCCACATGTCGAAGCCGCGGGCCTTCATACACGAACGCATCAGCTTGTCCTCGGCGTCGTGCAGCAGGTCCTTCTCCTGCTCGGTGAGGGACCGCGTGGGAGCGGCGGACGTGGCCGCGGCCGCGGCCGCGGACCGGCTGGGAGCCGGTTCGTCCAGCGCCTGGAAGATCACCACCAGCGCGGTCGCCCCCACCGCCACGATGGCGGTGACGGCACGCCGATGTAACCGCATGCGCTCTCCTCCCCGTCCCCCGTGCCCGGCCGCTGTCGAGCGGCGGCCGGATTCGCGCCCCCTGAAGCGCTCGATGACCGCAGCATCGATGAGCGCCGGATTCGGTAACAAGACCTTTGCGGGGAAACGCAAGGGTGCTCGACGCCCAGGGCCTCGCGGTCAGGTGCGAGATCGGTCCGATATCCGGCCGCGGCACATCGCGGCGGTGTGGACCGCGACGGGCGGCGGCCGGGCTTCTAGCGGGTGACGATGAAGTCGGCCGGGTCGCGCGGGGGACGGTCGCGGGGCGGCGCGGCGGCGTGGCCGACCGCCACGGCGCCCATCGGGTCCCAGATGGCGGGCAGGTCCAGCACCTCGCGCACGACCTCGCGGCAGAACATCGTCGAGGACACCCACGCCGAGCCCAGGCCCTCGACGGCGAGGTGCACCAGGAGGTTCTGCACCCCCGCGCCGGTGGCGACGACGAACATCTCGCGCTCGGCGGCGTTGCGGCGGTCGTCGGGATAGGTGTGCGACCCCTCCATCACCAGGCAGGGGACCACCAGATACGGGGCCCGGCGCAGCACCTCGCCGCGCCGCACCCGGCGGGCGATCGCCTCCTCGGTGAAGCCGGTGGCCCGCAGGTCGCGGACCCAGGCCGCGAGCATCGCGTCCAGCAGCTTCTCCCGGGCCGCCGCCGTCTCCAGCAGCACGAAGCGCCACGGCGTGGTGTGGTGCGGCGCCGGCGCGCTGATCGCCGCGGCCACCGCCCGGCGCACCGCGGCCGGGTCGACCGGGTCGCCGGTGAACTCGCGCACCGTGCGGCGGGCGAACAGCACGTCCGCCGAGCCGAACCGGAACATGTCCTCGTCCGCCGGGCGGACCAGCGGGCGGACGCCCGGGCCGTCCTCGGCGGTGACCAGGTGGGACAGGCCGCGCACCACCGCGACCGGCACTCCGTCCAGCTTGCCCTTGACCAGCTCGCCCGCGGCGGCGATCTCGTCGACCAGCGCGGTGACCGTCGCCGACAGCGGGTTGCCGTACGCGTCGGACCGGCCGCGCAGGTCGTCCAGCGGCCGGACCCCGGCCGCGCCGATCGCCAGGTCGGTCAGCCCGTTGCGCCACGGGCGGCCGAAGGTGTCCGACAGCACGACCCCGGCGCGGACCGGGAGCGCGGCCCGGATCCGCCGGGCGGAGGCGTCCGGGTCCTCCGGCAGCAGTAGCACGGTGCCGCGCTCGGTGTTGGAGGCGTCCACTCCGGCAGCCGCCATGACGAAGCCGTGCCGGGTCTGCGCGATCACCGTGTCGCCGCGCCGCGCGACGACACGGTCGGTCTCGGCGGCGATGGCCTCGGCCCGGCCGTCCCCCCGCCGGATCCGGCCCTCGGCCTTGCTGACGATCTTGGAGGTGACGACCAGGATGTCGCCCTCGGCCAGATCCGGCACGGCGGCGGCGAGCAGCGCGCCCAGGTCGTCCCCGGGCCGGATCTCCGGCAGCCCGGGAACCGCGCGCACGCTCACCGTCCGGCTCATCGGACCAGCTCCAGCGCGGCGCGGGCGATGGCGGTGGTCGCGGCCAGGTCGCTCATCAGCAGCGGCACCGCCCGGACGCGGACCCCGTCCAGCGCCGCACCCGCGTCCTGCTCGGCGACCAGCCAGCCGTCCAGCAGCCGGGAGCCGTACAGCTCCAGCACCCCCTGCGCGCTGGTCTCCACCCCGACGGCGGCCAGGCAGGCGTCGGCCATCCCGCGGACCGGGGCGCCGCCGATGATCGGCGAGACCCCGACCACGGCCTTGGCCTCCAGCGCCGACCGGATGCCGGGGATCTGGAGGATCGTCCCGATGCTCACCACCGGGTTGGACGGCGGCAGCACGACCACGTCCGCCGCCTCGATCGCCTCCAGCACCCCCGGCGCGGGCTTGGCGTCGTCCGCGCCGACCAGCGCGATGCGGTGGGCCGGCACCGAGGCGCGCAGCCGCACCCACCACTCCTGGAAGTGGATCGCCCGCCGGCCGCCGTCGTCCTCGATCACCACGTGCGTCTCGGCCCGGTCGTCGGTCATCGGCAGCAGCCGCACGCCCGGCCGCCAGCGCTCGCACAGCGCCTCGGTGACGGCGGACAGCGGGTAGCCGGCGTTCAGCATCTGGGTGCGCACGATGTGCGTGGCGATGTCCTTGTCGCCGAGCCCGAACCACTGCGGCTCCACCCCGTAGGCGGCCAGTTCGTCCTTGACCGTGCGGGTGTCGCCGGCCCGGCCCCAGCCCTGCGCCTCGTCGATGCCGCCACCCAGGGTGTACATGACGGTGTCGAGGTCCGGGCAGACCCGGAGACCGAAGAGGGTGATGTCGTCACCGGTGTTGCCGATGACGGTGATCTCCGATTCGGGGGCCGCGGCGCGCAGGCCGCGGAGGAAGCGGGCGCCGCCGATTCCGCCGGCGAGGGACACGATGCGCATGTTGTCAAGTGTTCCACTGCCCGCCGCCCGGCTCGCCGCGGCCCGCACCCGCGACCGGGTGATCGACGAACGCCCTGGTCAGAGCCCGAAAGCCGGCCGCGCATGCCGTACATATGTCAATACCGGGACCTATGAGGTTGTTGATGGGTGCCCCGGCGAAGTGCGGACCTGTGCGAAACTGCGCATGCCGTATGGACCCATTGGGGGGTAGTTGTGGTCAAGGTAGAGCCCGCGCGGCTGCGCGAGCCGGCGGCGATGATCATGCTCGCCGCCGCCTGCGCCCAGGTGCTGTTCGCGATGCTGCGGATGCTGACCGGGTCCGGCGACTCCGGCTTCCGCTCCGCCCTGGCGCTCGCCACGCTCGGATCTCCGGTGAACGTGGCACTCGCCGTCGGCGCCGTCGTGCTGGTGACCCGCTTCGGGCCGCCGACGCCGCGCGCGCGGCTGGTGAACCGGGCGGCGGCGGGCGTCCTGGCGTTCGCGGCGCTGGTCGAGTTCGTCGGCCTGGCCGGCGGCCTGTTCGCCGGTCTGTCCTTCCTCGGCCTGGTCGAGCATGTGCTGACCGGACTCCTGGCGCTGGCGCTCACCGCGGTCGGGCTGCTCTACACCATGGCGGTGCTCACCCCGGCCGCCGCGCGGCCGCGGCCGTCCTTCGGACCCGGCACCATGCCGGCCGGCCCGGGCTTCCCGCCGCACGGCCCGGCCGGCCACGCGCAGCCGGGTCCGGGCGGGCCGGGCGGCCACCAGGGCACACCCCCCGCCCTGCCTCCCGCCCCCTATCCGGCCGACGGGCAGTGGGCCGGCGATCGGCCCCAAGGCGAGCAGCAGTGGGCCGGTGATCGGCCCCAAGGTGAGCAGCAGTGGGCCGGTGACCGGCAGCCGGGCGAGCAGCAGTGGCCGGGCGAGCGGCCGCCGGGGGACGTGCCGCACTGGCCGGGTCCCGGCGCGCCCGGCCAGTGGCAGCCCGAACCGGCACCCGCCCACGCCCACGGCGGCGAACCGTACCCGCCGGCCGGCGAGCCGGGTCCGCGCCCCGACGAGCCGTTCGGCATGGGACGCCCGCCGGCCGAGGCGCCCGCCCCCGGCGGGCCGTACCAGCCGGCCGGCTCCTCCGCCGAACATCCGGCGCCCGGCCCGGGCCACCCGTGGCCCGGGTCCGCGCCGGACCGGCCGCGGCCCGAGGACCTCGACGACCACGCGGGCCGGCCGCGGGCGGCCGATCCGTATCCGCCGGGCGAGACCGGCGGCCCGGACGCGCCGGCGGCCGACGGCCGCCATGTGGCCGGCCCCGGCCGGCCCGGCCCGGCCGGCGGGCCCACCTCGCCGCACCCGTCCCAGCCGGCCGCCGGACCGTACCTTCCCGGTGCGCACGACATCCCCGGGGCGCACACCGCGCCGCCCGCCGGGTCCTTCACCGATCCCGACGCCTTCACCACCGGGGCGCGCCAGGCCATCCCGGCGACGCCCGCGAACACCGCCGACGGCCCCGGCGGCCCGCAGGGTCAGGGCCCGGCGAGCCCCGGTCCCTGGGACGCCGGCCGGCCGGCCGACCTGCTGGACGAGCCGACCTCCTACGTCCGCCCGGGCACGCCGGACCGGTCGTCCGCCGCGACCGGCCCGCAGCCGAGCCCGCTGGACCAGCCCTACGGTGTGACCGGCCCGCAGCAGAGTCCGCTGGACCAGCCCTACGGTGCGACGGGGCCGCAGCAGAGTCCGCTGGACCGGCCGGCCGGTTCGGCCGACCCGCGGCCGGGACCGCTGGATCAGCCGTACGGTGCGACGGGCCCGCAGCAGAGTCCGCTGGACGCGCCGTCCTACGGGCAGCGGCCGGGTCCGCTGGACGGCCCGCCGGCGTACGGCGCGACCGGCCCGCTCGATCGGTCCTACGGCGCGACGGGCCCGCAGCAGAGTCCGCTGGACCGGCCCGCCGGCGCGACCGGCCCGCAGCCGAGCCCGCTGGATCAGCCGTTCGGCGCGGCCGGCCCGCAGCCGGGTCCGGCGGATCGGTCCGCCGGTTCTGCCGGGTCCCAGGCGGGTCCGCTGGATCAGCCCTATGGTGGGACGGGTCCGCAGCGGAGCCCGCTGGACGCGCCGTCCTACGGGCAGCGGCCGGGTCCGCTGGACGGCCCGCCGGCGTACGACCCGACGGCGTACGACCCGACCGGCCCGCAGCCCGGCCCGCCGGACCGGACCGCCACTGCGACCGGTCCGCAGGACCAGCCGTTCGGCGCGGCCGGCCCGCGCCTGGACGCCGCGGCCCCCCATGGGCGGACCGGTCCGCAGGATCAGCCGTTCGGCGTGGCCGGCCCGCAGCCGGGCCCACCGGACGGACCTCCGGCGTCCTACGGACCGGCCGGGTCGCCGGCCGGCCCGCATGACTCCGTGCCCGGCGGATCGTACGGTGGTCCGGGCGAGCGGTACTCCGGTCACGCCGGAGACTTCTCGCGGCCCGCCGAGCCGTCCCCGCTGTACGCCGAGGCCGCCGACCCGCGGCAGCAGCAGATCGCCCAGGCGTACCAGCAGGCGCAGAACTACCAGGCCCGGCAGGCCGCGGCCGACCCGCGGCCGCCCGCCCAGGAGCCCGCGCCGCGGACCCCGGATTACGGTGCCGGGCCGTTCGGCCATCCGCAGACGCCGCCCGGCGCGCCGGGCGGTCCGTCCCGGCCGGAGCCGGAGCCGTTCCCGCGGCCCGAACCGGGCTGGACGGACCCCCGCACCGAGCAGACCGTCCGCCTGGAGCAGACGGCTTTCGAGAAGGACCCGCTGAACGCCCCGCTCCCCAAATCCGGTGCCGAGGAGCCGACGGACGAACCTCTCGATCCCACCGCGATCTACGCGCCGGATCGGTCGCAGTCCAGGCCTGAGCAAAGCGGCGGTAGAGATCAGACAGGATCCGGAGTGGATCCGGGAGGTCACTGGTACGGTTCCGATCGCTGAGGGCATTGAAGATCGGGGGATTAACCAGGCCGTCGGATCCCTCGCAGGGCGGTATATGAAGGAGTTGAGGCATCACATATTCCGCCAAAGCCCGTGTACCGGGGTGAGCTGCTCTTTCCCCGGATACTGTCCTGCTGCTTGACGCCACACGCGGCACATGCGTGTAATTACAGCTGTGTTGTTACACCTTTCACTGCATGGGTATTGGGGAAGGTGTTCCTAAGGGGGGCTCCGTTGCGGGGCGGGCGGGCGATCGGCAGGAGGTGTGCAGTGACCGATCTGGTCATGGCACAGATGCTCGGCGCGGAAGAGCTGGGATG
Organism: Sphaerisporangium rufum; assembly: GCF_016863395.1. GTDB lineage: Bacteria > Actinomycetota > Actinomycetes > Streptosporangiales > Streptosporangiaceae > Sphaerisporangium > Sphaerisporangium rufum. The sequence continues at coordinate 84,123 of NZ_BOOU01000004.1, read as the reverse complement.
GCAGGAGCGCGCGCTGTGCGCGCAGACGGATCCAGAGGCGTTTTTTCCAGAGAAAGGCGGTTCCACGCGCGAGGCCAAGAAGGTGTGCCGGTCCTGTGAGGTCCGGGCCGAATGCCTGGAGTACGCCCTGCAGCACGACGAGCGGTTCGGCATCTGGGGAGGCCTGTCGGAACGGGAACGCCGCCGCATCAAGCGCGAGGCCGGCTGACCCGCGAGGCGGCGCCCGCACCGAGGGCGGTCACGGTCCGAGCGGCGGCGGCCAGGCGAGGCCGCCGCGGTCCTCGGGCGAGGGGACGTGACCGCGGCGGCGAGCGGGCGGACCGGATTGGCGGAGTGACCGGCAGGCGGCGTGCGACGTGCCGTATCGTGATCGGCGCAACGCCACCCGAGCCCCAAGGACACCACCTCCGTGCACCCCTCGCCCCCCTCGGTCACCGCGATCGTCGTCGCCCATGACGGCGCCCGCTGGCTGAAGGAGACGCTGCGCGGCGTGCTGCACCAGACCCGCCGGCTCGACCGCGCCGTCGGCGTCGACAACGGCAGCCGGGACGGCGGCGCGGCGATGCTGACCGAGGCGTTCGGCGCGGGCAGCGTGCTCACGCTGCCCCGGTCGACCGGGTTCGGGGAGGCGGTGGCCGCGGCGCTGGAGAAGCTGCCGCGCACCGGCGGCCAGGAGTGGATCTGGCTGCTGCACGACGACTGCGTGCCCGATCCCGGCGCGCTGGCGGCCCTGCTGCGGGCCGCCGCCGACGACAAGAAGGCGACCGTCCTCGGGCCCAAGCTCCGCGACTGGCTGGACCGGCGCATGCTGCTGGAGGTGGGCGTCACCGTCGACCGCTCCGGCCGCCGCGACACCGGCCTGGAGCCGCGCGAGTACGACCAGGGCCAGCACGACGGCACCCGCCGGGTGCTGTCGGTGTCCACCGCCGGCATGCTGATCCGCCGCGACGTGTGGGACGAGCTCGGCGGTCTGGATCCGGATCTGCCGCTGTTCCGCGACGACCTCGACCTGTGCTGGCGCGCCACCGCGGCCGGCCACCACGTGCTCAACGTGACCGAGGCGGTGGCCTGGCACGCGGAGGCGTCGGCCCGGCGCCGCCGCCGCATCACCGCCAGCACCGACCATCCCCGCCGGCTGGACCGGCGCAACGCCATGTTCGTCATCATGGCGAACCTGCCGTTCCGGTCGATGCTGTGGTCCCTGCTGCGCAACACCGTCGGGTCGCTGCTGCGCACGCTGCTGCTCCTGCTGGCCAAGCAGCCGGCCAACGCGCTGGACGAGATCGTCGCGCTCGGCTCGCTGCTCGGCTCGCCGCGGCGGCTGATGCGGGCCAGGAAGGCGCGCCGCAAGGCCCGAAAACAGGGCCATCCGGCGGTCAGGAAGCTGTTCACGCCGACCGGCGCGGCCTACCGGCGGCTCGCCGACATGATCCAGGGGTACCTGTCCGGCGCCGGGCCGATCGACGCGGCCGGCCGCCACCACGCGATGCTCGCCGACCCGGCGGCCCAGGAGGAGGGCGACGAGCTGCTGACCGACGACGCCGGGCTGCTGCGGCGCGCGTTCGGCAATCCGGGCGTGCTGATATTCCTCGCCCTGGTCGCGGTCGCGGTGGCCGCCGAGCGCCCGCTGCTCACCGGGGACCTGCTCGGCGGCGGCGCGCTCGTCCCGGTGGCCGGTGGCGCCGAGGACCTGTGGCGGCTCTACACCTCCGGGCACCACGCCGCCGGGCTCGGTTCGACCGGCTGGGCGCCGCCGTACGTGGCGATCATCGCCGGCCTGTCCACCGTCCTGCTCGGCAAGACCTGGCTGGCCGTCTCGGTGCTGCTGCTCGGCTGCGTGCCGCTCGCCGGGCTCTCCGCCTACCTGGCCACCCGGACGATGATCTCGCACCGGCTCGCCCGGGCGTGGCTGGCCGCGTCCTACGCGCTGCTCCCGGTGGCGACCGGCGCGGTGGCCGCCGGGCGGCTCGGCACCGCCGTGGTGCTCGTCCTGCTGCCGCCGTGCGCGGCCCTGGCCGCGACCGTGCTGCTCGGCGACCGCCGCCGCGCCCGCCGTGCCGCCTGGCGGCTCGGCCTGCTGCTGGCGGTGGCGACGGCGTTCGTCCCGCTGATGTACGTCCTGGCCGGCGCCCTGGCCGCGCTCGCCGCGGCGACGTTCGGGCGGCGGCGCCGCGGGGTCGGCGGGTCGCTCGGCGTCGCGCTGGCGGTACCGCTCGTGCTGCTGTTCCCCTGGCTGGCCGGCGTGGCCGCCGACCCCGGGCGCCTGCTGCTGGAGGCCGGGCTGCACCGGTCCGGCCTGGCCGACCCGCGGCTGCCCGCCGGGTCGCTGCTGCTGCTCGGGCCGGGCGGTCCCGGGGTGCCGCCGTTCTGGGCGACCGCCGGGCTGGTGGCCACCGCGTTCGCCGCGCTGCTGTACCGCCGCCACCAGAAGGTCGCGGTGGCCGGTTGGGGAGTGGCGCTGCTCGGCCTGGCCGCCGCCCTGGTGGCCGCCCGGGTGCCGGTCGACGGCATCCCGGCCTGGCCCGGCGTGCCGCTGGCGCTGGCCGCCATCGGCCTGGTCGTGGCCGCCGCGCTGACCGGGCAGCGCGTCATCGAGCTGTACCGGGCCGGCGGCGCGCGCCGGGCCGCCGCGGCGCTGATGGCCGCCGTGGCCTGCGCGACCCCGGTGCTGGTGGCCGGGCTCTGGGTCACCGAGGGCGTGCCGGGGCCGCTGCGCCGGGGGGTGCCGAGCGCGATCGGCGACTTCGCGGCGGCGACCTCGACCGGCGGCGAGGGCACCGTCGTGCTACGGCCGCGGGACGCCGCCCGCCCGGACGGCGGGCTGCTCTTCACGGTGCTGCGCGGCCGGCCCCCGCTGATCGGCGAGCCGGAGCTGCCGGCGCCCGAGGCGGTCCGGACCCGGCTGACCGACGCGGTGGCCGGGGTGGTCTCCGGCCGCGGCGGCGAGGACGCGCTGATCCTGGCCACGTTCGGCGTGCGCTTCGTCGCGGCGCCGGCCCCGGTCTCCGAGCGGGTGCGCCTCCCCCTCGACTCCGACCCGGCACTTGCGCGGGTGAACCTGTCGCCGGCCGGCGGCCTGTGGCGCCTGGTCCGGCCGCTCGGCCGCACCTACCTGCTGGCGCCGGACGGCGGGCGGGCCGCGGTCCCGCCCGCCGAGATCACCGGTGACCGGGTCACCGTCGCGGTGCCGCCCGGGCCGGCCGGCCGCACTCTGGTGCTGGCCGAGCCGGCCGGCGGGTGGACGGCCACGGCCGGCGGCACGGCACTCGCGGCACGCGCCGTGGACGGCTGGGCCCAGGGGTTCGCCGTGCCACCGGCCGGCGGGCGGGTGACCATCGAGTTCGACCGGTTCTGGCACCGGGCGTGGCTGTGGGCGCAGCTCGCGCTGGTGCTGCTGGTCCTGGTGCTGGCCGCGCCCGGCGGCCGCCGCACCGAGGCGGTCGTCGAGGAGCCCGCCCCGGCCCCGGCGCCGGTGGAGCGGGAGCGCGAGGAGGTGCTGGTCCGGTGACGGCACAGGACGGCGAGCCGCACCCGGCCATCCAGGGGGGCGGGACCGGCCCGGCCGGGGAGCCCGGCGGGCTCTTCCGCCCCAGGTCGGAGTCCAGGCGCACCGAACCGGGGCCGCCGGAGCCGGATGGCGGGCCGGCCCGCCCGGCGGGCGGCCGGCGGGGCCGCCGGGCGAAGGCCGACGACGGCCTGGACCCGGTGCCCGAGGCCGGCCCGGTGGCGGCCGCCGGCGGCCGTCGAGGCCGGCGGCTGAAGGCGGAGGCCGTACCCGACCCGGCCACCGGCGGCCCGGCGGCGGACGATGGCCGGTGGGTGGCGGCCGGACCGGATCCGGCGCCCGGCGGGCGGCGGGTGGATGGTGAAGCCGGATCGGATCCGGCGGCCGGCGGGCTCTTCACGGCGGCGGGTGGCGGCCGGCGGGGCCGGCGGGCCAGGGACGGATCCGCGACGGATCCGGCGGCCGGTGGTGGCCCGGACGCGGCCGGTGGCGCCGCCGAGCCGGCCGCCGCCGCCCGGCGGGCCGGGTCGCGCGGCGGCGGTGCGCGGCGGGCGCTGCTCGGCCATCGCCTGTCCTTCGTCGCGCTGGTGCTGGCCTGCGCGGGCCTGCTGTACGGCGTGGCCCATCTCACCCGGCCGCCGGTGGTCGCCCCGCAGGCGGTCGCGCCGGTCAAGGTCGCGGTGCGGTCGGTGTCCACGGTGTGCCCCGACCCGGCGGACGCCCGGGTCAGCGCGATCACGCCGGCCGGCGCCCCCGGCACCGGAGCGGCCACCGTCACCGAGCTCGGCGCGGCGGCGGCCCGGCCGCAGCGGCTGGACCGGCCCGGCGTCCTCTGGCAGCGCGAGATCCCCCGCGGTTCGGGGCCGCTGGAGGTGGCCGGCTCCGGCGCGATGGCCGCCGGGCTGGAGGCGGCGCAGACGACCCGGCGGGCCGACGGCGCGTCCCGCGGGCTGGCCGGCGTGCGCTGCGTCGAGCCCGGGGCGAGCGCGTGGTTCGCCGGTCCCGGGCCGGCCACCGCCGACGTCCGGCTGTACCTGGCCAACGCCGACACCGCCCCCACCACCGTCTCGATCATGGTGTACTCCGGCGAGGGGCCGGTGGCGGGGGAGACCGGCGACGGTGTCGTGCTCGCCCCCGGCGAGCACCGTACGGTCTCGATCCGCGACCTCGCGCCGTCTCCGCTGGTCATGGCGGTGCAGGTGCGCACGGTGAGCGGCCGGGTGGCCGCCGCCGTCCGCGCGGTGCTCGGCAAGGGCGAGGGCACCGACTGGCTGCCCGCCGCCGCCGAGCCGGCCACCACCGTCGTGGTGCCCGGCATTCCGGGCGGGGGCGGCAAGCGCGAGCTGTACGTGGCCGCCCCCGGTGCCGCCGACACCGTGGTGCGGATCAAGGCCCTCACCGCCGACGGGTTCTACGCGATGAAGAACCGCGAGACGGCGGAGGTACCGGCCGGTTCGGCGGTGTCGCTCGACCTGTCGACCGGCATCGGCGGCCAGCCGTCCGCGGTCGTGCTGACCGCCGACGTGCCGATCGTCGCCGGGTTGATGGCCACCGGCACCGGTGTCCGGCCGGACGTGGCGTTCAGTGCGGGAGCGGTGCCGATCGACGTCGGCAGCGTGGTCGCCGACAACCGGGGCGGGAAGAAGACCTCCAGCAGACTGATCCTGTCCGCGCCGGCCGCCGCCGGGAAGGTGCGCGTGCAGGCGGTGCCCGAGCGCGGCGCCGCGCCGCCGCCGGTGGAGGTGCCCGTGCCGGCGGGCCGCACCGCCGAGGTCAAGCTGGCCGCGCCGGCGGGCGGCGGCGACTTCGCCGTGGTGGTGCTGCCGCTGCCCGGCTCCGGCCCGGTGTACGGCGGGCGGGTGCTGGACGAGCGCGCGCCCGGCGGCCTGCTGCTCACCGCGCAGCCGCTCGCCCGGGCCCGTACCTTCGCCCTGGTGCCGCCGGTGGTGGAGAGCCCGGCGGCCGTCCTGCCCCCGATCCCCGGGTCGCGCTGAGCCGGGTCGCGTCGAGCCGCAGCCGTCCCTGGCCCGACCTGTCCGGCCGGGGGTCCTCAGCCGGGCGGTGCCGCGCCGGGCCGCCCTGCGCCGGGCCGCCCTGCGCCGGGCCGCCCTGCGTCGGGGCGGGCCGTCAGTGGCGGTCGTCGTAGCCGGGGTCGACGGTCTCGGGGGACACGCCCAGCAGGTTGGCGACCTGCTCCACGACCACGTCGTGCACCAGCGCGCCGAGCGCGTCCCGGTCCCGGGCCCGGGCCTCCAGCGGGCGGCGGTAGACGACGATGACGGCCGGTGAGCCGCCGGCGGCCGGCCGGGCCCGGCCGAACGGGATGGGTTCGTCGGACAGCCGGCCCGGGCCGTCGCCCAGCTCGGCGGCCGGCGGGACGTCCTCGACGGCGAACTCCACCGACGAGAGCTGGTCGCCCCACTTCGGCCTGAGCCGGTCGACCGCGTCCAGCACGTAGTCGTCGAACCGCTCGGCGCGAGAGCGCGCGATCGGCACGTGCGAGGGCGCGAGCGGGCCGCGCATGCCGCGGCCGTGCCGGTCGCGGCGCCGCGGGCCGTTGGGGCGGGGACTGCCGCCAGGGGCCGAACTCACAGGGCAAGCCTAGATCGTGCGCACCGGCCGCCGTACCCCCGCCCGGGAGACGGAAGGGGGCCGCCGGGGAGGGGACTCCGGACCCCGGTACCGGCCGGCCGCCAAGGGACTTCCACGCCTGGCCATAAGGACCGTAAACGGAGGACAAGTGTCCGAATTGTGGCGACACGCTCGTTAGGAGGTGCCAGGTGGTGGCAATGTGAACGCGGACCGGATACGGTCCCTCCGTGAGCCCCGTCCGCAGCTGTTCCCGTACCGCCTGCAGGCAGCCTGCCGTCTTCACACTCACGTACGTCTACGCCGACTCGACAGCGGTGCTCGGACCCCTGGCGACGTACGTCGAACCACACTGCTACGACCTGTGCGCGGACCACGCGGAGCGGCTGACGGCCCCGCGCGGATGGGAGGTCGTCCGGCTGCCGTCGGAGGTCGGGCAACCGAGCACCGACGACCTGGAGGCCCTGGCCAACGCGGTGCGCGAGGCGGCCCGGCCGGCCCCGGCCTCCGGCGAGCCGGTGGGGCAGGGCGTGGAGGTCGGCCGCCGCGGGCACCTTCGGGTGCTGCGTTCCGCCCAGCAGAACCGCGAGCACTGAGCCCTCTCCGGCCGGGCGTCCCGCGCCGCCGGAACACAGTAGGCTCGACCGGGGACAGACGTGACTAGGGGCGGAGCGGCAGTGGGCGACCTCGCCAAGATCTTCAAGGCGTACGACATCCGTGGCGTGGTCCCCGGCGAGCTGGACGAGCGGGCGGCCGAGGCGGTCGGCGCGGCCTTCGCCGAGGTGGTGGGCGCCGACGCGGTGGTGACCGCCCACGACATGCGGGCCTCCTCCGCGCCGCTGGCCGCCGCGTTCGCCCGGGGCGTCACCGGCCGGGGCGCCGACGTGGTCGAGGCGGGCCTCGGATCGACCGATCTTCTCTACTACGCCAGCGGCACCCTGGGGCTACCCGGAGTGATGTTTACGGCCAGCCATAATCCCGCCGAGTACAACGGGATGAAGCTGTGCCGGGCCGGTGCCGTGCCGATCAGCGCGGACACCGGGCTGCGCGAGATCCGCGACCGCGCCGCCGAGATCATCGCGGCGCCGCCGGCCCCGGCCGCGCGGGCGGGCACGATCACCTCCCGCGACCTGCTCGCCGGGTACGGGGCGCACCTGCGCGGGCTGGTCGACCTGTCCGGCATCCGGCGGCTGCGGGTCGTCGTCGACGCGGGCAACGGCATGGCCGGGCGCACGGTGCCGGCGGTGCTCGCCGGCCTGCCCCTGGAGATCACCCCGCTCTACTTCGAGCTGGACGGCACCTTCCCCAACCACCCGGCCAACCCCATCGAGCCGGACAACCTGCGCGACCTGCAGAAGGCGGTGCTCGACCAGGGTGCCGACATCGGCCTGGCCTTCGACGGCGACGCCGACCGCTGCTGGGTGGTCGACGAGCGCGGCGAGTCGGTGTCCCCGTCCGCGGTCACCGCGCTGGTCGCGGTGCGCGAGCTGGCCCGGCACCCCGGCGCGCCGGTCATCCACAACCTGATCACCTCCCGGGCGGTTCCGGAGATCGTCGCCGAGCACGGCGGCGTGCCGGTGCGCACCCGGGTCGGCCACTCGTTCATCAAGGCCGAGATGGCCCGCACCGGGGCGGTCTTCGGCGGCGAGCACTCCGCCCACTACTACTTCCGCGACTTCTGGTTCGCCGACTCCGGCATGCTGGCCGCGCTGCACGTGCTGGCCGCGCTGGGCGAGGGCGACCGCCCGCTGTCGGAGGCGCTCGCGCCCTACATCCGGTACGCCGCGTCCGGCGAGATCAACAGCACCGTGGCCGACCAGGCCGCCGCGCTGGCCCGGGTGCGCGCCGGCTACGCCGGCCGGCCCGGGGTGACGTTCGACGAGCTCGACGGGCTGACGGTGTCCGGGCCGGGCTGGTGGTTCAATCTTCGTCCGTCCAACACAGAGCCGTTGCTCCGGCTGAACGCCGAGGCGGCCGACGAGAAGCTGATGGCGGCGGTCCGCGACGAGGCGCTCGCCGCCGTGAGGAGTTGACCGTGAAGATCGACGATTGGTTGCTCGACATCCTGGCGTGCCCGGCCTGCCGGTCGCCGCTGACCGAGGTCGCCGGGCAGGACGAGCTGGCCTGCACCTCCGAGAGCTGCGGCCTGGTGTACCCGGTCCGGGACGACATCCCGGTGCTGCTGGTCGACGAGGCCCGCAAGGCGTGAGGTCCTTCGAAGGCGACCGGCTCGACGATCCCGCCTTCCTGGCCGAGGGCGACCCGTCCGGCATGCTGCCGGGCGTGGCGTCCTCGGCGGCCCAGGTGCGCAGCGCGCACCGGGCGGCGGCGGAGGCGGGCGTCGCCCGGCTGGCCGGCGAGCCGCGGCCCAGGGCGCTGGTGGTGGCCGGCATGGGCACCGCCGCGCTGGCGGGCGAGATGCTCGCCGCGGTCTGCGGGGGCGGCGTGCCGATGCCGATCGCCTCGGTGGCCTCCTACCGGCTGCCCGGCTGGGTGGGCGCCGCCGACCTGGTGGTCGCGGTGTCGGCGACCGGCGACACCGAGGAGACCCGCGTCCTGGCGCTGGAGGCGGTGCGCCGCGGGTGCCGGCTGGTCACCGTGACCCGTCCCGGCTCGCCGCTGGCCGCGGTCGCCCGGCAGGCGTCCGGCCTGGTGCTGCCGGTCGTGCCGCCCGGTGGGGCGGCGAGCCCGGCGGCGTCGCCGGCCGGGCTCTGGGGCGTCCTCATGCCGCTGCTCGCGGTCGCCGAGGCGCTGCGGCTGGCCGAGATCGGGCCGGTGACCGAGGCGGTGGCCGGCCGGCTGGAAGACCTCGCGCACCGCTGCCGGCCGTCCAGCGAGTCCTTCATCAACCCCGGCAAGTCGCTGGCCCTGGAGCTGGCCGGGTCGATCCCGGTGGTCTGGGGCACCTCGCCGGTCGCCGCCGCGGCCGCGCACCGGCTGGCGGCCGGGCTCGGGGTGATCGCCGGCTATCCGGCGCTGTGGGGAGAGATCCCGGCGGCCGATCACGACCAGCTCGCCACGCTGGACGGGCCGCTGGCCGAGCGGGACATTTTCGCCGACGGGCCGTCCCTGGCCCTGCGAGTGGTGCTCCTTCGCGACCTGGAGGAACACCCGCAGGTCGGCAAGCGGCGGGCGATGTCGGCCCGGCTGGCGCACGACCGCGGGGTGGCGGTCAGCGAGATCGCCGCGGCGGGCGCGCACCCGCTGGAGCGGCTGGCCTCCCTGGTGGGGCTGGCCGACTACGCTGCCGTTTATCTCGCGCTGGGTTTCAACGCCGATCCTGGGGCACCTGGTGCTGTCACAGAACTTGCGGCACGGATTTCCCAATAAGATCGCACCTGACCGCTTTCCCGAGCGGGTAAGTGCTGGTTAACGGATAGGTGGAGGCTGCCGGTGAGCGCGGGCGGCGGTACAAAGGCGATCATCGCGGCACTGGCCGCCAACCTGGCGATCGCGGTGGCGAAGTTCGTGGCGTTCCTCTTCACGGGGTCGTCGTCGATGCTGGCCGAGTCGGTGCACTCGGTCGCGGACTCGGGTAACCAGGCGCTGCTGCTGCTCGGCGACAAGCGGTCCAAGAAGCGGGAGAACCCCAAGCACCCCTTCGGCTACGGCCGCGAGCGCTACTTCTACGCGTTCGTGGTGGCCGTGGTGCTGTTCACCATCGGCGCGGTGTTCTCGCTGTACGAAGGCTTCGAGAAGATCGCCCATCCGCACCAGGTCGAGGCGCCGATCTGGGCATTCGGCGTGCTGATCTTCGCGATCATCGCCGAGGGCTTCTCGTTCCGCACCGCGATCAAGGAGTCCAAGGCCATCAAGGGGAACAACTCCTGGGTCTCCTTCATCCGGCGGGCCAAGGCGCCCGAGCTGCCGGTCGTGCTGCTGGAGGACTTCGGCGCGCTGCTCGGCCTGGTCTTCGCGCTGTTCGGCGTGACCATGGCCGTGGTGACCGGCAACGGCGTCTGGGACGGCGTCGGCACGCTGATGATCGGCGTGCTGCTGGCGATCATCGCGGTCATCCTGGCGGTGGAGACCAAGTCGCTGCTCATCGGCGAGAGCGCCGTGCCGGAGACCGAGCGGAAGATCCGGGCCGCGCTGGAGGGCGCCCCCGAGGTCAGCAAGGTGATCCACATGCGGACCCTGCACCTGGGGCCGGAGGAGCTGCTCGTCGCCGCGAAGATCGCGGTGGAGCACGACGACACCGCCGCCGAGGTCGCCCGGGGCATCGACGAGGCCGAGCGCCGGATCCGGGAGGCGGTGCCGATCGCCCGGGTGATCTACCTGGAGCCCGACCTGTTCCGCGAGGCCCGGGTCTGACCGTCACGCCCGCCCGGGGCTGACGTCACCCCCGGGCCGGCCGTCACGCCCGCCCGGTTCCGGGCGGGCGTCCCGCGCCCTCCCGCCTGCCGGGCACGCCGGCCGGGCGGCCGCGGAGCAGGCGCAGCGCCTTCTCCTTCTCGAAGTCCAGCGCCCGGCGCGGCGCGTGGATGCGCCCGATGCGCAGGCCGAGGTCGCGGACCGCCTGGGCCACCGCCGGCTCGCTGAGCACCCGCAGGGCGAACGACAGCTCGGCCGGTGACACGTCGAAGCGGCGTTCCAGCTCCATCGCCTGGGTGACCGCGGCGAGTTCCTCGGGCCCGAACCTGCGGTGCGACCCGCCGGCCCGGGTCGGTGGGAGCAGGCCGAGCGCCTCCCGGTAGCGGAGCATCCGGGGGGACAGGCCGAGGGCGCGGGCCGCTTCACTGATGCGCATGCCGTCGATTCTGACATTCTTATGTCAGATTCAAGGTTCTGGGGGTGCTTTGTGGTTCGGCGGCCTCTTAAACTCGCAGAGACGAACTGACCGGGTTGAGGGGAAGACACGATGGACTTCAAGGTCGCCGACCTTGCGCTGGCCGACTTCGGCCGCCGGGAGATCCAGCTCGCCGAGCACGAGATGCCGGGCCTGATGGCCATCCGCCGCGAGTACGCCGAGTCCCGGCCGCTGGCCGGTGCCAAGATCATGGGCTCGCTGCACATGACCGTGCAGACCGCCGTCCTCATCGAGACCCTGGTCGCGCTCGGCGCCGACGTCCGCTGGGTCAGCTGCAACATCTTCTCCACCCAGGACCACGCGGCCGCCGCGGTCGTCGTCGGCCCGGACGGCACGGTGGACGACCCCAAGGGCGTGCCGGTGTTCGCCTGGAAGGGCGAGACGCTGGAGGAGTACTGGTGGTGCACCGACCAGGCCCTCGCCTGGCCGGGCGGCGGCGGTCCCAACATGATCCTCGACGACGGCGGCGACGCCACCCTGCTCGTCCACAAGGGCGCCGAGTACGAGAAGGCCGGCGCGGTGCCGTCCGCGGCCGAGGGCGACTCCGAGGAGTGGAAGATCATCCTCGATCTGCTGCGCCGCACGGTCACCGACGAGGGCCGGTGGACCAAGGTGGCCGAGGGCATCCGGGGCGTCACCGAGGAGACCACCACCGGCGTGCACCGCCTGTACGAGATGTTCAAGAACGGCACGCTGCTGTTCCCGGCGATCAACGTCAACGACTCGGTCACCAAGTCGAAGTTCGACAACAAGTACGGCTGCCGGCACAGCGTGATCGACGGCCTGAACCGCGCCACCGACGTGCTCATCGGCGGCAAGGTCGCGGTGGTCTGCGGCTACGGCGACGTGGGCAAGGGCTGCGCCGACGCGCTTCGCGGCCAGGGCGCCCGGGTCATCGTCACCGAGATCGACCCGATCTGCGCGCTGCAGGCGGCGATGGACGGCTTCCAGGTCACCACGCTGGACGAGGTCGTCGGCACCGCCGACATCTTCGTGACCACCACCGGCAACTTCAACATCATCACGGCCGACCACATGAGCCGGATGAAGCACCAGGCGATCGTCTCCAACATCGGCCACTTCGACAACGAGATCGACATGGCCGGGCTGGCGAAGATCCCCGGCATCGTGAAGACCGAGGTCAAGCCGCAGGTGCACACCTGGACCTTCCCCGACGGCCACAACATCATCGTGCTGGCCGAGGGCCGGCTGATGAACCTCGGCTGCGCCACCGGACACCCGAGCTTCGTGATGTCCAACTCGTTCACCAACCAGGTGATCGCCCAGATCGAGCTGTTCACCAAGACCGAGCAGTACCCGATCGGCGTTTACGTGCTGCCCAAGCACCTGGACGAGAAGGTCGCCCGGCTGCACCTTTCCGCGCTCGGCGTCAAGCTCACCACGCTCACCAAGGAGCAGGCCGAGTACATCGGCGTGGACGTCGAGGGCCCCTTCAAGCCGGACCACTACCGCTACTGACCGGCCGGCGACCTGCGGGCCGCCCGGCCGGACCAGGTCCCCGCGCGGGCTCGCGCGGGGACCTTCCCACCGCCGGGGGCCGGCCGCGGGACGCCAGGGGGAGGCACGTGCACATCGAGGAGGAGTCGCTGGCCGAGGCCGGCGAGCGGCGGATCGACTGGGCGCTGCGGTCCATGCCGGTGCTGCGGGCGGTGGGCGAGCGCTTCGGGCGCGCCCGCCCGCTGGACGGCCTGCGCATCGCGGCCTGCCTGCACGTCACCGCGGAGACGGCCGTGCTGGTCGGCGCGCTCAAGGCCGGCGGGGCCGAGATCTCGCTGGCCGCCTCCAACCCGCTGTCCACCCAGGACGACGTCGCCGCGGCGCTGCGCGCCTACGGCGTGTCGGTGCACGCCCGGGCCGGGGTGGACCGGGAGACCTACTACCGGCACATCCACCGGGCGCTGGACACCGGTCCGGAGCTGGTGGTGGACGACGGCTGCGACCTGGTGAACACCCTGCACACCGAGCGGCTGGACATGCTGGACGGCGTCACCGGTGGCTGCGAGGAGACCACCACCGGGATCATCCGGCTGCGCCAGATGGCCGCCGAGCAGGCGCTGCGCTTTCCGATGGTCGCGGTGAACGACACCCGGACCAAGCGGATGTTCGACAACCGGTACGGCACCGGGCAGTCCACCCTGGACGGCATCGTCCGGGCCACCAACATGCTGCTGGCCGGCCGCACCGTGGTGGTCGCCGGGTTCGGCTACTGCGGGCGCGGCGTCGCCGAGCGGGCCCGCGGCCAGGGCGCCCGGGTGATCGTCACCGAGATCGACCCGGTGAAGGCGCTGGACGCCAGCCTGCACGGCTACGACGTGCGGCCGATGTCGGAGGCGGCGCGGGTGGGCGACCTGTTCGTCACGGTCACCGGCAACCGGGACGTCGTGCGCGGCGAGCATCTGGCCGAGATGAAGGACGGGGCCATCCTGGCCAACGCCGGCCACTTCGACGTCGAGATCGACGTGCGCGCGCTGGAGGCGCTGGCCGAGGACGTCAACCTCGGCGTGCGGCCGCACACCGACGAGTACGTGCTGCCCGGCGGGCGCCGGCTGCTGCTGCTGGCCGAGGGCCGGCTGGTCAACCTGACCGCCGCCGAAGGACACCCGGCGGCGGTGATGGACATGTCGTTCTCCGCGCAGGCGCTGGCCGTCGCCTGGCTGGCCGAGGAGCGGTCCCGGCTGGCGCCGGGGGTGTACGACGTGCCGGGCGAGATCGACACCGAGGTGGCCCGGCTCAAGCTGGGCGCGGCCGGCATCGGCATCGACGAGTTGACCGCCGAGCAGGCCGACTACCTGCACTCCTGGCGGGTCGGCTCCTGACGTCTCCGGCGCTCGGACGGCTCTGTCGGACGGGTGGCCCTGACGTCTCCGCGGGTACGGGCGGCTTGGACGTCCCGAAGGATACGGGTGGCGCGGCGGCCCCGGAACTCGGGCGGGCGAAATCCTGGCGAGGTCGTGGCGGCGTGCCAGGCGGTTACCGGGGCCGGTTGAGCCGGGTCGGTGCCCGGTGGTGTCGCGGGATGGATATGGCCGGCGTGACCTCTCCCTCACACGCCGGCCATACCCGATTCCCACGTCGCGGGCCAATGCCCCAGTGGCCCGCTGCGCAGCCTCGTGCCCGGGATTGCCCGCCCTATGCACATCCATGACGAGAAACCGAGAAACCCCAGGAAATCACCTGCCGCACTCGAGTGCGGCGATCACCATCCGACCGCTTCCCGCGCTCCCGGACGGTGGTCCGGCAGCCGGGCCACGCCGGCCACCGTCGGCATCGAAGGTGCCACCGTGACCCGGTCGACTCGCCGCGTGGATGGGCCCCTCCGGTCTGCCGGTCGTGTCTCGCCGAATGTCGGTTCGATTAGCCCACTGTGTTGGTTTTTTCGCCCGTCAACTGTCGGCGCTCGTACCGTCATCTGTCGGTTAGATCAACCGTCAAATGTCGGTTGGGTACCTATGAACTGGCGGTCTCCGTATCGTCGAGTGTCGTGGCGGCTCCTCGATGGTGCCGCAGGAGGGAGCCGTCATGGCCGATCTGGTCCCCCGCGGGGTCACCGGCCACGCCGAGGAGTTCCTCGACGCCTTCCGGGTGTTGATCGTCAACGGGCCGCGACAGTCCGGCAAGACCACTCTGCTGCAGGAGCTCAACGCAGGACGTGGCGGAACGTATCTGACCTTGGACGACGGGTCGTTGCGAGCGGCGGCGCACGCCGATCCGGTCGCGTTCATCGCCGGTGGCGCACGGCCCATGATGATCGACGAGATCCAGCGGGGCGGGGACGACCTGATCCTGGCGATCAAGGCGGCGGTCGACAGGCAGGGCGGCCGAGGGCAATTCGTGCTGGCAGGCTCCACCAGGTTCCTGTCAACGCCGTCATTGAGCGAATCGCTCGCCGGGCGGGCGGGCATCCTTGAGGTGTGGCCGTTCGCCCAGGAGGAACTGGCCGGTTCGGGGAAGTCGTTCCTGGTGACGGCTTTCGAAGATCCGGAAACCCTCCGGACATCGGTGCTCGCCGCCTACGGCAGGCAGGACTACTTCGAACTCATCTGCCGCGGTTCCTACCCGGAGGCGGTCGCATTGAGGTCAGAGTTCACCCGGGACCAGTGGTACCGGGCCTACGTCCAATCGATCATCGACACCGACGTCAGGGAGATGGCCAGGATCGACGAACCGAGCAGCCTCCGCCGGCTGCTCGGCCTGGCCGCGGCGAGCACGGTCCAGGAGCCCAACATGGCCAAGATCGGCAGCGATCTGCAACTTCATCGTGGCACGGTCGCCCGCTACCTTGGGCTGCTGGAGACCGTCTTCCTGGTCCGGCAGATCCCCGCATGGTCGCGGAACCTGGTGGCGCGCGCGGTCCGCCGCCCGAAGGTGCACGTCACGGATACCGGCCTCGCCGCCCACCTCATCGGCGTCGACCCCGATGGCCTGGCCGCACGTGTGTCACCGGCGCGGGGGCCGCTGGTGGAGTCGTTCATCGTCAACGAGATCGCCAAGCAGGCAACCTGGGCGCCTTTCCGGGTCGGACTCCATCATTGGCGGGTCAGCCAGGGCGCGGAGGTCGACCTGGTGCTCGAACGGAACAACGGCCGGATCGTCGGGGTGGAGGCTAAAGCCACCGAATCGGTGAAACAGGATGACTTCAAAGGCCTGGCCACGTTGCGGGACACCATCGGCGCCGACTTCGTGCACGGATTCGTCTTTTACACCGGGCCGAGGTCCCTGTCGTTCGGAGACCGGCTGACGGCGTTGCCGGTCAGCGACCTCTGGGACCGCTGAGGGTGCCATATCCGGATGGCTGCGGCCCAGGGCGGCGGCGGGCCAGGCGCTCCAGGGTGCGGCGGCGCCGCTCGGCGAGCACCGCGGCCAGATAGGCGTACGGCGGCGCGTGCGGCGGGGGCGGCGGCGAGACGTAGGCCGCGAACTGCGCGGCGATGCGCAGGCCCATCTCGTGCTGGACCGGCGGCGACAGCTCGCCCAGCCGCGACAGGTACTGCCGCGCGGTGGCGGCCAACGGCTCGGGCAGCCGGGACAGCTCCAGCGTGCGGGCCCAGCCGGCCAGCGGCGGCGGCATCTCCGGCGGCGGGTGCTGCCGGGGACCGCGCTCGGAGATCACGATCGTGCCGGAGAAGAGGTCGCCGAGCCGCTTGCCCTGCTCGCTGACCAGCGAGCAGATCAGCGCGGGCGCGCCGAACAGGATCCAGAACTCCAGCACCCCCGCCAGCCCGCGGAACAGCGCCTGGCGGAACCGCTCGGGGCTGCCGTCGTCGCCGACCACCCGCAGGCCCATGGCGAGCTTGCCGATGCTGCGTCCCCGGGAGAGCGTCTCGAAGATCACCGGGTAGCCGACGATGACCAGCACGCTGAGCAGCAGCGACAGCGCGGTCAGCGCCGCGCCGTCGAGCACCGTGGCGAGCAGGCCGACCAGCGCGCTGAGGCCGATCAACGCCGCGATCTGCAGGGCGATGTCGATCGCCAGTGCCACCGCGCGGCTCGGCAGCTGGGCGACCCGCACCTCCAGGACCACGGCCTCGCCGGTCACCACATCGGACACGCCCCCACCCTAGACGAGTCCGCCCGGGTACGGTTCGCGGTCCCGGCGGGCAGGGCGCACGGCGCGGGGCCGCCGGCCCTCCCGTCAGCGCGGGTACGTCCCGGGGCCGCCGGCCCGCCGGTCAGCGCGGGTACGTCCCAGGGCCGCCGGCCTGCCGGTCAGCGCGGGTAGGTCCCGGGGCCGGCCCGCCGATCATGGTCCTGCGGCGGGCGCGGCCCGGATTCCTCCATGGCCCGTACCAGGCCCGTCTCGTAGGCGGCGATCACCACCTGGACCCGGTCGCGGAGGGCGAGCTTGGCGAGGATCCGCTTGACGTGCGTCTTGACCGTCGACTCCTCGACGACGAGGGTGGCCGCGATCTCGGAGTTGGACAGGCCCCGGGCGACCAGCTCCATGACGTCGCGTTCGCGCGGAGTGAGCACCCGGAGCCGCCGGGCGGCGGCCGGCTCCACCCGCGGGTAGCGCGCCATGCGGTCGATCACCCGGCGGGTGATGGAGGGGGAGAGCAGGGAGTCTCCGGCCGCCACCGTGTGGATGGCCTCGATGAGCTGCTCGGGCCGGGTGCGCTTCAGCAGGAAGCCCGAGGCGCCCGCGCCGAGCGCCCCGAACACGTAGTCGTCGTCCTCGAACGTGGTGAGGACGAGGACCCGCGGCGCGGGCACCAGCGCGGTGATCTCCTTGGTCGCGGCGACGCCGTCCAGCACGGGCATCCGCACGTCCATCAGCACGACGTCGGGCGCCAGCTCGCGGGTGCGCCGCACCGCCTCGCGCCCGTCGGCGGCCTCCCCGACCACCCGGATCGTCTCGTCGCTGGACAGGACGGCCCGCAGCCCGGCGCGCATCAGGTCGTCGTCGTCCACGATCAGGACGCCGAGCGTGGTCACGTCGCCTCCCTTCCGCAGGGCAGCCGCGCGTGCAGGCGGAACGTCCGGCCGGTGGTCGTGACGTCGAGCACGCCGCCGAGCAGGGTGGCCCGCTCGCGCATGCCGATGATGCCGTGCCCGCCGGTGCCCGGCCGGGTGCCGCCCGGCCCGACGGGGTTGGTGACGGTGATCTCGACGGCGTCCGGGTCGAACCGCACCGCGACGTCCACCCGGCCCTCGCCGCCGTGCCGGGCCGCGTTCGTCAGGGCCTCCTGCAGGATCCGGTACGCGGCCCACGCGACGCTTCTGGGCAGCGCGGCGCGCGGTCCCCGCAGGTCGGTGGAGATCCGCAGGCCGCCGGCGCGGTGGCGGCGCACCAGCTCCTCCAGCGCCGCGGGGTCGGCCGGTTCGAACTGTGCGGAGCCGTCGTCCTCGCGCAGCGCGCGCACCAGCCGGTCGATCTCCCCGATGGTCCCGCGCGCCACCTTCTCCACGGTGGCGATCGCCCGGCGGGAGCCCTCCGGGTCGCGCTCGTGGAGCAGGCGCGCGGCGCCCGCCTGCACGAGGATGACGTTGATGGCGTGCCCGGCGGAGTCGTGCAGCTCCCTGGCGATCCGGATCCGTTCCTCCGCGGCGGCCAGGCGCCGCTCACGCTCGGCCTCGCGTTCGGTGCGCGTGGCCCGCTCCTCCAGCACGGCGAGCTGCTCGCGGCGCAGCCGTGCCCGGTCGCCGGCCAGCCACAGGCCGCCGGTCAGCAAGGCGAAGAACACCAGTTCCGGGGTGATGCCCTGCAGGCGGTGCTCGCTCAGCGCGTAGGCGACCGCCGTGGCCGGGGCGAACGCCAGGATGGCGAGCAGCGCCGCGAGCCGGCGCGAGCGCCGGGGGTGCCCGCTCCAGGTCACCGCGAGGCCGTACGCGGCGATCACCGGGCCGAACGGGACGTCGTAGGGGTAGCCGAAGGCGTCCAGCAGCAGGCCGGCCACCGCGACCACCCCGTAGACGGTGAAGGGGGCGCGGCGCCGCGCGAGGAGGGGCAGCGCCGTGGCCGCCGCCAGCAGGACCCCCGGCACGTCCAGCGGCCGGGCGCCGGGCGTCGTGTCCCCGAATCCGCCCCCGGCGAGCATCACCAGGGTGAGACCGAGGGCCGCCAGGGTGACGGCCCCGTCGGCGGCCAGGCTCCTCCGCATCACGCCTTGAGTGTATGAGCGCGGATTACCACGACATATCGCCCCAAAGGAGCATCCGGCCGTCCCTCCGCGGGGGGACGGCCGGATCCTCCCGCGGGGCGTTCCGGGCTTGTTGCCGCCGCTCCTACGGTCAGACCGGATTCAGTGGTTTCTCACCCAGGAGGTCTGGTACCGATGGTCCAGTCCACGATCACACCCGCTCCCGGCGGGGCCGTCGCGCGGCCGAGCCGCTTCGAGCGGCTCGCCGGCTGGTCCTACCGGCGCCGCTGGTGGGCACTGGTGGCATGGGTCGTCGTGCTCGCCGGCGTCACCATCGGCGCCCAGGCCGCCGGCGACGACTTCCACAACGACTTCTCGCTGCCCGGCACCGAGTCGCAGGCGGCCCTCGACACCCTGAAGCAGGACGCGCCCGTGCAGGCGGGCGCCACCGTGCAGATCGTGATGCGCGATCCCGGCGGCCTCGGCGGGACGGCGACGCGCGAGCGGGTCGAGGACATGCTCGCCCGGGTCAAGACCCTTCCGCACGTCGCCGGGGTGCGCAGCCCGTACGCCGACCAGTGGATGGTCGCGCGCGATGGGACGATCGGCTACGCCACCGTGACGCTGGACGGCGCGTCCCAGGACGTGCCCGTCGCGGCCGTCACCAAGATCATGGACACCGCCCGGACCGCGGCGAGCGGCTCGCTGCAGGTGGAGTTCGCCGGTGACCCGGTCATGGCCGCCGAACCGAACCCGGGAGGCCCGGCCGAGAGCATCGGGCTGCTGGCCGCACTGATCATCCTGATGATCCTCTTCGGCTCGCTGCTCGCCGCGACCCTGCCCATCGTCGTCGCGGTGTTCGCGGTCGGCTCGACCATCAGCCTGATCGCGCTGGCCTCGCACGTCTTCACCGTCGCCGAGTACACCAGCCCGCTGATGATCCTGGTCGGGTTGGGCGTCGGCATCGACTACGCCCTGCTGCTGTTCTCGCGCTACCGCGGCGAGCTGCTCGCCGGGGCGGATCGCGGCGCGGCCACCCGCAAGGCCCTGGACACCGCGGGCCGTACCGTCTTCTTCGCCGGCTGCACGGTGATCATCGCCCTGGTAGGGCTGGTCGTGCTCGGCCTCGGCTCGCTGCAGGGCGTCGCGGTGGCCGTCGCGCTGACCGTCCTGGTCACCATGGCCGCCGCCCTCACGTTGCTGCCAGCCCTGCTGGCCATCATGGGCGGGCGCATCGAGCGCTCCGTGCGGCGCCGCGCCGCCCGCGCGCGCCGGCAGGACGGCGCCGGCTGGCGCCGCTGGACAGCGGCCGTGCAGCGGCGGCCCTGGCCCACCACGATCGTCGCGGGCATCGTCCTGCTCGCGCTGTCGGCACCGGTGCTCGGCATGAACCTCGGATTCGCCGACCCCGGCAACGGCGCCCCCACCCGGACCAGCCGGCAGGCCTACGACCTGCTCGCCAAGGGCTTCGGCCCCGGGTTCAACGGGCCGATCATCGTGGTCGTCAAGGGCGACCCCGGCCGGGCCAAGGCGGTGCAGGACGCGATCGGCCGGACGCCCGGCGTGGCCGACGTCACCCCGCCGCAGCCCGCCGAGAGCCGCGCGATCAGCACCCTGATCACCTTCTCGGCCTACCAGCCGCAGGACACCCGCACCGCCGACCTGGTGCGCCGGCTCCGCGAGGACGTGCTGCCGCCGGTGGCCCGGCAGACCGGCACCACCGTCCTGATCGGCGGCGGGACGGCCGCCGCCGAGGACTTCGCCGCCGCCGTCACCGACCGCCTGCCGATCTTCGTCATCGCCGTCGTCGGGCTGTCGTCCCTGCTGCTCCTGCTGGTCTTCCGCTCGATCCTCATCCCGATCAAGGCCGCGGTGCTCAACCTGCTCAGCGTCGCCGCGGCGATGGGCGTGGTCACGCTGGTGTTCCAGCAGGGCCTGCTCGGCGGCCTGCTCGGCATCGAGCCCGGCCCGGTCGAGGCGTTCGTCCCGGTACTGATCTTCGCCATCGCCTTCGGCCTGTCGATGGACTACGAGGTGTTCCTCCTGTCGCGCATGCACGAGGAATGGGAGCGCCGGCGCGACGCCGGCGCGGCCGTCCGCGAGGGCATGGCGACCACCGGCCGGGTCGTCACCGCGGCGGCGGCGATCATGGTGGTGGTCTTCGCCGGGTTCCTGCTCAGCCCGGACCGGATGCTGAAGCAGTTCGGACTCGGGCTCGCGGTGGCCGTGTTCCTGGACGCCCTGGTCATCCGCTGCCTCATCGTCCCGGCGGTCATGCAGCTGTTCGGCGCCCGCGCCTGGTGGCTGCCCCGCGGCCTCGCCCGGGTCATGCCCCGCATCGCCCTCGAGAAGGGCGATGCGTGATGCTCGGCCGACGCGAGGTCCTGCGACTGGCCGGCGCGGCCGCGCTGTCCGCGCCGGCGCTGGCCGCCTGCGGCGACGGCGGGCCGTTCGAGCGCGGCGCGAGCGCCGGGGGGAGCACCGGCCGGCTGCTGCGCAGCCAGGCCCACCTCCCCGCCCCGTTCACCGTGCCGCTGCCCGTCCCCCCGGTGCTGAAGCCGGTGCGCTCCGACGGCGCGGCCGACCACTACGAGATCACCCAGCGCGCCGCCGCGGTGGAGATCCTGCCGGGGCTGCAGACCGAGATCTGGGGATACGACGGCAGGTTCCCCGGCCCGACCATCGAGTCGCGTCGCGGCCGCCGCACGGTGGTGACGCACCGCAACACGCTGGCGGTCCCGACCGTCGTGCACCTGCACGGCGGCAAGACCCCGGCGGAACACGACGGCTACCCCACCGACGTCATCCGGCCCGGCGGGGCGGCCAAGGAGTACGTCTACCCGCTGGACCAGCCCGCCGCGACGCTCTGGTACCACGACCACCGGATGGACTTCACCGGCCCGCAGGTCTACCGGGGCCTGGCCGGTTTCCACCTGGTCCGCGACGACGAGGAGGAGGCACTGCCGCTGCCGAAGGGCGAGCGGGAGATCCCGCTGCTCATCGGCGACCGCGCCTTCGCCGCCGACGGCTCGCTGCGCTACCCCGCCCTGGACCCGGCGCTGCGCGACCGGCCGGGCGTCGAGGAGGCCTACCGCGACGGGGTGCTCGGCGACGTCATCCTGGTCAACGGCGCGCCGTGGCCGCGGATGGCGGTGTCGGCCGCGCGGTACCGCCTGCGGTTCCTGAACGGGTCCAACGCGCGCCGCTACCGGCTCGCCCTCGACCCGCCCCCGCCGTCCGGGCCGGCGTTCGTCCAGATCGGCAGCGACGCCGGCCTGCTGCCCGCCCCGGCCGGGCACGCCCGGATCGACATCGCCCCCGCCGAGCGGTTCGACGTGGTCGTCGACTTCTCCGCCTACCCGGTCGGCACCAAGGTCAGGCTGGCCAACGAGTTCGGCGAAGGGAACCTGAGCCACGTGATGCGCTTCGACGTGGTGCGCAAGGCCGCCGACGACAGCCGGGTGCCGTCCCGCCTGGTCGCCGCCGAGCCGGTGTCCCGGCGGGACGCGGTCGCCAACCGGAAATTCCTGTTCGGCCGGGGCGTCGGCGGCCACGGCGAGCACCGCCAGGCGATGTGGACGGTGAACGGTAAGCCGTTCGACACCCGCCGCGCCGACGCGCGGGTGCGGCTCGGCACCACCGAGGTGTGGCGCATCATCGCCGACGTCCACCACCCGGTCCACCTGCACCTGGCCCACTTCCAGATCCTGAGCCGCAACGGGCGCGGCCCGCGAGCCACCGACCGGGGCTGGAAGGACACGATCGACCTCGGCGGCTCGGAGGTGGCCGAGATCCTGGTGCGGTTCACCGGCTACCGCGGCCGCTATGTCATGCACTGCCACAACCTCGAACACGAGGACATGATGATGATGTCCAACTTCGACGTCGTCTGAGCGGCTCAGAACCGGCCGCTTCCACCCGGCCGGCCCGCCGATCGGTCCCGGACCCGCCGGGCGGGCCGGGGCAATAGGCTCGTCCTCGTGGACATCGACGCGTTCGCCGCCGCGCACCAGCCGTCGTGGGACCGGCTGGAGGAGCTGGTCCGGCGCCGGGGCTCGCTGAGCGGGCCGGAGGTCGACGAGCTGGTCGAGCTCTACCAGCGCACCGCCACCCACCTGTCGATCGTCCGGTCCGGCACCGACCGGCTGCTGGTGGGCCGGCTGTCGGCCCTGGTGGCCCGGGCCCGGTCGGCGGTCACCGGCGCGCACACCCCGGCCTGGCGGGAGTTCGCCCGGTTCTTCACCGTCTCCTTCCCGGTCGTCGCCTACCGCGCCCGCTGGTGGTGGGCCGGCACCGCGCTGGCGTTTCTCGCCGTCTCGCTGGTGCTCGGCGCCTGGGTGGCCGGCGACCCGGCCGTCCAGTCCGCCATCGCCACGCCCGAGCAGATCAAGCAGCTCGTCGAGCGGGACTTCGCCGACTATTACTCGGAGCACCCGGCCACCGCGTTCGCCGGGCAGGTGTGGATCAACAACGCCTGGGTGTCGATGACCGTCATCGCGTCCTCGGTGCTGCTCGGCCTGCCCATCCCGTACGTGCTGTGGCAGAACGCCTTGAACGTCGGGGTGACCGGCGGCCTGATGGCCTCCCGCGACCGGCTGGACATCTTCTTCGGCCTGATCACCCCGCACGGCCTGCTGGAGCTGACCGCGGTCTTCCTGGCCGCCGCCGCCGGCATGCGCCTGGGCTGGACGGCGATCGACCCCGGGCCGCGGCGGCGCGCCGAGGCGCTGGCCGAGCAGGGCCGCGCGGTGGTGAGCGTGGCGCTCGGCCTGGTGGTGGTGCTGCTGGTCTCCGGGCTGATCGAGGCGATGGTCACCCCGTCCCCGCTGCCCACCTGGGCGCGGATCGCCATCGGCGTGGTCGCCGAGGGCGCGTTCCTGGCGTATGTGGCCTACTTCGGCCGCCGCGCGCTGCGCGCCGGCGAGACCGGCGACCTGGAACGCGCCCCCGACCTGGCCCCGACGGCCTGACATCCGCCGGGGCCGGGCCGGTCAGTAGCCGTACCGGGACTTCAGGTGCCGCCACCAGTCGCGGAACATCCACTTGTCGAACTCGGTGATGTACGCGGCCGAGCCGGCCTTCATCAGGAAGCCGCCCACTCCGGACGGGGTCCAGTCGTAGAAGTCGTCCAGGCCGAACGAATGCCCCATTTCATGGAGCAGGATGTGCACGTTGTCGGCGTTGAGGTTGTTGACGAAGTACTCGCTGCCGATGCGCTGGCCCCAGTCGCCGCCCGCGCCGCCGCCCATCCCGGCGGTGAGCCACAGCGACATGTCGTAGTGGTGCGCCGCGCCGCCCGGGCAGCCGCCGTAGTCGCCGTCCTGGTGGAAGAACCGGCCGCAGGGCCGCGAGCACTGCGGCGCGTTCTCGTTGATGTCGTTGACGTAGACGTCCACCGAGGAGTCGCTCCACTGCAGCTGGGCCCGGTCGCGGACCGCCCAGCCGACCACCTTGACCGGTACGTTCGCGTACGGCCAGCCGTTGTGACCGGCCATCACGTCCATCCACTTCTTGAACTGGCGGGCGAGGGTGGCGTGGATCTGGTCGCGCAGCGAGACGGACACCTTGGCCGGGGAGTCCCAGCGGACGCAGTAGTTGATCGAGCCGCGGTTGGCCATGACCTGGTCCCAGCCGTAGTTGCGGAACCCGTAGGGGTTTCCGTAGGTCGATTCCACGTGCTGCCAGACCTGGTTGAGCGGGGTGACGAGGTTGGCCGGCGGGTTCCAGTCGTCGGCGGCGACGGCGGACGCCCGCGCGACGCCGCCGAGCGAGAAGAGCAGTCCGATGATCAGAAAGGGCACGGCGGCCAGACGCCGATGTCTCATGGGGGGCCTCCTAGGCGGTCGGACGGAACGCGGCCGATGACGGCCTGCTGACCAATCGCTAGGTTGTGTTAGCGTTAACAGTCAACGCGCGTGGCTCGGCGCCCGGACGCCGGGCGGCCCGGCCGCCGAGTCTGCGGCGGGCCGGAGACCGCCGTCGACCGGCTGCGTTCGCGATCTCTCCGGCCGGCGCCGCAGGCGGAGCCGATCGTGAAACTTTCGAGCCGCCCGCGCGCCGGTCCGGGGTCACAGGGCGCGCAGGAAGCGTGCGGCGATCGGGGCGGCCACCTTCGGGCCGCTGCCGCCGTTCTGCACGAAGACGGCGAACGCCAGTGATTTCCGGTAGCCGATGAACCACGCGTGTGACGCGGCACCGGACACCTCGGCGGTTCCGGTCTTGCCCGCCGTACCGTCCGGCAGCCCGGCCTGCGCGGCGGTGCCGCCGGTCACCACGGCGCGCATCATGTCGCGCAGCGCGGCGGCGACCCCGCCGTCCAGCGGCACCGGCGGCACCGAACCGGCCGGCGGCGTCTCTGCCAGCGTCGCCGGCCGCCAGGTCCCGCTCGCCACCGCGGCGGCCACCTCGGCCATGCATAGCGGGCTGGCCTGCACCGAGTTCTGCCCGATGGCGTCGCTGCCCAGCTCGTCCGGGGTGGTGGCCGGGCGGATCCGGCAGTAGGCGAGCCCCGGCTTCTCCCGGAACCCGAACCGGTCGGCGGCCTCGGCGCGCAGCCGGTCGCCCGCCAGCCGCTCGTACGCCTGCCGGGCGAAGGTGGTGTTGCAGGAATGGGCGAAGGCCATGGTCAGCGAGACGGTGCCACGGTCGGCGCCGCCGTCGTTGGTGAAGGTCCGGCCGTTCGGCAGCGTGTAGGAGGCCGGGCAACCCACCTGCGCGTCCGGGCCGAGCCCGGCGCCGAGCAGCGCCGCCGCGGTGACCACCTTGAACGACGACCCCGGCGGGTACAGCCCGTTGAACGCCCGCCGGCCGCCGAGCGTGTCGGCGACCGCGCGGATCTGCCCGGACCCGGTGTCCAGCGCGACGATCGCGGCCGGGCGCCCGGCGGCGTCCACCGCCTTCGCGGCGGCGGCCTGCACCCGGGCGGCGATGGTCGTCCGGGTGCCGGCCGGCGGCTCGGGGGAGGAGAGCAGCACCTTTCCAGAGGGCTGCTCCTCCAGCGCCAGCCGGGTGGTCCGCCCGTCCAGGCCGGTGAAGTAGTCGCCGGCCCGGCTGTCCGCCGGGAACGGCTTGCCCTCGCGGGTGAGGTTCGCCGGACGGCGCTCCTCGGTACGGCGCAGCCGCAGGCTGCCGCCGTCCTTCAGCGCCGGGTGCAGGGTCTCCGGCGACCACCGCACCCGCCAGCCGCCGCCGGCCGGGGTCAGGCGCAGGGCCGAGTCGAACTCCCAGGCGCCGATGCCGGTGACCTCCCGGACGCCGTGGAAGGGCACCTCGGCCGCGTCCGCCGCCGGGCGGGCCATCGCGCCGGGGGTGAGGGTGAGCGAGGTGACCCCGAGGTCGGCGCTGAACCGGCGGTGCCGATCGGCGAAGTCGGCGGGCGGATCGGCCACCAGCCCCGCCATCGCGGCGAAGTCCCCGGCCCGCCACGCGGTGAAGTACCGTTCCGCCACCGCCTCCGGGGTGTCCTGGGCGGCGGCCGGAGTGCCGGCGGGCGGCGAGCCCGCCGTCCCGGCCGGGTCGGTGGCGACCACGGCCGGCGGGGGTGTGGCCGCCTGGGCACCGGACCCGGCGCCCGGCGGGGCCTCCGCGGGCGCCCCGGACCCGGGGGGCGTTTCGGGCCGCGGCGAGGTGGGCATCGGGCGCTGTGCCGCCACCTCCGCCGGTTCGGGCGCGAGCAGCAACGCGAACGCCCCGGCGGCCATCATCAGCGCCACCATGGCGACCATGAGCACCGGCCACCGACTCCGCATCCCGCCACCCGTCCGTCGTACCGGTTCCCCTGGCGGAGATCGTAAGGCCGCCGTCCGACAAATCACCCTCTAAGCCCGCAAAGCTCCACGCGAAACCGCAGTTAACGCCGACCGCAACCCCGTCACCGAACTCCTCCGGCGCCGTGGACACGCCCCGGCCGGCCGGATGGCCCGGGACCCGCGGCCGGATGGGAGACTGCCGATCAGCGGCCACCCACGGTGGGCCGGCCTGGAAGGAGTCCTGATGGCGGACCACGCACGACCGGCGGGCACGGACGCCTCGGACGGGCCGGCGAGGGCGGACACGCCGGGATGGTCGGCGAGGGCGGACGTGCCGGGAGGGCCGGCGGGCGCGGACTCGCCGCACCACGGCTCGGCGGCGGCTGGGACGGACCCGGCGTGCGCCGCCGCGCACGGCGAGATCCCCGTTCCGCCCGAAGGGCGCACCCTGGTGGCGGTGTTCGCCTCGCCGGTGGCAGGCCACCTGCTCCGCTACGGCACCGACATCGGCTACCACCCGCTGCTGCTGGAACCCGACGCCGAGCGGGCGGCGGCGGTCGGCGAGCAGGGCCTGCCGGTGGCCACCGCTCCGCCGGCCTGGCTGGACGGCACGGTGGACGTCGTGGTCACCGACCACGACCGCGCCGAGCTGGGCATGATGCTCCGGGACCTGCTCGCGCTGCACTGCCGGTGGATCGGCGTGATGGGCAGCCCGCGCCACACCGCCCCGCACCTGGCCGCGCTGGCCGAGCTGGGCGTCCCGGACGCCGACATCGCCCGAGTGCACCGGCCGATCGGCCTGAACATCGGTTCCCGCACCCCGCCGGAGATCGCCATCGCCACCCTGGCCGGCCTGATCGCCGACCGCAACGGCCGCCCCGGCGGCTTCACCTTCTGACGACCTTAGGCATCGGACGGGCCCTCCGGCACGCCTGGGCCGCCATCGCCTCGCCGGGGATCAGCGGGATGGGGGCCGCGGCTCTGCATCGCCGGCGATCAGGGGGATGGGGGCGCTGCTTTGCATCCCAGGGGCTCAGCGGCACGGCGGGCGCGGCTTTGCGTCGCAGGGGAGAGGGATGGCGGCGCGGCTCGGCATCGCAGCGGCCGGCCCGGTTTCGGGCTCGTGCAGCCCGTCCGTCTCGCCCGGATGTCCGCCGAGGCTGCGGGGGCACGCTCAGAGGCGGCCGGTGGATTTGGGGTGAGGTAGGCGGGGGCGAGGTCGTCGGGGAGGGCGTCCACCACCTCGCGGCCGTGCCGGCGCAGGTGGGCGGTCGGGCGGTGAGGCGGGCGCGTTCGGCGTGCGGGTGCCCGGCGATGGCCGCGTCGAAGACCGACTTCGCCCAAGCGTGGCCGGCGGGTTTCGATCCGCAGTCGCTCAGCTGCGTAAAGGGGTCAGCCGGCCCAGAGGAGGTCGATGATGCGCAAGGTCCGAATTTCCTCGTCGAGGATGAACGTCATCATCCCTTGGCCGTCATCTCCGAAGAAGGCGTGTCTCACCGTGGACTGGCCGGGTCGCTCCGCGACCGCGTCCCACGGATCGCGCAGGAGCTCCAGCAGCGGGCCGTCGCGAACCTCCGCGGGGAGACCGTTCAGCTCGTATAGGGCGCGCCCGTGGAAGCCGTCGAACTTGTAGGTCACACTCTGCCTTCCCACTCCGGCGGGGAGTAGCGAGTGAACATCTCCGTACGGTTCTGGAGTCCGTCTTGAACGGCTTCCGCATAGCCTGGTCGGGCGTAGGCGATCGCACGCAGGCGCCACTGGCGCAACAGCATCTGCACCTGCTTGAAGCGGGCCAGGTCGTGCGCGGCATCCAAAGCCTCGTCGTACTCCGCTCGGAACTCGGGACGGTACGGCGGTGGAAGCATCTCGAAGATCGCTGCCGGATCCTCCCCCGGATCGCGGGGCGGAAGGGGCTCCACAGGCTGAGCTGTCATACGGCCCAACCTATCCGCCCGAGCATGCGGACGCCCCAGGATGCTCTCGCTTCGTCGGCTATCAGCGAGTGAAGCTTTGACGGACCACAAGATCGAAAAACGAAGGCGATGGCGGACGCGGTGACCACCGATCACGACCGTCCCGAGCTGGGCGTGCTCGTGGAACCCGTCCGTCCAGCCGTCGGGTCCCGGGAGGCCGTCCA
The DNA here is from genome assembly GCF_016863395.1 of Sphaerisporangium rufum. Lineage (GTDB taxonomy): Bacteria > Actinomycetota > Actinomycetes > Streptosporangiales > Streptosporangiaceae > Sphaerisporangium > Sphaerisporangium rufum. The sequence continues at coordinate 55,736 of NZ_BOOU01000004.1, read as the reverse complement.
GAGTGTCGGTACCGGGCCATAAGGTGATTGCATGCTCATCGTCTCCGGCTGGATCAAGGTCGCGCCCGGCACCCGCGACGGCTACCTGAAGACCTGCGTCGAGGTGGTGGAGAAGGCGCGGGCCTTCCCCGGCTGCGTCGACTTCGCGGTCAGCGCCGACCTGCTCGACCCCGACCGGGTCAATGTCTACGAGCAGTGGCAGTCCGAGGTCGACCTGGACGCCTTCCGCGGCTCCGGCCCGGACGACGACCAGACCGACATGATCACTTCCGCCGAGGTGGCCCGCCACCACATCTCCAGCACCGGCCCGGCCTGACCTCCTAAGGTCACGGGGCCGGCTGAGCCGGACGCACCGGCCGGCAGCGGCTGCCGGCCGGTGCGGACGCCTCGGGTGGCGCTAGGCGCGGCGACCTGCGGGCCGGCTCAGATGCCGGGTGAAGAAGCTCAGCGCGTCGTCGATCTCGAACGACGGCACCTCGCCATGCCCGCCGGGGTTGGCGTGCAAGGTCTTCTCCGCCGAGCCGAGAGCGTCGAACAGCGCCAGGCTCTGGTCCCGCGGTACCTGCCGGTCGTCCCACTGGACCAGGAACCGCACCGGTACGGTGATCCGCGCCGCGTCTTCGGCCAGCCCGGCTACGCCCAGCAGTCCGAGCACCGCGGCCTGGATCCGCGGCTCGGCCACGATGAGCGGGATGCCGAGCCCGCAGCCCATCGACACGCCGGCGTAGCCGACCGGGCCGGCGCCGACCTGGTCCAGCCGCTGGACCGCCGTCACCACCGCCTGCCAGTCGGCGACCGCCTGGGGGGGCCAGCCGGGCGTGCATGCCGGCGACCAGCTCGCCCGGGTTCCCGCCGGCCGCCATGCCCGCCCGCATCTCTGCCGCGATTCGGCCGAACTCCGCGTCCTTGGGACGGTCACCATGGTTGGGCGCGTCGATCGCGACGACCGCGAACCCCTCGGCGGCGTAGCGGCGAGCGTGAGACAGGGTGGCCGGAGCGGTCTTGTGCTGCCCGCCGCCGTGCCCCAGCAGGATCAGCGGCCGGGGACCCCGGCCGCCGTCCGGCGTCCACAGCACGCCGGGAATCTCATTGAGGGTGAAAAACTGCTCGGTGACGCCGTCCGACGACGTCTGGGAGGTGAAGCGCATCAGGGTTTCATGCCTTTCGGGATGCCTTGCGCGGGCGCTCCCTAGGCCATGCGAAGGAGGGAGCCCCGACCTGTCACAGCGTTGATCGGTCTCACCTCCTCGATCCCGTAGTACTGCACGGCGGCCCCGAAACTACCACAAAGATCACCAACCCGGCCGCATCTGGCCGGCCTGCCAGCGTGCCGCCGGTTCCCCGATGCTCTCACCGTCCCTCACCCCGCCCGGACGAGACGACGACGGCCTTTCGATGGAGGCGCTAACGTTCAAGTAGTCGCTGCGTATGATCGAGGAAGCGGTGAACCGGCTTGTCGCGTGATTCATCCGACGCCCGCTGGCGCAAGAGCTCGTACAGCACCGATCAGGGAACCTGTCTGGAGATGGCCAACAACCACCCCGGCAAGGTGGCGGTGCGTGACAGCAAGAGTCCTGAATTCCCGCCTCTTGTCGTTCCGTCAACCGAATGGTCATCTTTCATCGGAGCGATAGAGCGTGGTCCGTTTCGCCGTGACTAGGCCGATCAGGGGAATCGCAAGGCTTTTCGGCCTGCCCGTGGCGCACAGATCGGCGCCTGTCACATGAGCTGCGTGGCCCTGGATGACGGAGTTGGATGCGTGGCCATATAGGCCGCTGAACGGCGCCAACCCGCCACGACGGCGCAAGGTGCGATGTCTCCAGCTTTTTGGTGCTCTTCGCCTGGCGGGATGTGCGGAATCGGCTCGCGCGTGCCAATCGCCATCGCTATCGCACTGCACATCCGACTCCGGCCAAAGCCAGAGCCGCTAATCGTCCTCCAGCGCTGTCACCGGCTTCTAACGACGCAACTGTCACGAAGAGAAGAATCAATGACCCTGCTATCAAAAAAAGTTTCGGCCATACATAGCCGCCACCCTAATGACTGAGCGTGCGCGCCGGGGTCAGAGGCGGCCGGTGGATTTGAGGGTCAGGTAGGCGTCGGCGAGGGAGGGGGCGAGGTCGTCGGGGAGGGCGTCCACCACCTCGCAGCCGTGCCGGCGCAGCCGGGCGGTGAGGCGGGCGCGTTCGGCGCGCAGGTGCTCGGCGGCGGCCGCGTCGTAGACCGACTCCGCCGAGCCGCGGCCGGCGGCCATCGCGGCGACCCGGGGGTCGGCGACCGCGGCGACCAGCACCAGGTGGCGGGTGGCGAGCTGGGGGAGCACCGGCAGCAGGCCCTCGTCCATGGCGGCGGGGTTCAGGTCGGTGAGCAGCACGACCAGGCACCGGTGCCGGGCCCGGGAGAGTACGGCGGCGACCATGCTCTCGGCGTCGGACTCGACCAGCTCGGCGTCCAGCGGGGCCATCGCGTTCACCAGGGCGGTCAGCGTCTCGGTGCGGGAGTTGCCGGACGTCCAGGCGCGGACCGTCCGGTCGTGGGCCAGGAAGTCGACGCGGTCGCCGGCCCGGGTGGCCAGCGCGGCGAGCAGCAGCGCGGCGTCCATGGACCAGTCCAGCCGCGGCCAGCCCGCCGCGTCCCGGGGCGGGCCGGGGGTGCCGGGTGGCTGGAGCAGGGGAGCGGTGCCGACGCGGCCGGCGGAGGTGCGGCCGGTGTCCAGGACGATGAGGACCCGGCGGTCGCGCTCGGGGCGCCAGGTGCGGACCATGACGTCGGAGCGGCGGGCGGTGGCGCGCCAGTCGATGGAGCGGACGTCGTCGCCGGGCACGTACTCGCGCAGCGAGTCGAACTCGGTGCCCTGCCCGCGGATCAGCGCCGGGTGCCGGCCCTCCAGCTCGCGCAGCCGGGACAGCCTGGCCGGCAGGTGTTTGCGGCTGAGGAACGGCGGGAGCACCCGCACCGACCACGGCACCCGGTGCGAACCCTGGCGGGCGGCGACGCCGAGCGGCCCGAGGGACCGCACGGTGACCGCCACCGCCTCCCGGTCGCCGCGCCGGGTCGGGGTGAGCCGCACGATCAGCCGCCGCCGCTCGCCGGCCGGCACGTCCAGCGGCAGCCGGCGCGGCGCGGCGCCGGCCGACGGGGGCCAGGCGTCGCGCAGCACGCCCCGGACGCGGCGGCGGCCCGGGTTCTCCACGATCAGCTCGATCTCGGCGGTCTCGCCGAGCCGCATCCGCCGCTCGCCGCCGCGCCGGAAGCGCAGCGGGCGGACCGGCCCGGCCAGCAGCAGGTCCAGCGCGACCAGCGCGGCGAGGACCAGCAGCAGGCCGAGCACCGCGTACGCCGGGCGCGGGGCGAGCAGCACGGCCACCGCGCCGATCATGGCGATCAGGGCCGCCCGGCCGGTCAGCGCCATCAGCGGGGGACCGGGACCGAGGCCAGGATGCCGTCCAGGATGCCGTCGGCGGTGGCGCCCTCCAGTTCGGCCTCCGGGCGCAGCTGGACGCGGTGCCGCAGCGCGGGCTTGGCCAGCGCCTTGACGTCGTCGGGGGTGACGTACGTGCGGCCGGACAGCCAGGCCCAGGCGCGGGCGGCGGCGAGCAGCGCGGTGGCGCCGCGCGGCGAGACGCCAAGGTGCAGTGAGGGCGACATGCGGGTGGCCCGGGCCAGGTCCACGATGTAGCCGAGTACCTCGGCGGCCACGTGCAGCTTCTCCACCTCGGCCCGGCCGGCGGCCAGGTCCTCGGCCGAGGCCACCTGCCGCACGTGCGACAGGTCCTTGGGGTCGAAGCCGAGCGCGTGCCGTTCCAGCACCGCGATCTCCTGGTCACGCGGCGGCAGCGGCACGGTCAGCTTGAGCAGGAACCGGTCGAGCTGGGCCTCGGGCAGCTGGTAGGTGCCCTCGTACTCGACGGGGTTCTGGGTGGCGACCACGATGAACGGGTCGGGCAGCCGGGCCGGCGAGCCGTCCACGCTGACCTGGCGTTCCTCCATCGCCTCCAGCAGCGCCGCCTGCGTCTTGGGCGGCGTGCGGTTGATCTCGTCGGCGAGCAGCAGGTTGGTGAAGATCGGGCCTTCGCGGAAGACGAACTCCGCGGTGCGCGCGTCGTAGACCAGCGAGCCGGTGACGTCGCCGGGCATCAGGTCCGGGGTGAACTGCAGGCGCTTGAAGTCCAGGGCCAGGGTGGCCGACAGGGTGCGCACCAGCAGGGTCTTGGCCACGCCCGGGACGCCTTCGAGCAGCACGTGCCCGCGGCACAGCAGCGCGATGACCAGGCCGGTCACCACGGCGTCCTGGCCGACGACGGCCTTGCCGATCTCGGCGCGCAGCGCGCCGAGCGCGTCGCGGGCGGCGTCGCGCGGCGGCACCGGTTCGCGTCCCCGGTCGGACTCCTGGCCCCGGTTGGCCGCGCGTCCCTCGCCGGATTCGCGTCCTCGGTCGAATTCGGGTCCCAGGTCAGGTTCGCGTCGCTCGTTGGGTTCGTATCCCGCGTCGCGTTCGAGTCCCGCATCGGGACTGCGGTCCGTATGGGGTTCGGGTGCCGTGCCGGGTTCGCGGCCCGCAGCGGGGGACGCAGGTGTCGTGCCGGCCTGGTGTTCCCCGTCGGGGCCGTGCCCTTCTCCGGCCGGGCGCCCGGTGGCGGGCATTGATTCTGGACCGTTCGGTCCGGGATGGGCTCCGGACGATCCGGCCGGCGGCCGGGCACCGGTCGCGTCGGCCGCGGCCGGGGTGGCCGGGGCGGACCCGGGCCGGTCCTGCGGCCAGGGCTCGTCGGTCGGTCCGCTCGGCGGGCCTCCGGGCGGAGGAGTGGTCACGGCTCTCGTACCTGCCTTTCCAAGGTGTCGAGGTGGCCGGCCAGGGCGACGAGCCCGGCGTCATCGGCCGGTGTGGGGCCGTACATCACAGAATGCACCCAGCGCGGGTCCTGCCCGGTACGCAGGGCGGTGGCGGCGATGATCGAATCTGGGCCGGCGTCCCCGGCCAGGCCGAGCCGGGGGGCGATCCGGGCGGCGGTGGCCGCCCGCAGCGTCGCCGCGGCCCGGTCGCGGGCCCGGCGGGCCCGGTAGAGGCGCCCGCGGCCCTCCACGGTCTCGGCGGCGCGCACGGCCACCGGGAGCCGCTCGGCCACCACCGGGCCGAGCCGGCGTCCCCGCCACAGCGCGGCCAGCAGCAGCGCCACGCCGAGCTGGACCACGGCCCACGGTACCTGCGCCGGGATGAGCTCGCCCAGGGTGGCCCGGCCGGACCCCGGCGTGCCCGTCCCGCCCTGCTCCCGGTCCGGCTCGACCACCCAGGCCAGCACGGGCTTGGCACCGGCCAGGTTGATCGCCAGCGCCGCGTTGCCGTCCTCGGCGAGCCGCCGGTTGCTCATGAAGCCGTTGTCCCCGGTCACCGTCACGGTCCGCGCGCCGGTCGTGCGGACCAGAGTCGGGCCGTCGTCGCTCGGGTAGCAGCCGACGGCGCCGCGCGGCGTGGTGAAGGCGATGCCGCCGAGGTAGACGCTGCCGGCGCGGACCGCGGCGGGCAGCGCGCAGCCGGGTTCGCGGGAGCGCGCCACCGCCTGCGCCTTCGGCCGGGCCTCGGGGGCGAGCCGGGACAGCGCGGCGACCGGGCCGGCGATGAGCAGATCGGACCGGCCCTGGACCAGCCGGGTGACGTCCGAGGTGGACAGATGGGAGGTGTCGGTCAGCAGGATCTGGGTGTCCGGCCCGTCCAGTCGCATGATCTCCTCGATGCCGGACACCCGCTCCACCCGCACGCCCCGGTCGCCCAGGATCTCGGCCAGCGCGCGGCCGCCGTCCGGCGTCGCGTCGCGCGGATCCAGCGGGGCGCCGGGGGCGTTGGTGCCGGTGGCCAGCACGGTCAGCGCCGCGACCACCAGCACCAGCAGGGCGGCGGCCAGCACGCCCCGGCCGCGCCGCCACAGCGTGGCGGCGGTGGGCGACGTCGAGGTGCCCGGCGCGGTGGTGCCGGCGCCGGCGGGCGGCGGGGTCGCGGTCAGCGTCATCGGCGGGCTCGCCCCCGAGCCCGGCGTGGCGGCGCACCCACCGGGCTCATGCCTGCCATCGGACTCACCGGCATCACCGGAGTCGTCTTCAGCGCGCCCGCCTGGCTCATGGCCGTCATCGGACCCACCGCGAGAGCCGGGGGCGTCGAGTTCGGCGCGCGCATCGGGCTCATGCCTGCCATCGGATCCGCCGGAAGCGTCGGGCTCGCCGCGGTCATCCGGCGCCCCCGGCGGCCACGGCGGCGGGGCGTGCCGCGCCCAGCGCCTCGTCCAGCTCGGACATGAACCGGTAGTCCTCCTCGGTGCCGGGCGCCTGGCCGTAGGTCACGTCGTCGAACAGCCGGGCCGCGGCGGACAGCCGGGCGGCCAGGTCCGGCAGCTCCCGGCCGGCCGCGCGGGCCAGCTCGTCGGCGGTGCGGCCCGGCTGCGGCGCCACGATGGCCCGATGCTCCAGGTCGCGGGCGATGGCGCGCAGCCGCTCGCGGACGGCCTCGGCCCAGCGGGCGTGCGCGGCCGCCTCCTCGGCGGCCCGCCGGTGCTCGGCGGCGGTCCGCTGCCCGGTGCCGAACAGGCCGCCGGTGCCGCGGGCCCGGCGGGCGCCGGTGGCCCGGCGGGCGTACCAGGCGACCAGCGCGATCAGCACGGCCAGGATGATGATCACCAGGGCCAGGGCCAGGACGCCGCCCGGCACCCCGCCGCCCACCTGGTCGAGCAGGCCGTTGATGAAGTCCTGCACGGTGCGCAGTGCGCGCTCGGGCAGCGACTCCCGCTGGTACTCGGGCCGGAGCAGCTCTTCGACCGCCCGGCGCCGCCCCTCGCCGCGCTCGACGTCGTCCAGGAGCAGGGCCGTGGCCCACGCGCCGGCGGTCACGGCGCCCCGGTGGGGACGCCGCCGCGGGCGGCGTGCGACGGGTGCCACAGGTGGTCGGCGTCGGCGGGCACCCAGCCGAGGCGCTGCTGGTCGGCGGCGGCGGTCTGCAGCACCAGGTCGAACGCCTCGGCCCGCATCCGCCGGTCGGTGTAGAGCAGGCCGTTGACCCCGGCGGCGACCGGATAGGTGATCATGGCGCTGAGGATGCCGCCGACGGCGAACAGCACGGCGGTGATGACCGTGGCGGCGACCGAGCCGCCCCCGGTGAACACCACCACCATGCTCACGATGGTGACCGGCACCGAAAGGATGGCGCCCAGCGTGGAGGTCAGCAGCTGGGTCAGCACCAGGATGCCGAGCACCCGCCAGAAGCCGCCGCCCACCAGCCGCCACGAGCGGCGCATCGCCGCGGTGACGCCGAGCCCTTCCAGCACGACCGCTGGGGCGGCCAGCGCCAGCCGGGTGGTGACGAACAGCGCGTAGGCGAGGTAGGCGAGGCCGAGCAGTAGGGCGACCGCGACCACGACCCCGGTGCCGGCGCCCGCCGCGACGAGCGCCCAGACCAGGGCGGCGATCACCGCCAGCGGCGCCAGGCCGATCAGCCCGGCCAGCAGGGCCAGGCCGAACAGGGTGGGGACCCGCCCGCGGGTGAGCCGCCACGCCTCGCCGACCGTGATGCGCCCGCCGAAGACGGCGCGGCCCAGGATGCGGGTGAGCACGCCGGTCAGCACGGTCACCACGAAGAACTGGATGAGGAACGACAGGCCGGCGCCGCCCAGCTGGGCGACCAGGCCGCCGGTGGGCACCTCGGCCGTGCCGGCGGGCCCGGCCGGGTCGGTCAGCAGGCCGCCGAGCGAGCGGTAATAGACCGCCTGGCCGATGGCGAGCGGCAGCGTGCCGGCGGTGGCCGCGATCACCGACAGGCCGAGCGTCGCCTTGGGATTGGAGCGGATCAGCTTGATGGTGCCGTCGAGGATGTCGCCCAGGGCGAGCGGCCGCAGCGGGATGATGCCCGGCCGCGGCGCCTGCGGCGGCGGCCGGAACCCGTAGGGGCCGGGACCGCCGTACGGCGGCGGGCCGTACGGGCCGCCCGGGCCCGGCGGGCCGTAGGACCCTGGGCCCTGCGGGCCGCCGCCGGGCGGGGGATACGGGCCGCCGGGGCCGGGCGCCTGACGCGGCGGCGGGGCGTGCGGCGCCGGAGGGGCCGCCGCGTCGCGTGGCGCCGCGTCGCGTGGCGCGGCGTCGCGTGGCGCGGCGTCCGCCGGAGGCCGGCCGGGGTCCGCCCCCGGGTCGCTGGGGGAGGTCCACGGCGTCCCGCCGGCACCCTGGTACGGCGGGGGCTGGTTCTCCGCCCAGCCCGGTGGCGTGCCGGGTGCGGAGCCGTGACCGTCTGACATATCCCAATCCTGGCATGTCGCGGGGACTGCCGTCGTGGCCGATCACCCGAACGCGACCGGGGATGGCCCTTGTGGCGTTCGTGGCGCACACTTGGCGAGGGGGGCGTGCGCGCCACGCCGCGCAGGACGTTGGGGCAGATCATTGGCGGGACGGGCAAGCTACGCCTAAAATTCGGCCCTCGGTGACGTCATTGTTCGGCCGTTTATCACCTGACGATGTGTCGCGGGTAACCTGCGGTCGGTCGTACGGCCATCGCCTCAAGATCCGTTCAGAACCGCGCTCGATGAATGAGGGGCCATGAAAGGACGCGTGCTGGTCGTCGACGACGACGCCGCTCTCGCCGAGATGCTCGGCATTGTCCTTCGGGGGGAGGGCTTCGAGCCGTCGTTCGTCTCCGACGGGGACAAGGCGCTCGACGCGTTCCGCGAGACCCGCCCCGATCTCGTGCTGCTCGACCTGATGCTGCCCGGTGCCGACGGCATCGACGTCTGCCGGCGGATCCGCGCCGAGTCCGGCGTGCCGATCGTGATGCTCACCGCCAAGAGCGACACCATCGACGTCGTCCTCGGCCTGGAGTCCGGCGCCGACGACTACATCGTCAAGCCGTTCAAGCCCAAGGAGCTGGTCGCCCGGGTGCGGGCCCGGCTGCGCCGCACCGACGAGCCCACCCCCGAGGTGCTGCAGATCGGCGACATCACGATCGACGTGGCCGGTCACTCGGTCAAGCGCGGCGAGGAGACCGTCAACCTGACGCCGCTGGAGTTCGACCTGCTGGTCGCGCTGGCCCGCAAGCCCCGCCAGGTGTTCACCCGCGAGGTGCTGCTGGAGCAGGTCTGGGGCTACCGGCACGCGGCCGACACCCGGCTGGTCAACGTGCACGTGCAGCGGTTGCGCGCCAAGATCGAGAAGGACCCCGAGCACCCGGAGATCGTGGTCACCGTCCGCGGCGTCGGTTACAAGGCCGGCCCGGCATAGGGCCGGCCGCCCCGCCGTCCCCGATGCCCCCCATGGCTCCCCCGACGACCTCGGCACCGGCCGCCCGCGACGCGGGCCGGCCCCGGCCGAAGAAGAAGGCCCGGCGGACCCCGCGGCAGATCGCCCGCGGCGTCCGGCGGCGGGCCCGGCGCGCCGCCGGCCGGGTGCGGCGGGTCTGGCGCCGGTCGCTGCAGCTGCGGGTCGTCACCAGCACCCTGGTCATCTCCATGACGGTGGTGGCCGTGCTCGGGTTCTTCCTGCTGCAGATGATCAATACGGCGGTGCTGAACGGCCGGGTGAGCGCGGCCACCGCCGAGGCGCAGGCCAACGTGACCACGGTGGCGGGCTATCTCGGCCAGGTGCCGCCCCCGACCGCCAAGCCGTCGGTGCCGCTCCAGGAGGACGACGAGGTCACCATGACCTCCCCGGTGGACCAGGCGCTGCAGGCCCTGGCCAAGCGGGCCGGCTCCCGCTACAGCGTGGTGATCCTCAACGCCGGGCAGGTCGGCCAGGACCGCGCGGTGGGCCCGATCGACCAGCGCAGCGTGCCGCCCAAGCTGCGCGACGCGGTCCGCCGGGACCGGGCGGAGCCGAAGGCGGAGTACATCTCGGCCTCCTACCTGGACCGGGCCGGCCCGCGGCCCGCCTTGGCGGTCGGCGCCCTGGTGCCCGACGCCCGGGGCGACTACGAGCTTTACCACTTCTTCCCGCTGGACGACGAGGTCGACACGCTGTCCACCGTTCAGCAGTGGCTGGTCGTGGTGGGCGCCGCCCTGGTGCTGCTGCTGGCCGCGGTGGCGTTCCTGGTGACCCGCCAGGTGGTCATCCCGGTGCGGCTGACCCGGCAGGCCGCCGAGCGGCTGGCCGCCGGCCGGCTGGAGGAGCGCCTGAAGGTGCGCGGCGAGGACGACCTGGCCCGGCTGGCCGCCTCGTTCAACGAGATGGCCGCCACCCTGGCCCTGAAGATCCACCAGCTGGAGGAGTTGTCGCAGGTGCAGCGGCAGTTCGTCTCCGATGTCTCCCACGAGCTGCGCACGCCGCTCACCACGGTCCGGATGGCCGCCGACCTGCTGTACGAGAGCCGGGAGGAGTTCGACCCGGCCGCGGCCCGCTCGGCGGAGCTGATGCAGAACCAGCTGGAGCGGTTCGAGTCGATGCTCGCCGACCTGCTGGAGATCAGCCGGTACGACGCCGGCGCCGCCACGCTCGACGTCGACTCGGTGGACATGCGCGACGTGGTGCTGCGCGCGGTCGGCGACTCCCAGCCGCTGGCCGAGCGCAAGACCACCCGGCTGGACCTGCGGCTGCCGAACGAGCCGTGCATGGCCGAGGTGGAGAGCCGCCGGGTGGAGCGCATCCTGCGCAACCTGCTCTTCAACGCCATCGAGCACGGCGAGGGACGCGACATCGTGGTCACGCTCGGCGCCGACCGCGACGCGGTGGCGGTGGCGGTGCGCGACCACGGGGTCGGGCTCAAGCCGGGCGAGGAGCACATGGTCTTCGACCGGTTCTGGCGGGCCGACCCCTCCCGCGCCCGCACGATCGGCGGCACCGGCCTCGGCCTGGCGATCTCCCGGGAGGACGCCATGCTGCACGGCGGGTGGCTGCAGGCCTGGGGCATGCCGGGCGAGGGCTCGCAGTTCCGGCTGTCGCTGCCCCGCCAGGCGGGCGCCGAGCTGCGCGGCTCGCCGCTGCCGCTGGTGCCGCCGGAGATCGAGATCCGGCGCACCTGGAAGGGGCACACGACGCAGGTCCTGCTGCCCGCGGCCGAGGGGGGTCTCGATGCCGACTAGCCGGCCCGTGCCCGCCGGATGTGCGGCCGGGTGGCCGGCGCGCGCCGCCCGGCGGGCGGCGCCGCTCGCTCTGTTCCTCGTCCTGCTGCTCGCCGGGTGCTCCACCGTGCCGCCCGGTGGTGCGATCTTCGCGGCGCGCGGCCAGAGCGAGGCCGATCCGCTCGGCGAGCCGTACGTCCGCATGCTGGTCGCCCCGCCGAAGCAGAACGGCACGCCCGCCGAGATCGTCGACGGGTTCCTGGCCGCCGCGGCGAGCCCCGACGACCCGCAGCGCACCGTCGCCCGCCGCTACCTCACCGGCGACGCCGACCGCACCTGGAGCCCGTTCGACGGTACGACGATCTACGAGGGGCGTACCGTGTCCGACGGGCGCGGCGAGGACCTCCCGCAGGCCCACGTGACGCTCAAGGGCACCGTGCTCGGCACGCTCGACGGCGACGGCCACTACGTGCTGACCGACGCCTCGGCCGGCAGCGAGCTCGCCAAGGGGTTCACCCTGGTGCGGGTGAACGGCCAGTGGCGCATCTCCTCGGCGCCGTCGGGGCTGCTGCTGTCGGAGGACGACTTCAAGCGCGGTTTCCGCCCGTTCGACGTCTACTTCGCCGCACCGAGGTGGGCCGGGCTGGTCGCCGACCGGGTGCGGGTCAGGGTCGATCCCGCCGAGGGCCTGGCCGAGACGCTGGTGCGCAAGCTGCTGGACGGCCCGACCAAGCCGATGCGCGGCGCGGTGGACAGCGCGTTCTCCGGTGTGGACGTCAACGGCGTCTCGGTGGAGGAGAACAGCGTCGTGGTCGACTTCACCTACGCCGTGGTGGACTCGGCGGCCGACGCCGGGCGCCGGGCGCTGGGCGCCCAGCTGGCCTGGACGCTCAAGCCGCTCACCGAGGCGCGGCGGATCGAGGTGCGGGTCAACGGTGAGCAGTTCCCCGGCGGCGCGTTCGTCATCGACCCGCGCGACTACGACCGCTTCGACCCGGACGTGCTGCCTTCGGGGACCGCGGCCTACTACCCGAAGGACGGCCGCCTGCACTCGGCCGACGGCAAGAGCGACAACCCGCTGCCGCTCGGCGACGGCGCGGCGGCCGGGCAGTACACCGAGTTCGCCGTCTCCGGCTCCGGTGGCGACCGGCCGCAGCGGCTGGCCGCGCTGAGCAGGAACGGCGGCGTGTGGGTCAGCGCCATGGGCGCGCCCGCCCGGTGGGAGCGGTGGATCCAGGGGCAGGGCCTCACCCCGCCGTCGTTCGACCGGTACGGGGACGTCTGGACGGTCGCCCGGCAGGGCCCGCGCCGCTCGCAGGTGCTGCGCGCGGCGGACGCCTCCCGGCAGTATCCGGTGCGGGCGCCGGACATCGAGACGGCCGACGTGCGCGCGTTCCGGGTGGCGCGGGACGGCGTCCGGGTGGCCGTGGTCTGCAGCGACGAGCACGGCCAGCGGGTGCTGATCGGCTACATCGACCGCGGCGGCTGGTCGGTCGGCAACTTCCGCGAGCTCGTCCCGGCGGAGAAGGGCCAGCAGATCCTGGACGTCGCCTGGCAGGACGCCGACACGTTGTGGGTGCTGACCAACAAGCACGGCTCCGACGGGGAGCTGACCCCCTGGTCGGTGACGCAGGGCGTGCGCGCCGATTCGAAGGTCGCCGCGCGCGTCGAGCGGATCGCCGCGGCGCCGGGCGACTCGCCGCTGCTGGTGCTCAACAGCGGGGGAGAGCTGGCGGCGTGGAACGCCCAGAAGAGCCGGTGGGAGTCGCTGGTCAAGAAGGGTGCCGGCCCGCCCGTCTACCCCCTCGGCTGACGGCGCGGCCTCGCGGTGGAACCCAGGTGCCTCCCGCGATCGATCACGGTGCCTTCACGGTGCCTTCACGGTGCCTTCCACCGGATCCGCCCGGCGCCCGTCCGGAAGACGCCGGGCCGGTGCCGCGTGCCCGCGGGGTGATCGTGAGGGGGCGCGCGATCCGAGCCCGGTACGGCCCGGCCGGGACCGCGCCGGAGGCTGTGGACGATCTGGCCGGATGCGGACGGGCCTGTGGACGACCGGGCCGCGCGGGCCGGCCGGCGGCTCCGGCGGGCGAGGATGGCCGGGTGCTGACCGCCTTGCTCGACCTCGTCCTGCCCGCCCGGTGCGCCGGGTGCGATCGCCCCGGGGCGCAGATATGCGCCGGTTGCCTGGCCGGGATGCGCGGCGACCCGGCGCCGCGCCCGCCGGCGCCCGCCCCGGCCGGGCTGCCGCCGTGCTGGTCGGCGGCCCGGTACGAGGGCACGGCCCGCCGGGTGATCCTCGCCTACAAGGAACGGGGCCGCACCGCGCTCGGGCCGCCGCTCGCCGCCTGCCTGGCCGGCACCGTGCTCGCGGCGCTCGGCGCCGGCGGCGGCCCGGCCCGGCCGGCGGATCCGCCGGTCCCGGTCGGCCCGGTCGGCCCGGTCGGCCCGGCCGTCGCGCTGGTCCCGGTGCCGAGCGCGCGGCGCGCGGTCCGGCGGCGCGGCCACGATCCGGTCGGCCGGCTCGCCGCGCTGGCCGGGCGCCGGTTGCGCGCGGCCGGATACCCGGTGGCGCCGGCGCCCGTCCTGGTGCCCCGGCGCCGGGTGGCCGACCAGGCGGGGCTCAGCGCCGTCCAGCGTGCCGCGAACCTGACCGGGGCCTTCACGGTCCACCCGGCCCGGGGCGGCGCGCCACCGGGGGCGTGGGGGCCCGGTGCGGGGCTCCTGGTCCTGGTGGACGACATCGTCACCACCGGCGCCACGCTGGCCGAGGCGGCGCGGGCGTTGCGGGCGGCCGGCGCGGGCGTCGCGCTGGCGGTCACGCTCGCCGGCACGCCGCGCCGCCACCGATGATCGGGACCGGCCGGCGAGCCGAACGGACGCGACACGCCCGGGTTATCGGCGGCGCCAAAAGATTACGAACAGTGATGAAACCGGGTAAAGCCGGGGTGGGGCACCCCAGTGAGGTATCCCATGCCGGCACCGGACCGCCGGGCTCACCGGCAGGTCCCGGCCGCGGTGCGGCCGGCCGGCGCGTTGACGTACCGGTCCGGCGGGCCCGCGACGCCCCGGGAAAAACACGGAAAGTGATCGCCCGGCGCATCCCACGGCTGACATTCGGGCCGGCAGCGACTAGCGTTCGAACATGGCACCCGTTCGGGTCCGTGGTTGCACCGGACCGACCCCCGACGCAAGGGGGCCGGGCCGGCTAGCCGATGCCAGCCGCAGGCGAAACGGCCCACGTAAGGCGACTCTTCGTCGACCGATCACGGTGCGGCTTAGAGGTAAGTCCTGCCTCCCCGGAGGTCCAGATGTCCTCCGCCAGGAGAGAAGGGCAGTAGTGGCGACAGAGCCGCGAACCCCTCAGCAGGCGGATGTGGGGACGAAGACCAGGTCGGCCGGACGGGTGCCCTCCATTCAGTCGAGACGAAGGGGGGCCTTTGCGTGGACATCATCGTCAAGGGACGGCACACCAGTGTGAGTGACCGGTTCCGCGATCATGTGACGACCAAACTGGCCAGGATCGAGCGTCTGGACAGCAAGCTGATACGGGTCGATGTGGAGGTCTCCAAGCACGCCAACGTGCGCGCGAACGAGGACCGCGAGCGGGTGGAGCTGACCATCCACTCCAAGGGGCCGGCCATCCGGGCCGAGGCCTCCGCCGAGGACCGCTTCGCGGCCCTGGACATCGCGCTCGGGAAGCTCGAGGGCCGGCTGCGGCGCATCGCCGACCGGCGGAAGGTCCATCACGGCAACCATTGCCCCCCATCGGTCGCCGAGCTGACCTCCGTGCTCGCCGACGGCTACGAGCCGCTGCCCGAGCCGCTGCCCGTCGAGCCGCAGCGCCAGGACCGGGCCGCCACGCCGGCCGACACCGCCGGGTACGAGGAACCGATCGTGCCCATCGAGATGGACGGCGACGGCCCCCTCGTCGTCCGGGAGAAGTTCCACGACGCCGACCCGATGACCATCGACCAGGCACTGCTGGAGATGGAGCTCGTCGGGCACGACTTCTACCTGTTCCGCGACAAGGAGTCCGGCCACCCGAGTGTGGTGTACCGGCGGGTCGGCTACGCGTACGGCGTGTTGCGGCTCGTCGAACCATAACCAACGCGTTCGAAGATCCTCTCGACCGCCCCGCGCGCCGGAAAGCCATGTAATGATGGCGGTTCCGACGGCGTGGGAGCGCCGCGCGGCGGGGTTCGCCCCCCGCCGCGCGGGCATGGCTCCCCAACGAGGAGGAGGCGTGACGCAGACCGACGAAACGGCCGGCGGCTCCGGGCGGGCCGAGCCGATCCGCGTGTTGATCGTCGACGACCACGCGTTGATCCGGCGGAGCCTGGAGCTGGCCCTGGCCGCGGAGCCGGACATCGAGGTGGTCGGCGAGGCGAGCGACGGCCAGGAGGCGGTCGAGATCGCCGACCGGCTGCTGCCGGACGTGGTGCTGATGGACGTGCGCATGCCGCGCCAGAGCGGCATCGAGGCGACCCGGGTGATCAAAGCGTCGGTGCCGAGCGCGCGGATCGTCATGCTCACGGTGAGCGACGAGGAGGAGGACCTCTTCGAGGCGATCAAGGCGGGCGCCACCGGCTACCTGCTGAAGGACGTGCAGATCGACGAGGTGCCCGACGCGGTGCGCGGCGTGCACGAGGGCCAGTCGCTGATCAACCCGGCGATGGCGGCCAAGCTGATCAGCGAGTTCGCCAGCATGAGCCGCAAGGAGGCCGAGCGCCCCCCGCAGTTGCCGGTCCCCCGGCTGACCGACCGGGAGATGGAGGTGCTGCGCCTGGTGGCCAAGGGCATGAACAACCGCGAGATCGCCAAGCAGCTGTTCATCTCCGAGAACACCGTGAAGAACCACGTGCGCAACATCCTGGAGAAGCTGCAGCTGCACTCCCGGATGGAGGCGGTGGTCTACGCGGTGCGCGAGCGCCTGCTGGAGATCACCTGATCGGTCCGGCGACCGGCGCCGTCACACCGTCGGCGACCGGCGTCGTCACGCCGCCGGCGGGCGGTGCCGTCACGTCGCCGGCGGGCGCGCGCAGCGCCGCCGCCAGCGGGCCGGCCAGCTCCGGCGTGCCCACCCGTTCCACCCGCACGTCGTCGCAGCCGACCCAGGAGGCCGCCTCCCACAGCGCCTGAGCCATCGCGGCCACCGTCTCCGGCCGCGCGCCGCCGGCCCGGCCGGCCGCCGCCGGTTCGAAGCCGACCTGCCGGGCGACGAACGTGGAGCCGTCCCGGGCCGGGTCCACCCGGCCGATGAGCCGCCCGCCGGCCAGCACCGGCATGGTGAAGTAGCCGTGCACCCGCTTGTCCTTCGGCACGTACGCCTCCAGGCGGTGGGTGAAGCCGAACACCCGCTCGGTGCGGGCGCGGTCCCAGACCAGCGAGTCGAACGGCGACAGCGGCGTGGTGCGGTGCCGCCCGCGCGGCGGGCTCGCCAGCGCGGCGGGGTCGGCCCAGGCGTTGGACGTGCCCGGCCGCCCGGCGCGGCGGCCGTCACCCCACCCGGCGACCCGGACCGGCACCAGGCCGGCCGAGCCGTCCAGCAGCGCCTGGTCCAGCAGCGCCGCGTGCGGGCCGCTGAGCCGGAGGAAGTCGACCAGGTCGGCGCGGGTGGCGACGCCCAGCGCGGCGGCCGCGATCGGGGCCAGCCGGGTGACGCACTCGGCGTCGGTGAGGTCCTCGCCGAGCAGCGCGGCCGGCACGGCCCGGTCGGCCACGTCGTACACCCGGCGCCAGCCGGTCCGGCGGGTGCAGACCACCTCGCCGACGTCCAGCAGGAACTCCACCGAGATCTTCACGTCCGACCAGTCCCACCAGGGGCCGCCGTTCTTGGCGCCGCCGAGGTCGGTGGTGGTCACCGGGCCCTCGTCGCGGACCTGCTGCAACACCTTGTCGATGGTGGGCGGCACCTCGTGCCAGCGGAACCGCCGCTCGCGGAAGGCCCGGCGGCGGAACGCGTAGAGCGGCCAGTGCTCGATGGGCAGCACGCAGGCCGCGTGGCACCAGTACTCGAAGGCGCGGGCCGGCTCGGCCCAGTACGCCCGCTCGACCGCGGCCCGGCCGACCGGCCCCAGCCTGGAGTAGGCCACCAGCTCGTGCGAGCGGGCCAGCACGGAGATGGTGTCGAGCTGGACGGCGGCCAGCCGGGACAGCACCCCCGGCGCGCCGCCCCGCCGGCCGCCGGCGCCGAGGAACCCCTGGGCGCGCAGGATGATCCGGCGCGCCTCGCCGGCGGACATCTCGATCACGGGGGCGGGAACCTGGGTCGGCATGCGCCGATCGTAGACGGTGTCACCGACGAAACGGCTGCGCCGGTGTCATCGCCGGGCGGTCCGGTCCCCGCCCGGTCAGACGTGGTCGGAGCTGCTGCTGAAGGGCGGGTGCTTCTCCTGGGTGTCGGCCTCCCGCGGCGCGTCCTCGATCACGTCGGAGAAGACGTCGAAGACCAGGGCGAGCACGCCGCCCACGACGACCACGCCGGCGCCCACCCAGAACAGGAACCAGTTGGGGCCGATGGTGAGGGCGACGCCGCCGATGGTGAAGCCGAGCAGGATCACGGTGACCGCCAGCCACGACGAGGCGCGTCCCGCGTGGGACTGCTGCGTGCCGTGGGCCTGCGTGCCCTGTGCCTGCGCCGGTGCGCTGTCGGCCATCCTGACTCCTTGTCGTTTCCGTGTGAGCGCCGCCCGGGCGGCGGCCGTCCGCTCCGGCCGCCGCGGCGGCCAGGGGCAAAGGTTCCCTCCCCGTACCGTCGCACGATATACAACAACGGTGCCGCCCTCGCGGGCCGTCCCCGCGCACAGGGCCGCAGGGAGCGGCGCCGCGCTCGCGTTCGCGGGCGCCCGCGCCGTCCCCGGCGATGGCTGTGCCGGGTGGGGAAACCGCCTACCATGGCTCTGGGGAACCATGTCTCGTTCTCATGTCCGCAGCCGCCGGGCCGCGGTACAGACCTGCGAGGAGCTTTACACAAAGTGGCAGCCATACTCGACAAGATCCTTCGCGCCGGTGAGGGCAAGGTTCTGCGCAAGCTGAAGCGGATCTCCGAGCAGGTCAACTCCATCGAGACCGACTTCACCAGCCTGACCGACGCCGAGCTGCGCGCGCTCACCGACGAGTACAAGCAGCGCCACACCGACGGCGAATCCCTGGACGACCTGCTGCCGGAGGCCTTCGCCACCGTGCGCGAGGCGGCCCGCCGCGTCCTCGGCCAGCGGCACTTCGACGTCCAGATCATGGGCGGTGCCGCGCTGCACCTGGGCAACATCGCCGAGATGCGCACCGGTGAGGGCAAGACCCTGACCTGTACGCTGCCGGCGTATCTCAACGCGATCGCCGGCAAGGGCGTGCACGTCGTCACGGTCAACGACTACCTCGCCAAGCGCGACGCCGAGAACATGGGCCGGGTGCACCGCTTCCTCGGCCTGGAGGTCGGGGTGATCCTGGCGAACATGCCGCCGGACGAGCGCCGCAAGCAGTACAACGCGGACATCACCTACGGCACGAACAACGAGTTCGGCTTCGACTACCTCCGCGACAACATGGCGTGGTCGCTGGAGGAGTGCGTGCAGCGCGGCCACAACTTCGCCATCGTCGACGAGGTCGACTCCATCCTCATCGACGAGGCCCGCACCCCGCTGATCATCTCCGGTCCCGGCGAGCAGTCCGGCAAGTGGTACCAGGAGTTCTCCAAGATCGTCCCCCGGCTGCGCCGCGGCACCGAGGGCAAGGACGGCGAGGAGAGCACCGGCGACTACATCGTCGACGAGAAGAAGCGCACGGTCGGCGTGCTGGAGGCCGGTGTCGAGAAGGTCGAGGACTGGCTCGGCATCGACAACCTCTACAAGCCCGAGCACACCCACCTGGTGGGGTTCCTGAACAACGCCATCAAGGCCAAGGAGCTCTACAAGAAGGACAAGGACTACATCGTCGTCGAGGGCGAGGTCCTGATCGTCGACGAGTTCACCGGGCGCGTGCTGCACGGCCGCCGGTACAACGAGGGCATGCACCAGGCCATCGAGGCCAAGGAGGGTGTGAAGGTCAAGGACGAGAACCAGACGCTCGCCACGATCACCCTGCAGAACTACTTCCGGCTCTACGGCAAGCTCGCCGGCATGACCGGTACCGCGGTCACCGAGGCCAACGAGTTCCACCAGACCTACAAGCTCGGCGTCATCCCGATCCCGACCAACCGGCCGATGATCCGCCGTGACCAGGCCGACGTGGTGTACAAGACCGAGGACGCCAAGTTCCATGCCTGCGTGCTCGACATCAAGGAGCGCTACGAGAAGGGCCAGCCGGTCCTGGTCGGCACCACCTCGGTGGAGAAGTCCGAGAAGCTGTCCAAGATGCTCAAGCGGCTCGGCGTGGCGCACGAGGTGCTGAACGCCAAGAACCACGCCCGGGAGGCGGTGATCGTCGCCGAGGCGGGCCGCAAGCACGCCGTGACGGTCGCCACCAACATGGCCGGCCGCGGCACCGACATCATGCTCGGCGGCAACCCCGAGTTCCGCGCGGACATCGAGTTGCAGCAGCGCGGCCTGTCGGTCGCCGAGACGCCCGACGAGTACGAGAAGGCCTGGCCCGAGGCGCTGGAGCAGGCCAAGGAGGCGGTCAAAGCCGAGCACGAGGAGGTCACCTCCCTTGGCGGCCTGTACGTCCTCGGCACCGAGCGCCACGAGTCGCGGCGCATCGACAACCAGCTGCGCGGCCGGTCCGGCCGGCAGGGCGACCCCGGCGAGTCCCGCTTCTACCTGTCCCTCGAGGACGACCTGATGCGGCTGTTCAACTCCGCCCGGGTCGAGATGATCATGACGCGGCTGAACATCCCGGAGGACGTGCCCATCGAGTCGGGCATCGTCTCCAAGGCGATCGCCTCGGCCCAGCACCAGGTCGAGCAGCAGAACTTCGAGATCCGCAAGAACGTCCTGAAGTACGACGAGGTCATGAACCGCCAGCGCAAGGTGATCTACGCCGAGCGGCTGCGGGTGCTGGAGGGCGCCGACCTGCACGAGCAGGTGCGCTCCTTCATCAGCGAGGTCGTCGAGGGATACGTGCAGGCGGCCACCACCGAGGGGTTCGCCGAAGAGTGGGACCTGGACAAGCTCTGGAAGGCGTTCCAGCAGCTGTACCCGATCTCCGGTACCGCCGACGAGCTCGTCGAGCGGGAGGCCGACGGCGCCCGGGAGAACCTCACCCCGCAGCTCATCTCCGAGTGGGTGAAGGCCGACGCGCTGGCCGCCTACGACCGGCGCGAGCAGGAGCTCGGCGCCGAGACGGTGCGCGAGCTGGAGCGCCGAGTCGTGCTGTCGGTGCTCGACCGCAAGTGGCGCGAGCACCTGTACGAGATGGACTACCTCCAGGAGGGCATCGCGTTGCGCGCCTACGCGCAGCGCGACCCGCTGATCGAGTACCAGCGCGAGGGCTTCGACATGTTCGCGGCCATGCTGGACGGCATCAAGGAGGAGTCGGTCGGCTACCTGTTCAACCTCGAGGTCGAGGTGCAGGACAACCCGATCGTCGAGGAGGTCGCCCCGCAGGACGCGGTGTCCGGCGAGGTCGGCGCGATCATCTCCAAGGCGCTGCGCCGGCCGCAGCGGCCCAGCGAGATGATCTACACGGCGCCGGGCGAGAGCGGCGAGGTGGAGCAGACCCGGGTCCGCACCACCGCCGAAGAGCGCGCCGCCTACGGCAACGTCGAGCGCAACGCGCCGTGCCCCTGCGGCTCCGGCAAGAAGTACAAGCGCTGCCACGGCGACCCGAAGAACGCCACGGCCTGAGCCAGGCCACCCCGGCGGCCCCGCGCCCTTGGCGGCGACGGGGCCGCCGCCGTCTCGCGGGCCGGGCCGCCGCGGCCCGGTCAGGCGGTCTCGAAGTCGGTGCACAGCCACTGGGTGCCCCGGCGCTCCAACCGGATGGCGAGGACGTGCCCGCGCTCGCCGCAGCGCACCAGCACGCACGCCTCGACGGCGCCGTCCCGCGGCCGGTCGACGTGCGGCAGCCCGGCGACCGGCGGGCGGGTCGCGTTGATCATGCGTCCGGCCCGCACCAGTTCCTGGTAGGCCCGGTCGGTGAGCCGGCCGGCCAGCGTGCCGGGAGGGCGCCGGCCGGCCAGCACCTCGGCCATCGCCTGGCCGAGGCTCTGCAGGCCGCGCTCGTCGGGCGCCGCCCGCCCGCCGTGGAAGGCGGGCACCGGCCGGATCGGCGCCGCCCGCCGGACCGGGACCGCCGCCGCGGCGGGCGCCGCCGGAGCCGCCGGGCGCGCCGGGGCGTGCCGGTCGTCGTCGTAGGGCGGGTCGGCCGGCGGGACCGCCCGCAGCCGAGGCGGGGCGGTGGTGCGCGCGGGCCGGGCGGGGCGAGGAGCGCTGGGCATCGGAGACTCCCGGTGTCGTCGCTGGACGGGACACATTAGGGAGGTTCCGGTCCGGGCCGCTGATACCGCGGGCGCCAACTTTCCGCTAGGCCGGGTGATTCCTCCGCTTACCGGCGGTACGCGGGCCCGGCCGCTCCGGGCCGCCCGGACCTTACGGCTCCGGCGCGCCGCCGGAACGCCCGTCCGAAACCCGCCCGCCGGCCTCCCCGGCGGTCTCCTCCGCGGTGGCGGCGTCCCCGGCGGCGTCCCCGGTGGTGTCCTCGGTGGTGTCCTCGGTGGCGTCCGCCGTGGGGGCGGCGTCCGGCTCCCGGCCCGGGGTCATGATGTTCAGCCGCCGGATCAGGAAGGTGAACACCAGGTAGTAGACCGCCGCGTACCCCACGCCGAGCGCCATGATCTGCCAGAAGCCGTGAGTGTTGGACTTGGTGGCGTTGAGCGCCGCGTCGATCGCCCCGGCGGAGAAGCTGAAGCCCAGCCGGCCGTCCATCGCGGCCACCAGCGCCATCGACAGGCCGGTGAGCAGCGCGTGCACGGCGAACAGCACCGGCGCCACGAAGATGAACGCGAACTCGATCGGTTCGGTGATCCCGGTGACGAACGCCACCAGCGCCGCGGACAGCATGATGCCGCCGGTGGCCGCCCGGCGGTGCGGCGGCGCGGCGCGCCAGATGGCGACCGCCGCCGCGGGCAGGCCGAACATGATCACTGGGAAGAACCCGGCCATGAACGCGCCCGCGCCGGGCGCGCCCTGCAGGTAGCAGGTGAGGTCGCCGGCCAGGTGGCGCCCGCCGACGGTGCAGTCGGGCACCTGGAACCACACGATCGAGTTCAGGAAGTGGTGCAGTCCGAGCGGGATGAGCAACCGGTTGGCCACCCCGTAGATCCCCGCGCCGGCGACCGCGTGGTCGCCGAGCCGGTGCCCGAACCAGGTCATCCACTCGCCGACCGGCTGCCACAGCAGCCCGAAGACGATGCCGAGCAGCAACCCGGCCAGGGCGGTGGCGATCGGAACGAACCGCCGCCCGCCGAAGAAGGCCAGCCAGGTGGGCGGCCGGATCCGGTGGTAGCGCTGGTAGAGCAGCGCGGCGGCCAGGCCGACGACGATGCCGCCGAGCACCCCGGTGGGGTTGCCGGCGGCCAGGTCGATCACCTCGACCGGCCGGCCGCCGGCGCCGATCACCTGCCGGGTGACGCGGTCGTGCACGGCCGACCCGGCGGCGTCGAAGAACAGCAGCCGGGAGACGCGGTCGAAGACCAGGTACCCGACGAGCGCGGCCACCGCGGTGGAGCCGTCCGCCCGGCGGGCGAACCCGACGGCCACCCCGACGGCGAACAGGATCGGCAGGTTCTCGAACAGCGCGCCGCCGGCCGCGCCGACCACCTCGGCCGCGCGGTGCGCCGGGCCGTCGCCGATCCGGCCGAGCAGGTCGTCCTGCCCCAGGCGCAGCAGCAGCCCGGCGGCCGGCAGCGTCGCGATGGGCAGCATGAGCGACCGGCCGACCCGGGACAGCACGGCCATGGCGGCGGAGGCGGCGGAGCGGCCCGGGGGCGGGCCGGCGGCGGCCGGGACGGAGCTCAACGCATGACTCCTGGGGTCGGGGCGGGTCAGCCGCGCCGCGGGGCGATCTCCAGGACCGTTCGCAGCTGGTAGCGGTCGGCGCGGTAGGTCGAGACCGCGAACTCCACGCAGACGCCGCCGGCGAACGAGCGCCGCTGCAGCGACAGCACCGCGCCACCGCGGGGCAGCTTGAGCAGGTCGGCGTCCCCGGGGTCGGCGATCGCGCCGTCGATGGTCAGCTCGCCGGCGTCCAGCACCACGCCGTGCCGCGACTCCAGCAGCGCGTACAGCGACCGGCCGGTCAGGTCGAACGACGCGAGGTCGGGCGCGAACGACACCGGGATGTGCGCGCGCTCGACGCACAGCGGTTCGCCGTCCGCGGTGCGCAGCCGTTCGATGAAGTGCACCGCGTCGCCGGGCTGGATGCCCAGCTCGCGGGCCAGGTGGGCGCTGGCCCGGACCACCCGCCGGTCCAGGTCGCGCGAGCCGGGCTCCATGCCGCGGGCCCGCATGTCGTCGCTGAAGGAGGTGAGCCGCAGGGCCATCTCGATCTTCGGCCGGGCCACGAAGGTGCCCTTGCCGGCGACCCGGTGCAGCCGGCCCTCGGTCACCAGGTGGTCGACCGCCTGGCGCACGGTCATCCGGGACAGCCCGAAGCGCTGGCACAGGTCGCGCTCGGACGGGATCGCCGCGCCGATGGACAGTTCGTTGCCCTCGATGAGGTCGAGGAGGATCTCCCGGAGCTGGAAGTACTTGGGCACCGGGCTGTCCGGATCGATCTGGGCCACTGATCCTCGGCTCTCGGACTCGGCACTGGACCTCGTCCCGGCCGTGGCGGGCCGGCGGCCGGGTCGTCCGGCTCCGGGCCTGGGCAGGGTGATCGCTCACCCGCGGGGACGGCCGGGCGCGGTGCGCTCGCGCGCGCCGGGGTGCGGCGGCCGGGCCGCGAAGGTCCACTGGGATAGATTAGGTTTGTCGTGGTCTAGTCCGGACTAGACCACATGCCAGATTTATGGGTCAACATATGGACCGGCGACGGATCGATAACGGCCCGATCTCGCCGGCGGCGGGCGGAGGACGGGCACGATGACCACCATGATGCGCGCGGAGATAGCCGAGCAGCCCGCCGCGCTGCGGGCCACCCTCGACGCCCTGCTGCCCAGGGTCGAGGAGATCCGCGCCCTCGCCGGGCGGACCCGCCAGCTGCTGTTCGTGGCGCGCGGCACCTCCGACAACGCCGCGGTGTACGGTCGCTACCTGATCGAGGCGCGCGCCGGCCGGCTCTGCTCGCTGGCCGCCCCGTCGATCGCCACGACCTACCGGCGCCGCGTCGACCTGGACGGCGTGCTCGCGGTGGCGCTGTCCCAGTCCGGCCGCACCGAGGAGATCGTGGAGACCCTCGCCTGGGCCCGGGACTGCGGTGCCCGCACGGTGGCGATCACCAACGGCGGGCCGGAGTCGCCGCTCGCCGCGGCCGCCGACCTCGCGCTGTGCACCGAGGCCGGCGAGGAGAAGGCGGTGCCGGCCACCAAGACCTACACCACCCAGCTCGCCGCGCTCGCCGTGCTGGCCCTCGGCCTGGGCGCCGAGGTGGACGCCGGCGACCTGGACCGGGTCCCCGACGCCCTCGCCCGGTTGATCGACCGGCCGGGCGATCTGGACGCCGTGGTCGAGGGACTGGCCGAGGTGACCGGCGTGGTGGTGTCCGGCCGCGGCATGGCCTTCTCCACCGCCCTGGAGACCGCGCTCAAGCTCAAGGAGGCGTGCTACCTGCACGCCATGGGCCTGTCGTACGCCGACCTGCTGCACGGGCCGATCGCCGTGGTGGACGAGCTCACCCCCGCGCTGCTGGTCGCCGCCGGCGCCGGGCCGACGCTGGCCGGCACCGTCGCGCTGGCCCGCCGGGTCACCGGCGCCGGGGCGCGCGCGTACGGCGTGGGCGGCGGCACCGAGCTGGCCGGCGCGGCCACCGCCGCGCTCAACGGCCCCGACCTGCCCGAGTGGGTCGCGCCGATGGGTTTGATCGTCCCCGGGCAACTGCTCACCGAGGCGCTGGCCCGCCGGCGCGGCCTGGACCCCGACTCGCCGCGCGGCTTGAACAAGGTCACCCAGACCGGCTGATCCTGGCCGGGTGACGGGACGGCGCGGGCGGCGGACACGGCTCAGGTGGCGGGGGCGGGGCGCGGCTCGATGGCGGGAGCCGGATGCGGCCGGTCCGGTGACGCGATCCGGTGGGGCGGATCGGGTGACGCGGGCCGGGGAGGTCGCTAGCGTGGCCCCGGGCGGCACGAGGAGGACCACCATGACGGCGAACGCGCGGGCGATCATCGCGGGGCTGGGTGGAGCCGCCAACATCATCGAGATCGAGCCGTGCATCACCCGGCTGCGCACCGAGGTCCGCGACGCCGCTCGGGTCGACCGGGCCGCGCTGCGCGCGGCCGGCGCCCACGGGGTCATGGCGGCCGGCAACGTGGTGCAGGTCGTCGTGGGGCCGGACGCCGACACGATCGCCTCGGAGATAGACGACATCATCTCCTGACCCGCCGCCGCGGCGGCCGGAGGGGAATGCGG
This sequence comes from Sphaerisporangium rufum, assembly GCF_016863395.1. Lineage (GTDB taxonomy): Bacteria > Actinomycetota > Actinomycetes > Streptosporangiales > Streptosporangiaceae > Sphaerisporangium > Sphaerisporangium rufum. The sequence continues at coordinate 30,214 of NZ_BOOU01000004.1, read as the reverse complement.
CATGACGACCGTTCTCGCCCCGGTGACGGGCTCGGTGGTGGGGCTGGCGGCGGTGCCCGACCCGGTGTTCGCCGAGGGCCTGGTCGGCCCGGGCACGGCCATCGACCCGGTCCGCCGCCCGGGGCGGGTGCTCGCCCCGATCGCCGGCGTCATCCGCAAGCTCCACCCGCACGCCTACGTCGTCGTCGGGGCCGGCGGCCGGGGTGTCCTGGTCCATCTCGGCGTGGACACCGTGCAGCTCCACGGCGAGGGCTTCCGCCTGCTGGTGGCCGAGGGCCGGCCGGTCCGGGCCGGGGCCCCGGTGGTGGCCTGGGACCCCGCCATGGTCGAGGCCGGCGGCCGCTCCCCGCTGTGCGCGGTGATCGCGCTGGACGCGCCGCCCGGCGCCGTCCGGCCGCTGGTCGCCGCCGGTCCGGTCCGGGCCGGCACCGGCCTGCTCAGCTGGGACGCGGGGTGCTGATCCCGCGGTGCGGCGGCGCGGGCACCGGCCGGAGAGGACCCGCAGGTGCCACCCGGGCCCGGTGCCGGGCACCGGGGGAGCGCCGGCCAGGTATTGGCGGTACTTTCGTCATCTGTGCGGGCTCGCGCCCCGTCGCCGGGCACCCAGGCCGTGGCGGTGGTGTCCCGGGACGGCCGGAAGACCCCGGAGGCCGGGCCGCGAGCCCCTGAGGCACCAACAGGAGGAGATGTGCCGGAGCGCAAGGTCATCGTCGAGGCCGAGGTCGGGCTGCACGCGCGTCCCGCCGCCACGTTCGTGCAGACCGCCGCCGAGGCGCCGGTCGAGATCACGGTGGCCCGGCCGGGCGGCGAGCCGGTCAACGCCAAGAGCATCCTGTCCATCCTGGCGCTGGATGTCCGGCACGGCGAGGCGATCGTGATCCGCGCGGACGGTGACGGAGCCGAGCAGGTGCTGGATCGGCTGGCCGCGATAGTGTCCGGTCCCTGAGGTCCAGCTGGAAAGGCCGCGATGGAAAGACTCACCGGAGCCGGGGTCAGTCCGGGAGCCGGATACGGGCCCGCCTACGCGATGGCGGGGGAGGTGCCGGAGCCGGCCGCCGGGTCCACGCACGGCGGGGATCCGGTGGCCGAGACCGCGCGGGCCGAGGCGGCGGCCGACCGGGTGGCGGCCGGGCTGTCGGCGCTGGGCGAGGCGGTGGGCGGGCCGGCGCGCGACGTGCTCGCCGCCCAGGCGATGATGGCCCGGGACCCGGAGCTGTCCGCCGAGATCGCCGGGCTGATCGACGCCGGTACGGCCGCCGAGCGCGCGGTCTACGAGGCCTTCCTCCGGTTCCGCGAGCGGTGCTCGCAGGCCGGCGGCGTGGTCGCCGACCGGGTGGCCGACCTGGACGACGTCCGGGACCGGGTGATCGCCGAGCTGTGCGGCCTGCCCCGCCCCGGCCTGCCCGAGGGGGCGGACCGGCCCTACGTGCTGGTGGCGCGGGATCTGGCCCCCGCCGACACCGCCACGCTCACCAGGGATGTCGTCGCCGCCTTCGTCACCGAGCAGGGCGGGCCCACCAGCCACACCGCCATCCTGGCCCGGGCGATGGGCGTGCCGGCCGTGGTGGCCTGCGCGGGCGCCACGGCGATCGCCGGCGGGGCGATGGTGCTGGTGGACGGCACCACCGGCGAGGTCACGATCGAGCCGTCACCGGCGGAGGCCGAGGCCGCCCTCGCCGCCGGAACCGGGCGCGCCGCGGCGTCTCCGGCGTCCGCGGTGGCTCCGGGGGCCACCGCCGACGGGCATCCGGTCGCCCTGCTGGCCAACATCGGCGGTCCGCAGGACCTGGCCGCGGCGCTGGAACACGGTGCCGAGGGAGTGGGCCTGTACCGGACCGAGTTCCTGTTCCTGGACCGGGCGGAACCGCCGGGAGAGGACGAGCAGGTGGCCGCCTACCGGCAGGTCCTCACCGCCTTTCCCGGCGGCGAGGTGGTGGTGCGCGTGCTGGACGCCGGCGCCGACAAGCCGCTGGCCTTCCTGCCGGCGCCGGGGACCGAGCCCAATCCGGCGCTGGGGGAGCGCGGGGTGCGCCTGCTGCGGATCCTCCCGGACGTGATGCTGGGCCAGTTGCGCGCGCTGGCCCGCGCCGCGGAGGGCACCTCGGCGACGGTCCGCGCCATGGCGCCCATGGTGGCGAGCGCGGCGGAGGCGGACTGGTTCGCCGCCAACTGCCGGGCGGCCGGGCTGGCGTCCGGCGTCATGATCGAGGTGCCCGCGGCGGCGCTGCGCGCGGCCGAGCTGGCCCGGGTGGTCGACTACTTCTCGGTGGGCACCAACGACCTCGCCCAGTACCTGTTCGCCGCCGACCGCCAGGTCGCCGCGCTGACCGGTTTCCAGGACCCCTGGCAGCCGGCGCTGCTCGACCTGGTCGCCGCGGCGGCCGGCGCCGGCGTCCGCTGCGGGGTCTGCGGCGAGGCCGGCTCGGACCCGGCGCTCGGCTGCGTGCTGGCCGGGCTGGGCGTCTCCTCGCTGTCCATGGCGGCGCCGGCGCTGCCGTGGGTCCGGGCGGCCCTGGCCCGGCACACCCTGGCCCAGTGCCGGGCGGCCGCCGACGCCGCGCGCGCCGAGAGCACCCCGAAGGCGGCCCGCGCGGCGGCGCTCGCCCACCTGCCGGCCCTGGATCCGCCGGACCGCTGACCGGCGCCGCGGCGCCCGGATCACCGCGGCAGGGCGGGAACGGCGGGCCCGCCGGTCCCGGGCGCGGATACGGTAATGGGCATGCCTGCTCCTCTTCGCGCGACGGCGGCCCTGTTGATCGCGGCGCTGACCGCGGGGTGCGCCGGCGCGTCCTCCCCCCGGCGCGAGCCGCCGCCGGGAGCGGCGTCCCCGGCGGCGTCGCCGGCCGCGCCCCCCGCCTCCTCGCCCTCGCCGAGCCCGTCCGGGGCCGCCTCGCCGTCCGCCGCCGCGGTGGCCGAGACCGTCGCCGGCATGAGCCTGGAGCGCAAGGTCGGCCAGCTGTTCATGCCGGTGCTGTACGGCTCCCGGGCCGACGCCGCGCACGCCGAGAACCGTGCCCGGTTCGGCGTCGGCACCCCCGCGGAGGTGGTGCGCAGGTACCATCTCGGCGGCGCCATTCTGTTCCCCTGGGCGGGCAACGTCGAGGACGCCGGCCAGGTGGCCGCGCTGACCCGCGGGCTGCAGAAGGCGGCGGAGCTGCCGCTGGCGATCGGGGCCGACCAGGAGAACGGCCTGGTGTCCCGGCTGAGCCCGCTCATCACCGACATGCCCGGCAGCATGGCCGTCGGCGCCACCGGCCGGGCCGAGGACGCCTACGACGCCGCCCGGGTCACCGGCGAGGAGCTGCTCGCCCTCGGGGTCAACCTGGACTTCGCTCCGGTGGCCGACGTGAACGTCGACCCGGCCAACCCGGTCATCGGCTCGCGCTCCTACGGGTCGGACCCGGCCCGGGTGGCCGAGATGGTCGGAGCCGCCGTCGACGGGTTCCACCAGGCCGGCGTGGCGGCCGCCGCCAAGCACTTTCCCGGCCACGGGGACACCAAGGTCGACAGCCACAGCGGCCTGCCGGTGATCCGGCATTCCCCCGCCAAGTGGGCGAAGCTCGACGCGCCGCCGTTCCGGGCCGCCATCGAGCGGGGCGTCGACGTGGTGATGTCCGCGCACGTCGTCATGCCCGAGCTCGACCGGTCGGGGGCGCCGGCGACCCTCTCCAAGCGCATCCTGACCGGGCTGCTGCGCGACGAGCTCGGGTACGAAGGGGTGGTGTCCACCGACGCCCTCGATATGGCGGGCGTGCGGGAGAAGTACGGCGACGCCGAGGTCGCGGTGCGGGCGGTGCTGGCGGGCGTCGACCTGCTGCTGATGCCGCCGGACCTGCCGAAGGCGTACCAGGCGGTGCTCGGCGCGGTCCGGTCGGGGCGCATCACCCGCGAGCGGCTGGACCTCTCGGTCACCCGGCTGCTCACGATGAAGGCCGCCCGCGGCATCCTTTCGGCCGCCCCGGCGGGTGATCCGGCCGGGCTGCGGTCGGCCGAGCACCGGGCGGTCGCCCAGGCGATCGCCGACCGGGCGGTGACCGCGGTGCGGGGCGGCGGGCGCCTTCCGCTGAAGGGCGACGTGCTGGTCACCGGGCCGGTGGCCCGGCGGCTGGCCGGCATGATCGACGGCGCGCAGGCGGTGGTCACCGGGGACACCCCGACCGCCGGGCAGATCGCCGCGGCCCGGGCGGCGGCCGCCAGGGCGGACGCGGTGGTGGTCACCACCGCCGACGCCGGCCCGGCCCAGGCGCGGCTGGTGGCCGCGATGGCGGGCACCGGTAAGACGCTGGCCCTGGTGTCGACGGCGGCGCCCTACGAGCTGACCCGGCTGCGCGGCGCCGACGTCGCGCTGGCCGTCTACGCCGGCGGCGAGGCGTCGCTGCGGGCCGCCGCCAAGGTTCTCACCGGCAGCCTCAAGCCGGGGGGCGACCTCCCGGTCACGCTGACCGGCCGCTGAGGCGTCCCGTCCGGCGGCCGTCGCGTCGATCAAGGAAGCCGCGCCGGGGGATTTGGGGAGATTTGTTGGTCAGTGGGCAGTTCGCGAAGCGGGCTTGGCGCCGGCGAGGGTGGCCGGATATATCGGGCGGTTTAAGGTGGTAGGTCCCGTGGAGGACAGGAGCGGACGTTGCTGAGGGGTTTGCTCATCGACTGGGGCGGCGTGCTGACGGTCGGCCTGCGCGAGGCCATCGCCGAGTGGATCGCGGCCGACGGCATCGACGACGCGCACTACACCGAGCTGATGCGCGAGCTGGTCCGGGAGGCGTACGACGGAGACGGCCGGTCGGAGAACATCATCCACGCGCTGGAGCGCGGCGAGATCGATCCGGTGGCCTTCGAACGCGACCTGGCGGCCCGCCTGCTCACCAGGGACGGGGCTCCGCCGGCCGCCGAAGGGCTGCTGTCGCGGATGTTCGCCGGATTCCGCCCGGTGGAGCCGATGTGGGAGATGCTGCGCGCCGTCCGCGAGGCCGGCATCGCGACCTGCCTGGTGTCGAACTCATGGGGCGACCACTACACCCGGGACGGCTGGGAGGCCTACTTCGACCAGGTGGTCATCTCCGGTGAGGTCGGCATGCGCAAGCCGGAGCCGCGGATCTTCCACCACGCGGCGGACCTGGTCCGGCTCGGCCCGCAGGAGTGCCTGTTCGTCGACGACGTGCCGGCGAACATCGTCGCGGCCCGCGCGCTCGGCATGACCGGGCTGCACCACCTGGACCCGGACGAGACGATCATCGAGATCGGGGCGCTGCTGGAGGTCCCGCTGCGGCCGGTGGCCCCCGGCCGCTGATCCGGGCCGGCGACCGGTACGAAGGACCGGCGGATTGCTGGCACACTCGTTCAGGTGATCGGCGCCGTGCGGGCGCCGGCGTCCGTGTACGACAGTGATCGAGGAACCCATGCGCGTGTACCTGCCGTGCACCCTTGCCGCGCTGGCCCGGGTGGCGGAGACGGGCGAGGTCGGCCCCGCCCCGCTGACCGGCTACGCGGTCACTCCCGCGCTGGTCGAGTGGTACGCGTCCGGCGACACCGAGGAGCTGGAGTACGCCGCGCTGACCGACGCCGCCCGCGCGTCGCTGCGGATGCTGGCCGCCGACCGCGCCGACGGCGTGCCGGTGGCCGCGCGCCGGGTGGTGATCGCCGCCGACGTGCCCGACGACCAGGTCGTCGCGGGCACCGACCTGGCGGACCGGTCACGGGTACGCCTGCCGGCCCCGGTGCCGTTGAAGAAGGTCGCGGCGGTGCACGTCGACGACGGGTCGGCCGTCCCGGACATCGAGACGGCCCTGGCCGCCGTGCCCGCCGCCGACGGCGGTGACGAGGACGCGAAGTTCGACGTGGACGGCGCCGAGGCCCACGAGCTGATGTGGTACGCCACCCAGGAGATCCCCGACGTCCTCCGCTGACCGGGCGAACCGGACCGTACCCGAGGGCGTCCGCGGCGTCGGAGTCTCCGGAAGGTCAGTGGCGCGCGGCCGGCAGCACCGGAGAGGCGTCGGTCCAGCCGCTCTCCAGGACCGCGCTCCAGTGCCGTCTATCCAGGTTCGCGCAACTCGTTCCCGTTGCCGCGGTGACGGCCAGCAGGCGTCCGGTCGGCTCGTCGAACATGATCCGCGTCTCCTGCCCGTAGGAGGGCAGGCAGGTCCGCAGTGCGACCCCCATCCCCGTCCGGCCGAGCGGATCCCGTACCTCGCCCGCGGAACCGACTCCGGGCAGCCCGGCCAGCATCCGGAAAAGCCCGGCCCGGACGTCGGGCGGGGTGGGGAGCTCGAGCAGCAGCTCCGCCGCCTGGAAGAAGAGCACCTCGTTGGCGGTCTCGTCGTTCGCCGGGGTGGAGCCCTGCCAGCGGAGCAGCAGGTCCTTCAGCGCGTCCGGTTCGGTGGGGAGGGCCTGGATCTCGGCGATCGAGACCGCCCGGCCGTTGACGTTCGGCCAGCTCGACCCGGGCTCGGCGAAGTCTCCGAGCTTCACCGCCGTGGGCGTCCGGCCCTTGTCCTCGGCCACCGACCGATTACCACGGGTGCAGGCGAAACCGCCGTCCCCCGAGGACCAGGCCTTTCCCCGCTCCGGCGATGGCGCGCCCGGCCGGACGGTCACCTTGGACCAGGTGTTGATGATCCACCAGCTCGGTTCCCGCGGCGAGCGGGCCACCCAGGTCTCGTCATGGCAGGGCCCCTGCACGTCCTGGCCGGCCGGCAGCTGCCCGCCGCCGGAGTTGACCCCCCGGGTGTGCCAGTAGCGGCCGGTCGTGGCCGGTGCCCGCAGGCTGCTGTCCGCCGCGGCGAGCAGCAGCCTGCGGGCCGCCGGATCGGCGGTGGGCTCAGGGCCGCCGCCCACCGTCACCGCCAGCGCCGCCGCCGCGACCGCCAGCGCGCCGGCGTACCCGACCCTGGCCGCTCGGGCCCGGCGGCGCGGAGCGCGCACCGCCGGGCCCGGCCGCGCCTCGGCGGTCGCGATGATCCGGTCCAGCCTGGCCGGGTCGGGCGCCGGTTCGAGCGAGGCGGGGCGGGAGCGGGCCAGCGACTTCATCACATCGTTCTCGTTCATCGGATCGATTCCTTCGCAGATGTCGGTGGGACGCGGGTCGGGCCGGATACGGGGGCGTCGCCGGCCGCCAGCGCACGTTCCAGCCGGCGGCGTGCGCGATGCAGCCGGACGAAGAACGTGGTCGTGGAGCAGCCGACGACCGCGGCCGCCTCCGAGGCGCGCAGCCCCTGCCAGGCGACCAGCGTGAGCAGTTCGCGATCCTGGTCGGAGAGCGTGGCCAGGCCGCGCAGCACGGCCGCCCGCTCGGTCACCGTCTCGGCGACGTCACCTTCCGGTACGCCACTGACGACCCAGGAACGCAGTTCGTTCTCCAGCGAACGGCGCCGCGCCTCGGCACGGTACGACTCGCGCAGCACGTTGCGCGCGACGCCCAGCAGCCAGGGCAGCGGCGGGTCCGGTACGTCGCCGATCCGCCGCCACGCCACGCAGAACGTCTCGCTCGCCACCTCCTCGGCGAGCTGCCGGCCGACCCGGCCGACCGCGTAGGCGTGCACGGCCGGATAGCAGGCGGTGTACAAGGCGGTGAACCGGTCCCGGCGATCGGGTTCCGTCATGTCATGTCCCGTCCCTTCCTAGGTGTGGCGACATCATGGAAGTGCGGGGCGCGGGCTCCTTCTTACCGGCCACGGCGGAAAAATCGGTCGGCGGGGAGGACAGCGGCGATTACTCTTGTGGCGTTATGAAGCACATCGTCTGGGACTGGAACGGCACGCTCTTCCACGACATCGAGGCGGTCGTCGGGGCCACCAACGAGGTGTTCCGGCCGTACGGGCTGGCGCCGATGGACAGCGAGGCCTTCCGCGCCGCCTACACCCGCCCGATCTGGGTCGCCTACGAGCGCCTGCTCGGCCGCCCGCTGCGCGAGGGGGAATGGGAGGAGCTGGACCAGGCCTTCCACGACCACTACCACCGGTTGATGATCTCCTGCGCGCTCGCGGTGGACGCGCTGTCCTGCCTGCGCACCTGGGCCGACTCCGGGCGTACCCAGTCGCTGCTGTCCATGTGGGCGCACGAGCGGCTGGTGCGCAAGACGGCGGAACTCGGCATCGACCCGTACTTCTCGCGCATCGACGGGCTGCGCGACGGCGCGCCGGGCGGCGGCAAGACCGAGCACATGGTGCTGCACATCGAGTCGCTGCGGGCCGACCCGGCACAGGTGCTCGTCATCGGCGACAGCCTGGACGACGCGCACGCGGCCCGGCACGTGGGCGCGGCGGCGGTGCTCTACACCGGCGGCATGACCAGCCGCGCCGAGCTGGCCGCCTCGGGGTTCCCGGTGGTCGACAAGCTTTCCGAGGCGTTCGAGCACGCGCGCTGACGGCCGCCCGGGCCGGTGGCCGGCCGGGTCCGTCCCGGCCGGCCACCGGGCGAGGGGACGCCGGCCGGCCGGCTCGGCGTACCCTTGGCGCACCGCTCTCGCGCCGTTTCGGAGGCCCCCCATCAACCGTCTCGTGCTCTGGAACGTCGACCTCACCCTGGTCGACGTGGCCATCGTCACCCGTGATGCGTACGCCGAGGCGTTCCGGCAGGTCACCGGGCGCCCGCTGGTCAAGCTGGCCCCCGCCCTGGGCCGCCCGGACTCGGAGATCATCTTCGAGACGCTGGCCGTCAACGGGGTGGTGCCCGACGACGACCACCTGCCCCGGTTCATCGACGCGCTCGCCGCGGCCTTCGCCGCCCGCCGCCGCCGGCTGGACAAGGACGGCCGGGCCATGCCGGGGGCCAAGGACGCCCTCAAGGCGGTGGCCCGGATCGACGGCACCGTCCAGACGCTGCTCACCGGGACGATCAAGAGCAATGCCGTCCTGAAGCTTCGGGCCTTCGGGCTGGACAAGTTCGTGGACTTCGAGGCCGGCGGCTACGGCGAGGAGGTCTACCCCAAGGCCACCCTGGTCCAGGTGGCGCAGAGCCGGGTCAAGCAGATGTACGGCTACACCTGCGACGGCGGCAGCACGGTGCTGATCGGGGACTCGGCGCGGGACGCCCAGGCGGCGCGGTTCGCGCGGATCGGCATGATCGGGGTGGCCTCCGGCCGGTCCACCCCGGCCGAGTTGCACGAGGCGGGCGCCGACGTCGTGCTGCCCGACCTCACCGACGCCGCCGCCGTGGCCGCCGCCGTCCGGGAGATCGCGAGCGGCGGGCGCTGACGACCGGGTGCGGTCGTGGCCCGGCCGGTGGCGCGGCTCAGATGCGCTCGGCGCGGCGGGCGGCGCCCAGGAGCAGGGCGTCGCCGAGCGGGGCGAGGCTGTGCAGCACCTGGCCGCCGAGCCGCTGGGTGGTGATCAGGCCGGCGTCGCGCAGCGTGGCGGCGTGCTGGCTGGCGGACGGCACGGAGGTGCCGGCCCGCCGGGCCAGTTCGGTGGTGGTGCAGCCGTCCTCGATCGAGCCGAGCACCCGGGCGCGGGTGCCGCCGATCAGCGCGTGCAGCGTCCGCGGCGCGGCGCTCCCGGTGTCCGGCTCGTCCGGACCGCTGGTGATCTCGTGGCTGACCGGGTAGATCAGCACCGGCGGCAGTCCCGGGTCGACCAGGGTGACCGGGGTGCGCCAGCAGAAGAACGCGGGGACCAGCAGCAACCCCCGGCCGTCCAGGTGGAGGTCGCGATCCACCGGGTAGTCGGCCTCCAGCACCGGCGACCGCCACCGCATGGAGGGGCCGAGGTCCGACAGCAGCGCCTCGGCGCCCTCGTTGACGACGGCGTGCGACCGGCGGGCCCGGTCGGCGGCGACATGGGCCTGGACCGCCGGCCAGTATGGTTCGATCACCGCCGCGTGATAGGCGCGGAACGCCCTGGCCAGGCGGTGCGTGGTCTCCAGGTCGCCGTCGGCGAGCCGCGCGCACCATCCCGGCAGCCGCTGCGCGCGGGCCAGCACCCCGAGCTCCTCCCGCAGCCGCCGGCGCGGGGTGGACAGCACGGTGTCCAGACTCTCCTCCAGATGGCCGCCGCGGACCGGCGGGGTGAGGAAGTCCGGGAAGTACGCCGAGTCGGGCGCGAGCGTGGCCAGCGGCCCGGCCTGGCCGCCGAGCCGGCGGCGGGCGTGGTCGCGCCAGCCGCGGAAGACCACCGCGCCCTGCCGGTTCTGCAGGAGTTGCAGGCTGAGCACCAGTTCCCACATGACGTCCGGCCCGGGCGCCAGGCGGGTGCGGGCCAGATCCTCGAAGCCGAAATGGATGCGTAACACGTTGCCTCCCCGTGGCCCGCCTCGCGTCGTCCCCGGTATGGCGGGCGGTCGTCCCCCCGGCCCCCCGGCCGGGTAACTGGGATCCCCAGTCGATTATGCGATTAGCCCCATTTGTGCACCATCCTGGAATGTTCGTGGATGCTGTGCTACCTATCCGGGCCACCTGTCCGGCCGCCGGCCCGGCCCGGATGGCGCCGCCGCGGGCGCCTCGGACAAGATGGGGCCCATGGTGGAAGAAGGTGCGTTGATCTGGGAGCCGTCCCCCGAGGTGGTACGGGACGCGAAGATCACCCGGTACGCCGGGTGGCTGGGCCGGTCCGGGGATGACTACGACGCGCTGTGGCGGTGGTCGGTGGAGTCCCCCGAAGAGTTCTGGACATCGATCTGGGACTACTTCGCGGTCGTCGGCGACCGCGGCGACGGCCCGGTGCTCCAGGGGGCGATGCCCGGTGCGCGATGGTTCGCGGGCGCCACGCTGAACTACGCGCGCAACGCGCTGCGCGGCGACCCGGCCCGCCCGGCGGTGGTCGCCCGCGACGAGGAGGGCGCCCGGCGCACCTACACCTACGGCGAGCTGGCCGAGGAGGTGGCCCGGGTCCGGGCCGGCCTGGCCCGGCTCGGCGTCGGCCGGGGCGACCGGGTGGCGGCGTACCTGCCGAACGGGCCGGAGGCGCTGATCGCCTTCCTGGCCACCGCGAGCCTGGGCGCCGTCTGGTCCTCCTGCTCGCCGGACTTCGGCGTCTCCAGCGTGGTCGACCGGTTCACCCAGATCACCCCCAAGGTGTTCATCGCGGTGCAGGGCTACACCTACAACGGCCGCCGCTTCGACCGGTCGGCGGTGGTGGCCGAGATCGCGGCGCGGCTGCCCGGGCCGGCGGCGACCGTGCTCGTCGGCACGCCGTCCTGGGACGCGCTGCGCGCCGAGCCGGCGCCGCCGGCGTTCGAGCCGGTGCCGTTCGACCACCCGCTGTGGATCGTCTACTCTTCCGGCACCACCGGCCTGCCCAAGCCGATCGTGCACGGGCACGGCGGCATCGTGCTGGAGCACCTCAAGGCGCTCGCCTTCCACCAGGACCTGGGGGAGGGCGACGTCTTCTTCTGGTACACCACCACCGGCTGGATGATGTGGAACTACCTGGTGGGCGGCCTGCTGGCCGGCGCCACGATCGTGCTGTACGACGGCAGCGCCACCCACCCCGGGCCGGACGCGCTGTGGCGGCTGGTCGCCGAGGAGGGCGTCACCTACTTCGGCACCGGCGCGCCGTACATCATCGCCTCGATGCGCGCCGGGCTGCGGCCGGCCGGGCTGTCCGCGCTGCGCGGGGTCGGGTCGACCGGCTCGCCGCTGCCGCCGGAGGGGTTCGCCTGGCTGCACGACGCGTTGCCGGGCGTGCCGCTCGGGTCGTTCTCCGGCGGCACCGACGTGTGCACCGGCTTCGTCGGCGGGGTGCCGTGGCTGCCGGTGCGGGCCGGGGTCATCCCCTGCCGCTGCCTCGGCGCGGCGGTCGAGGCCTACGACCCCGAAGGGCGGCCGGTGGTGGACGAGGTCGGCGAGCTGGTGCTCACCCGGCCGATGCCGTCCATGCCGGTCATGTTCTGGAACGACCCGGACGGCGAGCGCTACCGGGACAGCTACTTCGCCGAGTACCCGGGGGTGTGGCGGCACGGCGACTGGATCAAGATCCGGCCGGACGGCGGCTGCGTGATCTACGGCCGGTCGGACTCGACGCTGAACCGGGGCGGGGTGCGCATGGGCACCAGCGAGTTCTACCGGGTCGTCGAGCGGTTCCCGCACATCGAGGACAGCCTGGTGATCGACACCGGGCAGCTCGGGCAGGAGGGCCGGCTGCTGCTGTACGTGACCATGGCCGAGGGCCGCGAGCTGACCGGCGACCTGGTCGCCGACCTGCGCGCCGCGCTGCGCGCCGAGCTGTCCCCGCGGCACGTGCCGGACGAGATCCGCCAGGTGCCCGGCATCCCGCGCACGCTCAGCGGCAAGAAGCTGGAGGTGCCGGTGCGCAAGATCCTGCTGGGCACGCCGGTGGACCGGGCGGCCAACACCGGCGCCATGGCCAACCCCGAGGTGCTGCGCCACTTCGTCCCCTGACCTGGCCACCGGCCGGGACGGCGGCTCAGACGGCCTGCGGGAACCGGAACAGCCGCCCGGGGTCGTAGGCGGCCTTGACCCGGGCCAGCCGGCCGGCGTTGCCGCCGTAGTAGGCCCGGCGCCAGTCGCGCAGCGCGGGGTCGATGTAGTTGACGTAGGCGTGCTCGCCGAAGTGCGGCGCCATCGCGGCGTGCGCGGCGCGCAGCCAGCCGGCGGCGCCCTGGCGGTGGGCGTAGTACTGCACGCTGAACAGCGCCGTCCGGTGCGGGAAGGCGGTCGCGTCCGGGCGGATCCGGCCGACCGCGCCGCCGAGCGCGTCCAGCAGCACCGAGTGCCGGCCGGGCCGGGCCACCTGGTCCACCAGCGCGGCGACGCCGGCGGCGGGTAGCGGGCGGTAGGCCAGGTGCGAGCGGGCGCCGAACGCGTCCCGCGGGAAGGTGCCGTCCGGGGTGCGGCCGGGCAGGTCGCCGGCCCGGTGGCACTGCGACACCGTGCGCGAGCCGCAGCCCGCCTCGATCATCATCGCCCGCCGGTGGGAGGTCTGGGTGAGCGAGCGGCTCGCCGGCGCGCCGATCCGGTCCACCAGCGGCGCGAGCAGGCGCGCGCACTCCGCGCGCGACCCCAGGTGCACGCCGATGATCCGCAGGTCGGGCGCGGGGTCGTGCCCGAGGTGCAGCGCCGACCACAGCTCGTCCGGCGCGTGCGGCGCGAAGGACTGCCAGGCCGCCAGCGCCCGGCGGGCCCACGACCAGGGCCATGACAGCGAGAACACCGTGACGTCCCGGGTGCGGTGGGTGCGGAAGGTGAAGGACACCGCCACCCCGAAGTTGCCGCCCCCGCCGCCGCGCGAGGCCCAGTACAGGTCGGGGTGGTGGTTGGCGTCGCAGTCGAGCACCCGCCCGTCGGCGGTGACGACGCGCACCGACTCCAGCACGTCGCAGGTGAGCCCGTACCGGCGGGAGACCACGCCGATGCCCCCGCCCAGGGTGAGCCCGGCGATGCCGACGGTCGGGCAGGTGCCGGCCGGGATGCTCACGCCGCGGGCGGCCAGCCGGTCGTAGACGTCGATGAGCTGGGCGCCCGCGCCGATCGTCGCGCGCCCGCCGGTGGCGCGCACGGCGTCCATCGGGGACACGTCGATCACCAGGCCCGTCCCGGTGGACCAGCCGGCGTAGCTGTGCCCGCCGGACCGGGCGGTGACCGGCACCCGGAACCGGCGGGCGAAGGCCAGGCACTCGGCCACGTCGGCGGGGTTCGCGCAGTAGGCGACCCCGCCCGGCCGGATGTGGTCGAAGGACGGGTTGTACAGGCGGCGGGCCGCGTCGTAGGCGGCGTCGCCCGGCCGGATGAGCCGGCCGGCCAGGCCGGTGCCGAGCGATCTCCAGTCGGCGGGGGCCGGGCCGGTGCGGGCCGCGGTGCCGCCGGCCGCGGCGACCAGCGGGAGCGCCGCCGAGGCGCGGAGCAGGTCACGCCGGTCGAGTGCGGGGTTCATGGGGGTTCCTCCCGCGGGGTGAGGGGAAAGTAGCTCTCATCCAGAGAGACGGCCGGTATCGAGCGCTGGTTCAGCGTGGATCGGCGGCCGGCGGCCGGCGCGCCTAGTGGTCTGGCGCTACATCAGGTGATATGTCGGATTTTCACGAAGTTGACGTTTTATGAGTGATGGGCTGATATCGGGTACGGCGGGGTGCATGGCCCGGTCAATGGCGACCGGACGGGACCGCCCGCCGGCGGAGGTATCGGAATGTCGGGGAGCACACCCCGCGACCTCGGGAGAACCGGGGACGCGAGCGACATCGGGGGCGCCGCCCTCCGGTGGCGGCGCGGTCCGGCGCGGGCGCGCCTGTGGGATGCTTGTCCGGCCGCTCCCTCCTTTCCTTCGCCGTGGACGCCGCGCGTGCGGCGCGCCCGCGCGCCCATGCCCGTGTCCGCGCGCGTGAAGCCGCGGGACCGGCGGTGATCCCGGTGGACCACCCGAAGAACGCGAAACCCTCACAAAGGAGTGAGAGCGACATGCCGCTCGACGAGGCGAAGGACCGCCTGCTGCGGACAGCTGCCGAACAATGCGCCGAATCCCCCGAGGGGGACGGGCTGGACGCCGGCGGGATCCAGGCCTTCCTGGCGGCCTACTACCGGCATGTCGCCCCCGAGGACGTACTCGACCGCGACCCGGCGCAGCTGTACGGCCCGGCCATGGCCCACCGGCGGCTCGCCGCCTACCGGCCGCAGGGGCGCGCCCTGGTGCGAGCCCGCACCCCGGTGGCGGCCGAGGACGGCTACGAGCTCGGCCGCTCGGTCGTCGAGGTGGTCACCGACGACATGTCCTTCCTGGTGGACTCGGTCACCATGGAACTCGACCGGCGCGGCATCGGCGTCCACCTGGTCGTGCACCCCCAGATGCGCGTCCGCCGCGACATGACCGGCCGGATGCTCGGACCCGAGCAGGCCGACCTCACCGGTCCGCTGCTCGCCGAGTCCTGGATGCACCTGGAGATCGACCGGCAGTCCGACCCGCAGGTGCTCGCCGCCCTGGAGAAGGACCTGCAGCGGGTGTTGTCGGACGTCCGCTCCGCGGTCGAGGACGGCGCCAAGATGCGCGCGCTCGCCCTGCAGATCTCCGCCGACCTGGAGACCGGTCCGCCGCCGCTGGCCGGCCCGCTGGTGGACGACAGCCGCGAGCTGCTCTGCTGGCTGGCCGACGGCCACTTCACCTTCCTGGGCTACCGCGAGTACCGCCTGGAGGAGTCCGAGGACGGCGACCGGCTGTACGCCCTGCCCGGCACCGGGCTCGGCATCCTGCGCGCCGACAAGGCGGGCTCGGACAGCTTCGCGGCGATGCCGCCGGAGCTGCGCGCCAAGGCCCGGGAGAAACAGCTGCTCATCATCACCAAGGCCAACAGCCGGGCGACGGTGCACCGGCCGGCCTACCTGGACTACATCGGCGTGAAGATCTTCTCGCCGGCGGGCGAGGTGGTCGGCGAGCGCCGCTTCCTCGGCCTGTTCACCCACGTGGCCTACAGCGAGTCGATCTCCCACATCCCGGTGCTGCGCCGCAAGGTCGCCGAGGTGCTGGCCGAGACCGGCCTGTCGCCCGACAGCCACGACGGCAAGGACGTGGTCGAGATCCTGGAGACCTATCCCCGCGCCGAGCTGTTCCAGATCTCCGCCGCCGAGCTCGCCCCCATCGTCCTCGGGGTGCTGCGGCTGCGCGAGCGCAAGCGGGTCCGCCTGTTCCTGCGCCGCGACGACTACGGCCGCTCCATCTCCTGCCTGGTCTACCTGCCGCGCGACCGCTACACCACCGACGTGCGCATCCGCATGCAGCAGATCCTGCTGGAGGCGCTCGGCGGCGTCTCGCTCGACTACAGCACCATGATCGGCGAGTCGCCGCTGGCCCGCCTGCACGTCGTCATCCGCGGCGAGCGCGGCCGGCCGCTCGCGGTGCCCGGCGTCGACCTGGAGGAGCTGGAGGCCCGGCTGGCGGAGACCACCCGCTCCTGGGAGGACGACCTGGCCGACGCCATCGCCGCCCAGCGCGGCGAGGTGCGGTCGGCCGCGCTGATCCGCCGGTACCGCAACGCCTTCCCCGAGGGCTACAAGGCGGAGTTCGCGCCGGGAACGGCGGTCGAGGACCTGCGCCGGCTGGAGGACCTGGCCGGCGCCGCCGGCGAGATCCGCATGCACCTGTACGAGCCGCGCGACCAGGAGCACGGCGAGTGGCGGTTCAAGGTGTACCGGCTGGGCGCCGCCGTCTCGCTGTCGCAGGTGCTGCCGCTGCTGTCGCAGATGGGCGTCGAGGTCGTCGACGAGCGGCCGTACCAGATCGCGCCGGCCGGCGGCGAGACCGGCTGGATCTACGACTTCGGGCTGCGCTGCGCCGGCCTGGACGCGACCGGGCCGCGGTTCAGCGGCCTGTTCAAGGACGCCTTCGCCGCGCTGTGGCGCGGCGAGATCGAGCCGGACGGCTTCAATGCCCTGGTGCTCGCCGGCGGCCTGACCTGGGAGCAGGTCCAGATCCTGCGGGTGTACGCCAAATTCCTGCGCCAGGCGGGCACCGCCTTCAGCCGCCGCTACATCGAGAAGGTGCTGCTCGGCAACATCCGGCTGGCCCGGCTGCTGGTCCGGCTGTTCGAGGCCCGGCTGGACCCGCGCCGCGAGGACGACCTGCGCGCCGATCTGTCCGGCGCCCTGCACGAGGAGATCATCGCCGCGCTGGACGAGGTGGCCTCGCTGGACGAGGACCGCATCCTGCGCGCCTACCTGGAGATGATCCTCGCGACGCTGCGCACCAACGCCTTCCAGCGCGAGGACGGCCGGCGCAAGCCCTACATCTCCCTGAAGTTCGACTCCTCGGCGATCAGCGTGCTGCCGCTGCCCCGGCCCAAGTACGAGGTCTTCGTCTACTCGCCGCGGGTGGAGGGCGTCCACCTGCGGTTCGGCAAGGTGGCCCGCGGCGGCCTGCGCTGGTCGGACCGGATGGAGGACTTCCGCACCGAAGTCCTCGGCCTGGTCAAGGCGCAGATGGTGAAGAACACCGTCATCGTCCCGACCGGTTCCAAGGGCGGGTTCGTGGTGAAGAGCCCTCCGAAGGGCGGCCGGGACGAGCTGCTGGCCGAGGGCGTCGCCTGCTACCGCCAGTTCATCTGCGGCCTGCTCGACATCACCGACAACCTGGTCGACAACCAGGTGGTGCCGCCGCCGGACGTGGTCCGGCACGACGGCGACGACACCTACCTGGTGGTCGCCGCCGACAAGGGCACCGCGACGTTCTCCGACATCGCCAACGGCGTGGCCAAGGACTACGGCTTCTGGCTCGGCGACGCCTTCGCCTCCGGCGGATCGGTCGGCTACGACCACAAGGCGATGGGCATCACCGCCCGGGGCGCCTGGGAGTCGGTCGCCCACCACTTCCGCGCGATGGGCGTGGACGTGCAGGCCACCGACTTCACCGTGGCCGGGGTGGGCGACATGTCGGGTGACGTGTTCGGCAACGGCATGCTGCTCTCCCGGCACATCAAGCTGGTGGCCGCCTTCGACCACCGGCACATCTTCGTCGACCCGTCCCCGGACCCGGCCCGCGGCTTCGCCGAGCGGTCGCGGCTGTTCGAGCTGCCCCGCAGCTCCTGGGCCGACTACGACCGAGAGCTGATCTCGGCGGGCGGCGGGGTGTGGCCGCGCACCGCCAAGTCGGTGCCGGTCTCGGCGCAGATGCGCGCCGCGCTCGGCATCCCCGAGGGAGTGTCCGCCCTCACCCCGAACGACCTGATCAGCGCCATCCTGTGCGCGCCGGTCGACCTGCTGTGGAACGGCGGGATCGGCACCTACGTCAAGGCGTCCGGCGAGACCCACGCCGACGCCGGCGACAAGGCCAACGACCCGCTGCGGGTCGACGCGAACCGGTTGCGCTGCAAGGTGATCGGGGAGGGCGGCAACCTCGGCCTGACCCAGCCCGCCCGCATCGAGTTCGCGCTGAACGGCGGCCGCGTCAACACCGACTTCATCGACAACTCGGCCGGGGTGGACACCTCCGACCACGAGGTCAACATCAAGATCCTGCTCGACCGCCTGGTCCGGGAGGGCCGGCTCGACGACACCGAGCGCGACCAGCTGTTCCTCGACATGACCGACGAGGTGGCCGGGCTGGTGCTGCGCGACAACCGGGCGCAGAACGTCGTGCTGTCGGCGGCGAAGGCCCAGGCGCCGGAGATGCTGCACATCCACAGCCGCTACCTGCGCAAGCTGGAGCGCGACGGGCTGGTGGACCGCCGGCTGGAGTCCCTGCCCTCGGACAAGGCGCTGGCCGAGCGCCGGCAGTCCGGACTCGGGCTCACCGCGCCGGAGTTCTCGGTGCTCCTGGCCTACACCAAGCTGCTCGCCGACCACGAGCTGCTGGCCTCCGACCTGCCGGACGACCCGTTCCTGAACTCCTGGCTGGTCTCCTACTTCCCCTCGGCGCTGCGCGAGCGGTTCCGGGAGGCGATGGACGCCCACCCGCTGCGCCGCGAGATCATCACCACCTGCGTGGTGAACGACCTGGTCAACGCGAGCGGCACCACGTTCATGTTCCGCTTCGGCGAGGAGACCGGCGCCTCCACTCCCGACATCGCGCGCGCCTACCTGGTGTCGCGGGAGGTCTTCGAGCTGCCGGGATACCGGCGGGCCGTCGAGGCGCTGGAGCACAAGGTGGACACCGCCACCCAGATCGCCATGCTGCTGGAAGGACGCAAGCTCGCCGAGCGCGGCGCGCGCTGGCTGCTCGGCAACCGGCGGCCGCCGCTGGACCTGGCGTCCACCGCCCGGTTCTTCGCCGAGGGCGCCGAAGGGCTGCTGCCGCACCTGCCCAAGCTGCTGGCCGGGCCGGACCTGGCCGCCTTCGAGGAGCGCCGGGACGGGTTCGTGGCCCGGGGGGTGCCGGCCGACCTGGCCGAGCGGGCCGCGGTGATGGTGCCCGCCTACTCGACCTTCGACCTGGTGGAGATCTCCTCGCGCACCGGCCGCCCGGTGAACGACGTCGCGGAGGTCTACTTCGACCTGGCCGAGCGGCTCCAGCTCGCCCGGCTGCGCGAGCGGGTCATCGCGCTGCCGCGGGACAACCGGTGGAACTCGATGGCCCGGGCGGCGCTGCGCGACGACCTGTACGCCGCGCACGCCGCGCTGACCCTGGACGTGCTGGCGCACAGCGAGCCGGGGCCCACCCCCGAGGAGCGGCTGGCCCGCTGGTCGGAGGCGAACTCGGCGGCGGTGGCGCGGGCGCGGCAGACGCTGTCGGAGATCTGGGAGAGCGACCACTTCGACCTGGCCACGCTGTCGGTGGCGCTGCGGGCGGTGCGCACGCTGGTCGCCGCGAGCAACCTGCCGCACGCCGCGGGCTGAGCCGGTCCGCCCGGCGCCCCCACCCGGCTCAGTCGCCGCTGACCCGGGTGGGGGCGCCGTCGAACGCGATGATCCTCGCGGGTTCGGCGGCGCCCTTGCGGCGCACGTGGCTGATGTACTGCTGGGTCTGCTCCACGCTGAGCCTGGACCGCACCACCGGCCGCTTCACCGCCCAGCGCACGTCCTTGGGCACCGGCACCAGCCCGAAGGCGTTGTCGGTCTTGGCCTGGGTCAGGGTCTTGCGGGTCAGCGAGTAGAGGATCAGGGCGCCGCCGTCGGCGGTGCGCAGCGCGTAGATCGGGAAGGTGGTGGCGGCGAACAGCGAGTCGTACAGGAAGCCGCGCCGCTTGGCGTCCGGGGTGATCTTCTGCACCTCGGCGAAGTAGCCGGTGGTCTGCGGGCCGGCCGCGATCAGCCCGGCGGCGAACCCGCCCGGCCCCTCCTCGGCGATGGTCGCGTGCAGCGGCGCCATCAGGTGCGGGCTGATCGCCGTGGTGGAGTCGCGGGTGGACAGCGCGGTGGCGTAGCCCTCGGCGTCCCGCGCCACCTCCGGCAGCGAGACGCCGGGGTAGAGCAGCGAGGCGAAGCTCAGCTGCCACAGCGCGGTGTCCGACTCCTTCATGAACACCAGCACCGCGGTCCGCGGGTGGCCGCCGCCCCGGTCGCGGCGCTCGGCCACCGCGGCGAACCACAGCGGGGGCCGGACCAGCCGGGGCACCAGCAGCTTCGGCTCGCCCCAGGTGAAGCGGCGGGGCGCCAGGCCGGTCGAGCGGAACTGGGCCGAGATGATCGACCGCTGCCCGTCGCGGGTCTGCAGCAGCGCGTCCCGCTCGCCGCCCGCCACCCGCAGCACGTCGTCGGCCGCCAGGATCTCCCGGGTCACCCGGGCCGCCTCGGCCGCGGTGACCGCCGGCCCGGTGGCCGAGGGGGACGGCGAGACCGGCGGGCCCGCCGAGGCGGCCGGGGACGGCGTCACCGGGACGGGGGAGGCGGCGGCCGGGGCGGCACCGTTCCGGCTGCACCCGGCCGCGAGTCCGACGACCAGCATGGCGGCCGGCAGCGACGCCAGGGCGACGCGCATCGCCTTGCCCATCCTGCCTCCCCGCGGCCGCCCTGCTCCGGCGACCATGCTAGCCACGCCTGCCACGCGCGAGATGGCACCGAGGTCGCGTACGCTTGGCGGTTGTGGCAGCCATCGATCCCGCAGAACAGATCAGCGAGCTTACCGGCACCCTGCGAAGCATCCAGGACGTGCTCGATCTCGACGTCATGCGCAAGCAGGTCGCCGAGCTGGAGGAGCAGGCTGCCGCGCCCGACCTGTGGAACGACCCCGAGCAGGCCCAGAAGGTCACCAGCCGGCTGTCCCACCTGCAGGGCGAGCTCAACCGGGTGGAGGGCCTGGCCCGCCGGGTCGAGGACGTCGCGGTGCTGCACGAGCTGGCCGAGGCCGAGGAGGACGCCGACACCCGCGAGGAGGTCGAGCGGGAGCTCGCCACGCTGCGCTCGGACGTCAACGCGCTGGAGGTCCGCACCCTGCTGGCCGGGCCGTACGACGCGCGCGAGGCGCTGGTCACGATCAACTCCCAGGCGGGCGGGGTGGACGCCGCCGACTGGGCCCAGATGCTGATGCGCATGTACTTGCGCTGGGCCGAGCGCAAGGGCTACGGCACCGAGGTCTTCGAGACCTCCTACGCCGAGGAGGCCGGCATCAAGTCGGCGACCTTCGCCGTCAAGGCGCCCTACGCCTACGGCACGCTGCGCGGCGAGCACGGCACCCACCGGCTGGTGCGCATCAGCCCGTTCGACAACCAGGGCCGCCGGCAGACCTCCTTCGCCGGCGTCGACGTGGTGCCGGTGGTCGAGCAGACCGATCACATCGACATCAACGAGGACGACCTGCGGATCGACGTGTACCGGTCGTCCGGGCCGGGCGGCCAGGGGGTCAACACCACCGACTCGGCGGTGCGCATCACCCACCTGCCCACCGGCATCGTGGTCTCCTGCCAGAACGAGCGCTCCCAGCTGCAGAACCGCGCCTCGGCGATGACCGTGCTGCAGGCCAAGCTGCTGGAGCGCAAGCGGCAGGAGGAGGCGGAGAAGATGTCAGAGCTACGGGGCGAGACCACGACGTCCTGGGGCACCCAGATCCGCAACTACGTGCTGCACCCCTACCAGATCGTGAAGGATCTGCGCACGGCGGTCGAGGCGGGCAACCCCGCCGCGGTGCTGGACGGCGACCTGGACGCCTTCATCGAGGGGGAGATCCGCTGGATGCGCCGGCAGGAGTCGGGCGCGGCGAGCTGACCGCGGACCGGCCCGGGATCGCCCCGGGCGGGCCGGCGCGGCCGGCCGGTCAGGTGCCCGACAGGTGCCGCAGCGCGAGCGTACCAGCGAGTAGGACAATCAAGACAATCGCTATGACCGTCGGCGAAAGTCCCCCGAAACCTGGGTGGTGCACCCGGGCCCGGCCGGCCCGGCAGGCCGGGCAGCGTCCCTCGACCACGGGGCCGGCGCACTGGGCGCAGATCAGATGTTCGCAGCTCACGGGACGTCTCCCTCTCCACGATGGTCGCTTCCCCTGCCGGTCGGCGACTGTGGAATCGTTTTGTTTCCGTTATGGACGTTCCATGCCAGTGTTACCCCTAGACTGAGCCTCGGCCAACCGGAACGTCGATCAATAGTAAAGAGCGGCGCCCCCCGGCCGGCAGCAGCGCGAGCGCGGTCCGCCAGGGACCGCGTCCCGCGACCGTCCCAACCCCTAGACTGGCATGCCGTGATGCGCCTGTGATCCATTTCGATAATGTCACCAAGGTCTACGCTAACCAGAACCGGCCCGCTCTCGACCACGTCAGCGTTGATGTGGACAAGGGCGAGTTCGTGTTCCTGGTGGGTCCTTCGGGCTCGGGAAAGTCGACCTTTCTCCGGCTCGTGCTCAAGGAAGAGCGCCCGAACTCCGGGGCGATCCACGTCGCCGGCAAGGATCTGGCGCGCCTGTCGAACTTCAAGGTGCCGCACCTGCGCCGCCGGATCGGCTGCGTGTTCCAGGACTTCCGCCTCCTGCCCAACAAGAACGTCTACGAGAACGTGGCGTTCGCGCTGGAGGTGATCGGCAAGCCCCGGCGGTTCATCCGCAAGGTGGTGCCGGAGGTCGTGGAGCTGGTCGGCCTGGAGGGCAAGGCCCACCGGATGCCGGACGAGCTCTCCGGAGGCGAGCAGCAGCGGGTCGCGATGGCCCGCGCGTTCGTGAACCGTCCGATGATCCTGCTGGCCGACGAGCCCACGGGCAACATCGACCCCGCGACCAGCATCGGCATCATGAAGGTGCTGGACCGCATCAACCGGACCGGCACCACCGTCGTCATGGCCACCCACGACGCCGCGATCGTCGACTCCATGCGTAAACGCGTGGTCGAGCTGGAGGACGGCAAGATCGTCCGCGATCAGTCGCGCGGTGTCTACGGGCAGGCGTACTGATCACCAAGCGAGAACGACAGGGGACACCCAGAGCATGCGGGCAAACTTCATCTTCTCCGAGGTCTGGATCGGCCTTCGCCGCAATCTGACCATGACCATCGCGGTCATCGTCACCGTGGCCATCGGCATGGCGCTGCTCGGTATCGGGCTCATGATCAACGCGCAGGTCGGCAGCATGAGCAACTACTGGTCCGACAAGGTCCAGCTCTCGGCGTTCCTGTGCAAGAAGAACGACGCCTTCGAGGCGTGCAAGGGCCGCGGCGCGGTCAGCGCGCAGGAGAAGCAGCAGCTGGAGGCGCAGATCAAGGGCCTCCCCCAGGTGGACCGGGTGTTCTTCGAGGACCAGCAGAAGGCCTACGAGAACTTCAAGGCCGCCTACAGCAGCAACAGCGTGTTCCTCAACGCCGTCCGGGTGGAGGACATGCCGGAGTCGTTCCGGGTCAAGCTGAAGGACCCCAACGAGTACAAGGCCGTCTACGACGCCCTGGCCGGCGCGCCCGGGGTGTCCAACGTGGTCAACGACCAGGAGTTGCTGGACAAGTTCTTCGGGCTGATGGAGAAGTTGCGCTGGGCGGCGCTCGTGGTGGCGCTGATCCAGGTGTTCGCCGCGATCCTGCTGATCGGGAACACCGTGCGGTTGTCGGCGTACAACCGCAGACGGGAGACCGGCATCATGCGGCTGGTCGGCGCCTCCAACCTCTACATCCAGATGCCGTTCGTCATGGAGGGCACCATCGCGGGCCTCATCGGCGGGGTGATCTCGGCGGTGATGCTCATGCTCGCCAAGATCGTGCTATTCGACGGCATGAACAACTACTTCGTGCTGTCCACCCAGCTGACGTGGAGCGAGGTGGCCCAGGTGATCACGCTGACCACGGTGATCGGTGTCGTCATCTGTATCATCGCCTCCTTCTTCACGCTTCGGCGGTACCTGAGGGTGTGACGACCCCCGGTAGGCTCGGCACATGCCACGTGAGACGGGCCGCAAGAACATCGCCCAGAACAAGCGTGCCCGGCACGATTTTCACATCGAGGACACCTACGAGGCGGGGCTGGTCCTGATGGGCACGGAGGTGAAGTCGCTCCGAGCCGGACGGGCGAGCCTCGCCGACGGGTACGCGATGGTGAAGGACGACGAGGTGTGGCTGATGAACATCCACATCCCCGAATATCACATGGGCACCTGGACCAACCACGCCGCACGGCGTCCCCGCAAGCTGCTGCTGCACCGCCGGGAGATCGGCAAGATCATCGCCAAGACCAAGGAGTCCGGGCTGACCCTGGTCCCGCTCGCGCTGTACTTCAAGGACGGCCGGGCCAAGGTCGAGATCGGCGTGGCGCGCGGCAAGAAGACCTGGGACAAGCGGCACGACCTGGCGGAGCAGCAGGCCAAGCGCGAGATGGCCCGGGCCCTGCGCCACCGCAACCGGTGAGGTCGGTGGCATCCTCCGCCCGGCGGGCGCTGGCCGCCGCGCTGTCGCTGGCGGCGCTGGCCCCGGCGACGGCCTGCTTCGCCGAGCCGTCGCCGCACAACGCCGTCGGGGAGTTCCTGGTCGGCTGGCAGACCGGCGACTTCGCGGCCGCCGCGCGGCGCACCGACGGCGACCCGGCCAAGGTGGCCAAGGCGCTGGAGCAGGCCGGCATGCAGCTGGACGCGGCCTCCATCCGCTTCTCGCTGCACGGCCTGCGCACCGACGGCGACAACGCCGACGCCGCCCTGCGGGTCTTCGTCGACCTCGGCGACAACAACCCGCTGTGGCGGTTCGACAACCATCTGCCGCTGCACCTGGTGGACGGCACCTGGAAGGTCCGCTGGTCGCCGGGCGTGATCCATCCGCAGCTGCGCGAGGGCCAGCGGTTCGCGGTCAAGATCTCCCCGGAGAGCCGCAAGCCCATCGAGGACCGCACCGGCGAGCCGCTGCAGCAGGAGCAGACGCTGTTCGTCGCGGGCGTGCACCCGTCCGGTGTCCAGGACCCCGAAGGGGTGTGCGAGCGGCTCTTCCAGCTGACCGGGTTCGCCCAGGACCGGCTGCTCAGCCGGATCCGCTCGGCCCCGCCGCAGGACTTCGTGCCGCTGGTCACCTTCGGCGCCAAGAAGTACGCCCAGCTGAGCGACCGGCTGGACGAGATCCCCGGCCTGCAGGTCAAAAAGCAGCCCCAGCCGGTGGCACCGGCCCAGCCCGCGGACATCATCGGCCGGGTCAGCGCGATCACCCCCGAGTCCGAGCAGCAGCTCGGCGGCCCGCAGCTGGCCGGCGACACGGTGGGGCAGAACGGCCTGCAGAAGGCCTACCAGGACCAGCTGACCGGCTCCACCGGCACCAAGGTCATCACCTATGACCTGAAGACCAACGAGCAGGTGGCCGAGCTGGCCTCCTGGCCGGGCCGCCGCGGGGTGCCCTCGGTGCGCACCACCCTGGACCGCGGCGTGCAGATGGCGGCGGACCTGGCGGTCAACGGCGCCGGCCCGGCCGCGCTGGTGGCGGTCCAGGCGTCGACCGGCAAGATCCTCGCGGTGGGCTCCCAGCAGCTGGACCAGGAGACCGACGCGTTGAACGGCCGGTTCCCGCCCGGCACCACATTCTCGATCATCGCCGCCGACGGCCTGCTGAAGGCCGGGCTGGACCCCGGGCAGAAGGTGCCCTGCCCGGCCGACCGCACGGTGGGCGGCGCCCGGTTCCAGCAGACGGCCGCGCCGGCGGGCACCTCGCCCAGCGTCACGACCGGGTTCGCCTACGGCTGCGTGACCGCGCTGGCCTCGCTGGCCCGCCGCATCGACACCACCGCCCTGGCGGAGGCCGCCGGTCGGTACGGCATCGGCCGCGAGTGGTCGTTGCCGCTGAGGTCCTTCAGCGGCCAGGTTCCGAAGGTCACCGGCGAGGCCGGCAAGGCCAAGGTCATCGCGGGCCAGTCGGTGCGGGTCAGCCCGCTGTCCATGGCCCTGGTCGCCGGCGCGCTGGCCTCCGGCGCCTGGCGCCCGCCGTCCCTGGTCACCTCGCCCGCCTCACCCGACCTCGCCGCGGACGTCAAGCCGGTGGCCCAGCCGCAGCCGATGCCGCTCGACCCCAAGACGCTGCCCGAGCTGCGCCGGCTGATGCGGGCCGGGGTCACCTCCGGCTCGGCCGCGGCGGCGGCGGCGCCCGGCGAGCCGGTGCACGGGGTGGTGTCGACGGTCCGGTTCGACGACGGCAAGCGCCGCCGCGAGCTGTCCTGGTTCGTCGGCTGGCAGGGCGACGTCGCGGTGTCGGTGCTGCTGGAGGCCGCCGACCCGGCCGCCGCGGCCCGGGTCGCCGGCCGGTTCTTCCGCGGGGCCGGCCAGACCGGCTGACCCCGCCGGCCGGCCGTCGCGCGCCTGTGATTCGGCCTGACCGAAATTAGGGGCACGGCGAGCAACCATCGGGGCCGTTCCGCGCGTCTTTCTGAGTGACTGGGCACCGCTTGGGGGTTGCGGACTCAGTCGCCGTGATGAGACCAGGGCTTCATCTCGGGGGAGGCCCTGCCGTCCGGACCGGCTCGACCCTGCCGGTCGGCCCCCGGGGCGTGCGCTTCGTGCCGCGCTCCGGGGGTTTCGGCATGCCAGGCGCCGGGCGGGGAATCAAGTTGGCGCCGGCGGTGTTCTGTGGAGTATCGTCAGGTCGCCGGCCTTCGCGCAAGGCGGGCGGTTGACAACTCAACAGGGGGGTGACTGGTTTCGACTTCGACATGTCGCGCCAGGGGAAGCGGGTCGAGGACTGCGGACATAACCTCGTTAATCCTGTGACCGCAAAAAACAAGTGCCAATTCTACGCGCACTCAGGGCCAGATGGCCCTCGCCGCCTGAGCGAGGACCTCGCCCTTGTCAGCCCGGGAGCGCCTCCGGCCCGGATCTGGCATCGCTAGGAGGCTCAACCTCTCGACCCGGTCACGGGGCCGATAGGGAAACCTAACAGTGACTGAGCCCGTCGGTGACTCGCCTGCGAGATCACCGGGGCCGAGAAAAGCGCAGCAGGCTGCACCCGGAGAAGCCCTGTCGTGGTGTTGAAGGACGCGGGTTCGATTCCCGCCACCTCCACCCCTTTGCCGGCCTCGCCGCCACGGCTCCGCACGCGGAGCGGTGGCGGCCGGGCCGGGTGATGACGGCGGTGTCCATGTGGACACCGCCGTTTTCGCATGTCCGGCCATCCGCGCCGGGCCCGATCCGGTGGACCCCA
The DNA here is from genome assembly GCF_016863395.1 of Sphaerisporangium rufum. Lineage (GTDB taxonomy): Bacteria > Actinomycetota > Actinomycetes > Streptosporangiales > Streptosporangiaceae > Sphaerisporangium > Sphaerisporangium rufum. The sequence goes on along the minus strand of NZ_BOOU01000004.1, from coordinate 3,352 downwards.
CCAGTGGGGTAGGGCAGGCCCTACCCCCGCTCGGCCGGTGGCCCTGATCGCCGGCGCCGCGCGATCCGGGCAGGCTGTCGGCGTACGACGGACAGCTGAGGAGCCGGATGTGGCAAGTGATGTTTCGCGGCGGGCGGTACTGGCAGGCGTGGCGGGCGCGGCGGCGGGTGTGGTGCTGAGCGAGGGGCGGGCCGCGGCCGCCGGGCGGCCCACCGGTCCGGCGGGGGGCCAGGTCCTGGCGATCACCCGGGTGACCGTCATCGACGCGACCGGCCGGCCGGCCGCCCGCGACATGACGGTGCTGGTCCGCGGGGACCGCGTCGCCGAGGTGGGTCCGGTGCGGTCGGTGGCGGTCCCGGCGGGGGCGACCGTCGTCGACGGGCAGGGCCGGTACCTCATCCCCGGGCTGGTGGACATGCACGTCCACTCGACCGAGCTGGAGCGGATCTATCCGCCGCTCTACCTGGCCAACGGGGTCACCACCGTGCGCGAGATGAGCGCCAACCCGGTGCTGAGCGGGTGGCGCCGGGAGGTGGAGGCCGGCACCCGCCTCGGCCCGCGCTCGGTCATCGGCAGCCGGTTGATCGACGGCGCGCCGTCGCTGTGGGAGGGCATCGGGCCGCCGTACGTCAGCGTGGCCGACGCCGGGGAGGCCCGGGCCGCGGTCCGGCAGGAGAAGGCGGCCGGCGCCGACTTCATCAAGACCTACACCCGGCTGAGCCGGGCGTCCTTCCTCGCCCTGGCCGGCGAGGCGCGCCGGCAGCGGATCCCCTTCCTCGGCCACGTGCCGGACTTCGTCTCCTTCGTCGAGGCCAGCGACGCCGGCCTGCGCACCATCGAGCACCTGTTCGCCGTCTGGTTCAACACCACGCGCGACGAGCGGCGGCTGCGCGCGGCGATCGCCGACGTGCCCGTCGGGCCGGGCGACTACGCCGGCTGGTACAACCGCATGCACCCCCTGGAGTACGAGGCGGCGCGCGGCTACGACCGGGTCAAGGCCGCGCGGGTCTTCCACCGCCTGGCCCGCAACGGCACCCGGCTCACGCCCACGCTGACCAACCACCGGGTCGTCGACGTGACCTCCGAGATACCGGCCGACGACCCGCGGTACCGCTACCTCCCCCAGCAGATGCGGGACATGTGGGCCTGGCAGCTTCAAGAGGTGTACCTGAAGGGGCGCCCGGCCGAGCACGCGGCGACCCGCCGGGAGCTGTTCGAGCGCCGGCTCCGCCTGGTCGCCGAGCTGGACCGCGAGGGTGTGCCGCTGCTGGCGGGCACCGACACCGGCACCGCCTACGTGATGCCGGGGTTCAGCCTGCACGACGAGCTGCGGCTGCTGTCGGAGGCGGGGCTGAGCGGCATGCGCGTCCTGCAGGCCGCCACGGCCGAGCCGGCCCGGCAGCTCGGCCGGCGCGACCAGGGCACCATCGAGCGCGGCAAGGTCGCCGATCTCGTCCTGCTGGCCGCCGACCCGCTGCGCGACATCCGCAACACCACCCGGATCGAGGCGGTCGTCGTGCGCGGCCGGCTGATCGACGAGGAACGGCGGCGCCGCATGCTGGACGACGTGCTGGCGGCGGCGAAGGAGCCCATGCCGGCGTCCACGGCGGCGGCCGGCTGCGCCTGTCACGGTGGCGCGACCCCGCCCCGCGGCTGAGATCGGGGGAGGGACGGCCAGGTCAGCGTTTCGGCGGGTAACCGGGGTCCTTGCCGCGCTGGCCGGTGCCGATGAGCAGCTTGGCCACCAGCTGGCTGGTGGTCGGCAGCACGTCGGTGCCCGTCTTGCCGCTCTCCACGTTATAGGCGATCGTGTAGGCGGTGGAGCCGGCGTAGAACGAGGCGTAGTCACCGAGGTCGTTGTTGCGGAACACCTTCTGCATCGGCCCGAGCTTGGTGAGGTCCCAGACCCCGAAGAAGACCAGGCAGGCGCCGAAGTCCTTCAGCGTGGCGAGCGCGTTGTCGCCGAGCGAGCCCTGGTCCACGCCGTTGACCCCCCGGGCGGCGACGGCGAGGGCCTCGTCCCCCAGCGCGAAGACGGCGCTGCCGACGACGTAGCTCTCCATCTTCGACGTGACGATCTTCCCCAGGGTGCGTTCCAGAGCCCGGAGCAGCACCTGGGCCACGACCTTCCGGTGCAGCCGGTCGATCAGCCATTTGGCGAAGAGGCTGCCCGTCCAGGGCCAGGACGCGGCGAACAGCAGCTGGGCCCAGCTGGCGTAGGCCATCGCGCGGAGCGCCCGCTGCGCGCTCTCGAGCGCGTCGGCATAGTCCTCGCAGCCCTGCGCCACCCGCCGGCAGTAGTTCGCGACCTCCCGCGGGTAGGTCCCGACACCACCGGACGGTGCGCCTTGCCACACCGCCTGGAACGCTTCGGTGCCCTGGCTGGGGTGCTCGGTCCAGACCCGCGACGCCACCCGGGTGGCGTCCTGGCCGATCCGGTCGATCTGATCACCGAGGGATCGCCAGACGACCGCGGCCTCCCGGGCGCCGTCCGGATCGCCGTCCGGCCAGTCGGCCATGATGGTGAACTGGACGAAGCCCGCGATGCCGTAGGCGGCCGCCGGGAAGAGGGCGGATCGGCCCGGCATCATCGGGGCGGCTCCGGCAACCGGGCCATCGACGCCCAGTCGGTGACCTCGATGTCGTCGGCGATCCGGGCCAGCCGGTGGCGGATGCCGGTGTACGCCGCCGCCAGCGCGCGCAGGTCCCGGGGGAGTTCGTCCTGGATGCGGTCGTAGCCGGGCCCCTGGCCGTCACCGCGATGAAACGCCTGGCCGGCCGGGCTGTTCCCCCAGAAGGGGCCGATGGCGGCCAGGCGCTGCTCGGCCGCGCCGACCGCCGCGCCGACATCACCGGCGAACATGTCGAACCGACCGGCTAGCAGCCGCAGCGCATCCGGGGTCACGTCCAGTACTCGCATGGCTCATAATCTACTATTTACCTACCGGTAAACCAGCAAAATCTGGCACAAATGCATCGTTACTAGCCATCCCTGGTTCCAGGCTATAGCGATCAGCCGCCAGGGAGGGTGCCGAGCGTGACGGTAACCGTCTCGGTGCGGCCGTTCGGGTGCCGCAGGGCCACCCGCGCCTGGTCGCCCGGCCGCAGGCCCGCGACCAGTTCGGTGAGCGTGGACGCGTTGGGGGTCGCCTTGCCGTTCACGCCGGTGATGACATCACCGGCCCGGATGCCGGCCTTCGCCGCGCCGCTGCCCGGCTCCACCCGGGCCACCCCCACGCCGATCGGCCGGCCCTCCACGTCGACCACGGTGTTGATCCGCACGCCCAGCGCGGCCCGGCGGGTGTTCACGACCCGGCCGTTCCGGATGATCTGCTCGGCGACGTCCTTGGCG
>NZ_BOOU01000003.1 GCF_016863395.1 Sphaerisporangium rufum | reverse complement strand
TGCTCGGGATGGCGAATCCGATGCCGGGCGCCGCCCCGCCGCCCATGTCCGGATTGACCGCCGCCAGCGTGGGCACGCCGATCACCTCGCCGGACAGGTTGGTGAGCGCGCCGCCGCTGTTGCCCGGGTTGATCGACGCCGACGTCTGGATGGCGTTGGTGATGGTGGCCCCCGGCGAACCCTCGCCCTGCGGTTCGGTGACCGTGCGCCCCAGGGCGGACACGATGCCGTTGGTCACGCTGCCGGACAGGCCCAGCGGATTGCCCATGGCCAGCACGATCTGGCCCACCTTGAGCCTGGTCGAGTCGCCGAACGTCGCCGGGCTGAGCCCGGTGCGGTCGCCGACCTTGATGACGGCGAGGTCGCCGAGCGGGTAGGAGGCGACCAGGTCGGCCCGCCGTGACCGGCCGCCGGTGGACAGGGTGACCTCGAAGCTGCGGGACCGGCCGACCACGTGGGCGTTCGTCACGATGTGGCCGGCGGTGTCGTAGACGATGCCCGAGCCGAGGCCGTTCTTGGTGGTGATCTGCACGATGGACGGCAGTACCTGGGAGATGACCTGCTCGTAGGCCTGCTCCTCGGCGACCAGCGATCGCGGGGTCTCGGTCCGCCCGGGCCCGTCGCCGGTGGCGCGATCGGTCGCGCTCGCGGTCTCCGTCGCGGTGCCGGTGGCGGTGGGGGGTGCGACCGGGCCGCATCCGCCGGCGGCGACCAGGAGTCCGGCCATCCCCACCGAGATGGCCTGTCGACCGACATGTCGGATCCGACGGGTTCCTGGACTCCTTTTCATGCAATGGGTGATTCCCGAGGCTAGTGAAGCTACTCGCTGTTCATCACCAATGTCGGGATCTTTGCCGGTCGCTACCAGGCGGCGGACGCGGAGCGTGATTTTCTTCACCCAGGCAACGGCCGATCTACCTGCGGAAACGCACCCGGCGCCGGACGAGGGCCGGGATCGAGGGCCGCGAGAGCACCGGCGCGTGACGTAGTCTGCGCACATGGCGGACGGTGCGGAGAACTCCTCTGGCCGCCCTGGAAAAGGGCGGGTTCCGGCTCACGTTCCCTCCTACGAAGCGCCGACCACGCCGATGCCGCAGCTGAGCGCCGGCCAGGCACGGGCCGTCATCGAGGCCGCCACCGCCGCCGCGCGTGCCCCGGCCGGCCCTGCCGGTGCCAGGGACGATCAGCCGGCCGGCGCCGCGGAGGCGGACCCGCCGGACCAGGCGGCGACGACGAACTGGCGGATACCGTCCATCCCCGCCGAGCCGGCGAAGGCCGAGCCCGCCGATGACCAGGCCGCGGCCGGCCGGCCCACGGACGGCCGGCCCGCCGCTGACCAGAGCGCGGATGACCGGCCCGGCGACGACCGGTCCGCCGGTGCCGCGTACGTCGAGGACGCGGGGGCCGCGGATGCGGAGGCCGAGAGCGCCGAGCCCGTGGACGCCGAGCCGGTGGACGCCGAGCCGGTGGACGACGAGCCGGTGGACGACGAGTTCGCGGGCGAGCCGCGGGACGACGCCACCACCGCGCATCTGCGCATGCCCGCTGGACCGTTCCTCCGGCCCGGCCGCCGAGGGCCGGCCGCCGAGCCTGATCTCGGGCCGGAGCGGCCGCCCGCCGGGCCGGCCGCCGCCGCTGCCGCCGAGGCGCCGGGAGCACCGGACGCCGGGGAACGGGCCGGTTCCCCGGCCGGTAGGCCCGCCGCGGCGGCGGCGGAGGAGTGGGAACCGCTGGAGGAGCGGCCGGTGCCCTCGGCGCCGCCACCGGTCCGCGCCCGGCGCTCCCGGTTGCCGCGCCCGCTGGAGGCCGCCCTGCTGCGGATCGGCGACATCCCGATCCGGACGGTCTACGCGACCGGCGCGGCGCTGGCCACGGTGGTCATCGTGGTGCTCATCTTCACGCTGTTCTCCGGGGACCGGCCCGCGGTCGAGCCGGATGCCGCGCCGTCCCAGGCCGGCGGGGGCGCCGCGCCGAGCACCACCGCGCCGCCGCCCATCGCGGTGCCCAAGGTCCCGGCCGCCCGGGCGATGACGGTCTTCACCGGCACCGGCACTCCGGTGCTGTCCTACGTGGTCGACCGCAAGGCCGGCGTCAGCTACGCCGGATTCGGCGCGCCGTGGAAGAAGGCGTCGCTGGGCGCGCCGTTCACGGCCGGGCAGAAGGCGGGCGCCGCCACGCCGCCGCGCGCGATGATCGGTTCGGCTCCGGTGCCGGTGACGGTCGGGACCGCGCCGGTCACCGACGCCCAGTACCGGGCGCTGGCCGGCCGGGTGGTGAAGTGGACGCTCCGCTACCAGCCCCCGGGGGCCAAATTCTCCTGGACGGTGTCGCAGCGTGCCCGGTACGGCCCCGGCTGGATGCTCGGCTACAAGGTCACCTACCCGGTGGACGGCAAGAAGCGCACCTCCCAGGCGTACGTCATGGTGATCGGCACCGCCAAGAAGAAGCCTGCGATGATCTTCGCGAACGTGCCGGACACCCGCAAGGCGCTCGACCACGATCTCAACATGCTCTACTGGACCGCCCGGGCCGGCTGATCGCCGCGCGACGGATGGCCTTGGAAGCATCTTCTAGAATATGGTTCTGCCTGTCGGTGGGTGGACCGGACGGAGGGTGTCAATGGGGATCGGGTTGAGCGAGGAGCACGAGGCGCTCCGGGAGTCCGTGGCCGGCTGGGCGGAGCGCCATGTCTCCGCCGGCGTCGTGCGCGCGGCGGTGGGTGCCGAGGGCGAGGAGCGCCCGCCGTTCTGGGACGGCCTGGCCGGCCAGGGGCTGCTCGGCCTGCACGTGCCCGAGGAGTACGGCGGTGGCGGCTTCGGCCTGTTGGAGACCGCGGTGGCCGTCGAGGCGCTCGGCGAGCGCGTAACCCCCGGCCCCTTCGTCCCGACGGTGCTCGCCTCGGCCGCCGTCCTGGCCGCCGAGGGCAAGGCCCGGGACGAACTGCTGCCCGGCCTGGCCGACGGCTCGCTGACCGGTGCCGTCGCCTTCACCGGCACCCTCACCGGCGAGCGGGACGCCGGTGGCGGGCTGACCGTCAGCGGCATCGCCGAGCCGGTGCTCGGCGGCGCCCTGGCCGACGTGCTGGTGCTCCCGGTGCGCACCGGCCAGGGCGAGGAGTGGGTCGCGCTGCCCGCCGCCGACCTGGCCGTCACCCCGATCAGCAGCCTGGACCTCACCCGCGGCGTGGCCAGGGTCGAGGCCGCCGAGGTGGCGGTGCCTGCCGAGCGGGTGCTGACCGGCCTGCGGCGGGCGGACGTGCGGGCCCTGGCCGCGGTCCTGCTCGGCGCCGAGGCGGCCGGCCTGGCCGCCTGGTGCGTGCGGGCCGCCGCCGACTACGCCAAGGTCCGGGTGCAGTTCGGCCGGCCCATCGGCCAGTTCCAGGGGGTCAAGCACAAGGCCGCCCGCATGCTGGTCGCGCTGGAGCAGGCCCGGGCCACCGTCTGGGACGCCACCCGGGCGGCGGGCGACGAGCTGGAGTACGCCGCCGCCATCGCCGGGGTGATGGCCCCGGACGCGGCCGTCCAGTGCGCCAAGGACGCCGTCCAGATCTTCGGCGGCATCGGCTACACCTTCGAGCACGACGCCCACCTGTACCTGCGCCGCGCGCTCACCCTGCGCGCGCTGCTCGGCCCGTCCGCCGAGTGGGCCGACACCGTCGCCGGCGCCGCGCTGGCCGGGGTCGCCCGCGAGATGGAGGTCGACCTGCCCGCGGAGTCGGAGTCGCTGCGCTCGGCCATCCGCGCCGAGATCGCCGAGGTCGCCACGCTGGAGGGCCGCGAGCAGAAGCGCGCGCTGGCCGGCCGCGGGTTCGTGATGCCGCACCTACCCGAGCCCTGGGGCCGCGGCGCCTCGCCGCTGGAGCAGGTGCTCATCCACCAGGAGCTGCGCGCGGCCAAGGTGCGCCTGCCCCAGATGATCATCGGTGCCTGGGTGGTGCCGTCGATCGTCGGCTACGGCACTCCCGAGCAGCAGGAGCGGTTCCTGCCGCGCACGCTGTCCGGCGAGCTGGTGTGGTGCCAGCTGTTCAGCGAGCCGGGCGCCGGCTCCGACCTGGCCTCGCTGCAGATGAAGGCCGAGCGGGTCGAGGGCGGCTGGCGGCTCAACGGCCAGAAGATCTGGACGTCGGTCGCGCACGTCGCCGAGTGGGGCATCTGCATCGCCCGCACCGACCCCTCCCGCCCCAAGCACGACGGCATCACGTACTTCATCGTGGACATGAAGGCCACCGGGGTGACCGTCCGCCCGCTGGTCGAGATGACCGGGGAGAACCTGTTCAACGAGGTCTTCTTCGACGACGTGTTCGTCCCGGACGAGCTGGTCGTCGGCGAGGTGAACGAGGGCTGGCGGGTCGCGCGCAACACCCTGTCCAACGAGCGGGTGTCGCTGTCGTCCGGCTCGGGCGGCACCGGCTCGTCGGTGCCCGACCTGCTCGGGCTGGCCGGCCGCCTCGGCCGCGAGCTCACCCCGGCCGAACGGCTGGAGCTGGCCGAGGTGATCTGCGAGGGCCACTCGATCAACGCCCTCAGCCTGCGGGTGACGCTGCGCCAGCTCGCCGGCGCCGAGCCGGGCGCGGACGCCTCGGTGCGCAAGCTGCTGTCCACCTCGCACGCCCAGCACGTGGCCGAGAGCGCGGTGGGCCTGCTCGGCGCGGCGGCGACGGTGGCGGCCGACATGAAGCTCGGCGACCCGGGCTACTGGAACCGCGCCGTGCTCGCCACCCGGGCGATGACCATCTACGGCGGCACCACCGAGGTGCAGCTCAACATCATCGCCGAGCGCATGCTCGGCCTCCCCCGCGACCCCGAACCCGGCAAATAGCTCTTTCGCCCGCCCGGAGTCACGCGATCTTGTAGGAGGTGTCGTCCACCGTCGCCACCACGTCCAGCCGAGCGCCTCCACGTACGACATCAGGGTGCTCAGCGTGGTGGACGCCGGGTCTCCGCGCTACAGGTGAATCGACGCCGGTCTACGCCATGGTCTTCGTGCCGGATCGGTCGTGCACGCTGCCCGTGGGCGGGTGCGTGGGGAGGGTAAGGGCGCGGCGGGCGTGGGCGCGGACATCGGCGTCGGAGTCGGTGCGGGCGTCGCGCAGGGCGCGCAGCGCTTCGGCGTGCCAGGCGGTGGCGGACAGCGCGGTGCCAGGCGAGGCCACGGTGTGCCAGGTGGCCTCGGAAGGGGCATCGACGGGTGAGAGGGCTTCGGGCCGGGTGTCGGCGGTCCAAGGGGCGGGGGGCGCGGTGGCGAGGTGGGCGGACAGGGCGAGCACGGCGGCCTTGCGCACGTCGAGGTTGGCGTCGGCCGTCGCCGCGACCAGCGGCGGGACCGCTTGTTCCGGCGGGGCGGCGGCCAGGGCGCGGGCGGCGCCCACCCGCACCTCCCAGCTCGTCTCGCCGGCCAGTGCCGCCTCCGCGAGCTCCGCCAGCGGGGCCGGGCAGCCGAGCGGGGCCGCCGCCTCCAGGGCGGCGGCGCGGACCAGCGGGTCGGGGTCGCCGGCCAGTTGCGCCAGCGCCGGCGCGGCCTGTGGCTTGCCGATCGTGCCGAGGCCGCGGGCCGCCTGCACCCGTACCTCCCGGGCGGCGTCCGCGGCGGCGATCTCCACCTGGGCGGCGTCGTCCAGCGAGACCAGGCCGCGCACCGCCTCGACCCGCACTCCGGGGTCGGGGTCGGCGAGCGCGCCGGCGAACACCTCCGGGTCGCCCAGGCGCAGCGCGCGCAGCACGTCCAGCACGGCGGCGCGCACCGCCGGGTCGTCGCCGGCCACCCGGTCCCGGAGGCGGTCGCCGAGGCTCCGGCTCGCCGGCAGCACCTCCACCAGCTCGCGCAGCCCGGTGGCGGCGGCACGGCGTACCGGGCCGTGCGGGTCGCCGAGCGCGCCGGCCAGCGCCTCGCCCACCCCGTCCGGCGCGGTCTCGGTCAGGGTGGCGATCGCCGCCTTGCGCACCTTGGGGTCGGGGTCGGCCAGGTAGGGGGCGAACTCGGAGATCGGCGGCTGCCGGTCGGCCAGCCGGATCAGGTCCAGGATGCGCGGCGAGCGGCCGATGGCCTCGACGGCCAGCCGGGTGGCCGCCCGGGGCCGCGGCCGGGCCGGCGCGACGTAGGCGCCGAGCTCGACCGGCGCGCCGCCCCGTGGCCGGAAGTCGTCCACCGGGACCAGGTAGGGCTCGACCGGGCGCTTGACGAACGCCATCGCGCCGCCGGCGTCCTTGCGCAGGTTCAGGTGGTACAGCCACTCGTTGTCGTCGCGTTCGGGCAGGTCGGCCCGGTCGTGGTAGAGGCCCCAGCGGCTCTCGGTGCGTACCAGCGAGGCGCGGGCCGCCATCTCCGCGCAGTCGCGGATGAAGTCCACCTCCACGCAGCGCATCAGCTCGTGCGGGGTGCGCGCGCCCATGGCGGCGATCTCGTCGCGCATCCGGTCGAACGTCTCCAGCGCGATCTCCAGCTTGGCGCCGGTCTTCGGCGGGGCGACGTAGTCGTTGACGAAGCGGCGCAGCTTGTACTCCACCTGCGGCTGCGGCGGGCCGTCGGGGTTGCGCAGCGGCCGGTAGACCAGCTCGTGGGCCTGCGCGATCTGATCGGCCGGCAGCGTCTCGGCGGTGGTGCGGTGCCGGGCGGCGTGCGCGCCGGCCAGGTCGCCGAACACGAAGGCGCCGATCATGTAGTTGTGCGGGACGCAGGCCAGGTCGCCCGCCGCGTACAGGCCGGGGACGGTCGTGGCGCCGTTCTCGTCCACCCAGACGCCCGAGGCGGAGTGGCCGCCGCACAGCCCGACCTCGGAGATGTGCATCTCTACGTCGTGGGTGCGGTAGTCGTGCCCGCGGCCGGCGTGGAAGGTGCCCCGGGTGGGCCGCTCGGTGGTGTGCAGGATGTTCTCCAGCGCGGTGAGCGTCTCGCCGGGCAGGTGGCTGAGCTTGAGGTAGATGGGGCCCCGCGCCGAGGAGATCTCCCGGGCGACCTCCGCCATCATCTGGCCGGACCAGTAGTCGCAGTCCACGAACCGCTCGCCGGCGTTGTTGACCTGGTACCCGCCGAAGGGGTTGGCCACGTAGGCGCAGGCGGGCCCGTTGTAGTCCTTGATCAGCGGGTTGATCTGGAAGCACTCGATGCCGCTCAGCTCGGCGCCGGCGTGGTAGGCCATGGCGTACCCGTCGCCGGCGTTGGCCGGGTTCTCGTAGGTCCCGTAGAGGTAGCCGCTGGCCGGCAGGCCGAGCCGCCCGCAGGCGCCGGTGGCCAGGATCACCGCGCCGGCGGCGACGGTGACGAACCGCCCGCTGCGCGTGTCGAACCCGGCCACGCCGACCGCCCGGCCGCCCTCGACCAGCACGCGCACCGGCATGACGCGGTTCTCGATGCGCACCCGCTCGCGGATCTCCCGGCGGCGCAGCACCCGGTATAGGACCTTCTTGACGTCCTTGCCCTCGGGCATCGGCAGCACGTAGCTGCCGGAGCGGTGCACCCGGCGCACGTGGTACTCGCCGTACTCGTCCTTCTCGAACTTCACCCCGTAGCTCTCCAGGCGGCGCACCATGTCGTAGCCGCGGCTGGCGGTCTGGTGGACGGTGCGCTGGTTCACCACGCCGTCGTTGGCCCGGGTGATCTCGGCGACGTAGTCCTCGGGGGTGGCCTTGCCGGGGATGACGGCGTTGTTCACCCCGTCCATGCCCATCGCGAGCGCGCCGCTGTGCCGGACGTGCGCCTTCTCCAGCAGCACGACGTCGGCGCCGTGCTCGGCGGCGGTGATCGCGGCCATGGTGCCGGCGGTGCCGCCGCCGACCACGAGCACCTCGCACGACAGGTGCAGCCGGTCGTCCAGGGACGGGATCTCCATCACGCGGTGTCCTCCAGCTCGGTCAGAATCTGGTCGCGCAGCGCCCGCCGGACGCCGCCCGGCGCACCGGCGGGCGGGGGGTCGGCGGGGGAGGCGGCGCGGGCGCCGGGCGGGACGTCGAGGACGGCGCGGACGCCGCCGCGGCCGAGCACGACGATCCGGTCGGCGAGCAGCAGCGCCTCGTCCACGTCGTGGGTGACGAACACCACGGTGGCCGGGGTGAGCGCCAGCACCCCGGTGAGCAGCCGCTGCATGCCGGCCCGGGTCTGCGCGTCGAGCGCGCCGAACGGCTCGTCCATCAGCACGGCGCGCGGCGAGCCGGCCAGCGAGCGGGCGAGCTGGACGCGCTGCCGCATCCCGCCGGACAGCTCGCGCGGCAGCCGGTCCGCGCAGCCGGCCAGGCCGACCCGCTCGATCCAGCCGTCCGCCAGCCGCCGCCGCTCGGCGCTCGCCACCTTGCGGATGCTCAGCGGCAGCTCGACGTTGCCGCGTACGGTGCGCCAGGGCAGCAGTCCGTCGTCCTGGAAGACCATCGCGCGGTCCGGGCCGGGGCCGGTCACCGGGACGCCGTCGGCGCGGATCGTGCCCGCCTCGGGGGCGAGCAGCCCGGCGATCGCGCGCAGGATCGTGGACTTGCCCGAGCCGGACGGTCCGACCAGGACCAGCAGCTCGCCGGGTCGCACGTCGAGGTCGATGTCGCGCAGCACGGCGGCCCGGCCGTAGCCGAGGGTCACCCCGGACAGGGTGACCGCCATGCCGGTCCGCGCCGGCGCCACGGCCGCGGTCCGGGCGGTCACGGCCGGCCCCCGCCGCGCGGCAGCCACCGGGTGAGGCGGCGGCCGAGCAGCTCGATCGCGGCGGAGGCGAGCCAGCCGATCGCGCCGATGGTGGCCATGCCGACGATGACGCCGGGGTAGTCGACCACCGTGTAGGCGTGCCAGGTGCGGTAGCCGACGCCGAACTCGCCGGAGATCATCTCGGCGGAGATGACGCAGATCCAGGCGACCCCCATGCCGACCGACAGCCCGCCGAAGACGCCGGGCAGCGCGCCGGGCAGGATGACGTTCGCCAGCACCCGGGCCCGCCCGCCGCCCATGGTGCGCACCGCGTCCTCCCAGGAGGTGGGCAGCGCCCGGACGGCGTGCCGAGTGCTCACCATGATCGGGAAGAACGCGGCGGCGAAGGTGATGAAGACGATGCCCTGCTCGTCGCGCGGGAAGACCAGGATGGCGATCGGCACCAGCGCGATCGCCGGGATGGGCCGGACGATCTCCAGGACGGGCAGCAGCAGGTCGCCGGCCCGGCGGGATCGGGCGACCAGCACCCCGGCCGCCACCCCGGCCAGCGCGGCCAGCACGAAGCCGGTGAGGATGCGCAGCACGCTCTGCGCCAGGTCCAGGTAGTACGGGGCGGAGCCCAGCCGGCCGGCGAACGCGCCGGCGACCTCGGCGGGGGAGGGGAGCCGGTCGAACCGCAGGCCGAAGGTGACGTCGGCGGTGGTCAGCAGCTGCCAGGCCGCCGCGGCGGCGGCGAGCGCGGCCGCCCTGATCAGCCAGCCGGCGGCGTCCGGCCGCCGCCGCCGTCCGGCAGCGGGCACCGGCGCGGGGATCTCAGCGGCCGGCCCCGCGGCCGGCTCGGTGGGCCGGGCGGCGGCCGGGCGGGTGGCCGCGGCCGTCGCGGCGTCCATCCCGGTCACGCCTGCTCCACGGCGTGGTCGAAGTCCACGATCTTGGCGCGACCGTGCTCGGACAGGTAGGACTCGGCGCCCTCCCGGGTGGTGAACGGCAGGAAGCGCCGCTCCGCCCGCTCGACCGCCGGGTCGCGGACCCAGACCGACCGGTCGGCGAACCACCGGGTGCCAAGGGTGGTGTCCGGCACGTACGCGGCGCGGAACCGGCCGCCGGCCGTGCGGATCTGGCGCAGCAGGCAGGTCGGGGTGGAGGCCGGCTGTGTACGGGCGGCGCCCTGGAGCCACAGCTCCCCGGCGGTGGCGGGGTCGTCCACCGGGAACCCGCAGGCCGGGTCGGTGCCGGTGATCTTCGCCGGGTTGGCGGTGGCGGCGGTGGCCGCGTCGTAGCCTCCGCCGTAGGCCTTGCGGATGTAGGCGTCGTCGGCGAAGCGCGGCACGTCGACGGGCTTGAAGTCGTTGCCGATGGAGGCCAGGTAGGGCACGTCCTTGCCCAGCGCCGCCAGCAGTTGCGGCTTGAGGGTGACGTCGAAGGTGGAGATGCCGTTCGGGCCGTTGTAGAGGTAGACGACCTCGGGCGGCAGCCCGGTGGCCTTGGCGACCGACTCGGCGGCGGCCAGCGGATTCTGGTGCAGATAGCGGGTCGCGTCGATCTGGGCCTGCAGGAACGCCTGGACCACCTCGGGATGCTCCTTGGCATACGCCTCGCGCAGCACCACGCCGTGGAAGGTGGGGACGCCGAGCGCCGACCCGTCGTACAGCAACTTCGCCTGGTCCTGGAAGACCAGCAGGCCCGGCCAGGCGACGAACTGCGCGTACCCCTGGACGGCGCCGGACTGCAGCGCCGAGGCGCCCACCGGCGGCTGCTGGTTCACCGTCTCCACGCCGGTCACCGGGTCGACGCCGGCCTTGCGCAGCGCCTGGACGAGGGTGCCGTGCCCGGCCGAGCCGACGCTGGCCGAGACCTTCGTCCCCTTGAGGTCGGCGAGCGTCCGGGCCTTGGAACCGGGCGGGACGACGACGCTGTTCAGCCCGCCGCGCAGGTTGTAGCCGGTCACCGAGACCAGCCGGGTGCGGGCGGCGGCGACGTCCTGGGTGCGGGAGGCGTTGATCAGCAGCGGGTAGTCGCCCATCGAGCCGATGTCGATCTTCCCGGCGACCATCTTGGCGGTGATCGGCGCGCCGGTGTCGTAGTCCTGCCACTCGACGGTGTACTTGCCGCCGAGCCGCCGCTCCAGGTAGCCGAGCGAGCGCAGCAGCGTGCCGGCCGTCACGGTGTTGATCGTCTTGGACTGGTACCCGACGACGAGGCGGGTGGTGCCGGTGCCGCTGGAGGCGTTCCCGGCGACCGAGCAGCCCGCCAGCGCGGCGGTGGCCAGCGCGGCGGCGAGCACGGCGGCGCCGCGGCCGGCGCGGTGGTGGGGGTGGCGCACGGGGCGTCCTTTCATCGCAGCAGGTAGGGGATGTTGATGGTGACGGCGTCGACCGGGCAGCGCTCCGCGCACGGCCCGCAGTACCAGCACTCGTCCACGTACATGTAGGCCTTGCCGGACTCCTCGTGGATGGCGAGCGAGTCGAGCGGGCAGACGTCCACGCAGAGCGTGCAGCCTTCGATGCAGAGCGCCTGGTCGATCGTGACGGGGACGTCCAGGCGGTTTCCGGCCAGTGTCATCGGTCCTCCTCGCCGGCCGGCCCCGCCGGACCGGGCGACGCGGGCGCGTCCCCGGTCCGGCGCAGGTGGCCGCTCATGGTGATCCGGTCGCCGCGGAACCGGATGAACTCCAGGTCGACCGGGCGGCCGTCGGACAGGTGGGCGAGCCGCTCGACCATGAGCAGCGCCGCGCCGCGCGCCGCGTCCAGCACCGCGGCGGTGTGCGCGTCGGCGTTGACGGCCTCCACGGTGAGTTCGGCGGTGCCGAGCGGCTGCCCGGCGATCCGCTCCAGCAGCACGAAGATGTCGTTGCGGGTGAGGTCGGCCTGGAACAGCGGTTCGCCGAGCTCGCGTACCAGGTAGGTGAGGTCGAGGGACAGCGGCAGGCCGTTCAGCCGGCGCAGCCGCTCGACGTAGACCACCGGCTCGCCCGCGGGCAGGCGCAGCCGGGCGCTGACCGCGGCGGGCGGGCGGATGAGGCCCATGGTGCGGACCTCGTTGGCGACCTCGCCGTGCTCGCGCAGCGTCTCGGCCAGCCCGAGCAGCCGGTGCAGGCCGTGCGGGTACTTCTCGCCCGCGACGGTGGTGCCGACGCCGGGGCAGCGGTCGATGAGACCTTCCTCGCGGATCAGGTCGAGCGCGTCGCGGATGGTGTTGCGGGAGGTGCCGAACTCCCGGGCCAGCGCGGTCTCCAGCGGCAGGTGGCCGCTGTCGAAGTGCCGCTCCATGACTTGGCGGCGCAGCAGGTCGGCGATCTGCCGCGCCCGGTCGGCCCGCCGCCGGGCGGCGTCGGTCAGCAGGGGCACGCGGTGCCGCTGGCCGCCGTCCATGGCCGCTCCCTGAATCTGGGGTTCGTGATCTGCGATAATCCTATATATCCAGTAGGAAAATAGGAATAACGGTCGTATTGCGCCACCCGGGACAGGGAAAGGGATGCGCTGACCTGCGCCTCCGCCGCGGAGTGCCGGTGAACCGCCACCCTCCGGCGGCCGGCCCGAGGCTTCGCCGGGCCTGGGGTAGTTTGACCGGGTCGGTGGTGCCGAGTGGAGACGGCCAGGGCATGCGAGATCGCCGGTTGGCGCGGGCCGCGCCCGCGGTCGCGGCGCTGGTCGCCGGGCTGCTCGCGCTCGGCCCGGCGCTGCGGCCGGGCTACGTGCTGCGCTATGACATGGTCTTCGTGCCCGACCCGCCGCTCACCCTGGCCGCGGGCGGCTTCCCGCGCGCGGTGCCGAGCGACCTGCTGGTGGCGCTGCTCGCCCACCTCGTCCCGGCCGCCGCGCTGCAGAAGATCGTGCTGGTCGGGCTGTTCGTGCTGGCCGGCTCCGGCGCCGCCGCCCTGGTGCCGGGACGGCGGACGCTGCCCAAGGTGGCGGCCGCGGTGTTCTACGCCTGGAACGTCTACCTCGCCCAGCGGCTGCTGCTCGGCCAGTGGGCGCTGCTGCTCGGTGTCGCCGGGCTGCCCTGGGCGGTGCGGGCCGCCGCGCGGGGCGGGCCGCCGTGGCGGGTCGCGGTGGCGCTGCTGCCCGCGGCGGCCGGCGGGTTCCAGGCGATGCTGGTGTCCGCGCTGGCCGTGCTGCCGGTGGCGGCCACCCGCCCGGCGCCGCGACCGGCCCGGCTGCGCGGGACGCTCGGCGCGCTGGCGGTGATCGCGCTGCTCAGCCTTCCCTGGGCGGTGCCGGCGCTGCGCGCCGACGCGGTCACCGACCCCGCGGGGGTGGCGGCGTTCGCGCCGCGCGCCGACGGGCCGTTCGGCGCCCTGGGCGGCCTGCTCGGCCTGGGCGGCATCTGGAACGCCCAGGCGGAGGTGCCCGGCCAGGCCGCCTGGTGGCTGGCCGCCGGCCGGCTGGCCGTCGCGGCCGCCGCCGTCGCGGCGTTCGCGGGTCTCCCGGGGCTCTCCGGGTTCCGGTCCACCCGGCCGGAGCCCGGCGCGCCGGTTCCTGGCGGCGGCGGCACCGGATTCCGCAACCCGGACGGGCCGGCGGGCCCGCCACCGGGTCCGCCGGACCTGCCGAGTGCGCCGGGTACTCCGGATCCGCCGTACTTCCGGGGGGTGCCGGGGCCGGCGGCTCCGCCGGGAACGCCGGTCGCACTGCCGGGCAGGTCGGGGCCCGCGCCGGGGGCATGGCCGGACTGCCGGGCGGGGCTGCTGGTGGCGGCGGCGGGCGGGCTGGCGGTCGCGCTGGCCGGCGCGTACGCCCCCGGCCTGGTCGGGGCGCTGATCGCCGGCTGGCCCGGCTTCGGCCCGCTGCGCGACGGGCAGCTGTACATCGCGCCGCTCGCCGTGGTGCAGGCGGTCGGCTTCGGCCTGCTGGCCGGCCGGGTCACCCGGCCGCGGCCGGGCGGCGGCCGGGCCGCGGTGGCGGTGCCGGCGGTGGTGGCCGTGCTGGTGCCGGTGCTGCTGCTGCCCGGGTTCGCCTGGGGCGCGGCCGGCCGGCTGGCCGCGGTGCGCTACCCGGCCGAGTGGCGGCAGGCGCAGCGCATCGTCAACGGTGATCCGCGGCCGGGCGCGCTGCTGTCGCTGCCGTGGGGCGCGCACCGGGCGTTCGGCTGGAACGGCGGCCGGGTGATCCTCGATCCGGCCACCAAGGCGTTCGCCCGCCGGGTGCTGTGGAACGACTCCCTCACCGTGGCGGACCGCGACGGCCGGGTGATCCGGGTCGGCGGCGAGGACCGGGAGGCCCGCCGGCTCGGCGCGGTCCTGGCCGCCGGGACCGGCCCGCTCACCCCGGCGCTGCGGGCGGCCGGGGTGCGCTACGTCCTGGTCGCCGGACCGGACAGGAACACGTTCTCTTCCCGATTGCCTGGCGCCACCGCGGTTCTCGCGGGCGGTGAGGTGCTGCTGCTACGGCTGTGAGCTAGCCGGACGGCACCCGTGCGTGCATACTGGACGGTAAGTCCATTTATCACGTTTTGACCAAAGAGCTGGCTTGGCAGCAGTATCACGTTCTAGTGTCAGGTCCACGCGTCGGACAGTGGAAGGAGAGCCCAATGGTGCGAGTGCTGGCCGCTCTCGTCGTCGGGGTCGCGCTGGCGATCGGCGCGTCGGTGGGCGTGGTGAACGTGGTCGCCCCCAGCCCGGAGCCGCCGAACAAGCCGCTCTACAACTACGGCAACAGGTAGATCTCTCCGGCCCGGTCCGCATCGCGAGCCCGGTGCCGGCCGGTCCCGCATGATCCCCGCGCGCCAGGCGCCGACTTCGGCATGCCCGCGGGGGCCGGCCGTGGAGTGCCATCAGGACCGGACAAGGACCAGGAGGAGCCGTCGTGGTCGCACAGCAGGCGGGGCGGGCCCCCCGGTCGCCCGGGCCGCGCCCGGCCCCAGTGGCCGGTCCGGTGGCCGGTCCGGACGCCGGCGCGGGCGAGCGCCTGCTGCCCGGGGTGCGGGTCGCGCTGCTGAACTTCCGCGAGCCGCGCCAGTCGGTGGCCGGTGGCGCCGAGGAGTACGCCTGGCAGGTCGGCCGCCACCTGGCCGGCGAGGGCGCGCGGGTGCACTTCGCCACCAGCCGCGAGCCCGGCCAGGCCGCCCGCGAGACGCGCGACGGCATCGAGCTGCGCCGGATGGGCAACCGGTATCTGGTCTACCTGCTGGTCCCGCTCTGGCTGTTGCTGCGCCGCCGCCGGTTCGACGTCGTCATCGACTGCATGAACGGCATCCCGTTCTTCGCGCCCCTGGTGGTGAGCCGGCGCACCCGCGTCATCTCGCTGGTCCACCACGTGCACGACCGGCAGTTCCGCGCCTTCTTCCCCGGATGGATCGCCCGGTTCGGCTGCTTCGTCGAGGGCCCGGTCGCCCGGCTGGTCTACCGCCGCCGCACCACCGTCACCGTCTCGGCGTCCTCGCGCGCCGAGCTGCGCGACCGGCTCGGCTGGCTCGCGCCGATCGAGATCGTGCCGAACGGCAGCCCCGCCGCCCGCCCGGTCGCGGTGGCCAGGGACGGCGAGGACGCCGGCGACCCGGCCATCGTCTACCTGGGCCGCCTGGTCGGCCACAAGCGGGTCGAGCGCGTGGTGGATCTGGTGCCCGCGCTGGCCGGCACCTGGCCCGGCCTGCACGTGCACGTCGTCGGGCGCGGGCCCGAGCAGGACGCGCTGGCCCGCCGGGCCGCCGCCCCCGGCGCCGCCGGCCGGGTCACCGTGCACGGATACCTGGCAGAACCGCGGAAGAACGCCCTGCTCGGCGCCGCCCGGCTGAACGTCACCGCCTCGGAGTTCGAGGGCTGGGGGCTCACGGTGATCGAGGCCGCCGCGCTCGGCGTGCCGACCGTCGCCTACGACGTGGCGGGCCTGCGCGACTCGGTGCGCGACGGGGTCACCGGATGGCTGGTCCGCGACGGCGAGTCGCTGGCGGACGTGGTCGGCCGGGCGCTGGACGAGCTGGCCGACCCGGCGCGCCGGGCCGAGGTCCAGCAGGCGTGCCGGGCCTGGGCCGCCGAATTCTCCTGGGGCAGGACGGGCAGTAAGATGACCGGGCTCATCCAGGATGAACTGCGACGAAAGGGACAGCGCTCGGCGCTCGCTCTCCGGCTCGCCGCGGGTGAGACCCGTATTCCCTGACACCGGCAAGGGACCGAATTGACGGTCGACGACTGGCTGCGCCGCCGCAGGGCCGGTACGGCCGGCGCCGCGGCACCCGGGGCTCGGCTGCGGCGGTGGCTGCGCCTGCTGGCGGGCTGCCTGCTGCTCGCCGCGGTCGCCTTCAACACCTCGCCCGGCCGGCTGGTCCCGGAGACCAAGCTCGACATGGCCGTCGACCCGGTCGGCTTCCTGCGCCGGGCCGCCCACCTGTGGGACGGCGCCTACTTCGGCCACCTGCAGAACCAGGCCTACGGCTACCTCTTCCCGATGGGGCCGTTCTACGCGTTCTTCCGCTGGCTCGACATGCCGGCCTGGAACATCCAGCGGCTGTGGATCACGCTGGTGCTGTGCGCGGCCTTCCTCGGCGTCGAGCGGCTGGCCCGCGCGCTCGGCATCGGCAGTCCCGGCCTGCGCGTGCTCGCCGGGCTGGCGTACGCGCTCGCGCCGCACGCGCTGGCGCTGGCCGGCGTGAACTCCTCGGAGTTCCAGCCGAGCGCGGTGCTGCCGTGGATCATGCTCCCGCTGGTGCGCGCGGCCGGCCGCCCGGAGGCGAGCCCGCGGCGGGCCGCCGCGCTGTCGGCGCTCGCCTTCCTGTTCGCCGGCGGGGTCAACGCCGCCGCGGAGCTGGCCGTCCTGGTCGTCCCGGGCCTGTACCTGCTGACCCGGACCGGCGGGCCGCGCCGCCGCCGGCTGCTCGGCTGGTGGCTGGCCTGCGTGGCGGCGGTGTCGATGTGGTGGCTGGTCCCGCTGCTGCTGCTCGGCCGCTACATCTTCTCGTTCCTGCCGTTCATCGAGACGGCGAGCGCCACCACCGGGGTGACGTCGCTGCTCAACACGCTGCGCGGCACCTCCAGCTGGATCTCCTTCCTGCCGGTGGACGGCCAGGCCTGGCTGCCGGCCGCCTACGACCAGGCCACCCGGCCCTGGCTGGTGGTGGCGACCGCCGCGGTGGCCGCGGCCGGCCTGGCCGGGCTGGTCCGCCGCGGCACCCCAGAGCGCGCCTTCCTGGTGCTGTCGCTGCTCGCCGGCCTGGTCATCGTCACCGCCGGGCACGCCGGGCCGATCGCCTTCCCCTGGGCCGGCCAGGTGCAGGACCTGCTGGACGGCCCGCTCGCGCCGTTCCGCAATCTGCACAAGTTCGACGCCCTGCTGCGCCTGCCGCTGGCCCTCGGGCTGGCCGCGCTGCCGATGCGCCGCCCGGAGGCCGTCCGGCTGCGGCTGGCCGGGGCCGGCGCCGGGCTGGTCGCGCTGGCCGCGGTGCCGGTCGCCACGGCCGGCATCACCCCGCCCGGGTCGTTCGCCGACATCCCCTCCTACTGGCGGGACGCGGCCGGCTGGCTGAACCGCGCCACCGGCGACGGCATGGTGCTCGCCGTGCCCGGCTCCAAGCGCGGCGAGTACATGTGGGGGCGGCCGCTGGACGAGCCCATGCAGTCGCTGCTCACCGTGCGCTGGGCCACCCACACCAACGTGCCCTGGGGATCGCCCGGCCTGGCCCGGCTGATGCAGAGCGTGGACCAGCGCTTCTCCGACGGCCAGGGCTCGCCGGGGCTCACCCTGGCCCTGCGCCGGATCGGGGTGAAGTACCTGCTGGTGCGCAACGACCTGGCCCGGGAGACCCTCGGCACCGCCTGGCCGGCCCGGGTGCACCAGGCCGTCCAGGACGCCACCGGCCTGGCCAAGGTGGCCGAGTTCGGCCCGCTGGTCGGGCAACTGCGCAACCCCACCGCGGCCGGCTGGTTCGACCAGGCCTACCCGGCGCTGGAGGTGTTCGAGGTGCCCGACCCCGCGCCGCTCGCCGGGGTGGTGCCCGCCGGCCGCACGCTGCGGATGACCGGCGCGCCGGAGGGCGTGCTCGCCATGGCCGAGCAAGGGCTGCTGGCCGACGACACCCCGGTGCTGGTCGGCGACGAGCCGGGCGCCGCCCGGGTGCCGGCCGGGGACACCGTGGTCACCGACACGCTGCGCCGCCGCCGGATGGTGTTCGGCGACGTCCGGCGCAGCATGGGGCCCACCCTGCCGGAGGGGAGCCGGGCCGACCCCGGGCCCGACCTGCTGGACCCGGCCTGGTCGTCCGGCACCTCGGCCGCGCGCTACCTGGGCGTGACCGACGTGCGGGCCTCGACCTCCGACGCCGACGTCACCGCGGGCGCCGGGCAGCGCGACCCCGGACGGCTGCCGTACGCCGCCTTCGACGGGGACGCGCGCACCGGCTGGCGCTCCGACGGCTGGGACGGCGTGGTCGGTCAGTGGCTGGAGGTCCGCTTCGTCGAGGCGGTGCCGGTCAAGGACATCACCATCGCCTTCGAACAGGGCCCGATCGGGCCGCCGGTCGCCGAGGTCGAGGTGTCCACCGCGGCCGGCGCCCGGCGCGTCCCGGTCGCGCAGGCGGGCGGCCCGCAACTGGTCGCCGCGCCGCCCGGCCGGACCACCTGGCTACGGATCAAGATCACCCGGCTGGCTCCCGGCGCGGCCGACACCTTCGGCGGCCGGGTGGGGATCACCGAGGTGGCCGTGCCCGGCGTCGAGCCGGGCCGCGCCATCGCGGTGCCCGGCCCGGCCGGTGGCGGTGCGGGCACCGTGCTGCTCACCTCGCCGGGGGCGGCGCCGGCCTGCATGCGCGGCACCTCCGCCTGGACCTGCGCCGACCGGCTGCAGATCCTCGGCGAGGACGGCTACGGGCTGCAGCGGCTGTTCGCCGTCGAGACCGCCGAGACGCGCACGCTGGGCGGCACCGCGGTGCTCACCGACCCGCGGTCGGCGGACCTGCTGACCACGCTGCCCACGGTGTTCCCGCACGTCACCGCGTCCTCCACGCTCACCGACCATCCGGCGGTGCTCGGCCGGGCCGCGCTGGACGGCGACGTGCGCACCTTGTGGTACGCCCAGCCGTTCGATCGCCGGCCCACCCTCACCCTGGACCTCGGCAGGCGGCGCTCGTTCGACCAGATCAAGGTCCTGTTCCCCGACTCCTTCCTCGGCAAGCCGCCGGTACGGGTCACCCTGCGCGCCGGCACGCGCGCGGTGCGGGCCTGGGTCGGCGGCGACGGCCGGATCACCTTCCCGGAGATCACCACCCGCCGGCTGTCCATCGAGTTCACCGCGCCGGCGTCCCGGGCCATCGAGGTCGCCGAGGTGACCATCCCGGGGGTGTCGCCGCTCGGCGGGCTCGGCGGCCTGCCGCTCCGGCTGCCCTGCGGGTACGGCCCGACCCTGTCGGTGGACGGCACCACCGTGCCCACCCGGGTCGTCGGCGGCACCCTGGACGACGTGCTGAACGGCCGGCCGGTCAGCTACGCCGGCTGCGCCCCGGTCCGGCTCGTCCCCGGCATGACCTACGTCGGCGCGTCCACCGGCGACGCCTTCCGGATCCGCTCGGTGGTGCTGCGCCGGGAGGGCACGGCGGCCCGGCCGGCCGTGCGGGCGGCGGCCGCCCGCGTGCAGAGCTGGGGACCGGCCGAGCGGCGCCTGGCGGTCGACGCCGCCGGGCCGTCCTACCTGACGGTCAACGAGAACCACAACCCCGGCTGGCAGGCTTACCGGGACGGGGCCCGGCTCGCCCCGGTGCGGCTGGACGGCTGGCGGCAGGCGTGGCTGCTGCCGCCCGGCCGCGGCACCGTGGTGCTGCGCTACGAGCCCGACCCCGCCTACCGGACCGCCCTCGCCGCCGGGCTCGGCCTGGTCGCCCTGGTGGCCGCGGTCGCCGCGGTGCCCGCCCGGCGCCGCCGCCCGCCGCCCGCCCCGGTCGGTCCGGCCCGGCCGCGCGCCCGCCTTGTGCTGCCGGCCGCTCCGCTGGTCGGCCTGTGGACCGGCGGAGCGGCCGGCCTGGCGGCGGTGACCGTGATCGCGGCGGCCGGCCTGTGGCTGCCCCGGGTGCTGGCCGCCCAGCACGCCGGCCGGGGCCGGGCGCGCCGGCTGGCCCGGGCCGCGATGTCCCCGTGGCCGCCGGCGGCCGCCCTGGTGGCGGCCGGGGTGAGCGCCGCGATCGGTATCGCCTGGCAGGTGGACGCGCTGGCCGGGCCGGTGCCCCAGGCGTGCTGCCTGCTGGTCGTGGCCCGGCTGCTCGCCGCGCTGCCGTCCGCCGGGCCGCCGGCCGCACCGCCGGCACCGTCCCCGCCCGCCGCCCGAGGCGCGCCCCGACCGGCCGAGCCGCCCGGGCCCGCCGGCCCGACCGTCCCGTCCACGCCCGCAGGGCCGTCAGAGCCGGCCGAGCCCGCCGATCCGGACGGGCCGTCCGAGCCGTCCGAGCCGTCCAAGCGGTCCGAGCCGGCCGAGCCGTCCCAGCCGGGCGGGCCGTCCGAGCCGGGCGGACCGTCCGAGCCGGGCGGGCCGTCCGAACCGGCCGAGGCGCGGACATGACGCCGGCCCGGGCCGCGCGCACCGCGGCGCTGGTCGCCGCGACGTTCCTGGTCACCATGGCGGTGCTGCTGCGCGCCTACGTCTATCCGGGCGGCACGGTGCTGCCGCTGGAGCAGCGCGTCACCTACCGGATGGCCGCCCCGGCGGCCACCTACCTGGACCCGGCGAGCTTCCGGGTGCGCACCGGCGTGCCGGTCACCGCGACCGTGGCCCTGTACGGCGACCCGGTGGCCGGCACCGCGCGGACGGCGGTGTGGGTGGAGTTCTCCTCGGTGGAGACCGCCTACGGCGGGCGGATCGACTACCACGAACGCCGGACGGCGTTCGACCGCCGTACCGGGCTCGGGGTGGCCTGCTGCGACGCCTACGTCGACGACGACACCGCGGTCCGGCAGGCCGGGCTGGCCTTCCAGCTGCCCCGGGGCGCCGAGCCGCGCGGCTACCCGATCTTCGACCCGGTGCTCCGCCGCCAGGCGACGCTGCGGTACCAGGGCGCCGAGACCGTCGCCGGGCTGCCGGTGTACCGCTACGCCTACACCGCCGGCCCGGTGAAGGTGGAGGACCTGCCCGGCGAGGTGCCCGGCCGCGCCCTCGGCCTGCCGGCGGCGGCGGCCGCCGCCCGGTACGTACGGATCACCCGCACGCTGTGGGTGGAGCCGGAGAGCGGCCTGCCGGTGAAGATCGCGGAGCGGCGGCTGGACACGCTGCGCACCGCCGACCAGGTGGACCGGGCGGTGAGCTTCCAGGCCGACCTGGTGACCGAGCCCGGCGACGTCGAGGCGCGGGCGGCGGTGGCGCAGGGGTTCCGCCGCTGGGCGGTCCTGGTGCGGGACGTGCTGCCCGCCGGCTGCCTGGTCCTGCTGGTCGTGCCGGCCCTGGTGGCCTGGCGGGCCGGCCGGCGCCGGCCCGGCGCGGGATCAGCGGCGGCGCAGGACCAGCAGCAGGTTCCACGTCACGATCTCGCGGACGCCGGGTAGCCGGACCACCCCGGCCGCCCACGAGGGGTGGTAGCGCGGCCGGGCGTCCAGCAGCTCGGCGTCGCGCCGGCCGCGCGCCCAGCGCAGCGCCGCGCCGGCCGACACCGGGTAGAGGCTCCGCTGGTACAGGTTCTTCGGCCGCCGCCCGTGCCGGCGCTGGTACCGGCGGGCGGCGCGGTGCCCGCCGAGGTAGTGCCAGGGCGAGGTCTCGTGGCCGCCCCACGGCGACAGCCAGTTGGTGAACGACAGGTACACGATGCCGCCGGGGCGGGTCACCCGCACCATCTCCTCCGCCATCCGCCACGGGTCGGGCACGTGCTCCAGCACGTTGGAGGAGAAGCACACGTCCACCGCGCCGTCGCGCAGCGGGATGGCCAGCGCGCTGCCGAGCACCGCCCCCTCCGGCACCGCGCCGTCCCGGGCGGTCATCTCGCCGGCGTCGCAGTCCACGCACAGCGTGCGCGCGCCGTGCGCCCGCAGCACGTCGGTGAAGTAGCCCGGCCCGCCGCCCACGTCCGCCACCAGCGCGCCGGACAGGTCGGTATAGGTGGCGAGCTGCGCGGCGGTGTCGCGGGCCAGCGTCCCGTAGAAGTGGTCGGGGTCGGTCTGTTCCTTGCGGAACGCGCCGAACAGCCGGATCGACCGGCCGAGGGTGGCGCGGAACGGCGGCTGGGAGGTCTCCACGGGGCTGCTCCGGGATGTCCGGATGAATGGGGTGCCAGGGAGCATAACACCGCGTTGCGGATGGTCTGGGGGGCTCGTAGGGTGTCCGTTACCCAGGAGTAGCCCATCGGCCGTGATCGGAGGGATCGGTGCCGGACACCGTCACCGGCGGCGGGCCGGCGCGGCCGGCCGTCCGCGTCCCCTACCCCGGATGGATCCGCCGGCTGGGCGACCCGGTGCTCGCCGCCGGGCTGCTGCTGGTCGCCGCCGCGCTGGCCCTGCGGGTGCCGGTCCTGCGCGACGCCTACTTCATCGAGGACGACCTGCTGTTCGTCGGCGACGCCTACGAGCACGAGCTCACCTTCGACTTCCTGTTCCGCATCCACAAGGGCCACCTGATGCCCGGCGCGATGGCGCTCACCTGGGTGGAGTCCCGGCTGGCCGCCTACGACTGGCTGCTGGTGGCCGCGGTGACCTTCCTGCTGCAGGCGCTGGTGTCGCTGCTGGTGCTGCGCCTGCTGTGGTCGATGTTCGGCCGCCGGCCGGCCATCCTGCTGCCGCTGGCGATCTACCTGATCTGCCCGCTGACCATCCCGGCGTTCAGCTGGTGGTCGGCCGCGATCAACGCGGTCCCGCTGCAGCTGGCCATGGTGCTCGCGCTGTCGGCCCAGCTGCGCCACGCGCGCGGCGCCGGCGACCGGCACGCCTGGCGGGCGCTCGGCTGGGTGATCTTCGGGATGGCGTTCAGCACCAAGGCGGTCTTCCTGCCGTTGCTGCTGTTCGCGCTCACCACCGCCTACCTGCGCCGGGAGAGCGGCCGGGACGACGGGTGGTTCACCTCGCTGGCCCGCGAGCTGCGCGAGCACTGGTCGCCATGGCTGGCCCACCTGCTGCTGATGGCCGGCTACGCCGCGCTCTACCTGTCCCGGCAGGACACCGCGCCCGGCGAGGGCGCCGCGACGCCGGACCCGGGGGTCGCCGCCGACCTTGTCGCCCGGCTGCTCGGCGGGACCGCCCCGGCCGGTGCGGTCGGCGGCCCGCTGTCATGGGGGCCGCGGCCGCTGCCGTCCACCGGCGGCATGGCCGACCCGCCCACCCCGCTGATCGCCGCCGCCTGGGCGGTGCTGGCCGCGCTGCTGCTGGCCGGCCTGATCTACCGGCGCCGGGCCGGCCGGGCCTGGGTGATCCTGGCCGGCTACCTGCTGCTCGCCGACGCGCTGCCCACCGTGATCGCCCGCGGTACGGTGACCGGCCTGGTCGGCGCGGAGACCCGGTACGTCGCCGACGCCGTCATGGTGTTCGCCGTCTGCCTGGCGCTCAGCCTGCTGCCGCTGCGCGGCGAGCCGGACGCCTACCGCCGGCCCGTCCCGGCGGGCATCGCGCCGCCGCTGGCCGCCGGGCTCGCCGCCGGGGCGTACCTCACCCTGTCGGTGGTCTCGGTCCAGGGTTTCCGGGACACCCTGTCCGGCGACCGGGTGCGCGCCTACCTGGGCAACGCGCGTGCCGCGCTGGCCGCCGTCCCGGCGGACGCGGTGATCTTCTCCCGGCCGCTGCCGGAGGGCATCGTGCTGCCCTGGAACGGCGAGCGGCGGCTCAGCCACCACCTGCTGGCCCCGCTGGCCTCCCCGCAGCTGCGGGCCCGGATGCGGGTGCCCGAGCCGACCTCGCGCGGTCTGGTGTTCGACGACGCCGGGCGGCTGGTGCCGGTGAGCGTCACCGCCGGATTCGCCCAGGTGCCGCCGCCGGGCAAGAAGTGCCTGGCCATGGTGGACGGCGCGGTGTACTGGCCGGAGGTGGTGAGCTTCGGCGGCCCGGACGCGGTGGCCGGGCTCGCCTACACCGCCGGCCGGCCCGCCTCGGTGACCGTCGAGATGGCCGGGCAGAGCGCGCAGATCGAGCTGCCGCCCTCCGCCGGAGTACGGCTGATCCACTTCCCGCTGCCCTGGCCGGGCCGCGGCATGCTGCTCAAGGTGGACGAGCCGTCCGCCGGCACCTGCCTGAAGGGGTTCGCCGCCGGCACGGCGGTCGCCGCCCCGGGCGCCGCCCCGGCGGTCACGCCGGCGCCTGCTCCGCGGGGGACTCCGGCCGCGTCCCCGGCCCCGTCTGTTGACCTGTCCCCGTCGTCTGCCCTGTCCCCGTCGTCTGCCCTGTCCCCGTCGGTGACCCCGTCCCGGGCGACGGCCCGTCCGGCGAAGCCGTCCCCGCGGCCGTCGCGGTCCCCACGGCCGTCCCCGTCGCGCTGACCTGGCGGGCGGCCGCGGGCCGTAGCACGCCGACCAGCCGGCGGGCGGGCTCCTCGACGTACCGGTGGGTGAGCGCGGCCAGCCCCACCGTCAGCGCGGACACGATCACCAGGTTCGGCCAGAAGCCGCCGGAGAACGGCTGCTGCCGGGTCAGGTCGTACCAGACGTACAGCGCGACGAACTGCCACAGGAACACCCCGTAGGAGATCCGGCCCAGGTAGCGCATCACCCGGTTGCCGAGCAGCCGGCCGAGCGGCGCCCCCGGGTCGGACAGGGTGGCGCACGGCGCGACCAGGCAGGTGGCGACCACGGTGTACAGGGCCAGCTCGAAGAACCCGGTCCAGATGCCGTCCACCCCGGCGAACCGTGACCCGGTGACCGGCGAGGCGGCCACGGCGTAGGCGAGCCCCGCGACCAGCCACAGCGTGCCGGGGGAGGCGTTCACCGCGCGCACCAGCCGCGCGGCCGGGCCGGTGCGGTCGGCCCGCGCCCACACGGTGACCACCGCCAGCGCCATCCCGGGCGCGAAGAAGGTCCAGGCGCGCGGCAGCCAGGTGTTCATGTACGGCCGGTAGACCGGGTAGTAGCTCGCGATGGTCCACAGGTAGGACACCGCGCACAGCACGGCCAGGCAGACCAGCAGCCGCCGGGCCCGGCGGCCGGGGTCGGCGCCGCCGCGCCGGGCGATGGCCGCGAGCAGTACGGCCACCAGCGGCAGCACCAGGTAGAAGGCCACCTCGACGCTGAGGCTCCACATCTGCGCCAGGCCCTTGGGGCCGAGGCCGAACCACCACGGGTCGGTCTCGTAGTTCTGCGCCAGCAGCAGCATCTGCAGCCAGGTCTTCACGTCGCCCAGGTGGTCGCGCGACCACAGCAGCATGGCGGCGGCGACCGCCAGCCAGTACGCGGGCAGGATGCGCAGTGCCCGCTTGACCAGGTACGTCGCGGTGTCCGGGCGCGGGGAGCCGGTCAGCGCGGCGCGGGCGTAGGGGCGGTAGAGCAGCAGCCCGGACAGGGTGAAGAAGATCGGCACCGCCACGTCCCCGCGGGACAGCAGCGCGCCGGTGAAGTTCTCCTGCAGCGCCTGCGCCGACTCGATGGCGACGTGGAAGACCAGCACCGCGAACGCGGCGATCGCCCGCATGCCGTCCAGCGCGTCCAGGTGGGCGGTGGCCGGGGGCGGAGCTCCGGCGTCGCGCGCGAGCGAGGTAGAACGTGTTTCTGTCACTTTTCCGCATCCCTGGTGACGTGGGGTCACTCGCCGAACTAACATACCGTGAAATAGAACTTTGTTTCAGGACATATCGCCGCGCCGGCCACCGGGGTACCGTCCCCCCACGTCAGCAGCAGGCAACACCCCCGGGCAGGCACGCGCCGCCCGCGGGGCACCCCCAGGAGGAGCGATGGGCCGCGTCATCGGAATGATTCTTCTC
Organism: Sphaerisporangium rufum; assembly: GCF_016863395.1. GTDB lineage: Bacteria > Actinomycetota > Actinomycetes > Streptosporangiales > Streptosporangiaceae > Sphaerisporangium > Sphaerisporangium rufum. Next base: position 142,847 of record NZ_BOOU01000003.1, on the reverse strand, counting down.
GGAGCGGGTGCCTTCCTCGTCGCGCTCGCCGGGCTGGTGCGCTTCCAGGTCGCCGACCGGCTCATCGCCGCCCCCGTCGACCAGTACAGCATCACCAAGCTGAGCGCGCAGGACGCCCGGTACTTCAGCAAGCAGGACCTCAAGGTGATGAACGGCGACCTCGACATCACCGTCACCACCCGCGGCGACGTGGCCGGCTCCAAGGCCGACGACGTCGTGTGGGACCAGTTCACCTCGGTCACCGACGTGACCAACGACCGGCCCCGCTTCGACATGAGCGAGTTCCGCAGCGCCTTCAACAAGTACACCGGCACCGCGGTCAACTGCTGCGGCGCCAGCATCGACAAGGAGCCGGTCAGCCTGGCCGGGCAGATCTACCTCTTCCCGTTCGGCGCGGAGAAGAAGACCTACCAGGTGTTCAACTCCAGCGCCGGCAAGGCGTTCGACGCGTCCTTCGACGGTGAGGACACCATCGACGGCCTGGCCGTCTACCGCTACGTCCAGCAGGTCCCGCCCACCAAGACCCAGACGCTCACCGCGCCCGCGTCCGCCATGGGCATGGACGAGACCGGCGACGTGCAGGTCGAGCGCTGGTACGACGGCACCAGCACCTACTGGGTCGAGCCGGTCAGCGGCATCCCGGTCAAGCAGGAGCACCGCCGGCACGAGGTGCTCAAGACCGCCGACGGGGTGGAGCGCAAGCCCGCCCTCATCGCCACCGCGGTCTACACCCCTGAGACCGTCGCCGACCTGGTCAAGCAGGCCGACGACACCAGGCGGCAGATCGGCCTGGTCCAGACCGTGATCCCGGTCGTCCTGCTGGTCGTCGGGCTGCTCGCCATGATCGTCGGCATCGTGCTGATCTTCCGGAACCCGCCGCGCGGGCGCCGGGGGAGCGCCACGGCCTCGTGACCACCGGTCAGCCGGGCACCACCCGCCAGACGGACCCCGCCGGGGGAACGGACGCGGCCGCGCGGACGAACCGCACCGGAGGGACGGACGCGGCCGCGCGGCCGGACTCGGCCGGGGGGACGGACGTGCGTCCGCCGGAGGTCGCCTCCGCCCGGGCCGGCGCCCGGCTGCGGGGATTCGCCCGCGCCTGCCGGCCCCGCCAGTGGCTGAAGAACCTGCTCGTCTTCGCGGCGCCGGCCGCCGCCGGGGTGCTCACGACCCCCGGCGGCCTGCTGCGCACCCTGGTGGCCTTCGCCGCGTTCTGCCTGGCCGCGAGCGGAACCTACCTGCTCAACGACGCCCGCGACGTCGAGGGCGACCGGCGCCACCCGCGCAAGCGGCTGCGGCCCATCGCGGCCGGGCTGGTGCCGGTGGCGGCCGCCCGGGTCGCCGGCCTGACGTTCATCGCCGCCGCGCCCGCCGTCGCCGCCCTCGCCGGCGGCTGGCGGCTGCCCGCCGTCGTCGCCGGCTACGTCGCGCTCACCCTGGCCTACACCTACTGGCTCAAGCAGCAGGTCGTCGTGGACCTGGTCGCGGTCGCCGGCTGCCACCTGATCCGGGCGTTCGCCGGCGCGGTCGCGGTGGACGTGCCGGTGACCAGCTGGTTCCTGGTCGTCGTCTCGCTGGGGTCGCTGCAGGTCGTGGTGGGCAAGCGCGAGGCCGAGATGCGCAACCGCGGCGCCGACGGCACCCGGGCCACGCTGGTCACCTACACGCCGAGCTACCTCGCGCACGTCCGCTCGATGGCCTCCGGCGCCATGATCGTCACCTACTGCCTGTGGGCGCTGCAGATCCACGCCGACACCCTGTACGGGGTGAGCATCGTGCCGTTCGTGCTGATCATCCTGCGGCACAACCTGCTGGTCGACCGCGGGGTGGGCGAGGAGCCCGAGGAGCTGGCGCTGCGCGACCGCCCGCTGCAGCTCTACACCGCGCTGCTCGTCGCCCTGCTCGCCGTCGGGATCTACGTCAAGTGATCATGGCCGCCGCGCTCCGGCGCGCCTCCGGCGGGCCCCCGACCGCCGTGCTCCGGCCGGCCTTCGACCGGGGAGCGGACGCGACCGTGCCCGCCCGGTCCCCGCTGCTCCGGGTATCCCGGCAGGTGCGGCGGTGACGACGTTCCTCACCGGGTGGGGGCGCACCGCGCCGACCCCGGCCACCGTCCGCGCCCCGCGCACCGCCGGGGAGCTCGCCGCCGCGGTGGCCGCCGCCCCGCCCCGCGGCCTGATCGCCCGGGGCCTCGGCCGGTCCTACGGCGACGCCGCGCAGAACGCCGGCGGCGGCGTGCTGGACACCACCGGCCTGACCGGATTCACCCTGGACGCGGGCACCGGCGTGGTCACCGCCGGCGCCGGGACCAGCCTGCACGACCTGATGGCCGCTCTGGTGCCGCGCGGCTGGTTCGTCCCGGTCAGCCCCGGCACCCGGCACGTCACCGTCGGCGGGGCCATCGCCGCCGACGTGCACGGCAAGAACCACCACGTCGACTCCTCCTTCGCCGCCCACGTCCGCTCCCTCACCCTGGTCACCGCGGACGGCGTCGCCCGCACGCTCACCCCGGCCGACGAGCTGTTCTGGGCCACGGCCGGCGGCATGGGCCTGACCGGCGTGATCACCCAGGCCGTCTTCGGCTGCGTGCCCGTCGAGACCTCCCGGATGCGGGTCGACGTGGCACGAACCCGCGACCTGGACCACACCCTTGAGGTCATGGCCGCCACCGACGACCGCTACCGGTACACCGTCGCCTGGATCGACCTGCTGGCCCGCGGCGCCCGCACCGGCCGCAGCGTCCTCACCCGCGGCGACCACGCGCGCCGCGACGAGCTGCCGCCGGGCACCGACCCGCTGGCATTCGCCCCCGCCACCCGGCTGGCCGCGCCGCCCTGGGCGCCCGGCGGCCTGCTCAACTCGCTCACCGTCCGCGCATTCAACCAGGCCTGGTACGGGCGCGCCCGCGACCGGCGGATCGTCCAGGACCTGGCGCCGTTCTTCCACCCGCTGGACTCGGTCGCCGGCTGGAACCGGATCTACGGCCCGCGCGGGTTCGTGCAGTACCAGTTCGCCGTCCCGTTCGGCGCCGAGGACACCCTGCGGCGGGTGGTGTCCCGGCTGTCGGCCGACGGCGTCGTGTCGTTCCTCACCGTGCTCAAGCGGTTCGGCGCCGGCACCCCCGGCCACCTGTCCTTCCCGATGCCCGGCTGGACCCTCGCCCTGGACATCCCGGCCGGCCGGCCCGGGCTCGCCGCGCTGCTGCGCACCTTCGACGAGCAGGTCGCCGCGGCCGGCGGCCGGGTCTACCTGGCCAAGGACTCCCGGCTGCGCGCCGAGCTGCTGCCGGTCATGTACCCCCGGCTGGAAGAATGGCGCAAGCTCCGCCAGGACGCCGACCCCGGCGGCGTCTTCCGCTCCGACCTCGCCAGGAGGCTGTCGCTGTGAAGCCCGCGGCACCCACGCTCAAGGAGTTCCGATGAAGAACGCGCTGGGCGCGGTGGACTCGGTGCTGCTGCTCGGCGGCCGCAGCGAGATCGGCCTGGCCGTCGCCGAGGCCCTGACCCGCGACGGCGCCCGGCGCGTCGTGCTGGCCGCGCGCGGCGGCGCGACGCCCGGCACCGAGCCGGCGGTCCGCCGGCTCGCCGGGCTGGGCGCCGAGGTGCACGTGCTGGACTTCGACGCGGCCCGCCCCGAGACGCACGAGAAGGTGATCGGCGACGCGGTCGCGCTCGCCGGCGACCTGGACGTCGTCGTGGCGGCCTTCGGCGTGCTCGGCGACCAGGCCGCCTACGACGCCGACCCGGTGTCGGCCGCCGCCGCCGTCGCCGTCAACCTGGGCGGGCACGTGTCCTGCGGCCTGCTCGCCGCCCGCCGGCTGCGCGAGCAGGGCCACGGCACCCTGGTGGTGCTGTCCTCGGTCGCCGGGGTGCGGGTGCGCCAGGCCAACATGGTCTACGGTGCCGCCAAGGCCGGGCTGGACGGCTTCGCCCGGGCCCTTGGCGACGCGCTGCACGGCTCCGGCGCCCGGGTTATGGTGGTCCGTCCCGGGTTCGTGGCCGGCCGGATGACCGCCGGCATGGCCAAGGCTCCGATGTCCACCACGCCCGGCGAGGTGGCCCGCGCCGTCGTCCGGGCGCTGCGCGACGACCGCGACACCGTCTGGGTCCCCGGCAACCTGCGCTATCTCTTCACCGCCCTCCGCCACCTCCCCCGCCCCCTCTGGCGCCGCCTCCCCCGCTGAGGACGGTCGGGCACAGGCCGACGGTTCGTCATTGGTGACCTGAGACCAGGTACGGAGCCATGCTCGCAGGCGCCGCTCGGTCAGTCGTCGAATGTCCGGAAGACTTCGACCGCGCAGCGTGCCGCTCCGCTGCGCTTGATCCTGGCATCGCTGGTGATCAGCGGGACGCCGAGACTCTCTGCGAGAGCCACGTAATGCGCGTCATAGACGGAGAGATTGTTCGACAGGTCGCGTACGCGCTGCCACAGGGCCAGCGTCGGATGCAGGTCGAGCGCGAGGGCCTGGTAGTCGGTGATCGCCTTTGTCGCCTCCCGCTCAGTGATCTTCGGCTTGCCGCCCCGGCGGCCTCGTGCCAGCCCGAAGGTCGCCGAAGTGATCTCATAATCCAGCAGGCCGGGCGCGGCAAGCGCATCGGCCCGGCCCACCCGCTCGCGGATCGCGGTTCCGGTCTCGCCCTGGTCCAGCAGGAAGTGCAGGACGCTGGAGCAGTCGATGACGATCAATCCGGAACCTGCCGGTCCCGTCCATCTTCGATGGCATCGAGAATGTCCGTCGTGCTGAGCTCGGTACGGGTCTCCCGCTCAAGGCGGGCGGCCATCTCCGCCAGCGTCGGCTTGGCGGCCTCCCGGGACAGAAGCTCCAGGGCATACGCCTGGAGCGACTTCCCTGCCTGGGCGGCCCGAACTTTCAGCGAGTCGACCACGCCGTCCGGCACGTCGCGTATCGTTATCGCAGTCATGTATGCATTTTAGCAGCGTTCGCAGCGATCTGCAGCGCTGGTCGACCGGGGATGTGGGGGTCCCGCCGGCCACCGTCCTCCGGTTCCCGAGACCCTGGCAGGCGCGGCCGGCCGGACCGGCCGCGCCTCCCGCGGACTAGAGCCGCGGGACCAGCTGGTAGCCGCGATAGCCCGGGCAGCTGCCGGACGGGGCCCACCGGCCCACTTCGAGCCGGATCTCTACGGTCACGCCCGTGCAGTACACCCAGAGCGTGCTCGGCTGCTTGATGTCGCAGTAGAAGGTCATCTTGATTCCGGGGCCGGCCACCGGGATGCAGTAACTCTCGTCCGCGGCCAGGGCCGAAGGCGCGGCCGTCCCCTGCGGGAGGTCCGTCCACGCCTTCAGCCCGAAGCCGCCGGCCGCGCCCACGGCAGGTGAGGCGTGGGCCGCGCCCATGCCGAGTGGTGCCACCAGCAGCGCGGCCAGCGCCATCACGATGAGCAGGCATCGACGAGCAGCTCTCATGCCCAGTTCCTCCTTGTCGGCGACCGGCTCGAAACGGATGTTCGCCGGTCGTGGCGAAGCCCGGCGATGTCCGCCGGGCCTTCCTCGATTGGGTGCCGGAAGGGTGACTCTTGTCAATATTCGCTGTAAAAGATGACCGAAAGTGAGGAATTGGCGGCACGTGCGCGATGGCGGCTGGCGCCCTCGGCGGGAGATCGGTGCGCAGGGCGCGGTGCGGCCCGCTGGATCCGGCCGCTGCCTGCGCGTCTCACCGATCACGACGATCGCGGTGCCGCCGTCCAGGGTCTTCCGGCGGCCAAGTCGATCTTCTCTGGGTGGACCGGCGCGGAGGCCTTCGGTGCGACCGTCGCCGGCGTGCCCTGGCCCGTCTACCGGCGCGAAGAGCCGCCCGTCACCCTGAACCTCTATTTCGTCTCCGAAATCGGCCACCCCTATGAAGCCGCCGGCCGCCCGGAGAATCCGACATAATGCGCATTCCGGTCGTCGGCCCCGATAGTGGGTGGTCTCCCGGCCCCCGCATCGGGTCGCCGGTGGCGATGGAGACCGGCGGCCCTGCCGGAGTCGAGGGCCGGCCCGATCCGGCGACGGCCGATCAGGAGTGGACCGCGCCCGTCAACGGTCCTTGCGCCGGAGCCGCTGGAACAGGGAACGACCGCCGCGCGGCGGTTCGGGGGCGGACTCTCGCGCGGCGGCGTCCAGCGGCGGATGCCGGGCCCGCCACGCGCTGATGATCTCGTCCACGTCGATGATCGGCTGGAACAGCGGAGGGCCGGACAGCGGCCTGCGGTGGCTCTGCCGGATCTCCTCGTTGAGGCTCTCGATGATCCGGCGCGCCTCGGACTCCGTCCGCGCGTCGAGCGCCGCCGCCCGCGACTCCTCGGCGGCCTTGCGCAGCGCGAGCGTTCCCGGCAGCGGGAACGAGAGGTTCTCCGCGTCGAGCTTCTGCTTGATCCACCACATCTCGTCATGCGGCTTGCCCTGGTCGGGAAGGGGCTTGCCGGCGCCGGGCAGGTCGTCGAACTCGCCGCGTTCGGTGGCCTCGCGGATCTGCCGGTCGATCCACGTCTCGAAGCCGACCCCGGCCGGCTTGCGCTCCGTCACCCTGCCTCACCCCCGAGATCGAAGCCAAGCTCGTCTTCGAGGATAACCACACATGGCGGCGATCAAGGTGCCGAGGACCGGGCCAGGGATCAGTTCAACGAACCTGGTGCCGCAAGCCACTGGGCGGGTTGCCCGGTCACTGCGGCGATGGTGGCGACGTCGCGGTCATAGTGCGAGACGGTCAGGTTTCTCAGCTCCGCGGTCGCGGCGACCAGCAGGTCGACCGGACTCGCGCAGCGGTGCCGGCCCGAACCGAGCAATAACTGCTGTATCTGCGCTGCGCGATCGTAGACGCGATCGGGGATGAAGGTCCAACAGAACATCTCGTCGAAGAGCCGGGATAGTTCCTGGTACTCGCGGCTGGATCTCACACCGAAAATCATCTCAAGCTCGACGATCGGGCAGAGATGGATGATCTTGGCTTTCGCCTGATCATGCCAGCTCTTCCGAACCGCCGGTGTGCGCATCATTCGCCACAGCGCACTCGTGTCGATCAGGAACACGGCGGCCGCCGCGGTACGCGCTCTTGTCGGACATCCAGTCCCAGATTCCCGACTCGGCGATCTCGGCCAGGCGATTCCAAGCGTGCTCGAAAGCCGCGTCCGATGGCGATGGTGAGGCCCCCGGCTGCCGCTCGGCGACGGCGAGCAGTGCCGCGTCCACAGTCTCTCGTGCCGAGGCGGTGCCCAGCACGTCTGCGGCCGCCGCAAGTGCCTCGCGATCGATGTTCACGTTGATCTCCGTCACTCCATGCCTCCAGGATGGGCGACCTGTTCGCAAGTGTATCCATCCGAAGCGTGCCTGAGTAGTCACGCTTCGAAGCGACTATCGTCATGGTCGCGCAGCGTAATGTAGCAGTCACATTTCGGCAAACGGTCAGGGCGATCGGCGAGATGATGGTCCTGATGACTCCAGCCGCCGCCGCTTCGATCGATGCTCAAGGGATCCCGGTGCTCGACGGGGGTGGGCACGCGGGGGCGGCGGTGGTGGTGGGGGCGGCGGTCCAGAGCCAGGTGGTGAGGAAGGCGGTGGCGACGAGAAGGGGGAGGGGGCGGCCGGCCTGCCGGCCGCCCCGGGTGGTGCGCACGGTCAGTTCTCGGACGGCGGGGTGAGGCGGGCCTCCAGCCGGTCGATCCGCTCGACCAGCGGCCTGAGCTGCCGGTCGATCGCGGCGGTGAGCAGTCGCATGGGGTCGCCGCCGGGCCGGGCGGCGCCGGTGACGTCGCCCATGGGCGTGCCGGGGTCGGCCGGGGGCGGGACGGGCGGCGTGGCGGCCGCGGTCTGGGCGCGGAGGTGGACGTAGCCGGCCAGCGCGGCGGCCACCGCCCGCCGGGTGAGGCGCGGCTCGGCGCCGAGCGCGCGCAGCACGTGGCCGGCCCGGCCGTCCGGCTCGGCGACCAGGCCGAGCAGCAGGTGCTCGCAGCCCACGTAGTTGTGTCCGAGCGCGGTGGCCTCGGTGACGGCCAGCTCCAGCGCGGCGGCGGCCGGGCCGTCGAAGTGCCGGGCCGTCCCGGATTCCGCACCCGCGGTCGCGCCTGATGTCTCCTCGGCGGCCGGAGAGTCGCCAGGGCGGCCGCCCGCGGTGTCATCGCCAGGGCCGGGGGCTCCGGAGGCGCCGGGGGTGGCGGATTCCGGGGCGCCGGGTCCGGTGGCGGGCTTGGTGGCAGGTTCCGGGGAAGAGGCGCCGGCAGGGCCGGCAGGTCCGGCGTGGGGTACGGTGCCGGCGGGCTGGGGGGCCGGGGTGCGGGTCAGGCCGCGGGTCACCTGGGCGGGGTCGATCTCCAGGGCCTGCAGCACCTGGAGAGCCAGGTTGCCGCCCTCGGCGAGCATGCCGCCCAGCAGGTGCTCGGTGCCGACGTGGCCGGCGCCGGCCGTCCGGGCCTGGTCGACGGCCAGCTTGATGACGTCGCGCGCCCGGGCGGTGAAGTGGGTGAGGCGGGCCGTGGGGTCGTCGGCCGCCAGGTCGCCGAGGGTGGTCTCCCGGATGGCGGTGACCCGGCGGACGGCGAGTTCCAGCGCTCGCTGGCAGACGGCCGACACCGGCACGCCGGCCTCCTTGACCGCCTCGGCCAGCTCGTCCGGCAGGTAGACGTTGATCTTCGGCATCACGCCGCACCTCGTTCGAGTGGATGGGGTTAGCTACGGGTTACATCAGAAGTATGACCCCATCGGGGTTAGCTGTCCACCGTGAATCGGGGTTACACGGACACCTTCGAGATGGCGCGGGGCGGCCAGGGCGGTGGTGCCGGAGGCGGGCACGACGAAAGGCGCCGCCGTCCCAGTGTGGGACGGCGGCGCCGGGCCGAGAGAGGTCGGCCGATGGAAGCCGGTCAGGGCCGGCCCGGGAGGGTCAGCCGGTGACCAGGGTCAGGCCGTAGGTCGAGAGGATCTCGTTGACCGGCTGGAAGAAGGTGGTGCCGCCGTAGGTGCAGTTGCCGGAGCCGCCGGAGGTGACGCCCTGCGCCTGGTTGCCGGAGATGTAGGAGCCGCCGGAGTCGCCGGGCTCGGCGCAGACGTTGGTGCGGGTCACCTGGTAGACCGTGCCCTGCGAGTAGGTGACGCTGGTGTTCAGCTGCTGGACGGTACCGCAGTGCCAGCCGGTGGTGGAGCCGGAGCGGCAGATGGAGGAGCCGACGCCGGCCACCGACGAGCCGCGCACGATCACGTTGCTACTGCCGGAGCGCACCCACGGCTGGGGGGTCCAGCTGCTGTTGACCGCGACCCACGAGTAGTCGTTGGTCGGGAACGACGAGCCCTGGAAGGTGCCCTGCGCCACCCGGTTGTAGCCGGTGGTGGTGCTGCCGGCCCGGCCGCAGTGGCCGGCGCTGACGAAGCCCGGGGTGGAGCCGCGCCGTACCGAGAAGCCGATGGAGCAGCGGGCCGAGTTGTTGATGTAGTAGGCGTCGCCGCCGCGCAGGTCGTAGAACGTCTGCGGCCGCTCGCTGGTCTGCTCGACCCGGACCATGGACTTGTCCACCCCGGCGGCGGCGGCGAAGGCCTCGGCCTCGGCCGGCTGCGAGCTCTGCAGGACGACGCTGTTGGTGCGCACGTCGACGAACCAGACCGGGGTGGAGGCGGGCGCCTTGGCCCCGTCCAGCGCGGCCTTCGCGGACTCCAGCGCGGCCAGGCTGTGCCCGACGACCTTGGTCTGCACGCCGGGGGAGCTGACCGAGGAGGCGGCGGCCGCGTCGGTGGTCGCGACGGTCAGCGTGGCGGAGGTGGGCCCGCTGAGCCAGGAGCCCGCGTAGGCGTCGCCCAGGCTGTCGCGCACCTTGGTCTCGACACCGGACAGCCGGGCCTCGTTGAGCAGCCGGCTCTCGGCCTGCTCCTTGGTGATCCCGAGGTCGCGGCTCATCGCGTCGATCATCGCGGGGGCCGGCCGGTCCGCGGCGGGCGCCGCCGCGTCCCGGTCGGCGAGCGCGGGGGCGGCGGTGGCGGTGAGGGCGGTGATGACCAGGGCGCAGCCGGCGGTAACCGTGCGTCTGCGGAGCATTGGCTCTCCTTGTGTGGGGGGTGCCGTCACCGTAACCGCGTTCACGTCAGGCGCGGAGCTATCGTTTCGCCCCTATCGCGGCGTTATGGAAGTCGTCCGGACCTGAAGGGAACCGCCGGCGGCACGGCGCGTGACGGCATGGGGCCACCTGGCCGGCCGGTGATCGAGCGGCAACGCACGGCGGCGCCGCCGTCCGGGGGGACGGCGGCGCCGCGCGGCGGAGCCGGGCGGCCGGGGGGTGTGTGGCGGGCCGCCCGTTCGGGTCCGTCGGCTCGCCGCGGGCCAAGGGGGGAGGGTGGCCCGGACGCGCCTGAGCGGTGGTGGACATGATCGGCGGCCCGGAGTGGCCACCGTGGAGCGGTCGTTTCCTCCCGTCCGCCGGGAGTTGCGATCACCGTAGCCGGGCGACCGCCGGTCGCGGAGCTACTGTTTTCTCCCTATCGCCGGATTATGGAAGGGCCGTGCCGGAGAGTCGGGGGTGGCCTCGGGGCTCACGGAGGCCGCGCGGAACCGTCAGAGCAGCCGGCCGAAGTGCGGGTTGGCGGCCAGCCAGTCGGCGTAGCGGGAACTGCGGCGCACCGCGTCGGCGTGCGCCTGCCTGGCGAGGTCGATGATCGGGCCCGCGGTGCGGGCGGCGGGCGAGTCGGTGTGCCAGCCGAGTACGTGCCGCCAGCGCAGCGGCGCGCCGGCGATCGGCATCATCACCAGGTCCGCGGACAGCTCGAACGTGGCCTGGCAGAGCGCGACCGCCTGACCGGCCTTCACCAGGTGCATGCCGGTGCCGACGTCGCTCTCGAAGATGGACTTGGGGACGAACCCCGCCCGCGCGCAGGCGCCGGCGAAGCAGTCGGCGAAGCAGCCGTCGCCGGGGGCGACCGCCCAGCTCTCGGTGGCCAGGGCGGCCAGGTCCAGTTCCTTCTCGCCGGCCAGCGGATGGCTCTGGGCCAGCAGGACGAACACCGGGTCGGTGCCGACGGTGGTCCAGGTCATCGCCTCGGCGGCCGGTGGCGGGCTGTCCCCGCAGGTGCCCACCAGGGTGAAGTCCAGCCGTCCGGCGCTCACCATCGTGGTGAGTTCACGGGCCGACCAGGAGGTGCGGGTGCTCACCGGGGTGCCGGGGCGGGTGGCGGTGAGCCGGGCGACCAGCCCGCCGAGGATGGGGCCGTGGGTGGCGCCGATCCGGAATCCGGGGATCCCTTCATCGGTGTTGGCGAACCGGACGGCGTCCTCCTGCAGTTCCCGGACGGCGGGCAGGAGCACGAGCGCCCGGGTGAGGACGAGCTCGCCTAAGGGGGTGGGGCGAGCGCCGTTGCGGTCCCGCTCGAAGAGGGTGCCTCCGAGCGTTCGTTCGATCCTTTTGAGCTGCGCGGTCAGCGATGGCTGGGCCAGCCCGAGCTGGGTGGCCGCCTTGGTGACGCTCCCGGCCTCGGCGACCGCGCGCACGATCTTGAGGTGACGGAGCTCCAGATCCATACCGGGAAGGTACGGCTCCTGTGTTATGCCCGCAATGCCGTTATGTCATGAAAGTTTACAGTTCTTTGTTGGATCATGTTGAACGCCGGGCCCCCGCCATCCGTACCGGTGAGCTGGGCGGATGACTGGAACGTGTTCTTTCGTGCCGGGTTTCGGACATCGGCTGCGGTTACCGGCTGGTAGGTTGCCAGAACTCGTTACTAGAACACGTTGCAGTTAGCCCGGAGCTGATCGTAGATTCAGGCCATGCGGACACGTGTCACCGACATGTTCGGGATCGAGCTGCCCATTTTCGCCTTCAGCCACTGCCGCGACGTCGTCGCCGCGGTGAGCCGCGCCGGGGGCATGGGCGTCCTCGGCGCCCTCTATTTCACCCCCGACGAGCTCGAGACCGAGCTGAGGTGGATCGACGAGCACGTCGACGGCCGCCCGTACGGCGTGGACGTGGTCATGCCCGCCTCCTACGCCGGTGCCGACCTCGGGGTGGACACCCCCGAGGACCTCGTCGCCCGGCTGCAGGGCATGATCCCCGACGGGCACCGCCGGTTCGTGGAGAACCTGCTCGCCGAGCATGGGGTGCCGCCGCTGTCCGGCGACGCGGACGCCGGCCGGGTGCTGCTCGGCTGGACCGACGCCACCGCCCGCCCCCAGGTCGAGACGGCGCTGAAGCACCCCATCGCGCTGCTGGCCAACGCGCTCGGCCCGCCGCCCGCCGACGTCGTCGAGCTGGCGCACGCCAAGGGCGTCAAGGTCGCGGCGCTCGCCTCCACCCCGCGGCACGCGGTCAAGCAGGTCGAGGTCGGGGTGGACGTGGTGGTGGCCCAGGGCACCGAGGCGGGCGGGCACACCGGCGACATCTCCACCATGGTGCTGATCCCGCAGGTGGTGGACGCGGTGGACGTGCCGGTGCTGGCCGCCGGCGGCATCGGCTCGGGCCGGCAGATGGCCGCCGGCATGGCGCTGGGCGCCGAAGGCGTGTGGACCGGCTCGCTGTGGCTCACCGTCGAGGAGGCCGACACCCCCGAGCTCGCCCGGCAGAAGATCCTCGCCGCCACCTCCCGGGACACCGTCCGCTCCCGATCGTGGACCGGCAAGCCCGCCCGGCTGCTGCGCAACGAGTGGACCGAGGCGTGGGAGGCGGCCGACTCGCCCGGCACGCTGCCGATGCCGCTGCAGTTCATGCTGATCTCCGACGCGCTGCGCCGGATCGGCCGCTCGGACGCGAGCGAGCTGGCGACGTTCCCCGCCGGCCAGATCATCGGGGCGATGAACCAGGTCAAGTCGGTACGCGACGTCGTCTTCGACCTGGTCCAGGAGTACGTCGAAGCCGTGGAGCGCCTGGACCGCCTCACCGGCGACTGACCGCGCTCAGCCCGCCTGGCGCGGCCCGGTCGCCACGACCACCGGGAAGGTGTTCACGGCATGGTCGACGCGCGCCCGGAGCCTGCGGGGTACCTCGTCCACCAGCGTGTTCCGTCCTGATGTGAATTCCGCAGCCCTTCTGTTGACAATTCCGCCATCAAGATCTTGAGAAGAACGCATGAACCCTGTTGGGAAGGTTGCAGATCTTGGTCATTCGCCGCGGTAGACGGGCGGGCGCTTGTCGCGGAAGGCGCGGGCGCCCTCCTTGGCGTCCTGCGAGCCGATCACCGGCCAGCCGATCGCGTCGGCGACCTTGAGCGCCTCCGCCTCCGGCAGCCCGATGGTCTCGCGGTAGGCGCGCAGGATCGCCTGGACGGCCAGCGGCCCGCACGCCGCGACCTGCCCGGCCAGCTCCAGCGCGGCGGCCAGCGCCTGCCCGTCCGGGACCACCCGGTTGACCATGCCCATGGCCAGGGCCTCGGCGGCGGTGATCGGCCGCCCGGTGAGCAGCACGTCCATGGCGAACGCGTACGGGATCTGCCGGGGCAGCCGGATCGCGCTGCCGCCCATGGGGAACAGCGCGCGGCGCGCCTCGAACAGGCCGAGTGTGGCCGACTCGGCGGCCACCCGCAGGTCGGTGCCGACCAGCAGCTCGGTGCCACCGGCCACCGCGTACCCCTCGACCGCGCAGACGATGGGCTTGGCGGGCAGCGCGTCCACGTCGCGCAGCAGGCCCTTCCAGTGGTAGTCGGTGATCGCCGCCGCCCGCTCCCGCACCCGCGGGTCCGCCGACGGCGCGCCCATCGCCTTCAGGTCGGCGCCGGCGCAAAACGTCCCGCCGGCGCCGGTCAGCACGCCGACCCGCACCTCCGGCTCGGCGGATATGTACGCCCAGGCGTCGGCCAGCCCGACCAGCATGTCGGTGGACAGCGCGTTGCGCGCCTCCGGGCGGTCCATCGTGACGACCACGATGTGGCCGTCCCGCTCCACCCGGCAGTGCGGGGTGCTGATCGGCAGGAGATCCATCCGGCGGGCCTTCCTCGCGCGGGCGCGCCCCGCGGATCACATGCTTGTCCGCCGGACGCGCGCCGGGTTAGTCTGCGGCAAGAAACTAGAACAGATTCTTGTTCGTCACGCCCGATCCCGCCAGACCTTGCCGGAGCACCGAGAACGTGCTCTACCTTCATGGTGGGTTCCGGGGTGACGTGTCGGCACGACGGCGGGGACGGACAAGGGAGTTCCGGCATGGGCTCGCTCGGTTTCTGGAGGCTCGCGCAGGCGGATCCCGGCTGGGTCGCCGCCGTCGACCCGGACGGCACCCGGCATACCGCCGGGGCGCTGCTCGCCCGGGCGAACCGGGTGGTGCACGGCCTGCGCGCCCTCGGCCTGCGGCCCGGCGACGGGCTGTGCGGGCTGGTGCCGAACGGCACCGACGGCCTGGTGCTCTACCTGGCCGCCCTGCAGGCCGGCTGGTACTACACCCCGGTCAACTGGCACCTCACCGGCCCGGAGATCGCCTACATCCTGGCCGACAGCGAGGCGCGGGCGTTCTTCGCGCACGAGCGATACGCGGCCGAGGCGGCCCGGGCGGCGGACGCGGTGCCGCCCGACCGGCGGTTCGCGTTCGGCGCGGTGCCCGGGTTCCGCCCGGTGGCCGAGCTGACCGAGGGCATGCCGGACGGCCCGCCGGACGGGCGGACGGCCGGCGCCACCATGCACTACACCTCGGGCACCACCGGCCGGCCCAAGGGGGTGCGCCGCCCGCTCAGCGGCCTGGACCCCGACGACGCCGCCGAGCTCATGACGTTCCTGCTCGCCATCTTCGGCGTCACCCCCGGCCGGCCGAACGTCCACCTGGTCACCTCGCCGAGCTACCACACCGCGGTCACCCAGTTCGGCGGCACCGCCCTGCAGATGGGCCACACCCTGGTCTACATGGACCGGTGGGACGCCGAGGACATGCTGCGGCTGTGCGCCGAGCACCGCGTCACCAACTCGCACCTGGTGCCCACCCACTTCAAGCGGCTGCTGTCGCTGCCGGAGGAGACGCGGCACAAGTACGACCTGTCGTCGCTGCGCTGGATGATCCACGCGGCGGCGCCCTGCCCGGTGCCGGTCAAGCGGGCCATGCTCGACTGGTGGGGCGACTGCGTCTACGAGTACTACGCGGCCACCGAGGGCGGCGGCACCATCGCCACCCCGCAGGACTGGCGCGCGCACCCCGGCACGGTCGGCCGCCCGTGGCCGATCAGCGAGGTGCTGGTCGTGGACGACGACGGCGAACCGGTGCCGCCCGGCACCCCGGGCACCGTCTACATGAAGATGGCCGGCCAGCGGTTCGAGTACAAGGGCGACCCGGCCAAGACCGCGGCCGGCCGGCTGCGCGACCACTTCACCGTCGGCGACATCGGCTACCTGGATGAGGAAGGTTTTCTCTACCTCTGCGACCGCAAGGCCGATATGATCATCTCCGGCGGGACGAACATCTACCCGGCCGAGATCGAGAACGAGCTGATGGTCCACCCGAAGGTGGCGGACGTCGCCGTCTTCGGCGTCCCCGACGAGGAATGGGGCGAGCAGATAAAGGCCGTCGTGCAGCCCGCGGCCGGCTGCGCGCCCTGCCCGGAGCTGGCCGCCGAGCTGCTGGCCTCGCTGGAGGGGCGGCTGGCCCGGATGAAGTGGCCGCGCACGGTCGACTTCATCGACGAGATGCCCCGCGAGCCTAACGGCAAGCTGCTGAAACGCCGGCTGCGCGACCCCTACTGGGAGGGCCACGACCGTGCCATCTGATCCCTCGCCGGACGCCGCCGCGCTGGTCGCCGAGCACGTGCTGGAGTTCCCCGGCGGCTACACCCGCACCACCGGGCCGGTCATCGGGCGCTTCCTCACCGAGCTGCGCGACCGGCGGATCGTCGGGGTGCGCACCGCGTCCGGCCGGGTGCTGGTGCCGCCGCTGGAGTACGACCCGGACACCGGCGAGCCGGTCACCGGGGAGTTCCCCGAGGTCGGGCCGGCCGGCACCGTGCAGAGCTGGGCCTGGGTGAGCGCGCCGCGCCCCGGCCACCCGCTGGACCGGCCGTTCGCCTGGGCGCTGGTCCGGCTGGACGGCGCCGACACCGCGCTGGTACACGCCGTGGACGCCGGCACGGTGAAGGCGATGCGCCCGGGCCTGCGGGTGCGGCCCCGGTGGCGCCCGGACGGCGAGCGCACCGGGCACGTCACCGACATCGCCTGCTTCGTCCCCGAGGTCACCACCATGGCGGCGCCGGTGCGCGCCGCCTACCGGGTGCGGCCCGGCCGGTCGCTGGCCCGCTTCCTGGAAGGCGTCCGCGACGGCGTCTTCCTCGGCGGGCGCTGCCCGGAGTGCGACAAGGTGTACGTGCCGTACCGCACGTCCTGCCCGGCGTGCGGCTCGGTCATCGAGGAGGAGGTGACGCTGCCGGACACCGGCACCGTCACCACGTTCGCCATCAACAACCTGCCCGACCCGCGCGCCCCGCAGGTGCCGTTCGTGTCGGCCTACATCATGCTCGACGGCGCGGACGTGCCGATGATCGCGCTGCTGGGCGACGTCCCGGCGCACGAGGTGCGCCAGGGCATGCGGGTGCGGGCCGTCTGGCTGCCGCCGGAGGAGCGCACCCTGTCGATGACCGCCGTCCGATGGTTCGCGCCCACCGGCGAGCCGGACGCCGAGCTGTGATGCCGAGCGGTGGACGCGGAGTCGTGATGGGGAGGAGCGCACGTGCGTGAGGTAGCGGTGGTCGCCTTCGCCCAGACCCGGCACACCGGCCACGACGAAGGGCTGAGCGAGCCGGAGATGCTCCTGCCGGTGCTCGGCGAGGTCAAGGAGCGCACCGGGCTGGCCCGCTTCGGGTTCACCTGCTCGGGCAGCTGCGACTACCTGGCCGGGGCGCCGTTCTCGTTCGTCTCCGCGCTGGACGCCGTCGGCGCCTGGCCGCCCATCTCCGAGAGCCACGTGGAGATGGACGCCGCGTGGGCGCTGCATGAGGCGTGGGTGCGGCTGCAGCACGGCGACGTGGACACCGCGCTGGTGTACGGCTTCGGCAAGTCCAGCCTGGGCGACCTGCGGGAGATCATGACCCTGCAGCTCGACCCGTACTACCTGGCGCCGCTCGGCCTGGACCAGGTGTCGTTCGCCGCGCTGCAGGCGAGCGCGCTCGGCGCGGACGAGGCCCGGCTGCGCGAGATCGTCCGCCGCAGCCGCGCCGCCGGCCGGGCCAACCCCTGCGCGCTGGACCTGCCCGACCCGGGCGAGGAGGAGTACGAGGTGGCGCCGCTGCGCCCGTCCGACATCGCGCCGATCACCGACGGCGCCGCGGCGGTGGTGCTGGCCGCCGGTGACCTGGCCCGGGAGCTGGCCGAACGCCCCGCGTGGATCTCGGGCATCGCGCACCGCATAGAGCCGCACTACCTGGGTATGCGAGATCTTGCCCGGTCGGCCTCCGCCGCCGACGCCGCACGAGCGGCGGGGGCCGGCAAGGGTCACCTCGACGTGGCCGAGCTGCACGCGCAGTTCAGCCACGAGGAGATCATCCTCGCCGACGCCCTCGGCCTGTCGCCGGACACGGTGGTCAACCCCTCCGGCGGGCCGCTCGCCGCCAATCCCGTGATGGCCACCGGGCTGATCCGCATCGGCGAGGCCGCCCGGCGCGTCATGGACGGCACCGCGACCCGCGTCCTCGGGCACGCCGCCGCCGGGCCGTGCCTCCAGCAGAACCTCGTCGCCGTGATGGAGGCCTGACCATGGGCGAACGCTGCGCCGTCATCGGGGTCGGCCAGACCAGGTACCAGACCCGGCGCCGGGACGTGTCGATCGCCGGCCTGGTCCGTGAGGCCGCGCTGCGCGCCCTGGACGACGCCGGGCTGACGTTCGGCGACATCGACGCGGTGGTGCTCGGCAAGGCCCCCGACCTGTTCGAGGGCGTCATGATGCCCGAGGCCTACCTGGCCGACGCGCTCGGCGCGGCCGGCAAGCCGGTGACCCGGGTGCACACCGCGGGCAGCGTGGGCGGCTCCACCGCGCTGGTCGGCGCCTCACTGATCCAGTCCGGGGTGCACGAGCGGGTGCTGGTGGTCGCCTTCGAGAAGCAGTCGGAGTCCAACGCCACCTGGGCGCTGTCCACCCACCTGCCGTTCACCGCCTCGCTGGTCGTCGGGGCCGGCGGCTACTTCGCCCCGCACATCCGCGAGTACATCCGCCGCTCCGGCGCACCTGATCACATCGGCACCCTGGTGGCGGTCAAGGACCGGCGCAACGCGCTGAAGAACCCGTACGCGCACCTGCGCATCCCCGGCATCACCCGCGAGCTGGTCGAGGCGACGCCGATGCTGTGGGAGCCGATCCGCTACCTGGAGACCTGCCCGTCCTCCGACGGTGCCTGCGCGATGGTGCTGGCCGCCGAGCACAAGGTGACCGGCACCCCCGCCTGGGTGCACGGCGCCGCGATGCGCTCGGAACCGATCTTCCGGGCCGGCCGCGACATGGTGGACCCGCGGGGCGGCCGGGACTGCGCCGCCGACGTCTACCGCCAGGCCGGCGTCACCGACCCGCGCCGCGAGATCGACGTCGCCGAGGTGTACGTCCCGTTCTCCTGGTACGAGCCGATGTGGCTGGAGAACCTGGGTTTCGCCGGCGCCGGCGAGGGGTGGAAGCTCACCGAGGCCGGCGCCACCGCGCTGGACGGCGACATCCCGTGGAACGCCTCCGGCGGCGTGCTCAGCGCCAACCCGATCGGCGCGTCCGGGCTCATCCGGTTCGCCGAGGCGGCGCAGCAGGTGCGCGGGCTGGCCGGCGAGCACCAGGTGGACGGCGCGCGGCGCGCCCTCGGCCACGCTTACGGCGGTGGCGCGCAGTTCTTCGCGATGTGGATGGTCGGCAGCGACCGGCCGTAGCTCCCCCAGGAGGGCCCGATGGAGTTCAACCACGCCGACCTGTTCGAGGGCGTGGCCGACGCGATCGGCGACCGGACCGCGGTGGTGTGCGGCGACCGGCGGCTGACCTACGCCGAGCTGGACGCCGAGGCCAACCGGCTCGCGCACTTCCTCACCGAGCGCGGCGTGCGGCCGGGCGAGCACGTCGGCATGCAGCTGTACAACGGCGTCGAGTACGTGGCCGCGCTGCTCGCCACCCTCAAGATCAGGGCGGTGCCGGTCAACGTGAACTACCGGTACGTCGCCGCCGAGCTGCGCTACCTGTACACCGACTCCGGCATCGTGGCCCTGCTGTACGACACCGAGTTCGACGAGCGGGTGGCCGCCACCGCGCCGGAGTGCCCGAAGCTGACCACCCTGGTGGTGACCGGCGGCACGTCCAAGGTGACCGGCGCGGTGCCGTACGACCAGGCGGTGGCCGGGCGGCCGTCCGGGCGGGACGGCCTGCCGGAGCGGTCCGGCGACGATCTCTACATCATCTACACCGGCGGCACCACCGGCATGCCCAAGGGCGTCATGTGGCGCACTCGGGACCTGTTCATGGCGTTCGGCGGCGGCAACCCCTACGGCGAGCCGCACAAGGAGCCGCGGCAGGTCGTCGAGACGGCGGCGGCCGGCGGCCCGTTCGTCATGATGCCCGCCGCGCCGCTGATGCACGGCGCCGCGCAGATGGGCACCTTCATCACCTGGTGGCTGGGCGGCACCGTCGCCTACACCCGCAGGTTCGACCCCGCCGACGTGCTGCGCACCGTCGAGCGGGAGAAGGTGCTCAGCGTCAACCTCACCGGTGACGCGATGGCCCGGCCGCTCGCCGAGGAGATCGCCGCCGGCGGCTACGACCTGTCGTCGCTGATGGTGCTCAGCTCGACCGGGGCCATCCTGAGCGGCGCGGTCCGCGAGCGCTTACAGGAGCTGCTGCCCAATGTGATGATCATGGACAGCTTCGGCTCCACCGAGTCCGGCTACACCGCCTCCGCCGTGGCCGGATCGTCCCCGGAGTCCGGGCTGAAGTACCAGCCCAACGCCACCGCGACCCTCGCGGTGCTGGACGACGCGCTGGAGCCGGTCGTCCCCGGCTCGGGGGTGATGGGGACCATCGCCAAGAGCGGCGACATCGCCTTCGGGTACTACAACGACCCGGACAAGACCGCCGCCACCTTCGTCACCGACGCGCGCGGCACCCGGTGGCTGCTCACCGGCGACCTCGCGCAGGTGGAGGCGGACGGGACGATCCGGGTGTTCGGCCGCGGCTCGCAGTGCGTCAACACCGGCGGCGAGAAGGTCTTCCCCGAGGAGGTCGAGGCGGTGCTCAAGGGGCACCCGGCGGTGTTCGACGCGGTGGTCACCGGCGTCCCCGACGAGCGGTGGGGCGAGCGGGTCGCCGCCGTCGTCGAACCCCGCCCCGGCACCCGGCCCACCGCCGAGGAACTCGACGCGCACTGCCGGGAACGCCTGTCCGGCTACAAGGTGCCGCGTAGCTATGCCTTCGTCGACCGGATGGTCCGCACGCCGGCCGGCAAGGCCGACTACCGCTGGGCCCGCCACACCGCCACCACCATCGAGTGAGGGCGGGGACCCATATTTCATCTCGTCCGGTGCCCGCCGGTCGAGGACCCGGTTCATCGGGTGATCGGAGCGCACGGCGGGTCATCGTGATATCTGCGGATTCGCGTAGCCGCTGCGGCAGATCCACCATGAACACTCCGGCAGATCCACCACCAAGCGTCCGGCAGATCCACCACGACCCCTGCGGCAGATCCACCACGACCCGTCCGGCAGATCCACCACGGATCAGTTCGTGCGGCCGTAGAATCCCAGCTTATGGACGTTGACGAACTCGCCCTCTACCCGCGCCGGGCACGGGAGATGACTCGCGAAGCGCTGGCCGACACGCGGGTCGTGGTCGTCAACGGCGCCCGCCAGGTCGGGAAGAGCACATTGGCGCACGAGATCGCGACCGCCACGCCCGGTGCTCGCGAGTTGTACCTCGATGAGGCGGCGGTACGGGCGGCCGCCCGGCTGGATCCGGACGGCGTGGTCCATCACGAAGGGCTGCTGCTCATCGATGAGATCCAGCGTGTTCCCGAGCTGCTGCTGTCCATCAAGCGTGAGGTCGACCTGGACCCGCGTCCAGGTCGCTATCTGCTCACCGGTTCCGCTCGGCTGCTCGGGCTGCGGGACATTCCCGATTCTCTTCCCGGCCGCTCCGAGACGATCGAGTTGTGGCCGTTGTCGCAAGGCGAGATCGATCGCCGGCCCGACGGGTTCGTGGACTCGGTATTCCGGCATGGTCCTGACCTCAAGGTCCCGCAGTCTACGTTGCGCCGAGCGAACTACATCGAGCGGGCCATCCGTGGTGGCTATCCCGAAGCCGTCCACCGGTCGACGTTCCGCAGGCGTGCCCGATTCTTCGAATCGTACATTTCCGACCTGGTCCACCGCGATGTGCGACAGGTATCCGATATCGAGCGCCCGGCGGATATCCGCCGGCTGCTCAACGTCCTCGCCGGCCGGATGGGCGGCCTTGCGGTAATCGACAATCTCAGCAGCGATCTCGGTATCGCCCGGAGCACTATAAAAAGATACCTCGATCTACTTGAGCTGATTTATGTAATTCACCGGATCCCTGCCTGGTCATCCAACGCGACCACGCGGGCCGTCGCCACACCGAAGCTCATCATGGTGGACTCCGGCCTGGGAGCGCATCTTGCCGGCCTCACCCCTGGACGAGTGGCCGATGTCACCGCACCGGTCGGCCCTCTGGTGGAGAACTTCGCCCTGGGGGAGATCGAAAGGCAGCTCACCTGGGCCGAGGAGCCGGCCCGGCTGTACCACTATCGAGACCGCGACGGAATGGAGGTCGACGGCATACTCGAACGGGCCTCGGGGGAGATCGTCGGGATCGAGGTGAAAGCCGCGGAGACCGTTCGGGCCGAGGATTTCCGCGGCCTCCAACATCTGGCCCGGCGGCTGGGCGACCGGCTCATAGCCGGGTTCGTCCTCTATGCGGGGCGGCAGATCCTCCCCTTCGGGGAACGAATGCGAGCCCTGCCGTTGGCCGCGCTGTGGGAGGCCGATCCGTCGAGCTGATCTTCGCTGCGCCGGGCCGAACCCTGATCAGGTTTTCTGTGGGGCGTCGCCGGTGAGGGCGGCGGTGGCGCCGAGGCCGAGGTAGACGAGGCCGCTCGCGATGTCCAGCCGGCGGGCCGCGCGGCGGGAGCGGCGCAGCCGGCCGGCCAGCGCGGCGGCCAGCAGGGCGTAACTTCCGTCGCTGGCCATGCCGAGGACGATCCACACCAGGCCGAGCAGCAGGATCTGCGGCGCGACCGGGCCGCGGGCCGGGTCGACGAACTGCGGCAGGAAGGCCAGGAAGAAGATCGCGGTCTTGGGGTTGAGCACGTTGACCACGAAGCCCTCCCCGAACAGGCGGGACCGGGAGACCGGCGCGATCTGATCGGCGGTCTCCTTGGATCCGCCGAAGAGCTTGCGCACGCCGAGCCAGAGCAGGTAGGCGGCGCCCAGGTACTTGACCACGGTGAACGCCGTCGCCGAGGCGGCGAGCAGCGCGCTCACCCCGAGCGCGGCGGCGACCGTGTGCACCGCCGAACCGGCGTGCACGCCGAGCACCGACAGGAACCCGGCGGCCCTTCCCTGCGCCACGCTGCGCGTGATGATGTAGAAGACGGCGGGGCCAGGGACGATCATGAGGGCGAGCGACGCGGCGGCGAACACCGCGAGCACCGGTAGGGGCGGCATGCCGCTCATTTTAGGAATGACCGCATTGTCCGGCCAGCGAATTTCGCGGCCACTCGCCGATCACCGGGTGGTGGCGGTGGTGAGGGCGGCGAGGAGGGCGGTGGTGGCGGGCGGGTCGGGGGGTTCGCCGTAGGTGGCGGCGAAGATGGCGCGGGTGGCGCCGGGGATCCGGTAGGTCGCGACGTCCGGCCGGCGGTGCGCGGTCAGCGCCAGTTCGGGGAGCAGCGCCACCCCGAGGCCGGCCGCGACCATGGCCTGCACCGCCACGTAGTCGTCGGTGATGAAGGCGACCGACGGGGTGAACCCGGCCTCCGCGCACAGCGCGAACGCCTGCGCCCGGCACCGCTCGCAGCCGACGATCCACCGCGACTCCCGGTAGGCGGCCAGCCCGCCCGGCGGCCCGTCGTACGCGCCATCACCGGCGCGGGTGCCCGGGGTCCCGCCGGCGGTCTGGGACTTCTGGGTGATGGGGGCCGCCGTACGGGTCTTCTGGACGGCCGGGGCCTCGGGGGCCGCGCCGACGTGTCGCGCGTTCCCGGTTCGCCGCCCGGTCGAGGATCCCTGGGCCGGAGTGCCGGGGGCGGGGACGACCAGGTGGCCGGGGTCGGCGAGCAGCGGGGTGAGGCGGACGCCCTCGTCGGTGGCGGGCAGCACGGTGTGCCGGAAGGTGACCGCGACGTCCACCTGCCCGGCCCGGAGCATGGCCAGCGCCTCCGGCGGCTCGGCGTCCACCAGCCGCACCTCCACGCCGGGGTGGTCGCGGGCCAGCCGGGCGGCGGCCGCCGGGACGAACGAGCCGAGCGCCGAGGGGAAGGCCGCCAGCCGGACCCGGCCGGCGCGCAGCCCGGTGTGCGCGGCCAGCTCGCCGGCCGCGGCCTCCACCCGGCCGAGGATCTCGGCGGCCCGGTCGGCGAGCAGCCGGCCCGCCTCGGTCAGCCGGATGCCGCGCCCGGTGCGCTGCACCAGGCGGGCGCCGGTCTCCGCCTCCAGCCGGGCCAGGTGGTGGCTGACCGAGGGCTGGGAGTAGTGCAGCTCGCGGGCGGCGGCCGTCACCGATCCATGCCGGGCGACGGCGTCCAGCACGCGAAGCCGCAGGAAGTCGAGCATGTATAGACCATATCTATGAGTCACCATGGCAATGCGCATTGGACCTATGGATGGTGATGGCGGAACGTGGGGGGCGTGACAGCGAACCCGCCTTCGATGACCGACGTGCTGCGCGCCGCGCGGCAGATCGCCCCGCACCTGCCGCCCACCCCGTCCTGGTCGTACCCGGTGCTGGACGCGCGGCTCGGCGCCGAGACGATCGTCAAGCACGAGAACGTCCAGCCCACCGGCGCCTTCAAGGTGCGCGGCGGCATCAACCTGCTGGCCGGGCTGCCGGCGGACCGGCGGGCGGCCGGTGTGGTCACCTACTCGACCGGCAACCACGCCCAGTCCATCGCCTACGCCGCCCGGATGTTCGGCGCGCCGTGCACGGTGGTGATGCCGGAGAACCCGAATCCGGCGAAGGTCGCCGCGGTGCGGGCGCTCGGCGCCACCGTGGAGATCAAGGGCGGCACCGTCGGCGAGGCCGGCGAGTACGCCGCGCAACTCGCCGCCCACGGGGACGAGGAAGGCCCCCGGCTGGTCAGCCCGGCCGAGGACCCGGAGATCATCGCCGGAGTGGGCACCCTGTACCTGGAGCTGTTCGCCCGCCATCCCGAGCTGGACGCGGTCTTCGTGCCGGTCGGCTCCGGGACCGGCGCGGCGGCGGCGTGCCTGGTGGCGGCGGCGGTGGCGCCGCGCTGCCGGGTGATCGCCGTGCAGTCGGAGCTGGCGCCGGCCGCGTACGAGACCTGGCGGACCGGCGAGCCGGTCCGCCGGCCGGTGCGCACCGCGGCCGACGGGCTGGCCACCGGCGCGCCGTTCGCGCTGCCCCAGCGGATCATGCGCGGGCTGCACGATTTCATGCTGGTCGGCGACGACGACATCTACCGGGCGCAGCGCCTGCTGCTGGCCGAGGGGCACACCCTGGCCGAGATGGCCGGGGCGGCCCCGCTCGCCGCGCTGGCCGCCCGCCGTGAGGAGTTCGCCGGCGCCCGGGTGGCCGTGATCTGCACCGGCGGCAACGCCGCCCCCGCCGAGCTGGCCCGCCTGCTGCCGGAGGACTGACCCGCCGGCGACCGCGATCGGCCCGGCGGCCTGGTCACCCGACCACCGACCACCCGTCCGGGCGATCGCCGGCCGCCCGGTCACCGGCTGCCGGGTTCGGCGGCCGGCCGGCCGATCTGTGACGCCGCGGGGGCGGTCACAGGTCAGGCCGTGGCCGGCGGGGCGGGGGTGAGGCGGCCATGGACGAGGGCGGTGAGGGTGGCGTGCACGTCGGCGAGCGGCCGGCCGGGGTGCAGCGCCCGCTGCTCGATGGAGACGGTGAGCACCATGCCGAACAGCGCGGTGGCCGCGGTGTCCGCGTCCAGGTCGGCGCGCAGCAGCCCTGCACCGGCCGCCTCGCGCAGTAGGTCCGCGTACACCCCGAGGGCGCGGGTGCGCAGCCGGGCCACCGTGTCCTGCCAGGTGGTGCGCCACATCTCGGCCAGCAGGACGCGGGCGAACGCGCCGTACTCCTGGAAGAAGCGCAACTGGGCCCAGATGACCGCGTCCAGCCGCGACAGCGCCGTGCCGGGCTCGGCCCGCGCCCGGTCCAGGGCGGTGGCCAGCAGCTCGACGCCGTGCTCCAGCAGCGCGGCGAACAGCCCTTCCTTGCTGCCGAAGTTGTAGAACACCGTGCCCTTGGCCACCCCGGCCCGCTCGGCGATGGCGTCCACCGTGGTCGCGGTGTAGCCCTGCTCGGCCATCAGCTCCATCGCCGCCGCGTACAGCCGCAGCCGGGTGGCCTCCCGGCGGCTCACAGCGACAGCTCCGGGTGCAGGCGCCGCATGGTCCAGGTGCGCCCGCGCCGGGCGGCGAGCACGGTGAGCGCGAGGCCGAGGGCGGTGAAGGCGGTGAGCACGCCGCAAGCCTGCCACACCACGGCCGCGTCGCCGCCGCTGATCAGCCGGCGCAGCGCCCGGACGACCCAGCTCATCGGCAGCCACGGCGAGATGGCCTGGAAGAACCCCGGCGAGGTCTCGATCGGGTAGGTGCCGCCGGCTGAGGTGAGCTGCAGCATCAGCAGCGCCAGCACCAGCACCCGGCCGGGTGGCCCGGCCAGCGCGTTGACGGCCTGGACGATGGCCAGGAACGCGGTGACGGTGAGTGCCAGCAGCCCGGCCATGCCCGCCCAGTTCACCGCGTGCAGCCCGAGGCCGAGCCCGGTGACGCCGAGCAGTACGGCGACCTGGAGCAGGCCGAGCGCGACGCCGGGCAGCCAGCCGGCCAGCGCGATCCGCCAGGCGGGTGCCGAACCGGCCAGCAGCCGGGGGTTGAGCGGGCGAAGCACCATGTAGACGACCATGGCGCCGACCCACAGGGCCAGCGGGACGAAGAAGGGGGCGAAGCCGGTGCCGTAGTTCGGCACCTCGTTGTCCACCTCGTCGTGCAGCCGCACCGGGTCGCTCATCATGCCGGTGCGCGCGTCGCGGCCGGCGGCCGAGTAGTCCGGGATGCGGCCGGCGCCGTCGTCCAGCCGGTCGGCCAGCTCCTTGGAGCCGTCGGCGAGCTTCACCAGGCCGCGGTCCAGCCGGCCCGCGCCATCCTGCAGCGTGCCGAGGCCGCTGTCCAGCCGCCCGGCTCCCTGGTCGAGCGCGGCGAGCCCGCTGTCCAGCCGGTCCGCGCCGCCGGCCAGCGTGGTCAGGCCGGTGCCGAGCCGCCCGGCGGCGGCGGAGGCGGTGCCGGTGCCCTCGCTCAGCTCGGCCGAGCCCTTGGCGAGCCGGGCCAGGCCGTCGTCCAGCCGGTTGTAGGCGTCGCGGGCGGCCTCCAGCCGGTCGCCGAGCTTCGGCGCGGCCGCGGCGAGCTCGCGCGCCGAGTCGGCGACGGTGCGGGCCGACCGCCGCAGCTCGTCCAGCGCGGCGTCGCGGGCCTGGAGCCGGTCCTGCAGCCGGCCGGCGCCGGTGGCGAGGTCCTGGCCGGATCCGGCGGCCCGGCGCACCAGGGTCCGCAGCTCGGGATCGGCGTCGGGGTGGGCGTCCAGCCACGACTCGACGGCGCCGAGGTCGCGCCGGGTCCGGCCCGCGTCCGCGGTGACCTGGGCGGGCAGCGTGCCGAGGCCGTCGGCGACCTGGTCGGCGCCGCGGGCGACGGCCAGGGCGCCCTGCCGGATCCGCTCGCCGTCGCGGTTCAGCACCGGGACGTACCGGTCCGCCGCGTCGTTGATCTTCCCGGAGTGGGCGTGCACCTCCTGGTAGGCCTTGGCGTTGCCGGCGGCCAGGTCGGCGGCGCCTTTGTCCAG
Source organism: Sphaerisporangium rufum (assembly GCF_016863395.1). GTDB lineage: Bacteria > Actinomycetota > Actinomycetes > Streptosporangiales > Streptosporangiaceae > Sphaerisporangium > Sphaerisporangium rufum. The sequence goes on along the minus strand of NZ_BOOU01000003.1, from coordinate 115,914 downwards.
CGTGGCGAGGCCGCGGCGCAGCGTCTCGGTGCCCTGCCGGGCGGTGGCCAGGCCGCCGGCCAGGCTCGCGGTGCCCTGGTGCGCGGTGTGCGCTCCGGCGGCCAGCCGCCGGCTGCCCTGCCGGGCGGTGCCGAGCCCGTCGTCCAGCGTCGCGGCGCCCTCGCCGGCGGCGGCGGCACCGTCGCTCAGCCGGTCCGCGCCGCCGGCCGCCTCGGCGGTGGCGTCGTGCAGGTCGCCGAAGGACAGGAAGATCTTGTCGAGGTAACCGCGGACCGCGCCGCGGGCGGCCGAGTCGCGGACCTCGGCGAAGACCGCGTCGGAGATGGACCGCATGATGTAGCTGCGGCCGGTGTCGACCCGCACGCCCAGCTCGGCCGGCACCGGTTTCCCGGCCCGATCGGGGGAGGCGAGGTCGGCGCTGAAGTCCGCCGGGATGGTGAGCGACAGGTAGTAGGTGCCGTCGCGGACCCCGCGGTCGGCCTGGGCGGCGTCCACCTGGTGCCAGGCGAAGACCTCGCGGTCACGCAGCTCGCCGGCCAGGTCGGCGCCCGCGTGCAGGGGCCGCCCGTCCACGGTGACCGGGCGGTCCGCCACGACCAGCGCGACCGGGATGCGGTCCAGCCGGTTCTGCGGGTCCCAGAAGGACCATAGGTAGAGGCCGGCGTACAGCAGCGGCAGCAGCACGACGGCGGCCAGCGCGGCGCGGGTCAGCCGGGACCGGGTGAAGCGGCGTAGCTCCAGCCGGCCGAGCCGCAACGGATGTGGTCTGCTCATGACTCCTCCTCCGCGGGACGGCGGAGCTCGACGGTGGTGCCGGCGCGCGGGCCGGCCAGGGGGGCGGCGGCGGTGGCCACCACGGTGCGGCCGTCGCCGGTCAGCGCCCGCAGGGTCGCGGCGAGCGCGGCACGCCGGTCGGCGGCCAGGCCGGCGTCCACGTCGTCGAGTAGCAGCACGCGCGGCTCGTCGACCAGCGCGAGGGCGATGCCGAGCCGGAGCCGCTGCTCGCGGCCGAGGTGGCGGACCAGGGTGCGGTCGCCGTCCGGCAGGACGGTGACCTCGAGCCCGGCCTGGCGCAGCGCGGTGGCGGCCGGGCCCGGGCCGGCGGGGGAGCGGCGCCGGCGGAGGCGGGAGATGCCCGGGCGTAGCCGCTCGTGCAGGTGGTCGCGCACCGAAAGGGCGTCGTCCAGGTCGTTGACCCCGCCGACCAGGCCGAGCGCGGCCAGCCGGCGGATCCGCTCCGGCCGGGTATGGCCGTGCACGGCGAGGGTGCCCGCGGCCGGGCGCATCCGCCCGCCGAGGGTGAGCAGCAGGCCGGTGCGGCCGCTGCCGCCCGCGCCGACGATCGTGGTCAGGCCGCCCGCCGGGACGTCCAGCGTGACGTCCCGGTAGACCCAGCCGTGCCCGCCGCGCAGGGACAGGCCGGCCGCGCGGATGGCCGGTGGCGGGCCGTCGTGCTGCGACATGCGGTCACCTCTTTTGTACTGACTGGTCAGTACAAATCTAGCACCGCCGGGCAGAGGGCGTGCCCGTCGCCCGTCCGGGCCACCGGAGCGGGCGGGCTGAACGTTTCATGGTGTTCACATACCTGAAGTGCATCCGGCCACCCGGAAGCGGTGACGTGCCAGCTCGCACGGGTCGCCGGGCACGCGGGCCGGTGGCCGGGCCGGCCGGCGGTCCGCCCGGCCGTTGACACGCGCCGATGGCGTTCTTACGTTTACCGCTGTCCGGCCACATGTACATCATCCACATATGTGTACAGCGTGATCCGGCCTCGCGAACGAGGAGCGTGAACGTGAGCTTCAGAAGAAGGAAGTCGAGCATGGTGCTCGGCTTGGTGGCGGCAGCCGGCCTCGCCCTGGCCGGCACCATCGCCGGCGCGGGATCCGCGGCGGCGGCCCCGACCTCCGGCACCTACACCCTGGTCAACGCCGGCAGCAACCTGTGCCTGGACGTCCCCGGTGCCAGCGGCTCGGACGGCGTGCAGCTCGTCCAGTCCGGCTGCAACGGCGGTGCCGGCCAGAGCTGGACCGTCACCTCGGTCAGCGGCGGCGTCACCCTCAAGGCGGCGCACAGCGGCAAGTGCGCGGGCGTCAAGGACGCCAGCACCTCCGCGGGCAAGGCCGTGCAGCAGGAGGGCTGTAGCGGCGCCTCCTCGCAGACCTGGCAGCTGACCGCGTCCGGCTCTTATTACCGCGTGGTGAACGCCAACGGCGGCAAGTGCCTGAACGTGAAGGACAGCTCGACCAGCGCCGGCGCGCTGATCCAGCAGAACTCCTGCGACTCGGTGACCAGCAAGCAGTGGACGCTCGCGCCGGCCGGCTCCAACCCCAACCCCACGCCGACCGTCACCCCGACCGGCAACCCCAGCCCCACGCCGACCCCGACGAGCCCGCCGCCCACCTCGGGCTGGCCGACGGCGAACGGCACGCAGGCGGTGGGCAGCACGATCAAGGTGTCCGGCACCCTGGACGGCGGCCTGAAGCGCTACTACGGCACCGGTGACCTCGGCACCGGCGGCCAGGACGAGGACCAGGGACCGATCTTCGAGCTGTCCAACGGCGCCACGCTGAAGAACGTGATCCTCGGCGCCCCGGCGGCCGACGGCGTGCACTGCCTGGGCACCTGCACCCTGCAGAACGTCTGGTGGGAGGACGTGGGCGAGGACGCCGCGACCTTCCTCGGCACCTCGGCGTCCCAATCGATGACCGTGGACGGCGGCGGCGCCCGCAAGGCGACGGACAAGGTCTTCCAGCACAACGGGCCCGGCACGTTCTACATCAAGAACTTCCAGGTCAACGACTTCGGCAAGCTCTACCGCGCCTGCGGCAACTGCACCAACTCCTACAAGCGCGACGTGGTGCTGTCCAACGTGACCGCCACCTCGCCGGGCAAGGCCCTGGTCGGGATCAACACCAACTGGGGGGACACCGCCCGGTTCTCCAACATCACCATCAAGAACGACGCGAGCAAGAAGATCGTGATCTGCGAGAAGTACAAGGGCGCCCCCAAGGGCAGCGAGCCCACCAAGATCGGTGAGGGGCCGGACGGCACCAACTGCCTGTACAGCACCTCCGACATCCACTACCAGTGACCGGCACCCGGCGGGCCGCCCAGGCGGCGGCTCGCCGGGGTCGGCCGCATTCCGTCCACGATCCTGAGAACCCGGGCGATCGCCAGGCACCGGCGATCGCCCACCGCCGGTCCGATGGCGGGTCGCAGGCCCGGCGGTGCCGGATTTTCGCCATGCGCCGCTGCCGGAGCGCCGTCCGTCGAAGGGAGCGCCGCCGCCCTTGGTCCGGACCGGACCGTCCCCGTCAGGCGGAGGAGGCGGCGCGCAACAGTCGCAGCTGGCCGATCTCGGCGGCGTTCTTCATCAACTCGGAGTTCACCCAGGCGAGCATGTGCGCGACGGTGTACCCGGACCCTTCCGGCCAGGGGAACGGGGCTGTGGCATCCAGATCCGCGTCGGTGAGGTGGTCGAGGACCGCCAGCCATTCCGCGCGCAGGTCGCGCAGCCATCCGATGGCGACCGCGCCGTCACCCGGCCAGGTGATCTCGGTCCTCTCTCGCGGAGACCGTCCCTGGGCGTGATCGATGGTCACGCTCCACCACCAGCCGATGTGCCAGCTCACCCAGCCGATCGTGGGAATCGGGACCGGATCGGGCTCGACGTCCGCCCAGTCCGGCACCCATGTCCCGCCGGTGGTGGCACGGATCGTCCAGCAGAGGGGAGCCGGCTCCCACCGGAAGTCCTCCGGCGCCAGCTTCTGCAGGTGGTGATCGAACAGTGCCCAGGCCAAATCGAACTGCCAGCGAAGCAGGTCGCATCGAGATGGACGCATCGGTAGATCCTTTCTTGATGACCGGCCCCCGGGATGTCGCCGCCGGCGGACCGGCCGAGCGGTGCGCCTACCCGAAGAGATCGGCCGGTACGTCTCGCGAGCGCCGCGGCGGATAGGGGCCGGTGCGTGCGCGGCTCAGCGGCCGGCCGGCCGGGCCGGTGGGTGCCCCTTGCGGCGGACCTTGACGGAGCGCAGGTCCGTCACCGCGATGTGGATGATCTCGTGCGGGACCGCGTACGCGTCCAGGGCGGCCATCGCCCGCAGTGCCGCGTCGTCCTCTCCGTCGTCCGGCCCGTCATCTGGCCTGTCGTCCTCGCCGGTGACCGGCACCTGGCAGCGGAAGGTGAAGGCGGTCACGCCCGGGTCGTGGGTGAACATCCCCTCTTCGGTGTAGGCGAGGCCGCTCGCCGCCCGCACGGCCGCCCGGCCGGCGTCGTCGAGGCCGGCGAACCTGCCGCGGATGGTCACTCTGAACATGGTCGTTCCTCTCGTACGGCGTAGCCGAGGATCCGCTCGCCGAGCAGACCCTCCACCACGTCCAGCAGGTCCAGCACCGCCGCCGCGATCGTGTCGGGATCCTCGCCCACGGTGGTCCGCCGGCCGATCTCGCTGAGCACCAGGGCGTGCACGCCGCCGATCTGCCAGGCGACAGCGCGCGGCAGCGGGTCGTCGGCGGCGGCTGCGGTCTCCTGGGCCAGGACGGCGGCCAGCAGGTCGGTCATCTGGCGGGCGAGGCTCTCCAGCCGGGCCGCCAGGGTCGGTGCGGCTCGCATCATCTCCAGCATCCGCCCGAAGTCCGGGCCCAGCCCGATGTGCGGCTCACGGCCGGCGACCTCTTCGCGCAGCCGCGCGAGCACCGCCCGGGCCGCCGAGCATCCGGGCGGCCGCGCGAGCACGATGTCGGCCAGCCGCCGCGCGGACGTCTCCTCCGGCGGCAGCACGAGGTCCTCCTTGACCGCGAAGTAGTTGTAGACGGTGTTCACCGACACCTCGGCGGCCGCCGCGACCTCCGCGATGGTGACGTCGTCGAAGCCGCGGGCCACGAACAGCCGGACGGCCGCGTCGGCGACCCGCCGCCGGGTCTGCCGCTTCTTGCGCTCTCGTAGTCCCTCCGCCATGGCGGCAGTGTAGGGCTTTGTTTAAGTGGACTCCAATTTTGGATACGACTGCATAGTCCTGCGAGCGGGACGGGATCATGCCGCGGCCGTCACGGGGTTGGCCGGTTCAGATACATGTATGTGGTTCACGATTGAGATCGGGCACTCCTCCGTGGCAGGGATCTTCCCGCTGGACGGGCGGGCGGACGGGCGCGGGGGAAGCCGGCGCGGTGGCGCGGCACGACCAGGAGCCGGCCGGTCAAGATCTGTGACGTGAAAGTTGCACGCCGTTCACATGCGTGAAACGCGCGACCGGGCGGCAGGCAGGCAAAAGCCCAGGCCGGGGCGGTCGTGCCGGGAACCGGTGGGGCCGCTCGCGACGGAGTCCGACCGAGGCCATTGACAGCGTGTCGCGACGCTTCTTACTTTGACGCTCGTTCGCTTACATGTATGTCATTCACATACATGAACATGCGGAATCGTTATTCCGCGAGACCAGGAGCGTGAACATGACGAAGAACGGTACGCGAGCCGGCCGGATGCTCGGCCTGGCGGCGGCGGCGCTCGTCGCGGTGGCGGGAAGCGTCGCCACCGGCTCCACCGCGCACGCGGCGGCCGGGCCGGACGGCTGGGCCACCTACGGCGGCAGCGTCACCGGCGGCGGCGGCGCCCCGCCGGTGACGGTGACCAGCGCCTCGGCGCTGACCAGCGCGGTCTCCTCCAGCAGCGCGGCGGTCGTCCGGATCTCCGGCACCATCTCCTGCTCGGGCATGTTGAAGGTCACGTCCAACAAGACGATCGTCGGCAACTCCGGTGCCGTGATCCAGGGCTGCGGGTTCAATGTGAACAAGGCCTCGAACGTGATCATCCAGAACATCAGCTTCCGGAACTGGAACGACGACGCGATCAACGTCCAGTACTCCACCCGGGTGTGGATCGACCACAACTCGTTCAGCAACGGCTATGACGGCGCCGTCGACATCAAGCGCGCCAGCGACTACGTGACCGTGTCGTGGAACAAGGTCGCCAGCCACAACAAGGTCATGCTGCTCGGCCACGACGACGGCAACGGCGGCGAGGACCGCGGCCACCTGCGGGTGACCTACCACCACAACTACTTCCAGGGCACCACCCAGCGCCACCCCCGGGTGCGGTTCGGCAACCCGGTGCACGTCTACAACAACTACTTCGCCGGCGTCACCAGCTATGGTGTCGCCTCGACCATGGAGGCCGGCGTCCTGGTCGAGGGCAACTACTTCGAGAACACCAAGGACCCGTTCCACCGCGGTGAGGGCGACTCCCCGGCCGGCAACCTGGTGGCACGCAACAACTACTTCGCCAACTCCGGCGCCGGAAGCCAGGGCGGCAGCGTCGCCGGCATCCCCTACGGCTACAGCATGGACAGCGCGTCCAGCGTCAAGTCCATCGTCAGCTCCGGCGCCGGCGCCCACTAGGCCACCGGTCGCGTCCGGCGGCGGGACACCCCGTCCGCGGGACCACGAAGCCCCCGTGCGAGAACCGCACGGGGGCTTCTACGCGTCCGATCGGCCCCGATCGCGAACGTCAGGCCGTGCCGTAACCGGCCAGGAACAGCGCCTCGGCGGTGGCGACCCGGCGCAGCTCCTCGACGTTCAACCGCTCGTTCGGCGCGTGCACCGCCGAGCCGTCGTCCTCGGCGCCGAACAGCAGGATCTCGGCCGCCGGGAACTGCCGGACCAGGGTCGCCACCAGCGGGATCGAGCCGCCGGAGCCGATGTCGCGCGGCTCGCGGCCGAACGCCCGCGTCATGGCCGCGTTGAGCGCGGCCCTGGCCCGGCCGCCGGTGTCGGACAGGAACCCGGTGCCGTGCACCCGGTCGGTCACCGACACCTGGGCCCCCCACGGCGCGGCCCGCTGCAGGTGCTCCACCACGTCGTCGCCGGCGGTCACCGGGTCGCCGCCCGGCGGGACGCGCACGGTCACCCGGGCGCGGGCCACCGCGTGCACCGCGTTCACCGCCTCGCGCACCGTGGGCACGTCCAGGCCGGTCACCGTGATGGAGTACGAGGCCCACACGCGGTCGGCCACCGACCCCGAGCCGGGCAGCGCGACCCCGTCCAGCACGCCGGCGAACTCGCGGAACGTCTCCTCCGCCGGGGCCTCGCCGAGGAACACCCCGCGCGGCAACCCGGGCACCTGGACGTCGCCGTTCTCGTCGTGCAGCGCGGAGAGCATGCGGATCAGCGTGGCCAGCGCGTCCGGGGCCGCCCCGCCGAACTGCCCGCTGTGCACCGCCTCGCGCAGCGTGCGCACCTCGACGGTGAACGCGGCCAGCCCGCGCAGCGACGTGGTCACCGCCGGGTCGCCGACCGCCGGGTTGCCGACGTCGGCGACCACGATGGCGTCCGCGCGCACCAGGTCGGGGTGCTTCTCGACGAACTCCTCCAGCCGCTCGCCCGCGTACTCCTCCTGGCCCTCGATGATGACCTTGATGCCCACCGGGAAGCGGCCCTCGAAGGCGCGCAGCGCCAGCACGTGCGCCAGCACGCCGGACTTGTCGTCGGCGGCGCCGCGCCCGTACAGCTCGCCGTCCCGCAGCGTCGGCTCGAACGGCGGCGTGCGCCACAGGGCCGGATCGCCGGGCGGCTGCACGTCGTAGTGCGCGTACAGCAGGACGGTGGGGGCGCCGGGCGGCGCGGGGGCCTCGGCGAAGATCGCCGGGTAGCTGCCCTCGATGGGGATCTGCCGGACGTGCGGCAGCCCGGTGGAGCGCAACAGTTCCTCGGTGAGCGCCGCGGCGGCGAGGACCGGCTCCTCCGGATGGCCGGGGAAGGCGACCGAGGGGATGGCGACCAGGCGCTTCAGCTCCTCGACGGCTTGCGGCATCCCGGTGGCGACGGCGTTCTCGAGCTTCTCGGTTTCCTCAGGAGTCACGGTGTCTTTCCCTGCGTTTTCGCTGGTCGGATCCGACACATTGCATCACAGCCGCGGTGCCGCCCGTACCAGGGCGGCGGTCCGGCCACCCGCCGGACCCGGTGCCCCCGGCGGGCTCGCAGCCGACATGTCAGACGGATTTCGTTGTTGTTACACAGCGAAATAGCGGATTCCGAGGTTCTTGCATTGTGTCGCCACGCAACCAGTTGTCTTTCGCCGGACCGCCCGGCAGACTGGGGGCGAGCCGAGATCACTGGGGTGGCAAGCCATGGCGCGAGCTGAGACCGACACCGCCGCGATCCTCGCGGCGGCGCGGGACAATCTGTGGCTGCACTTCACCCGGCACGGCGCCCACTCCGGCGCCGAGGTGCCGACGATCGTGCGCGGCGACGGCGCCTACGTCTACGACGTACATGGCAGGCGCTACCTGGACGGCCTGTCCGGCCTGTTCGTGGTGCAGCTCGGCCACGGCCGCACCGAGCTGGCCGAGGCCGCCGCCAAGCAGGCGCAGGAGCTGGCGTTCTTCCCGCTGTGGTCCTACGCGCACCCCAAGGCCGCCGAGCTGGCCGCCCGGCTGGCCGGCCTCACCCCGGGCGACCTGAACCGGGTCTTCTTCACCACCGGCGGCGGCGAGGCCGTCGAGTCGGCGTGGAAACTCGCCAAGCAGTACTTCAAGATGACCGGCCGGCCGCTCAAGCACAAGGTCATCAGCCGGGCCGTCGCCTATCACGGCACCCCGCAGGGCGCGCTGGCCATCACCGGCATCCCGGCGTTCAAGCAGTACTTCGAGCCGCTGGTGCCCGGCTCGGTACGGGTGCCGAACACCAACCACTACCGGGCCGACGACATCACCGGCGTGCCCGGCATGAGCCCCGAGCGGTTCGGCCGGTGGGCCGCCGACCAGGTGGCCCGGGCGATCGAGATGGAGGGCCCGGACACGGTGGCCGCCGTCTTCGTCGAGCCGGTGCAGAACGCCGGCGGCTGCCTCCCGCCGCCGCCCGGCTACTTCCCGCGGCTGCGGGAGATCTGCGACCGGTACGACGTGCTGCTGGTCTCCGACGAGGTGATCTGCGCCTTCGGCCGGCTCGGCACGATGTTCGCCGGGGAGCGGTTCGGCTACGTCCCGGACATCATCACCTGCGCCAAAGGCATGACCAGCGGCTACTCGCCGATCGGCGCGATGATCGCCAGTGAGCGGCTGTTCGCGCCGTTCCGGGAGAACCCCGCGATGTTCGCCCACGGCTACACCTTCGGCGGGCACCCGGTCTCCGCCGCGGTGGCGCTCGCCAACCTCGACCTGTTCGACCGCGAGGACGTCCTGGGCCACGTGCGCGCCAATGAGCCGGTGTTCCGCGCCACGCTGGAGCGGCTGCGCGACCTGCCGATCGTCGGCGACGTGCGCGGCGCCGGCTACTTCTACGGCATCGAGCTGGTCAAGGACAAGGCCACCAAGGAGACCTTCAGTGACGAGGAGTCCGAGCGGCTGCTGCGCGGCTTCCTGTCCCAGGCCCTGTTCGACGCCGGGCTCTACTGCCGCGCCGACGACCGCGGTGACCCGGTGGTGCAGCTGGCCCCGCCGCTGATCTGCGGTCCGCGCGAGTTCGACGAGATCGAGTCGATCCTGCGGGCCGTCCTCACCGAGGCCTGGCGCCGCCTTTGAGACCCGTGGCCCGCCCGGCCGCCGCCGGGGACGGGCCGCGTACCACCATCACCGCCCGTCCGGAAGGAAAGCACCAGAGATGAAGATCGGCGTGCCCGCCGAGGTCAAGAACCACGAGTACCGTGTCGCCGCCACCCCGGCCGGCGTGCACGAGCTGACCCGGCACGGCCACGAGGTGTACGTCCAGCGCGACGCGGGACTCGGCTCGCAGATCCCCGACGAGGAGTACCTCGCCGCCGGAGCGAAGATCCTCGACGGCCCGGACGCGGTGTGGGCCGAGGCCGAGATGATCCTCAAGGTCAAGGAACCGATCGCCGAGGAGTACCACCGGATGCGCGAGGGGCAGGTGCTGTTCACCTACCTGCACCTGGCCGCGTCGCGCGCGTGCACCGACGCGCTGCTCTCCCGGGGGGTCACCGGCATCGCCTACGAGACCGTGCAGGCGGGCGGCGCGCTGCCGCTGCTCGCCCCGATGTCGGAGGTGGCCGGCCGGCTGGCGCCGCAGGTCGGCGCGTACAACCTGATGCGCTTCAACGGCGGGCGGGGGGTGCTGCCCGGCGGGGTGCCCGGCGTGGCGCCGGCCTCGGTCGTGGTCATCGGCGGCGGGGTGTCCGGGCTCAACGCCGCGCAGATCGCGGTGGGCATGGGCGCCGACGTGACCATCCTGGACGTGGACATCGACCGGCTGCGCCGGATCGACGCCGTGCACCAGGGCCGGCTGAAGACCGTCGTGTCCACCGCCTACGCGGTCGAGCAGGCGGTCCTGCGCGCCGACCTGGTGATCGGCGCGGTGCTCATCCCGGGCGCCAAGGCGCCGACGCTGGTGTCCAACGAGCTGGTGTCCCGGATGCGGCCCGGCTCGGTGCTGGTGGACATCGCCATCGACCAGGGTGGCTGCTTCGAGGACTCGCGGCCGACCACGCACGCCGACCCCACCTACCGGGTGCACGGCTCGGTCTTCTACTGCGTGGCCAACATGCCCGGCTCGGTGGCCAACACCTCCACCTACGCGCTGACCAACGCCACGCTGCCGTACGCCGTCCGGCTGGCCGGGCTCGGCTGGCGGGAGGCGCTGCGCGCCGACCCGGCGCTGGCGCTCGGGCTGAACACCCACGCCGGCCAGGTGACCTACCGCCCGGTCGCCGACGCCCACGGCCTGCCCTGCGCGCCGCTCGCCGGCGTGCTCGGCTGAGCGGGCCCGTCCTGAGCGGGCCTGTCCTGGCGGGCCTGTCCTGGGCGGGCCTGTCTTGAGCGGGCCCGGCCTGTGCCGGGCCGGCCTGTCTTCGGGCGGCCAGTGCGGTCAGGACAGGCCGAGCCGGGCCCGCAGCACGCGCGCGGTGGCCAGCACGTGCTCGACCTCGGCGGGCGTCGGCCACGGCGCGGTGCCGGGCACCAGCAGGGTGGCGCACACCGCGCGCAGGTGCTCGACCGCCGAACCGGGCAGCCCGCTGTGCTCGGTCAGCCAGGCGATCGCGTCGATCGGCTCGCGCAGCCGGCGGGCGAGCAGGTCCCAGGTGCCGAGGATCTCGGTCAGGTCGGCCGGCCGGAGCGCGCTGCCGTCGCGCCGGCCCGCCGCGGCCACGGCCAGCTCGGCGCGGGCGGCGAGCTCCGGCGCCACCGGCCGGTCCCACAGCGGCGGCCGGTCCCCGGGCGCGCCGCCGCCCGGCGCGGGGACGCCGGGCGCGCCCGCGAGCGCGGCCAGCTCCAGCGCCGCGCCATGGTGACCCCGGGCGGCGGCCTGGCGCAGCCAGTGCCGTCCGCCGCCCGGGTCGTCGTGCTCGGTGATCAGCAGCAGCCCGAAGTGGTAGGCCGACTCGGGGTCGCCGCCGGCCGCGGCCCGGCCGAACCAGTGGCAGGCCCCCGCCGAGTCGGCCAGCTCGACGCAGACGATCCCGGCCATCCGCTGGTCCTCCACCCGCCCGGCGTGCGCGGCCCGCTCCAGCCAGGCCCGGGCGGCTCGCAGGTCGCGACGGTCCAGGGCCAGCCGGCCGAGCTGGGCGGCGGCGCCCGGGTGGTCGTCCCGGGCGGCCAGCCGGTACAGCGTCTCGGCGCCGTGGGCGTCGCCGCCCGCGTGCAGCAGCCGGCCCAGATGGTAGGCCGCGCCGGCGTGCCCGCCGCGGGCCGCGTACTCCCACCAGGCGTGCGCCTGGGGCTCGTCGCCGCCGGTGTAACTGAGGAAGGCCAGGTCGTTGGCGCAGGCGAGGTCGCCCGCCACCGCCGCGCGGTGGTGCCACTCCCGGGCGGCGGCGGCCTCGCCGATGTCCTCGCACAGCAGGGCCAGCCGGCGGGCGGCCGGCCGGGACCCGGACGCGGCGGCGCTCTCGAACCACTGCCGTGCGCCGCGGACGTCGCCGCGCTGTTCCAGCAGCAGCGTCGCGAGGTTGACCGCGGCCTCCGCGTCGCCCGCCCCGGCGGCCACCTCGTACCAGGTGACCGCCTCGTCGACGGTGCCGTGCTTCTCGTGCCAGAGACCGAGGTTGTAGGCGCTGTCGATGTTGCCGGCCCCGGCGGCGCGCTCCCACCAGTGGCGGGCGGCGGACCGGTCGCCGCGCTGGGCGTACCGGCGGCCCAGCCGGTGCGCGGCGCCGGGATCGCCCGCCCGGGCCGCGCCCAGCAGGTCGCCCTCGCCGGGCTCGGGGCCCGGCTCGGGCGTGCGGGGCATCGGCACGGCGGGTCCGGTGACCGCCGACTCTGGTTGACCATGCCACCACGTCATGGGGGACAGAGTCGCACGTGATCCAAAGCTATGGAACACAATCGACGGCTTCTTGCCGTCCGGGGATCCGCGTTTGACCCGGCAGCGGGCCCGTACCGGTGTCTCGGGTGACGCGACGCCTACCGGTTATGTTGATAAATCCGACATCTTGCACACAGCGGCTGCGCCGGCCCCGGCGCACCCGTGGGGTGCCCGGGGCCGGCGGCCCGATCACAGATTGGCGAGCCAGAGCATCCGGTTGCGCGTGCCGCCCGGGATGCCGCTGATGACCCCGGTCGTGGCGGCGCGGCTGATCCAGTCGTGCACGATGGCCGAGGAGTAGTCGCCGTAGGCCTGCTTGAACAGGGCTCCCATGCCCGCCGCGAACGGCGAGGCGAACGAGGTGCCGCTGCCCGAGGTGCTGCCGCCGCCGAGCTTGGCCGAGGTGATCGAGACGCCGGGCCCGATGACGTCGACGCAGGCGCCGTAGTTGCTGAAGTAGGCGAAGACGTCGGTGCGGCCGGAGGCGCCGAGGGTCAGCGGCCCCGGCGCGCTGGCCGGCGAGATGTCGCAGGCGTCGCCGGAGTTGTTGCCGGCCGCCACCGCCATGAAGATCCCCGCGGCGGCGAGCCCGTTGGCCGCGGCGTTGGCCGCCGCCGACTTCGGCCCGCCGAGCGAGGCGTTGGCCACCGCCGGCTTGACGGCGTTGCGCGCCACCCAGTCGAAGCCGGCGATGATGCCGGAGAAGGACCCCGAACCGTCGCAGCCGAGCACCCGCACCGGGGACAGCTTCACCTTGCGCGCCACGCCCCAGGTGGTGCCGCCGACGATGCCGGCGACCATGGTGCCGTGCCCGAGGCAGTCCTGGGTGTTGTACCCGTCACCGACCGCGTCGTAGCCGCGGACCAGCCGGCCGGTGAACTGGGTGTTCCGCAGGTCGATGCCGCTGTCGATGATGTAGGCGGTCACCCCGGTGCCGTCGTGCCGGCCGCTGTACAGGCCGTCCAGCGGCAGCCGGCGCTGGTCGATCCGGTCCAGGCCCCAGGAGGTGGTGGCCACCGGGGGAAGCGCGCCGGGCATGATGGCGGCGGGCGGGCCGGGCGGCACCGCCGGGCGCACGGTCGGGCGCACGGTCGGTGTCGGGGTCGGCGTGGCCAGCGCGGTCGGCGTCGGCCGCACGGTGGGACGGACGGTCGGGTGCGGGGCCGGGCGGACGGTCGGCCGCACGGTGGGGGTGGGGCGGACGGTGGGGCGGACCATCGGGCGTGGGGCGGTGGTGGGCGTGGCGTCCGCGGCCGGTCCCGGCGGGTCGCCGGCACCGGGCCCGTCCAGCGGGCGAACCCGGGCGTCCTGCTCGATGGCGTGCACCGCCGGATGGCTGCGCACCTCCACGACCTGGGCCGGGGTCAGCTTCGCGGTGAAGCCGTTGACCACGGTGGTGTAGACGTACTTGGGCTGCACGTCGAGCGGGACGACCACGTCGGCGACGGAGTAGCCGGGGTTCAGCCGCACGATGTACTGGCCGGGGATGCCGACCGGCGGCGGGGCCATCGTGACCTCGACCGGATCGTGGCGGGACGCCGGGGCGGCGGCGTGCGCGACCGAGGACATCGCCAGCAGGACGCCGAGCAGGAGCGCCGGCGCCGAGAGCCGGCGCCGCGCCCGGCTCGGGTCGAACTGGCCAGTGGGACGGATTCTCATCGGGCCTACCCTTGATCGGCTCCGCGGCCGCCGGGCGGCCGCTGATCACTGTACGTAGTGATCAGCTACCCAAGGTGCCCGCTGTGATCTCCGGTGGCCGAGTCAAGATCGGTCCAGTTCGGCCACGTACCGGCCGCTCAGCGCCAGCCCGGGCGCACCAGCCCGGACTCGTAGGCGATGACGACCAACTGTGCCCGGTCGCGGGCGTGCAGCTTGGTCATCGCGCGGCTCACATGGGTTTTGGCCGTCGCCGGGGCCATGTAGAGCCGGCCGGCGATCTCGTCGTTGGTCAGGCCGGTCGCGACCAGCGCCAGCACCTCGCGCTCCCGCTCGGTGAGCTGGTCCAGCCCGGGTGCCCGGTGCGGCTCCTTGGCGCGCGAGGCGTACTCGGAGATCAGCCGCCGGGTGACGCTCGGCGACAGCAGCGCCTCACCCGCCGCCACCACCCGCACCGCCTGGATGAGCTCGGGCGGCTCGGTGTCCTTCACCAGGAACCCGCTGGCCCCGCCGCGCAGCGCCTCGAAGACGTACTCGTCCAGCTCGAAGGTGGTCAGGATGATCACCCGCACCCCGACCGGCATCCGGCGGGTCGCGGTCAGCCCGTCGGTGCCGGGCATGCGGATGTCCATCAGCACCACGTCCGGCCGGTGGCGTTCGGCCAGCCGGACCGCCTCGGCGCCGTCGGCGGCCTCGGCGACCACCTCCATGCCGTCCTGGGCGTCCAGCAGGGCACGGAAGCCGGCCCGCACCAGGGCCTGGTCGTCCGCCAGCAGAATCCTGATCATTCAGTGTCCCTCGGTGTCCTCGGTGTCCTCGGTGTCCTCGGTGTCCTCGGTGTCCTCGACGGGGTCGGCGCCCGGGGCGGGCGGCAGGGGAAGGCGGGCCTCGACCCGGAATCCGGACCGGTGCGGCCCGGCGGCCAGCGAGCCGCCCAGCGCGGCGGCGCGTTCCCGCATGCCGGGGATGCCGTTCCCGCCGCCCTCGGCCGCCAGCGCGCCGGGCGTCGCCGTGCCGCCGTCGTCGTCGACGCCGACCAGCAGCTCCCGCGGCCCGTAGTCGAGCGTCACCACCGTGCGGGCGCCGGGGGCGTGCCGGGTGACGTTGGTGAGCGACTCCTGGACGATGCGGTAGGCGGCGCGCTCGATGCCGGGCGGCAGCGGCCGGGGGACGCCGGTGGTCCGGCGGGTGACCGGCGTCCCGCTCCGCTCGACCAGTGCGATCAGCTCGTCCAGCTGGGCCAGGTGCGCGGTGGGCGTGCGCGGCGCGCCGTCGCGCAGCACGCCGAGGACCGAGCGCATCTCGGTGAGCACGTCCTTGCTGGCGTGCTTGATCGTGCTCAGCGCGGTGCGCGCCTGCTCGGGATGCTCGTCGATGAGGTGCAGCGCGGTGGAGGCCTGCACGTGGATCAGCGAGATGCTGTGCCCCAGCACGTCGTGCAGCTCCTGGGCCATGGACAGCCGCTCCTCGCTGGCCTGGCGCCGTGACTCCTCCAGCTGCACCCGCTCGCGCTCCAGGCGCTGGTCGCGCCGGGCGCGGATCAGTTCGGCCGCGGTCAGCACCACCAGGATGACCGCCGCCACCGCGCCGTGGTGGAACCAGTCCTGCGGTCTGCCCAGCGTCCAGCCGGTGTAGGCGGTGAAGAAGGCGAACAGCGCCGCCCCGGCGCCCCAGCCGTGCCGGCGGTGGCCGGTGAGGATCGCGTTGGCGACCGCGATGCCCAGCGCGGCGAAGACCGGGCCGTAGGCGAAGCCGAGCCAGATGTACAGGCAGGTGACGGCGGAGGTGATCCACAGCACGGCCACCGGATGGGCGCGGCGGGCGGTCAGGGCGAGCGGGCCGGCCGCCAGCAGCCCGAACCCGAGCGGGTCCAGCGGCACCCGGGAGTCCACGCCGTTGTTCACCTGCCAGGTCTGCGCGCCGAGCGTCGCCCAGACCTGGAAGAGCAGCACGACGAGCGGCAGCGCGAGGTCGGACCGGCGGTATCGGGACGTGGCCACGCCTGCACCGTACGCCGGTGCGCCCGCCGGCCGCATCGTCCGTCCGGCGCAGTGCCCGATACGGCCCCGTCGGTAGCCGCCGCCCGGCGGCGGGTGCCGCACCGCCCGGATCAACACGACATATGGCTACAGACAGTATATATACGATAACGTACCGTATGCAGGGCGGTGGACTTTAACGATCATTGACCTCGGTCGCGGACCTGTGAATAGATGTTCAATGCGATCTAGGGATTGAGGTGCTCCATGAGCATTCGCCGCGTGACCGTACCCCTCGCCGGGGTCGCCGCGTCGCTGACACTTGTCCTTCCTCCCGCCGCCCAGGCCGCCGTCCCCGCCCGTGACCCCGGGGACGCCGGGGTGGCCGCGCCGGACCGGCACGGGCAGCGCCCGGCCAAGGTGCCGGTCGCCGAGGGGTACGGCGGGGCGGTGGCCACCGTCGACCTCGACGCCAGCAAGGCGGCGCTGCAGGTGCTCAAGAAGGGCGGCAACGCCATGGACGCCGCGGTCGCCGCGGCGGCCACCCTCGGCGTCACCGAGCCCTACTCCGCGGGCCTGGCCGGCGGCGGGTTCATCGTCTACTACGACGCCAGGCGCGGGCGGGTCGTCACCATCGACGGCCGCGAGGAGGCGCCCAAGGCGATGACCGAGACGTCGCTGCAGGAGAACGGGGCGCCGATCCCGTTCGACGCCGCGGTGACCAGCGGGCTCTCGGTCGGCGTCCCGGGCAGCGTGGCGCAGTGGGAGCTGGCGCTGCGCCGCTACGGCACCCTCTCGCTGAAGGAGGCGCTCCGGCCGGCCACCGAGGTCGCCGAGCGCGGCTTCACCGTCGACCAGACCTTCTTCGACCAGACCGCGCAGAACGCCGCCCGGTTCGCCGACTTCACCTCCACCGCCGCGCTCTACCTGCCGGGCGGCGCGCCGCCGCCGGTCGGCTCCACCTTCCGCAACCCCGACCTGGCGGCCACCTACCGCGAGCTCGGCCGGCGCGGCGGCTCCTGGCTGTACGGCGGGCGGCTCGGCCAGGAGGTCGTCGCCACCGTCAAGCGGCCGCCGCTGCGGCCGGGGTCCTCGCGGGTGGCGCGGCCGGGGCTGATGGAGCTGTCGGACCTGCGCGCCTACCGGGCGCTGGAGCGCGCCCCGGCCAAGGTCGGCTTCAAGACCATGGAGGTGTACGGCATGGCGCCGCCCTCCTCCGGCGGCTCGACCGTCGGCGAAGGGCTGAACATCCTGGAGGCGCTGCCCGAGGTCGGCCTGCACGAGTACCTGGAGGCGTCCCGGCTGGCCTTCGCCGACCGCAACAAGTACGTGGGCGACCCCGACCACGTGGACGTGCCGCTCGCCGCGCTGCTGTCGGACGGGTTCGCCAAGGAGCGCGCCTGCCTGATCGGCGAGCGGGCGATGCCGCACCCGGCGGCGCCCGGCTCGCCGGACGGCTCCTACGACCCCTGCCCGGCGGGCACGCCGGCCCCCGGCGCGAGCGCCGGCAAGGAGCAGCCGGAAGGGCCGGAGACCACGCACCTGACGGTCACCGACCGCTGGGGCAACGTCGCCGCCTACAACATCACCATCGAGCAGACCGGCGGCAGCGGCATCGTGGTGCCCGGGCGCGGCATCCTGCTCAACAACGAGCTGACCGACTTCACCTTCGGCCCGGCGCCCGGCGACCCGAACCTGCCGGCCCCGGGCAAGCGGCCCCGCTCGTCCATGGCGCCGACCATCGTGCTGAAGGACGGCAAGCCCCTGCTCGCCGTCGGCTCGCCGGGCGGCGCGACCATCATCACCACGGTGCTGCAGATCCTGGTCAACCGCTTCGAGTTCGGCATGTCGCTGCCGGAGGCGCTCGCGGCGCCGCGGGCCAGCCAGCGCAACGCCGCGGCGACCCAGGCCGAGCAGGCCTTCATCGACCGCTACGGCGCCGAGCTCGCCGCCCGCGGCCACACGCTGCAGCTCGCGCCGGGCTCGCCGGCCGAGATCGGCGCGGCCACCGGCCTGGAGTTCCTCGGCCGCGGCAAGGTGCAGGCGGTCGCCGAGCCGTCCCGCCGGGGCGGGGGCAGCGCGCTGGTCGTCTCCGGCTCCCGGCACTGACACCGCCGGGACTCCCGGCACTGACACCGCCGGTGCCCGGGCCCGCCGCCCGGGCACCGGCGGGGCGGGCCGGGAGACCGGCCCGCGGGCATGCCTCAGCGGCGCAGGCGGCCGATGGCCGGCGGCGCTCGGTGCCGGGCGGGACGCGACCACGCCCGCCGGCGGGACGTCAGGACAGGATCAGGTAGGCGACCACCGCGACCACGACCACCACGACGGCGATCGCCACGGGCAGGACGTAGGAACGGCGCGCCGGCGCGGGCTCCGGCTCCTGGCGCTGGGCGAAGGCCTTGAACTGCTGGGTGTTGCCGGCCGGGTCGATCTGAGGTTCGGACATGGGACCGACTTTAGCGATCTGCGCCGACAATTGGTGGCCCTTATGCCGCTTCGGCCTGGTGTGCGGAGTAAAGCGGGCGGCCACCAGTGGATGTCCCGGCCGGTCGCGGAAAGCGCCCGCGGAATCCCAGCGGCGGGGGCGCCGGGCGGGACGGATAGCGTGGGGGCATGCTCCGGACGTTGTTCTCGCCCCGCCTGCTGGGCATGCACCTGCTGGCGATCGGAGTGCTCGTCGCGTTCACGATCCTCGGGCGGTGGCAGCTCGGCGTGTTCCAGGAGTCCGGCCGGCCGCACGCGGCCACCGATCCGGCGCCGGTCGCGATCACCTCGCTGGCCGCGCCGGGCGAGCGCGTGCCACCGCGCGCCGCCAACCACCGGGTGACCGCCCAGGGCACCTTCGACACCGCCCGGCAGCTGCTGGTCGCCGACCGCGCCCCCGATGTCGAGGCGGGCGGCGGATCGGGCACCGGCTACTGGCTGCTCACCCCGCTGCGGCTGGCGGACGGCACCCTGGTGCCCGTGGTCCGCGGCTGGGTGCCCGCCCCCGGCGACCCGGCCGCCGCGGCGCCGTCCGGGCCGGTCACCGTCAGCGGGCGGTGGCAGCCCTCCGAGCCGAGCGACTTCGCCCGGCCGCGCGCCGCGCCGCTGCCCGCCGGGCAGCTGGCGACGGTCTCCACCGCCGAACTGATCAACGTGTGGCCGGGGGCCCGGGTGCGCGACGGCTTCGTGGTGACCGGCGCGCCGGTGCCCGGCGGCGTGCGGGCGGTGGCCGCGCCGCCGCCGACGGTGGCGGGCTCGTTCAGCTGGCGCAACCTCGCCTACGCCGCGCAGTGGTGGATCTTCGCCGGGTTCGCGGTGTTCATCTGGTTCCACTACGTGCGCGACGCCGTCCGGGCCGCCCGGGGCGCGCGGTCCGACGACGGCGCCGAGGCGGCGTCCCCGGCGCTCGGCGCGTCCCCGCAGGCCTGACCGGCCCGCATCCTCGATATCGTGTGTTGACCGCTCTAGCTGTGAGGCAGTTACCGTCGTGGAATCCGCGCTCAAGCCCTTCCGGGTGATGGCCTATGTCGTCGGCACCATGCTGCTGGTGCTGGCCGCCGCCATGGTCGCCAAGTACGGCTTCGGCAATTCGGCGCCCGTCGCCGTCGCCGGCCCGATACACGGCTTCCTCTACCCCGTCTACCTGCTGGCCGCGCTCAACCTCGGCCTCAAGGCCCGCTGGTCGTGGCCGTACACCCTCGGCGTGCTGCTGGCCGGCACGGTGCCGTTCCTGTCGTTCGTGGTCGAGCGCGGGGTGACCCGGCGGGTGCGCGAGCGCGTCGAGGCCGCCGCCCCGGCCGCGCCGGCCGGCCCGCAGGCCTGACCGGCCGGCCGCGCCGCCTCAGCGGCCGATCTGGCGGCGGCGGATCCGGCGCAGCCGGGCGCGCTGCGACTCGTCCAGCATGAAGTAGGCCACCGCCGGCGCGGCCAGCACCGCGACGACGATCAGCCCGGCCAGCAGGCCGTCGAACAGGAGCAGGGCGAGCACGGCCGCGATCGCCGCGCCGACGTAGTACTTCCCGAGTGGCGACATGGTCGGCCTTTCCGTCCGTCGCGGCAGGGGTCCCCCTCCCGCGGTCATCCGTCCCCAGGTGAACGAGCGGCGCGCCCGGCGGAGTTCCGCCGCCGTCGACCGGCCACGTCGACCGGCCACGTCAACCGGCCAGCGCCTCGAGCGTCGCCGCGCCGGCCGGGTCGTCGTCGGTGCAGGCCGGCACCACCGCGATCTCGCCGACCCCCGCCGCGGCGTACGCGGCCAGCCGGCCGCTCACCTCGGCGCGATCGCCGAGCAGCGCCACCGACGACAGCAGGGCGTCCGGCACCGCGGCCAGCAGCTCGCGCGGGTGCGGCCGGGTCCGCGCGAACGCCACCAGTTCGCCGAAGCCGGCCTCGGCGAACATCTCGCCGTACCCGGGGGCGGCCAGGTAGGGCACCACGCCCCGCCGGACCTGGGCCACCGCCGCCGGACCCGGGTCGACGGCCGCCACCACCCAGGCGGCGACCCGCACGTCCGGCGCCAGCCGCCGCAGCGCGGCGACCGGTCCGGCGGCGCCGGCCGGGGTGACCAGGTTGAGCACCATCCGGTCGGCCAGCGCCGCGGCGCGCACCGCCCGCGGGCCGAACGCCGCGACGGTCAGCTCCGAGCGCGGCGCGGGCAGCCGCAGCCGGTACCCGCGGCTGCGCACCCGCTCTCCGGCGAAGTCCGACCGCTCGCCGGCCAGCAGCGGGCGCAGGGCACGCACCGTCTCGTGCAGCGCGGTGGCCGAGCCGGCGGTGGGCCGGCCGTGCCAGTCGCGCACCACCGTGGGGCTGGAGGTGCCGACCGCGACGCCGACCCGCCGCCCGGACAGGCCGGCCACCGAGGCGGCGCCCATCGCGATCATCATCGGGTCGCGGACCGTCACCGCGAGCGGCCCGACGGTCAGGCCGATCCGGGAGGTGGCGGCGCCGACCGCGGTGGCCAGCGCGAACGCGTCGTAGGTGGCCATCTCGCCGATCCACAGCTCCGGGTAGCCGAGCTCGTCGGCGATCCGCGCGGTGCGCAGCGCCTCCTCCGGCGGGCGGTCCTGCCACAGGCCCAGGGAGACCCCGATCCTCACCGGCGCCGCCCGCTCACCCGCGCTCGCCCGCGGTCCGAAGCTGGTCGGCCCGCACCCAGGTGGCGTGGAAGCCCAGCGGGACCCGGGTGGGGAGCAGGACGCGGGCGACCGGCCCGGCGGCCAGGTCGGCGGCGTCCAGCACCTGCACCTCCGAGGCGCCCTCCCGCTCGTCGGTGACGAAGGTGACCAGGTAGCCGTCGTCCTCGCCGGTGCCGCCGTCGCGCGGCGCGAAGGACGCCTCGCTGCCGTAGCGGTGCGGGCCGAAGCGGTGCTCCTGCCGCTCGCCGGTCACGTTGTCGTAGCGGACCAGGCCGTCGAACAGGTTGGTCTCGGCGTCCTTGACCGACACGTTGTAGGCGTACCGGGTGGGCGCCCCGGTGCGCCGGGCGTCGATCGAGGGGAACTCGGTGTTGCGCTCGGGGTCGGTGTGTCCCTCGGTGGTCCGCCCGGTGCGCAGGTCGAACCGGTAGCGGTACATCCGCGCGTCGAGCTTGAGATAGGAGAGCATCCGCGCCAGCGGGCCGCCCGAGCCGCGCGGGGCCGGCCGGGACACCCGGCAGACGTCCAGGATGATCTCCTCGCCCTCCTCCCAGGCGTTGACCACGTGGTAGATGTAGCAGGGGTTCGCCTCGAACCAGCGGATCTCCGCCGCCGAGCCGCGGCGCGGGATGACCCCGAAGCGGGCGGGCAGGGCGCGGTCGAAGGTCAGCTTGTACCTGCCCTGGCGGGCGGCCGCCTGGTCCTGGAAGAGCGGCAGGTCCATCAAGATGGCGTACCGCTCGGTGATGGCCATGTCGTGCGGCAGCCGGGCGCCCGGCAGGTCCAGCTCCACGCAGTGCTCGACCCGGCCCGCCGGGCCGACCACCCCGTAGCGCAGGAACGGCGGGCGCGGCCCGTAGTCGAACCAGAACAGCTCGCCGGTGCGCTCGTCCACCTTGGGGTGGGCCATCATGTCGCCGGCGAGGGTGTCCAGGAACGTCTCGGCGCCGAGCGTCTCCAGCGACAGCGGGTCCAGCGAGTAGGGGGTGCCGCACAGATACCAGGTGGCCAGCACCCGGCCGCGGTGGAAGATGACGTCGGTGTTGGCCGAGTCCTTCAGCGCGATCCCGTGGGTGTTGCCGGGCGGGTTGCCCGACGGATCCTCCATGACCCCCGACCACAGGGCCCGGCCGGCGGCGGACTCGGCGGCGAAGGCGGCGGTGCGGACGTACCGGTTGCGATATCGGGCCCGGCCGTTCTCGAAGTGGACGGCGTGCACCATGCCGTCGCCGTCGAACCAGTGGTAGCGGCCGTGCACCGGGTGGCGCGGGTTGGGGCCGTTGCGCAGGTGGACGCCGTTGAGGTCGCGCGGGATCTCGCCGATCACCTTGAGGTTCTCCGCGGTGGTCTCCTCGTGGACCGGGGCGTACACGCCGAGCAGGTAGGGGTTGGCCTGACCCGGCTCGTCCAGGACCGCGGCGACCGCCGCGAGGCGTTCCGTCACTCCGGCAAACTACGTAAAAAGAAGTCAGCCCGTCAACGCGCCGCCGGGTTACCTCACCCTGCCGAACCGGGCACCCGGATCGGACCCGCCGTCCAGAGTGGCGCGTCTAGAGTGGCGCGGTGGAGACGACGAATCCGCCGGTCGCGCCGGCGGCCGGTGCCGCCGACGGCCGCAGCGCGCTCGGCCGCGCGCTCGGCATCCTGGCCGACCGGTGGGTCCTGTTGATCCTGCAACGTGCCTTCCTGCTGCGGATCCGCACGTTCGCCGGCTGGCGCGACGAGCTCGGCATCTCCGAGTCGGTGCTCGCGGTCCGGCTCAAGGAGCTGGTCGCGCACGGCATCTTCGAGCGGACGCCCTACCGCGACGGCCGCACCCGCAGCGAGTACCGCCTGACCGGGCCGGGCCTGCGGCTGTGGTCGTTCCTGGTGGCCATCCACAGCTGGGAGCGCGACTGGGCCGACCGGCCCGGCCTGCTCACCCTGGTGCACGACTCCTGCGGCGCCGACGCCCGCCCGTACCTGGGCTGCGGCGGGTGCGGCAAGCCGATGACCGCCCGCGACACCCGCACCGTCCGAGGACCGCTCGCGACGTTCGACCGGGTGGGCCTGCCGCGGCACCACCGGCGCACCGTCCGGGCCGGGAGCGGCCGGGAGGACTACATCGGCTACTGCCCGCACTCCATGGAGATCCTCGGCGACCGGCGCAGCACGTCGGTGCTGGCCGCCGCGTTCCTCGGCATCCGGCGCTTCGTCGACTTCCAGCAGGAGATCGGCATCGCGCCCTCGGTGCTGACCGACCGGCTGAAACGGTTCACCGAGCTCGGCGTGCTCCGGACCGACACCGAGGGCGCCTACCGGCTCACCGACCAGGGGCTGGCCTTCTTCGAGGTGCTGGCCTTCCTCACCGACTGGGCGCAGCGCGAGCTGCCCGGGCCGGCCGGGTCGGACCTGGCGATCACCCACCGGCCGTGCGGGACGCCGCTGCGCCCGGTGCTGGTGTGCCGGTTCTGCCACGGGACGCTGGCCCGCCGGGAGATCCACTTCGACCTGGGCGGGCCGCCGCCCGCCCATTGACCCCCGGCGCCCGGTTTCCCTAGTCTCGCGATCATCCGTGGAGGGGAGTGGCGATGGGTTTACACCCCGCCGAGCGCGTCGAGCGGTACACCTCGGCCGGATGGTGGCGGGACGACACCGTCGACCGGCTGCTTCGGGACCGGGTGGCCGAGCGCCCGGCGGACGTCGCGGTGGCCGACCCGCCGAACCGGCCCGGCCTGCTGGACGGCGCCGCCCGGCGGCTCACCTGGGCCGAGCTGGACGCGGAGGTCGACCGGCTGGCCGCGGTGCTGCTGGCGGCCGGCGCCGGCCAGGGCGACGTGGTCGCGGTGCAGCTGCCCAACGGGGTGGAGCTGGTGGCGGCCTTCCTGGCGGTGGCCCGGATCGGCGCGGTGGTCACCCCGCTGCCGGTGCAGTACCGCGAGCACGAGCTGGCCCAGGTGGTCACCGCGGCCGGCGTGCGGGTCCTGGTCACCGGCGAGCGCCTCGGCGACCGGCAGAACGCCGAGATCGTCCGCCGGTTGGAGGTGCCGGACCCTCCGGCGGTGCTGGCCTTCGGCGACCCGGCGGGCGACCTGGCCACCGCGACCGGTGACGCGGCGGCGCTGCGGGCCCACCTGAAGGGCCTGGTCACCGATCCCAACGACCCGGTGACGATCTGCTGGACCTCCGGCACCGAGGCGACGCCGAAGGGCGTGCCCCGCTGCCACTACGACTGGTTCGCCGTCGAGGCCACCACCACCGCCGCCCCCGGGCTGACCGGCGACGACGTGGTGCTCAACCCCTTCCCCATGGTCAACATGGCCGGCATCGGCGGCATCCTGCTGCCCTGGCTGCGCACCGGATTCCGGCTGGTGCAGCACCACCCGTTCGACCTGAACATCTTCCTCGGCCAGATCGCCGCCGAGCGCGTCACCTACACGCTGGCCCCGCCGGCGCTGCTCACCATGCTGCTGCACCGGCCGGAGATGACGGAGCGATACGACCTTTCGTCCCTGACTCGGATCGGCTCCGGCTCGGCGCCGCTGCCGCCGTCGATGGTGAAGGGTTGGCAGGAGCGGCACGGCGTCGCGATCATCAACTTCTTCGGCTCCAACGAGGGCATCGCGCTGCTGTCCGATCCGGCCGCGATGCCCGATCCCGAGGAGCGCGCCCGCTTCTTCCCGCGGCCGGGCGTGCCGGGCCGCGACTGGCCGGGCACCCTGGCCGCCACCCGGGTCCGGCTGGTGGACCCGGTCACCGGCGCGGAGATCACCGAACCGGGACGGCCGGGGGAGCTGCGGCTGGCGGGGCCGACGGTCTTCGCCGGCTACCTGCCGGGCACCGCCGGCGCCGACCCGTTCGACGCGGACGGTTACCTGGTCACCGGGGACGTCTTCGAGTTCGCCGGTCCGCGCGGCGACTACCTGCGGTACGTGGACCGTACCGCAGACCTGGTCATCCGGGGCGGGACGAACATCTCGGCCGCCGAGCTGGAGGCGCTGCTGGACGGCCATCCCGCGATCGTGGAGGTGGCCGTGGTCGGCTACCCGGACGAGGTGCTCGGCGAGCGGGTGTGCGCGGTCGTGGTGCCCCGGGACGAGATCGACCTGGCCTCGGTGGTCGCGTTCCTGCGGGAGAAGGGCATCGCCTCCTACAAGCTTCCCGAGCGCCTGGAGATCGTCGAGGCGCTGCCGCGCAACCCGCTGGGCAAGGTGCTCAAGCGGGAGCTGCGGGCCGGGCGCGGCCCGGCGGAGCCGGCCGGTCCGGGCTGAAAGATTCAGCCCGGCGGCGCGCAGCGCGAGGTCACCGGGCCGCCGCCCGCCAGGGCGTTGACACCCGGCCGGTCCGGCGGCGACCATCGGCGGTCGAGTGCGGCGAGCGGTCCCGGCCCGGCGTGTGGGAGCGCTCCCATTAGTGAAAGGGAGACCTCCATGCGTGTTCCCGCGCCCCCGCCGGGCCTGTCCCGGCCGGCCTGGTTCGTCGCGGTGCTGTCACTGCTCGCGGCGCTGGGCGCCGTGCTCGTCCCGCCCGCCGCGGCGGCCGACCCGGTGTGCAAGGTGGACTACACGCCCAACCAGTGGACCGGCGGCTTCACCGCCCAGGTCCGGCTGACCAACCTCGGTGCCGCCGTCGGCTCGTGGCGGCTGAGCTGGACCTTCGCCGCTGGGCAGCGGGTCACCTCGGCGTGGAACGCCACCGTCACCCAGTCCGGCACCGCCGTCACCGCGGCCAACGTCGCCTGGAACGGCTCGCTGCCCACCGGCGGCGCCGCCGACTTCGGCTTCCAGGGCACCTGGACCGGATCCAACCCGACGCCCGCCGACTTCGCGCTGAACGGCGTGCGCTGCGACGGGTCGGGCCTGCCGACGCCCACCCCGCCCCCGACTCCCACCCCGACGCCCACGGTCACGCCCACCGCCACGCCGACGCCCACTCCCACCCCCACGATCACCCCCAGCCCCACGCCGACCCCGACGCCGACGCCCAGCACGCCCGCCGGCTGCTCCGGCGCGGTCGTCTGCTCCGGCTTCGAGGACCAGACCGGCGGCACGCCGAGCGGTGACTGGCAGGTCGTCACGCCGAACTGCTCGGGCACCGGTACCGCGACCATCGACACCTCGGTGGCGCACGGCGGCGGCCGGTCGCTGAAGGTCGCCGGCGGCGGCAACTATTGCAACCACATGTTCGTCGGCACCACCAAGGACGTCTCCCGGGTGGGCCCGGTGGTCTACGCCCGGATGTGGGTCCGGCACACCACGGCGCTGCCCACCTCGCACGTCACCATGATCACCATGGCCGACGCGGCGAACGGGAACAAGGACCTGCGCATCGGCGGCCAGAACGCGGCCCTGCAGTGGAACCGCGAGTCCGACGACGCCACCCTCCCCGAGCAGAGCCCGACGGGCGTCGCCCTCAGCACGCCGCTGCCCACCAACCGGTGGGTGTGCCTGCGGTACCAGATCGACACCACCAAGCAGGCGATGAGCACCTACCTCGACGACCAGGAGGTGGCCGGCCTGCACCTGGACCAGACCCCCACCCGGGACATCGACTCCCAGTGGCTGAGCCGGACCACGGCGCCGCGCCCGGCCACCCTGCGCCTGGGCTGGGAGGCCTACGGGTCCGACAGCGACACGATCTGGTACGACGACGTGGCCTTCGGCTCCTCGCCGATCGGCTGCTGAGCCCGCCGCCCCCCGCGGAGCTCGCCGATCGGCGGAGCCCGCGGCGCCCGGACCACCGCGCCGGTCCGGGCGCCGCGTTCCCGGCCGGGTGACCGGCCGGCGCGCTCCCGCCGCCGGGAGCACCGGTCACCCGGTCACCCCTCCGCCGGGCCGGTCGCCCCGGCGGCGGCGAGCCACTTCTCGTGCGCCGCGCCGAGCCGCCGCCACAGCGCGTCCTTCTCGGCCGGCGTGACGTCCGCGAGCGTCAGGCCGAAGACGTCGGCCAGCACCTCGAAGTAGTCGCGGGCGGAGCCCACGGTGCTCGCGCCTTCTCCGGAGCCCAGCCGGGTCAGCCGCAACCCGCGCAGCACGTCCGCCCCGGTGGCGTCCCGTCGTTGCACCGCGAGCGCCGTGCGGAACCCGGACTCCGGCGAGGTGGACAGGAAGTGGTGCTTGGCCTGGAACGCCGACATGTCCACCGGTTCCGGGCGGAAGTCCATGCCGAAGAAGGCGCCGCGCGGATCGTGGTCGAAGCGCCAGCCGCCCGGCTCGGCCGTCGAGCGCCGCAACCGGTAGGTGAACGGCCCCTGCCGGTACTCGCCCTCGACCAGCGGCAGCGGCTCGTGCACCGCGTCGCCGAGGCCCACGTCCACCAGCCAGACGCCGTCCGGGCACTCGGGCGACGGCAGCCCGGACACCGTCAGCGCCAGATGGTTCCCCGCGGCGCCCGCCGGGTCGTCCGCCGAGCCCTGGACGCCGCCCAGGTGCCGGGTGACCTGGTAGCCGAGGGCGGCCAGCAGCAGCGAGAAGGCGCCGTTGAGGTGGAAGCAGTAGCCGCCCCGGCCGCGCAGCACCCGGGCGGCCGAGTCATGAGGGTCGATGGTGGTGGCGTGGTCCAGCCAGATGTGGATGGTCTCGTAGGGCACGGTCTCCACGTGGGCGGCATGCAGCCGCCGCAGCGCGGCGGCGCTCGGCGGCCCGTCCGGGACCGGCAGCCGCAGCCGGCGAAGGTAGCCGGAAACATCCAGATATGTCACAGGATCAAGCAAACCAAGATTGCATGAGATCTGCACATCTCGCCCAGGGAGGTCTGCACGAGAGCGACCTAGGCTTGCCGGCGTGGCAGAGCAGCGACGGGTCCTGGTCATCGAGGACGACGAGACCATAGCGTCGGCGGTGCGCAACCGCCTGGCGGCCGAGGGGTTCGACGTGCGCGTCGCCGGCGACGGCGGGCAGGCGCTCGCGGCGTACGCGGCGTTCGAGCCGGACCTGGTGGTGCTGGACCGGCTGCTGCCCGGCATGGACGGCCTGGAGGTGTGCCGCCGGGTGCAGGCCGCCCGGCCGGTGCCGGTGCTGATGCTCACCGCGCTCGCCGAGGAGACCGACGTGCTGGTGGGGCTGGGAGTGGGCGCCGACGACTACCTGACCAAGCCGTTCAGCATGCGCGAGCTGGTGGCCCGCATCCACGCGCTGCTGCGCCGGGTCGAGCGGGCCGGGCAGCTGGCCGGCGAGGACGCGGTGATCAGGGCCGGCGACGTCGAGATCAGCACCGCCGAACGGCGGGTGTTCGTGCGCGGCGCCGAAGTCCGGCTCACCCGCACCGAGTTCGACCTGCTCCGCCGGCTGGCCGAGCGCCCCGGGCAGGTCTTCGAGCGCGAGCGGCTGCTCGCCGACATCTGGGGGTTCTCCGAGGCGGCGGCGACCCGCACCGTGGACAGCCACGTGCGCGCGCTGCGCCGCAAGCTCGGCTCCGGTGTCGTGCGCACCGTGCACGGCGTTGGCTACGCGCTGGTCCGGCCGTGAGACCGCTCGACTTCCTCGGCCGGATCAAGGCCAAGCTCGGCCTGCTCATCCTGCTCGCGGTGGCCACCGCGTTCGCCGTCAACGAGTACGGCCGGGCGGCCGGGGTGGCCGGCCCGCTGCGGATGGGGCTGGCCGCGCTGCTCAGCCTGGTCATGGTGCAGGTACTGGCCTGGGGGATGACCCGGCCGCTGCGCGAGATGGCGGCGGCCGCCCAGACCATCGCCAAGGGCCGGTACGGCATGCGGGTCCGGGCCACCTCCCGCGACGAGGTCGGCGAGCTGGCCCGCGCGTTCAACGCGATGGCGGCCGACCTCGGCGAGGTGGACCGGCAGCGGCGTGAGCTGGTGGCCAACGTGAGCCACGAGCTGCGCACGCCCATCGCCGGCCTGCAGGCGGTGCTGGAGAACCTCGTCGACGGGGTGTCGGAGCCGCGGCCCGCCACGCTGAGCACCGCGCTGGCCCAGACCGAGCGGCTCGGCCGGCTGGTCGCCCAGCTGCTGGACCTGTCCCGGCTGGACTCCGGCGCCCGCACCATCGAGGCCGAGCCGGTGGACCTCGGCGCGCTGTGCGAGCAGGCCGCCCGGGAGGCCCGGCTGGCCCGCGAGGAGGTGACGGTGTCCGTCGAGGTCACCGCCGGGCTGGCCACCCGCGCCGATCCGGCCCTGCTCGCCCAGGTGCTCGCCAACCTGCTGGACAACGCCGTGCGGCACAGCCCGCACGGCGGCGTGGTGCGCCTCACCGGCCGCCCGGCCGGCTCCGGCGTACGGCTGGCCGTGGCCGACCGGGGGCCGGGCATCCCCGTCGCCGAGCGCGCCCGGGTGTTCGAGCGCTTCTCCCGGCTGGACACCGCGCGCGGCGCGGACCGGGGTGGCGCCGGGCTCGGCCTGGCCATCGTCAAGGAGATCGTCGAACTGCACGGCGGCTCGATCGGGGTCGCCGAATCCCGCGCCGGCTGCCACATGGCCGTCGACCTGCCCGGAAGGATCATGGACATGGACGCTGGGACGGCGGCCGAGCCCCCGCCGGTCGCGCGCGGGCTCCCGGCCCCGACCGCGGCCGGGAGGGAGGTCCCGGCCCGGCTCGCGGGCGAGCCGGGGGAGCCGGCCGGCGGTCCGCCCGCGCCCGCCGGGGTCGCCGGGCCGGTGGCCGCGGAACCGCCCGCCGCCCCGGGTGCGGCGGGACGGCCCTCCGCCACGGACCGGCCGCCCGCCCCCGGCATGGACCCGCCGGCGGCACCCGATGTGGGCCGGTCGCCGGTCCCGGGTGCGGACGGGCCGCCGGCACCCGGTGCGGGCCGGTCGCCGGCCGCTTGGGCGGACCGGCTGGTGGCCGCTCGTGCGGACCGGCCGGTGGCCGCCGGGGCGGGCGGGCCGGTGGCCGGCGGGGCCACCGGCCTGGGGCAGGACGCGGCCCGGGAGCGGGCGCTGGCCGGGGGCTCCCTCGGCCTGGCCTGCGGGTTCGTCGTCGGGGTGTGCGTGGCACTCTTCGTCGACCTGCTGGTCGGCGCCTTCCCCGGCATCGTGGTGCTGATCGTCTTCTCCGCCGGCGGCGGAGTGCTGGGCACCGCGCTCGGCGCCGCCGAAGGCCGCGGCACGCCGGGCGGACGCCCGCCAAGCGGCGGCGGCCCGTCCGGGTACGTGCCGCCGCCGCTGCTGCCGCGCCCGCTGCTGCCCGAGACGCCGCCGGCCACCCTGCCGCTGGCCGCGGCGGTCGGCCTGCTCGCCGCGGTCGTCCTGCCGGAGGCGCCGGCCGGGGTGGGCACCTTCCTGGTGGCCGTCGCCGCCGGGGCGGCGGTGCTGCCGGCCGCCCGGCACCGGGTCACCCCGTGGACGGCGGCCTGCGGCGTGCTGGCCTACGGAGTGGTGGCCGTCGTCCTGCTCCGGGACGGCGGGTGGCTGGCCGGGCCGGCGTTGCTCGGCGGGTTCGGCCTGGCCTCGCTCGCGGTCGCGGGCGGCGGTCGCGGGTGGCTCGGCGTGCTGCTCGGCGGGGTGTCGGTGGCGTTCGCCGCGGTGCCGGTCCCGTGGTTCCTCGCCGCGCCGCTGAAGCGCACGGCCGGCCGGTGGCGGCTCCGGCCGCTCGCGGCCGGCCTGGGCCTGGCCGCGCTGCTGACCGCGGTGTTCGGGCTGCTGTTCGCCTCGGCCGACCCGGTGTTCTCCGCCCTGGTGGAACGCCTGGTGACCACGCCCGAGTGGGCGACCTCGGTGCCGGTCCGGCTGGTGATGTTCGCCGGGTTCGCCGCGCTGGTGGGCGCCGCGACGCTCGTCGCGCTGCGCCCGGTGGCCGAGCCGGCCGTGCCCCGGCCGCGCCGGCCGGTCGCCCGCGGCGTGTGGCTGCCGCCGCTGGTGGCGGTGGACCTGCTGTTCGCCGCGTTCGTCGCGCTGCAGCTCACCACCCTGTTCGGCGGCAACCGCCAGGTCCTGCGCACGGCCGGCCTCACCTACGCCGAATACGCCCGGTCCGGCTTCTTCCAGTTGATGACGGTGAGCGTGCTGGTGCTCGGCATCGTGGCGATCGCCGGGTTGCTCGCCGGCGAGGAACGCCGGGTCCTGGCCGCCACGCTCGGGCCGCTGTGCGTGCTCACCCTGGTCGTCCTGGTCTCCGCCTGGCACCGGCTCGGCCTGTACACCGACGCCTACGGCCTGACCCGGCTGCGCGCCTCGGTGGGGGCGACCATCTGGTGGCTGGGCGCCATCTTCGTCATGGTGCTCGCGGCCGGGGTGCTGCGGCTCGCCGGGCGGTCGCCGGCCCGGTTGCCCCGGGCGGTGGTGCTGGTCACCGCGGTGACCTTCCTCGCGTTCGCCGGCTGGAACCCCGAACAGCGGATCGCCGAGACCCAGATCCAGGCCCGCGGGGTGGACCGGCTGGACGTGCGGTACCTGGCCGACCTCGGCGCTGACGCGGTGCCGGTGGTGGACCGGCTCCCCGAGCCGGCGCGCAGCTGCCTGCTGTACCGGATGGCCGCGGCCGCGCCGCGGGACGAGGGGTGGGCAGGCTGGAACCTCCCCCGGGGCCGCGCCCGCGAGCTGCTGCGGGCCCGCCCGCCGCTGGATCCGCGGTACCTCCGCTGCGAGATAGGGTCGGCGGGGACATAGGACATTCCCGGCGGGCTCGGTGGAAAGGCGCGGCTGCGGTGGACGGTTCGCTCTACGTCTATGTCGAGGACGTGCGGGACGAGGGCGCCGGCCGGGTGCTCGACCGGGTCGCCGGATACGGCCTGCGCCAGGTCACCGTCGGCGCCGCCGGCCAGGCGTCGCGGGACGTCACCCCGCACGGGGCGTCCCGGGTGACGCTGCGGGCCGACGGCGTGCACTTCCCGCCGCCCGCCGGGCTGTTCGACGGGCTGCGGCTGGTGCCGCCGGTGCAGCCGGGCGCCGCCGGGCGGCCGCTGGCCGAGATCGTCGCCGCGGCCGGCGAGCGGGGCATGACCGTGCACGGCTGGGCGGTCTTCCTGCGCAACGTCACCCTCGGCCGGGCCGACCCGGAGGTCACGGTGCGCGACTGCTTCGGCGGGCGCGGCCACCCGGCCGGCCTGTGCCCGGCCCACCCGGACGTGCGCCGCTACGCCGTCGCGCTCGCCCGCGCGGTGGCCCGGCAGGGCGTCGCCGGCGTGGTGGCCGAGTCGCTGCACTTCGGGGGGTTCGCCCAGGGCTACCGGCAGGAGCGGTGCTTCGTCCCGCTCGGCCCGATGGACGAGTACCTGTTCGGCCTCTGCTTCTGCGCGTGGTGCATGCGGCGGGCCACCGACCTCGGCGTCAAGGCGGAGGTCGCCCGCGAGGAGTGCACCCGCATCGTCGGCGCCGTGCTGGACGGTGACCCGCCCGCGCAGGGCGAGGTGACCCGGGCCGCGCTCACCGCCTACGCCGGCCCGGACGTGGTGGCCTACGCCCGCGCCCGGTCCGAGACGGTGACGTCGCTGGTCAGCGAGGTGGCCGCCGCGGTCGGCGCCGAGGGGGCCACGCTGACCTTCCTGGACGGCACCGGGCACCACAAGGGGCACGCCGACGGGCTGCCGCCGGCCGGGCTGGCCGCGCACGACGCCTGGCAGCTCGGCGTCGACCTGGTCGCGCTCGGCGACCTGGTGCCGTCCTTCGGGGTACCGGCCTACGCCCGCGACCCGGCCCGGGTCGCCGACGACGTGGCCGCCTACCGCCGTTCGGTCGGCCCGGACCGCGAGCTGCGCGTCGTGCTGCGCCCCGGCCCGCCCGACACCGACTCCGCCGACCGGCTGGCCGCCAAGGTGCGCGCCGCCCGGGCGGCCGGCGGCGACCGGGTCGACTTCCACGCCTACGGGCTACTGCCCTACCGGGTGCTGGACCGCATCCCCGCCGCGCTCGGCCGCCCGGGCCGGCCCGGCTCAGCCTGACTCGCGGACGACCAGCCGGCTCGGCAGGATGATGTGGTCGCGTGCCCGCTCGGCGGGCGGGGTGAGCAGCAGCCGCACCATCGCGGTGGCCATCTCGACGATCGGGTGCCGCACCGTGGTGAGCGGCGGATCGGTGTACCGGGCGGCCTCGATGTCGTCGAACCCGACCAGCGCCACGTCGGCCGGCACCTGGCGCCCCGCCCGGCGCAGCACCTGCAGCGCGCCGATCGCCATCGCGTCGTTCGCCGCGAACACCGCGTCCAGCCCCGGGTCGTCCTCCAGCAGCTGCCGCATCGCCGCGGCCCCGGAGGCCCGGGTGAAGTCGCCGACCGCGACGATCGAGCGGCGGTCCGAGCCGCGCAGCGCGTCCCGGTAACCGGTGAGGCGATCCTGGCCGCCGATCATGTCCTGCGGTCCGGCGATCGTGGCGATCCGTCGCCGGCCGGTCGCCAGCAGGTGCCGCACCGCCGCCGCGGCGCCGCCCACGTTGTCGTTGTCCACGTACGGCATCCGCACCGCCACCGCGGGCCGGCCGTAGGAGACGACCGGCACGCTCATCCTGGTGAGCGCGGCGGGCAGCGGATCGCCGCCGTGCATGGACAGCAGCAGCACCCCGTCGACGTGGCCGCCGGAGATGTAGCGCTCGACCCGCGCGTGCCCGCCCGGCGTGCCGGCCAGCATCAGCACGATCTGCTTGTCCACCGTCTCCAGCTCGGCGCCCACCGTGCGGATCACCATCGAGAACAGCCGGTCGTCGGAGAACACCCGGGTCGCCGGCTCGGAGATGACCAGCGCGATCGAGTCGGTGCGCTGGGTCACCAGGCTGCGCGCCGCCGAGTTGGGGACGTACCCCAGCTCGTCCACGGCGCGCAGCACCACCTCGCGGATCTCGGGGGTGACCGTCGAGCGGCCGTTGACGACCCGCGACACGGTGGCCCGGGAGACGCCCGCGCGCGCGGCGACCGCCTCGAGGGTGGGACGCTTCATGTGCTCCCTGTCTTGTTCGGCCGGCAGGTCACCGGGGCAGGCCGTTGCGCCGGATGACGTCCCGATACCACAGCGCGCTGTCCTTGGGCAGCCGCCGCTGGGTCTCGAAGTCGACGTACACGATCCCGAACCTCCGGCGGTACCCATCGTGCCACTCGAAGTTGTCCAGCAGCGACCAGACGAGGTAGCCGCGCAGGTCGGCCCCTGCCTCGATGGCGGCGTGCGCGGCCCGAAGGTGGCCGTCGAGGTAGGCCACCCGGTCGGGGTCGGGCACCGCGCCTTCGCGCGGCGTGTCCTCGAAGGCCGCGCCGTTCTCGGTGACCAGCAGCCCGGCCTCCGGGTACTCCCGCGACAGGCGCAGCAGCAGCGCGGTCAGCGCCTCGGGGACGATGGGCCAGCCCATGGCGGTGGTCGGCCCGGTGGCCGCTTCGAAGTGGACGCCCTCGGTGCCGGGGAACGCCGGGTTCGCCGGCGCTCCGGGCCGCAGCGAGACGGTGGAGGGGTTGTAGTAGTTGATGCCGATGACGTCGATCGGCTGGTCGATCAGCGCCAGGTCGCCGTCCCGGATGTGGCCGAGGCCGCCGTGCCGCTCGGCGATGGCCAGCACGTCGGCGGGGTAGCGGCCGCGCAGCGCGGGTTCCAGGAACTGGCGGTTCATCAGCCCGTCCACCGGCCGGGCCGCCTCCTCCGGGCCCTCGATGGGGGAGAGGTTGAACGTCAGCGACACCTGGCGGGCGCCGCCCGCGCGCAGCGCGGTGGTGGCCAGGCCGTGCCCGAGCAGCAGGTGGTGTGCGGCGCGGAACGCGGCCGCCGGCTCGGTGCGGCCCGGCGCGTGGATGCCCCAGGCGTAGCCGAGGAAGGCGATCAGCCACGGCTCGTTGAGCGTGGTCCACATGGCGACCCGGTCGCCGAGCCGGTCGTGCACGATCGCCGCGTACTCGGCGAACCGCGCCGCGGTGTCCCGGGCCGCCCAGCCGCCGGTCCGCTCCAGGGCGAGCGGCAGGTCCCAGTGGTACAGGGTGGCGTACGGCGCGATGCCGGCCCCGAGCAGCTCGTCCACCAGCCGGTCGTAGAAGTCCAGCCCGGCGGCGTTGACCGGCCCGCGGCCGGCCGGCATCACCCGGGGCCAGGAGACGGAGAACCGGTAGGCGCGCAGCCCCAGGCCGGCCATCAGCCGCACGTCGTCGGCGTACCGATGGTAGTGGTCGCAGGCCACGTCCCCGGTATCGCCGTTGGCCACGTTGCCGGGGGTGTGGGAGAAGGCGTCCCAGATGGACGGCCCGCGGCCGTCCTGGGCGGCGGCCCCCTCGACCTGGTAGGCGGCGGTGGCCGCGCCCCAGACGAAGCCGTCGGGGAAGCGCAGCTCCCGCTGCCGGGTGTCCGGACGGGTGATGGTCATCCCTTCACCGCTCCCTGCATGATCCCTCCGATGATCTGCCTGCCGAGCAGGACGAAGACGGTGACCAGCGGCAGCGTCGCCACCGCGGTGCCGGCCAGCGCGAGCGTGAAGTCCTGGACGTAGCCGCTGGCCAGCGAGGACAGCGCCACCTGGACGGTGGGGTCGTCCGGGGTGAGGACGACCAGCGGCCAGAAGTAGTCGTTCCAGGCCGTCATGAACGTGAGCATGCCGAGCACCGCGGCCGCCGGGCGGGCCACCGGCAGTACCACGTGCCAGAACAGCCGGATGGTGGAGGCCCCGTCGACCCGACCGGCCTCCAGCAGCTCGCTCGGCAGGGCGCGGGACAGGAACTGGGTCATGAAGAAGACCCCGAACGCGCTGACCAGGGACGGCACGATGACCGCGGCGATGGTGCCGTTCCACTGCAGCTTGATCATCAACAGGTACAGCGGGATGATGCCGAGTTGGGCGGGCACCATCATCGTGCCGACGGTGATCATCAGGAGCGCGCTGCGGCCGCGGAAGCGCAGCTTGGCGAACGCGAACCCGGCCAGCGTGGAGAAGAGCATCACCGACACGGTGATCGCCCCGGCGACCACCACCGAGTTGACCAGCGCGAGCGCGAACGGCGCGGTGTCGAAGACCCGGGCGATGTTGGCGAACAGGTTGCCGCCGGGCAGCAGCGGCGGCGGCAGCTCGGCCATCGCCGCGTTGTCGTGCGAGGCGACCACCACGCTCCAGTAGATGGGGAACGCCGAGAAGAACGCGATGGCGAGCAGCGTCAGGTAGGTCAGCGGGTTGCGGCGCACGGCGCCGGCCCGCGCCCGGGCGCTCACGCCAGCCCTCCGCGCATCCGCCTGATCAGCATGTAGTTCAGGCCGACCACCAGCACCACCAGCAGGAACATCACCCACGCCGCCGCGGAGGCGTACCCGAACTCGAAATTGCGGAAGCCCTTCTCGTACAGGAACAGCCCCAGGGTCTGGAACTGCCGGTCGGCGCCGCCGGTCGGCATGGCCGCGGCGCTCACCTGCGCGCCGAACAGCATCGGCTCGGCGATGATCTGCATGGAGCCGATGGTCGAGACGATGACGGTGAAGACGATCGTCGGCTTGATCATCGGCACCGTGATGCCGCGGAACTGCCGGAACGCCGAGGCGCCGTCGATGGTGGCCGCCTCGTACAGCTCGCGCGGCACCGCCTGCATGGCGGCCAGGTAGATGAGGGCGTTGTAGCCGGTCCACCGCCACATGATCATGGTGGCCAGCGCGGCGTGGCTGGTCGCGGTGCCCGCCTGCCAGTCGATCCGGTCGAACCCGAAGGCGGTCAGCACCGCGTTGATCATGCCGAACTCGCGGCCGAAGAGCTGGCTGAAGATCACCACGACTGCGACCACGCTGGTCACGTTGGGCAGCAGCAGGGTGACCCGGAACAGGGTCTGGTAGCGCAGCGGGCGGTTCAGCAGGTGGGCCAGCCACAGCGCGAACAGCAGCTGCGGCACCGTCGACAGCACCCCGATGGACAGCGTGTTGACCGCCGCGTTCCAGAAATAGCCGTCCGCGAGCAGCTCCTGGAAGTTGCCCATCCCGACGAAGGCGTGCTCGGACTTCAGCAGGTTCCAGTCGTGCAGGGAGACCCAGGCGGTGTAGGCCAGCGGGAACAGCCCGAAGGCCGCGAACAGCAGGAAGAACGGCGATATGTAGGCGTACGGCGACAGTTTCGCCTCCAGCCGGTGCCACCGTGGCGGGGTGGGCCGGGCCCGGTGGGCGGGTGCCCGGCCGGTCTGGGGATCGCGCCGGGGATCGAGGGGGACGGGCGGGCGGAGGGGCCGGCCGGTCCCCGCGCGGCCGGCGTGCTCTGCCGGCACCGAAGGGGGCATTTGCTCTGCTTTCTCTGCTTTGGGGGCGGGGTCGCGCGGTTCGTCCCGCGGGCCGGTGAGCGGTCGGCCACCGGCCCGCGGGCGGAGCGGAACGCGGCGGGTCAGCCGGCCTTCTCGGCGTCCTTGACGACCTGCCGCCACGCCTCGTCGGGCGTCTGCTCGCCCTGCTCGATCCGGGTCAGGCCGTTGCCGATCGCGGTGCGCACGTCGCCCTCCTTCGGCCCGAGGTGCTGCGGCTTCAGGTTGCGGGCGGCCTCGGAGAAGATCTGGCCGACGGGCGCGTCGTTGAAGAAGGGCTTGCGGTAGTCGCGCACGTCCGGCTGGTCGTACAGCGCGGGGATCGACGGGAAGTTGCCGATCTCCTTGAACACCTTCGCCTGGTTCTCCTTGGAGGTCAGGAACTGCACCAGCTCCGCGGCCTCCTTGGGGTGCTTGCCCTGCTTCGGCACGGTGAGGTGGGTGCCGCCGCTGTTGCCGGCCCCGCCGGGAACCGCGGCGATGTCCCACTTGCCGGCCGCGTTCTTGGCCTGGTCCTGGATGTAGGCGGTCATCCAGGCCGGGCAGATGACCGTGGCGAACGACCCCTTGGCGAACCCGGTGTTCCACTCGGGGGTGAACGCGCCGATCTTCGCGTCCAGCCCGGCCTCGATGATCTGCACCGACAGGTCCCAGGCCTGCTTGACGGCGGGGTTGCCGCCGACCACGACCGCGTCGTTCGCGTCGTACACCCCGACCGGGCTCTGCGCGATCATGGCGCGCATCACCTCGCCGGGGCCGTCCACGAACTTGGCGCCCTTCGGTGCGGCGGCGGCGAACCTACGGCCGGTCTCGATGTACTTCTGCCAAGTGGGCCAGAGCGCGGACACCTTCTCCCGCTCGGCGGGCAGCCCCGCCTTGCGGAACAGGTCGGTGCGGTAGCACATGGCCAGCCCGCCGACGTCGGTGCCGAGGCCGATGACCGACGAGCCGTCCTTGGCCAGGCCCTGCTGCCACTTCCAGTCCAGGTACTCGCCCTGCCGGGCGGCGGCGCCGTACTGGCGCAGGTCCTGGAACCGGTCGGGCTGCGCGGTGAACGAGCTGATGTAGCCGACCTCGATGGCCTCGACGTCCGCCGCGCCGGCGCCGGTCGCGATGTGCGCGGCGAGGTTGGTGTGGTGGTCGGCGAAGGCCGCCTGGCGCTCCTTGATGGTGATGTTCGGGTGCGTCCGGCGGAACTCCTCGTACAGCGGCTTGAAGCCGAAGTCGCCGAAGAGCCCGACGGTGAGCGTCACCGGTTCGGTCGCCGGCGCGGCGCCCGGCCGGCCGGCGTCCGTGCCGCCGCCGCACGCGGCGGAGCCGAGCAACAGGACGGCGGCGCCGAGCAGCGGGGCGGCCGTACGGGCCGCCCGGGCCGGAGCGGAGCGGGGGGAACGAAGGCGATGAAGGAAGGACGGCATGCCCATGGGGACTCCCTGGGTCCGAATTGCATGATCTTGAAGAGAGCGCTCTCGCATCAGGGTGGGGTCGCTCTGGAGTCACGTCAAGGCGTCACTTAACCGTAAAGTTTATTTGTTATTAAGCGGTGACCAGCAGTCTGTGCCGGTCTTTCAGCCTGCTAGTAGGTGTAACCGCTGGTCGGACGCGACCTCGCGCCGGGTGTGCAGTCCGCTGGTTCAGAGAGCGCTCTCAGGATCTTGGAGAAACATTCTCCCGCTGTTGACACCGCTCGACGGCCCGACTTAACGTCGGCGGCGCTGAGAGTGTTACGTGCACGTTACGTCGAGGCGAAGCACCTGGTCTCCCGGGTGCGCGAGTGCCGGACGGCCGCCGGCCCGCGCCCCGGGGCGCCGCCGGGCGTGCCTTCCCGGCCGGCCGGTCCACCCCCCACCCAGGACGAAGGTCTCCGCACATGGCCTCCGAGAAATCCCCGTCCCAGCCACCACGCCCGCCGCTCACCCGGCTGATCGCCGCCGCGGCGACCGCCGCGCTCGCCGCGGTGCTGGCCGTCGCCCCCGCCACGCCCGCCGCCGCCGCCACCGTCCCGGTCGGCGCGGGCGGCTACACCACCGACCGGCCGCCCGGCACCTCCGGCCCGGCGAGCAGCGACGGCGCGCCGGTAACCCCCAAGGTCACCTCGGCGGTGACCGCCAAGGTGCCCACCAACGACTGGTGGTCCTCGCTGGCCTTCCAGCGCTACGCGGGCAACCCGTACTCCGAGAACATGTACGCCCACCCGCTGACCTTCCACGCCGTGTCCGGCGGCCTGGAGGTCGGATACCCGGTCACCCCGACGATCTCCGCCACCCAGTACGACCACCCGCACGTCCGCGACCTCACCCTGGGCGTCACCGGGCTGGCCGCGCCGCGCACCCTGGTCGACGGCTGGTCGGACTGGACCGTCACCCCGTACTGGTCGGACGGCGCCCGCACGCTGCGCGCCACCATCGGGCACGGCCTGCCGTTCGTCTACGCCACCCCGTCCGGCGGGCAGGCCCAGGTGTCCTTCGCCGCCGCGCCCACCATCTGGGCCGACCGCGGCAACGTGCTCGGCGCCACCGTCAACGGGCACGACTACGCCCTGTTCGCGCCCACCGGCACCGACTGGACGCTGGCCGGCGCCACCGCCACCGCCGCCCTCGGCGAGAAGAACTACTTCTCCCTCGCCCTGCTGCCCGGCCGCGGCGCCCTCGACCTGTTCACCCGCTACGCCTTCTCGTTCGTCACCGGCACCCGGGTGAACTGGTCCTACGACGAGGCCGCCGCCCGGCTGACCACCACCTACACCGCGACCACCACCGCCAAGGAGGGCACGGCCACCGGCACGCTGCTCGCCCTCTACCGGCACCAGTGGCTCGCCACCACCGATCCGCTCACCGCCTACACCTACGCCTCGCCGCGCGGCACGATGAAGCTTCGCGAAGGCGCGTCCTTCAGCACCCGGCAGGCCTTCCACGGCGTGCTGCCCGCGCTCCCCGACCTCGGCGGCTACGACCGCGCCCGCCTGGGCGACCTGGTCCGGCAGGAGGCGAACGCCGCCGACCCGTGGAAGGCGGCGACCGACACCTACTGGACCGGCAAGGCCCTCGGCCGGCTCGCCCAGCTGGTGCCCATCGCCGACCAGCTCGGCGACACCGCCTCCCGCGACAAGCTGCTCGGCCTGTTGAAGACCGAGCTGCAGAGCTGGTTCACCACCGGCGGCGAGCAGTTCCACTACGACGGCACCTGGGGCCTGCTCACCGGCTATCCGGCCTCCTACGGCAGCGACACCGAGGTCAACGACCACCACTTCCACTACGGCTACTACCTGATGGCCGCGGCGACGGTCGCCCGCTACGACCGGGCGTGGGCCGCCGACGGCCAGTGGGGCGGCATGGCCAAGCTGCTGGCCCGGGACGCCAACAACTGGGACCGCACCGACGGCCGCTTCCCCTTCCTGCGCAACTTCGACGCCTACGCCGGAAACGGCTGGGCCTCCGGCCACCAGGGCTTCGCGGCCGGCAACAACGAGGAGTCCTCGTCGGAGGCGATGAACTTCGCGGCCGGCGCGGTGCTGCTCGGCGCGGCCACCGGCGACACCGGCCTGCGCGACCTCGGCGTCTACCTCTACACCACCCAGGCGGCGACCATCGCCCAGTACTGGTTCGACGCCGACCGTGCGGTGTTCCCCGCCGGCTTCTCCCACGGCACCGCCGGCATGATCTGGGGCGACGGCGCCGCGTACGCCACCTGGTGGACCGCCAACCCCGAGGAGATCCACGGGATCAACTACCTGCCCATCACCGGCGGCTCGCTCTACCACGGCCTGTACCCGGGCGAGGTCCGGGCCGGGCTCGCCGAGATGGAGGCCGCCAACGGCGGGCCGGCCACCGAATGGCGGGACGTCATCTGGGAGTACCGCGCACTCGGCGACCCGGCCGCCGCCAAGGCGAACTGGGACGCCGGCTGGAGCTCCTACCAGCCGGAAGATGGGGAGTCCAAGGCGCACACCTACCACTGGATCTACAACCTGGCCGCGCTCGGCACCGTGGACGCCGGCGTGACGGCCGACCTCGCGACCGCCGCGGTGTTCACCCGGGACGGCACCCGCACCTACGTGGCGCACAACTTCGGCACCGCGGCCCGCACGGTGCGGTTCTCCGACGGGCGCACCCTGCAGGTGCCGGCCGGCACCACCGCGACCAGCGCCGGCGGCACCCCCACCCCTACTCCCACGCCCACTCCGACGGTGACTCCTACTCCGACCCCCACTCCGACGGTGACTCCCACTCCGACCCCCACGCCGACGCCGACGGTCACGCCGACCCCGGGGGCGCCGACCCGGTACCTGGTGTCCGGTGGCGGCCTGCCCGGCACCGCCGGGCCGGGCGGCGCCGACCCGGTCGCGGCGGCCGGCGGCGCCAACCACGACGGCACCCCGCACGACCCGCTCGTCTACACCGCGACCGGGCTCACCATGGCCTACCAGGGCGGCGCCACCGCGTTCGACCTGGTGCTGGACGCGGGCAGCGCGGTCGGCAACGGCGTCCAGGCCCGGGTCACCTATGACCTGACCGGCGACGGCACCGCCGACCGGGTGGAGACCTACCGCTACTTCGCCACCGACCCGGTCACCGGGTGGGAGCACTACACGCAGTCCGCCGGCCTGCTCTCCTCGTCCGGCACGCTCGGCGACCTGCGGAACGGGCGGGTCACCGTCGAGGTGTGGAGCGCCATCGGCGTCAGATCGACGTCGCTCGGCGTCGGCGACCGCTCCACCGTCACCATCCCCTTCTCCTGACCGCCATCCCTTCCCCCCGGCCGCCGGCCGCCGCTCGGACGACCCGGGCGGCGGCCGGTCCTGACCGCCGCACCGGACACCAGGCGGGACCCCGTACCGGCACACCGCGCCTGTCCCCGCCGGCGGCGGCCGCCCACCGGCGCCGCCCGGTCCGCCGGTCAGCGGGTGCGGCCGGCGCCGGTGAGCGCGGTGGCGACGCCGAGGCACAGATACACGCACCCGCTCGCCAGGGTGAGCGCCCGTTGCCGGCCGCGCAGCACGGCGGCCAGCGTGCCGGCCCCCACGGCGTAGACCAGATCGGCGATGATCCCGCAGCAGAGCAAGGTCAGTCCGAGCACCACGATCTGCAGGGCCGGCGAACCCGCCGCCGGGTCCACGAACTGCGGCAGGAACGCCAAGAAGAACAGGATGACCTTGGGGTTCAGCACGTTGACCACCAGGCCCTCCAGGAAGACCCGGCGCAGCGGCTGCTCCGCCACGGCCCGCGCGCCCGCCCCGGCGCCACCGGCCAGGGTGCGGATCCCCAGGTAGACGAGGTAGGCGGCACCCGCCCACTTCACGGCGGTGAAGGCGGCCGCAGAACTGGCGACCAGGTAGGACAGCCCGGCCGCCGCGGCGGCGATGTGCACCAGCGTCCCGGTCTCCACCCCGACGGCCGACACCACCCCGGCCGCCCGGCCCTGGGCGATGCCCCGCGCGGTGATGTAGAGATTGTTCGGCCCGGGCGTCACCACGAGGAGCAGCGCGGCCGGCAGGAACACCAGTAACGTCCCAGCGGGAATCATGGTCCGACCCTAGGCCGTCCCCGGGCCGGGACAGAGGGCCATTTCTCGCCTGGTTTCCGGTCCAATGCCGCCCCCACCCGGCCTGGGTCCCGCCTCCCTCGGTGGCCACGTCATCGACTTTCCACCACCGCCCGGCCGGTTGGCGACGTCCTGGCCTCCCCGCCGCCGGCGGTGTTCTGTTCTCCACCGGCCGGCGGCGGCCACGGATGCCCGGAGCGCTCCAGGAGCCGGTCGGCCCGAGACGGCTCGTGCGGCGCTGCCGGGCCAGGAGCCGGCCGGCGAATGCCGACCCGCTCAGCCGCCGGGAGCGCGGGCGGCCAGGGCGAGCTCGCGGACCGCCTGGATCAGTTCCGCCGGATCGAACGGCTTGGTCAGGTAGGCGTCCACCCCGATGGCGAGCCCGCGCCTGCGGTCCTCCTCCTGGGCGCGCGCCGTGATCATCATGATCTTGATGTGGCCGGTCTCGGCGGCGCCGCGCAACCGGGCGGCCGTCATCCAGCCGTCCAGCCGGGGCATCATCACGTCCAGGGTGATGACATCGGGCCGCACCGACGCCACCCGGTCCAGGCAGTCCTGCCCGTCGGTCGCCGTCTCGACCTCGAACCCCTCCAGGCTGAGGTTGACGGCGATGAGCTGCCGGATCACCTCGTCGTCGTCCACGACCAGCACGCGTCCCAGTACGTCATCCACGGGCGCGAGGCTAACCCTTGAAAGAATCTTCCGCGCCCCGTTTCCCGAAGTTCACCGTCCGGCCGGCGGGGGAGGCCGGCCCTCACCGGGGCGCCCTCGTCCGCCGGGAAGCCCGTCGCCACCGCGATCCGCGACCGCTGCCGGTGATCGAGCGCCGAGCCGCTTCCTCGCCGCGCGGCCAGGACTAACTCACCTGACCGTCACATCCCGCGGGTTATCCACAGCCCGGGACGCGGCCGGAACATAGCCGCAGGTCACCGAACGTCGCCAGCCAATGATCAGTTCATCGGAGTGCGCGTTGTCCACAGAATCTCGTTCAGTGCTCCGGGGCCAGGCCCGGGCCGCCGATCCTGGGGCCTCGATCCTCGTCGAGCCCAAGGAGGGCACCTGTGATCAGCTTGTTCGTCACCACCGTCCTGCTGTCCGGTACGGCCCTGTCCACCGGTTCCCCCACGATGCACGCCCGTCACGCCGAGGAGCACCCCACCCCGCCACCCCCTTCGCCCACCGAGATCCTCCCCCCGCAGGGCGCGACCCGGTCTACGCAGGGCGCGACCCGGCCTGCCCAGGGCGCGACCCGGCCTGCCCGGGGCGCGACCCGGCCCGCGCAGGGCATCGCCCGGCCCGCCCGGGGCGCCGCCGGGTCCGCCCGGTTCACCGCCATCACCGGCACCGGCGACCCGGCGGCCCGTACCCGCGGCCCGATCGGCCTCCCCGACGGCGACACCACCGGCACCCGTACCGACCCCGCCGATGTCCCTGATCCCGCCGCCGGTCCCCGCGCCGGTGCCGGCCCCGGCCCCGTCCGCGCCACGGCCGGCCGGCCCCTCGCCGACCCATCGGCCCCATCGGCGCCGATGGCGGCGGCCGGGCACCGGAGCCGATCGGCCGGCGTCCTGCGAACGCCACGAAGCGGTGCGACCCGTCTGCGGCCGCAGACGAACCGGAGCCGGTCCGCCGGGGTGATCGCGGCGATGGTGGCCGTGCGGCAGATCGGCACGCCGTACGTCTGGGGCGGCGGGTCGCGCGCCGGCGCGACCGGCGGCGGCTTCGACTGCTCTGGGCTGGCCCTCTACGCCTGGGGCAGGGCCGGTGTCCGGCTGCCGCACTACACCGGCAGCCAGTTCACCAAGGGGGCCCGTGTTCCGATATCCCGGCTCCGGCGCGGTGATCTGGTCTTCTTCGGCGGCGGCACCGGCGACCCGAGCCATGTCGGTGTCTACCTGGGGCACGGCGTGATGGTGCACGCTCCCAAGTCCGGTGACGTCGTCCGGGTGGTCGACTTCACCCGGTCCGCCTACTACCGCTCCCGCTACCGAGGCGCCGTCCGCCCCGCCGCCTGACGAAAGTCACCAACTCCCCTGATCGGGCCGGCCCCGGCGCCCACCGGACGATCTACCCGCCGGCGCGCCTGCCGGCCGCTGCCGGCGGGTGCACCGGCAGCGGCGCCGGACGGGTATGGCGGGGCCATCTGATCACGGAGGGGGTTTCAGGTGACGAAGGACCTCCAGATGCTGGTAGCCTTTTCACTCGTTGGAGCCCCCTTAGCTCAGGGGATAGAGCACCGGCCTCCGGAGCCGGGTGCGCAGGTTCGAATCCTGCAGGGGGCACCGCGCAAGACCAGCTCACACATCGTGTGAGCTGGTCTTTTTTGTAAC
This sequence comes from Sphaerisporangium rufum, assembly GCF_016863395.1. Lineage (GTDB taxonomy): Bacteria > Actinomycetota > Actinomycetes > Streptosporangiales > Streptosporangiaceae > Sphaerisporangium > Sphaerisporangium rufum. Next base: position 70,945 of record NZ_BOOU01000003.1, on the reverse strand, counting down.
AGGCGATTCTCCCGGCTTGCGCTGCCGAGTCGTCCGGCCACTTCTGCGGACGGTGCCGGCAGTGCGGCGGATCACGCGGCTGAGCACAGGGAGGCGGTGGGCGGTGACGCCCATCGCGTTAGGAGTACGGCTTACCAGCCGCCGAGGACGAGGCGGTCGTCGACGGAGGCGAGGTCGTAGGGGCCGGAGGTGTACCAGACGCCGGCGTAGTTGACGCCGTTGTTCCAGACGTGGAAGCCGAAGGTGCCTTCGGTGTTCTGGTAGGCGGCGACGATGTCGTCGTGGCCGTCGCCGTCGACGTCGCCGGCGGCTACCCGATTGCCGACCTGGGTGGTCTTGAAGGAGCCGGAGTGGTAGTCGGTGCTGCGGGCGAACGCCGAGCCGTTGGAGGACCACCGCCAGATGGTCATGGTGCCGTCCCCGTCGCCGCGCATCATCGCCGGAGCGGCGGGCGAACCCGTTCCACCTCCACAGTTGCCGCTGGTGACGTTGCGCCAGGTCTGGTTGTTGGATCCGCCGTAGGTGACGCCGTTGAAGATCGGCTTAACCCGTTCGGAGCCCGCGAACCCCCAGGAGGCCTCGCCGTCGCCGTCGGCGTCGTAGCCGAGCTCGAAGTGCAGGTGCGGGTGGTCGTTGGAGGTGTTCATGGTCATGTGCGCGTTCACGGTCTGGCGCCTGGACGACCGGTCCAGCGCCGATGCGGAGAGCGCGAAGTCATGCACCGAACGCGGCGGAGTCCGGCACAGCGACGCCAGGCACGGCGGCTACACGTGGACCGAGGACTTCATGTGCGAGAACCGGCCGGAGACACCGCTCTACCTCACCGTGGACGGCGCGGAGCGGGTAGGGACCTTGGAAACGCGGAGAAGCTGGTTCGTCTGCTGGGAACTCGGGCGCGTCCAGGACGGCAGGGCACCGGTTTGGTACTACACGCAGGGAGATCGCACGGAGCCCGGCGGCGAGCGCTGGGAGGGGTGGGGGTTCGCCGGAGCCGAACGGCTCGAGGTCTCCGCCCATCCACCGCCGAACATGCCCCGCTGCCGGTTCGAGTCGCCCGGCGGGGTGTCTCCGGCACCGGCGACGCCCCGGTGAGGACCGCGGTGCACGCGCCGCCGGTCGCCGTATGAACCGCGGATCCGCACTCGCGGCCCGGCGGTCGGTCCCGGGCCCGCCGCCGCGGGAAGGCTCCGGTGTCGAATCGTCGGGTCTCCGGTGGGATCCGACAAAGGGGAACTGCTGAAGTCGTCGGTTTCGACGAACTTCTCTGGTGGAACCGTGCCTAGCATCGGCATGCATGAGTGAGCTTGATGACATCCAGGCCTGGCTCGATGAGCGGCTTCCCTCGCTGCTCGACAAGCACGAGGTGCCGGGCGCGGGGTGGGCCGTCGTGCGGGGCGGCCAGGTGGCGGGCGGCGCGGCGGGGCTGCTCAACAAGGCGACCGGGGTGGCGGCGACCCCCGACTCGCTCTTCCAGATCGGGTCGATCACCAAGCTGTGGACCGCCACGCTGGTGATGCAGCTGGCCGACGAGGGCATGGTCGACATCGACCGGCCGGTGCGCGGCTACCTGCCGGAGTTCCGCATCGCCGACCAGGCCGCGGCCGAGCGGATCACCGTCCGGCAGCTGCTCGCCCACACCGCCGGCTTCGAGGGGGACATCTTCACCGACACCGGGGTGGGCGACGACTGCCTGGAGAAGTACGTCGCGACCTTGGGCGAGGTGCCGCAACTGTTCCCGCCCGGCGAGCAGTTCTCCTACAACAACGCCGGCTACTGCGTGCTCGGCCGGCTCGTCGAGGTGCTGCGCGGCAAGCCCTACGACGTCTGCCTGCGCGAGCATCTCATCGCGCCGCTCGGGCTCACCCACACCGCGACGAGCCCATACGAGGCGATCATGTTCCGCGCCGCGATGGGCCACATCGAGAAGGAGCCGGGCGCGGGGTACGAGCCGGCCCCGATGTGGGCCATGGCCCGGTCGAACGCCCCCGCCGGCTCGATGCTCGCGATGCGGCCGCAGGACCTGCTGATCTTCGCGCGCATGCATCTCCAGGACGGCCGGGCCGCCGGCGGCACCCGGGTGCTCGCACCGGGGACCGCCGCCAGGATGCACGACCGGCAGGTCGACCTGCCCGAGCTCGGCCTGATGGGGACGTCGTGGGGCCTCGGCTTCGAACGGTTCGACACGCCGGCCGGCACGGTCATCGGCCACGATGGCAACACCATCGGGCAGGGCGCCTTCCTGCGGATGGTCCCGGAGGCCGATCTGGCCGTGGCGCTGCTGACCAACGGCGGCGACGCCTTCTCGCTCTACCACGACGTGGTGGGCCACGTCCTCGGCGAGCTCACCGACGTCGGGCTGCCCGCCCTGCCCGTCCCGCCGGCCGATCCCCGGCCGATCGACGCAGAGCGGTACGTCGGCACCTACTCGGCCCAGGTCTTCGACCTCACCGTCAGCCAGGACGGCGATCGGCGGATCTGGATCGAGCAGATCCCCAAGGGCGCCTTCGCGGAGATGGGCGGCCGCGTGGAGCGTACCGAGCTGGTCCACTACCGCGACGACATGCTGATCCCGCTGGACGCCGATCGCGGCATGCACATGCCGCACGCGTTCCTGGGCGACGACGGCACCGGTCACGCGCTGTACCTGCACCTCGGCCGGGCGGTCCGCCGCGCCGGCGCCTGAGCATCGAACCACGCCCCCGACCACGTAAGGAACGGAAACCAGCCATGAAGCCGACCACTCTGGGCAGTCACGGCCTCTGCCTCCTCATGGCCGCCGTCGCGCTCACCGGCTGCGGGGGCGGCTCGGACCGCGGCGGGCAGGCGCAGAAGGCCGAGGTCGTGGAGGGCGGCACCTTCACCCTCGGGCTCTCCTCCGACCCGGGCAGCCTGGACCCGCAGATGAGCGCGGGCAGTTCCCTGTTCACCGTCACCCAGTTCGCCTACGACCCGCTGGTCGGTGTGGACGGCGACTCCGGCGAGATCCTGCCCGCGCTGGCCGACAGCTGGCAGGTCGACGGCACCACGGTCACGCTGACGCTCGGCGACGGCATCACCTGTGCCGACGGGACGCCTCTCACCGCCGCCGGCATCGCCGACAACATCAACTTCGTCGCCGATCCGAAGAACAAGAGCCCGTTCCTCGGGACCTTCCTGCCGCCCGGCGCGAAGGCCGAAGGCGATGACGCCACCCGCGTCGTGACGATCACGCTGGCCCGGCCGGCGCCGTTCGTGCTCAACGGCCTGTCCGGGTTGCCGATGGTCTGCCCCAAGGGCCTGGCCGACCGGTCCGCGCTGAAGACGGCGACGGACGGCACCGGACCCTACAAGCTGGTCGAGGCCGCGCCCGGCGACCACTACACCTACGCCAGGCGCGACGGCTACACCTGGGGCCCGAACGGCGCGACGACCGCGACCAAGGGGCTGCCGGCCACCGTCGTCGTCAAGGTGGTGGAGAACGAGACGACCGCGGCGAACCTGCTGCTCTCCGGCGGGCTGAACGCCGCGGCCATCTCCGGTCCCGACGCGGAGCGGCTGGCGAAGACCGGCCTGTACGCCGCCACCACCCCGGCCCTGGTCGGGGAGCAGTGGTACAACCAGCGCGCCGGCCGGGCCACCGCCGACGCCAAGGTGCGCAAGGCGCTGACCCAGGCACTCGACCTGGGCCAGCTGCGGAAGGTGTTCACCTCCGGTCGCGGCACCCCGGCGACCACGCTCGCCGCGAACGAGCCGGTCGCCTGTCACGGTGACTCGGCCTCCGGCGCGCTGCCGGCCACCGATCCGCAGGCGGCGGGGGCCCTGCTCGACGAGGCGGGCTGGACCAAGGGCGCCGACGGCAGGCGCGCCAAGGGCGGCAAACCCCTGAAGCTGACCCTCCTCTACCAGAACAACGTCGGCAGCGGCGGCGACGCGGCGGCCGAGCTGGCGGTCCAGCAGTGGAAGGCGATCGGCGTGGAGGCCACCGCGCGCAGCCAGAACGAGACCACGTTGATCAACAACCTGTTCGGTGCCGGGGACTGGGACGTCTCCTGGGTCTCGGTGAACGTCAGCACGCCCGACCAGCTGGTGCCGTTCCTGTCCGGGCCGGCCGCCCCGGACGGCAACAACTTCGCCGCGATCTCCAACCCCGGCTACGAGGCGGCGGTGAAGAAGGCGATGGCCACCCAGGGGGCGGCCGGGTGCCGTGACTGGCTGGCCGCCGAGTCCAAGCTGATCGCCGGCGCGGACATCGTGCCGTTCGCCGCCAACCAGGTGCGCATGTTCGGCAAGGGCGCCGAGTTCCAGACCCCTGGCCAGCTCGTCCCGACCAGCATCCGCATGCTGGCCAAGTAGCGAAGGGCGGCGGTGACATGTCGGCGACCTTCATCGCGCCGAACCCGCCCGCCGGCCCGGCGGGTACGCGGTTGCGCTCCCGTCCCTGGGCGCGGTTCGCCGTCCGGCGGCTGAGACGGCTGCTGATCTCGCTGTGGGTGCTGGTGACGGTGTCCTTCGCGATGATCCACCTCATCCCGGGGGATCCGGTCCGGGGCGCGCTCGGCCCGACCGCGCCGGCCGAACTGGTCGAGGCGCAGCGGCACGCCCTGGGCCTGGACGACCCGATCGTCGTCCAGTACCTCCACTACCTGAAGGGCCTGGCCACCGGAGACCTCGGCACGTCCCTGGTCTCGCGGCTGCCGGTCGCCGACGTGGTCGCCCAGCGGCTCCCGGCCACCCTGGTGCTGGCGGTGCTCGCCTTCCTGGTCGCCGTGGCCGTGGCCGTCCCGCTGGGCGTCGTCACCGGCGTGCTGACCCGGCGGGGTCACGGGCGGCGGACCGAACTCGCCTTCACCACGACCAGCATCATCGTGGCCACCATTCCGGACTTCCTGCTCGGTGTCGCGCTGGTCTACGTCTTCGGGATCGAACTCGGATGGCTGCCCGTCGCCGGGAACGACACCGCGCCGGCGTACGTGCTGCCGGTCTTCTCGCTGGCGATCGGCCCGGCGGTGATCCTGGCCCGCATCATCCGGGTCGAGATGGTCGGCGTGCTGGAGGCGGACTTCGTGCGCACCGCGCGGGCCAAGCGGCTGCCCGCCCGCACGATCTACGCGGGTCACGCGCTGCCGAACGCCGTCACCGCCGCGCTGACGGTCGGCGGGTTGCTGCTGAGCGCGCTGGTCGCCGGCACCGTGCTGGTCGAGAACGTCTTCGCCTGGCCCGGCCTCGGCAGCACGATCGTGCGGTCCATCCTCACCAAGGACTACCCGGTGGTGCAGGCGATCGTGCTGGTGTACGGCGTCGGCGTGCTGATCACCAACCTGGCCGTCGACGTCGCCCTCGCCCTGCTCGATCCGCGCTCGAAGATCCGGGAGGACTGACGGATGCAAGGACGCTGGACGCGGGTCGTCCGCACGCCACTGGGCCTCACCGCGACGGTGCTCGTGGTGGCGGTGGTCGCGCTGGCCGTCCTCGGCCCGGTGCTCTGGGGATCGGGCGCCGGCGCCGTCGACACCGACGCCATCCTGGCCCCGCCGTCGGCCGAGCACCTGGCCGGAACCGACAACCTCGGCCGGGACATCCTGCTGCGGGTGCTGGTGGCGACCCGGCTGTCGATCGTGCTCGCCCTGCTCGCCATCACGATCGCGGTGGTCTGCGGGCTGGTGCTCGGCTCGGCGCCGTTCGTGCTCGGCCGCCGGTCCGGCCGGCTGCTGGCGGCGGGGGTGAACATCGCGGTGGCGTTCCCCGGGCTGCTGCTGGCGCTGTTCTTCGCGGTCGTGTTCGGCGTCGGCGCCACCGGCGCGGTCCTGGCCATCGGGCTGGCGGGCGCGCCGGCGTTCGCCCGCCTCACCCAGACGCTCGTCGCCGGGGTGGTGGCCCGGGACTACGTGGCGGCCGCGCAGGCGATGGGGATCGGCCGGCTGCGGATTTTGGTCCGCCACGTGCTGCCCAACATCGCCGAGCCGCTGGTCGTCAACGCCACCATCGGCGCCGGCAGCGCGCTGCTGTCCTTCACCGGGCTGTCGTTCCTCGGGCTCGGCGTCCAGTCGCCCTCCTACGACTGGGGCCGGCTGCTCTACGACGGCATCGCCACGATCTACGTGAACGCCGCCGCGGCGCTGGTCCCCGGCGCGGCGGTGCTGCTGGCCGGGCTGGCGTTCAACCTGTTCGGCGAGTCCGTCGCCAAGGGGCTCGGCGTCCCGGCCGGCATCGGCCTGGGCGCGGTGGTGCCCGGACGCCGGGCGGTGCCGGTGGACGCGCCGGCGCCGGCCGGGCGTACGGCGGCCGCGGACCGGCCGTCCGACGTGGTGCTGGACGTCCGCGACCTGGAGGTCACCGTTCCCGGGCCGGCGGGGCCGGTGCGGCCGGTGCGCGGGGTGTCCTTCGACGTGCGCCGGGGCGAGGCGATCGGCATCGTCGGCGAGTCGGGCTCCGGCAAGTCCATGACCGCCCTGGCCATCACCCGGCTGCTCGCCGGCCGCGGCCGCGTCGACGCCGCCCGCCTGGAGTTCCTCGGGCAGGACCTGCTCGCGCCGGACACCGCGGTCCGGCGCCGGACGCTGGGCACCACGCTGGCCATGGTCTTCCAGGACCCGATGACCGCCTTCAACCCGACCCGCCGGATCGGTGCGCAGCTCGCGGAGGTCGCCACCCATCACCAGGGCATGACCCGGCGGGCGGCGGCGGCCCGCGCGGTCGACCGGCTGGCCGCGGTCCGGATCCCGGACGCGCCCGCCCGGGTACGCCAGTACCCGCACGAGTTCTCCGGCGGGATGCGCCAGCGGGCGATGATCGGCATGGGCCTGATGGGCTCCCCGGCGCTGATCGTCGCGGACGAGCCGACCACCGCCCTGGACGTCACCGTGCAGCAGCAGGTGCTGGACCTGCTGACCGCGATCCGCCGGGCCGACGACGTCGCGCTCGTCCTGATCAGCCACGATGTCACGGTGGTCGGCGAGGTCTGCGACCGGATCCTGGTGATGTACGCCGGCCGGATCGTCGAGGACCTGCCGGCCGCCGACCTGGTCACCGCGGCCCGGCACCCCTACACCCGGGCGCTGGTCGACGCGGTGCCCGACATGACGACCGACCTGGCCGAGCCGCTCGCGACGATCCCGGGGCGCCCGGTCGACCCGGCCGACGTGCCCCGCGGCTGCGCGTACGCCGATCGGTGCCCGCTGGCCGGCGCCCGCTGCCGGGCCGAGGATCCGCCGCTGGTGGCCGGGCCGGACGGTCCGCCAGGCCACCGGGTGGCGTGCTGGCACGCGGGCGAGCCGCTGCCGGCACCGGCCGGCCGGGACTACGACGAGCTGGTGGAGTCGCCATGAGCGAGCTGCGATTCGACGACGTCACGGTCCGCTACGGACGGACGGCCGCCGTCGACGGGGTCAGCCTCGCGGTGCCGCCGGGCGCGGTGGTCGGGCTGGTCGGCGAGTCCGGCTCGGGCAAGTCCACGCTGGCCCGGGCGGCCGTCGGCCTGGCCCCGATCGCCGGCGGCCGGATCACCCTCGGCGGCGTGCCGGTCCCGGCCCGGGGCCGCTCGCGCCCGCTGCAGATGGTCTTCCAGGACCCGTATTCGTCGCTGGACCCGCGGATGACGGTCGGGGCGAGCGTGGCCGAGGCGATGCCGCCGGGCGGGTCCCGCGCCGACCGGCGGGCCGAGGTCGAGCGGCTGCTGGAGCTGGTGCACCTGAACCCGGCCTGTGCCGGCGCCGTGCCGGCCCGGCTGTCGGGCGGCCAGCGGCAGCGGGTCGCGCTGGCGCGGGCGCTCGCGGCGCGCCCCCGGGTGATCGTCGCAGACGAGATCACCTCCGCGCTGGACGTCTCGGTCCAGGGCGCGGTGCTCAACCTGGTCCGCGAGCTCCAGCGCGAGCTGGGCCTGTCGATGCTGTTCATCTCGCACAACCTCGCGGTCGTCCGCTACGTCGCCTCGCACGTCGCGGTCATGCGGCGCGGCCGGCTCGTCGAGCAGGGACCCGCCGCACGTGTGCTCACCGAACCCGGTCACGAATACACCCGCGAACTGCTCGCCGCCGTACCCGGGCGAACGACACGAAGGAGCAGGCCATGAGCCGACGACCGCGCATCGACGATCTGACCGCCCTGGCGGTGCCGTCGCAACCGGCGCTGTCGCCGGACGGGAGCCGGGTCGCCTACGTGCTGCGGACCATGGACGCCGGCCGGGACCGGGCCGTCGAGGAGCTGTGGCTGGCCGGCACCGGCGGCGACGCCCCCCGCCGCCTCACCCCCGGCCCGGCCGACACCGCGCCCGCCTGGTCGCCGGACGGCCGCCGTCTCGCCTTCCTGCGCGACGGGCAGGTCGCCGTGCTCGACGCCGGCGGCGGGGAGCCGGAGCGGGTCACCGATCTGCCGCTCGGCGCCGGGGCACCGCGCTGGAGCCCGGACGGCCGCCGGCTCGCCTTCACCGCGCCGGTCGATCCGGCGGGCGGCGCGCCGGGGCCGATGGTCTCCGACGGCCTCGACTACCAGGCCGACGGGGTGGGGATGCACGGCTCGGTGCGTCCGCAACTGCACGTCCTCGACCTGGACGGCCGCGGGCTGCGGCGGCTGACCGACGGGCCGCACGGCGCCGGTGTTCCCGCCTGGTCCCCGGACGGCACCGTCCTCGCCTTCACCCGCGGCGCCGGCCCGGACGGCGACCTGCGCCACCGCACTCCGGTGCACCTGCTGGAGGTGGACGCGCCGCACGCCAGGCCGCGGGTGCTCGCCTTCGCCGGCGGGGTGGCCGCCACCGTGGACTGGGCCGCCGGCGGATCGGCGCTGCTGGTGACCGGCTGGTCCGGCGACCCGGTCGGGCACACCCGCCTGTACCGCGTCGGCGCCGGCGACGGCGAGGTCACCGAGCTCACCGGCGCCCTCGACCGCAACGTGATGCCCGGCGCGCCGGCCTATCCCGGCGGCCCGCCGCACGAGCACGCCGGCCGGGTGCTGTTCTGCCTGCGTGACCACGGCTGCACCCACCTGTGGTCGGTGGGCCCGGACGGCGACGACCCGCGCCCGGTGGTGGCCGGGGCCGGCCGGGTCGTCTCCGGGCTGTCGGTCGGTGCCGGCCGTGCCGCGGTCGCGCTGGCCACCCCGACGTCGTTCGGCGAGATCGCGCTGGTGGACCTGGCGACCGGGGCCGAGACGGTGCTGACCGATCATGGCGCTGCGCTCGCCGAGGTGGAGCCGTACCCCCGCGAGGAGCGCTGGTTCACCATCTCCGACGGTACGAAGGTGCAGGCCTGGCTCATGCACGATCCCGCGCGCGGCGGCGGGCCGCGGCCGGTGCTGCTCGACGTGCACGGCGGCCCGCACAACGCGTGGAACGCGGCCGCCGACGAGATCCATCTCTACCACCAGGAACTGGTCGAGCGCGGCTGGGCGGTGCTGACGGTGAATCCGCGCGGCAGCGACGGGTACGGCGAGGCGTTCTACGACGGCGTACGCGGCGCCTGGGGCGTGGCGGACACCGCCGACCTCCTCGAACCGCTCGACCGGCTGGTAGCCGAGGGGTTCGCCGACCCCGGCCGGCTGGCGGTGGCCGGCTACAGCTACGGCGGCTTCATGACCTGCCGGCTGACCGCGCACGACGACCGGTTCGCCGCGGCCGTCGCGGGCGGCACGGTCAGCGACCTGGTCAGCATGGGCGGCTCCAGCGACGACTGCCACTTCCTCAGCCGCTACGAGCTCGGCGGCACCCCGTGGGAGCGGCCGGAGCGGTACGCCGCCATGTCGCCGCTCACCCGGGTGGCCGGCGTCCGGACGCCGACGTTGCTGCTGCACGGCGCCGCCGACCTGCGCTGCCCGCTCGGGCAGGCCCAGCAGTGGCACACCGCGCTGCGCGAGCGGGGCGTGCCGGCCCGGCTGGTGGTCTACCCCGGCGCCTCGCACGTCTTCATCCTGCTCGGCCGGCCCTCCGAGCGCCTCGACTTCAACCGCCGGGTGCTGGACTGGCTCGAACAGCACACCCGCCGGGCCGGCCGGCCGCGCGTCGACGGCGCGCACTGGCAGCGGCGGCTGGCCCGGCTCGCCGAGCGGCACCAGGTGCCCGGCGCGCAGCTCGGCATCCTGCGTGTCGGGGCCGGCGGCCTGGACGACGAGCTGGTCGAGACCGCGCACGGCGTCCTGAACGTGCGCACCGGCGCGCCCGCCGGCACCCGGTCGCTGTTCCAGATCGGCTCGATCACCAAGGTCTGGACCGCGACCCTGGCCATGGCCCTGGTCGACGAGGGACTGCTCGCGCTGGACGCCCCGGTCGCGGACGTGCTGCCCGAGCTGCGGCTCGCCGGTCCGGAGGTCACCAAGTCGGTCACGCTCCGGCACCTGCTCGACCACACCAGCGGCATCGACGGCGACGTCTTCACCGACACCGGCCGCGGCGACGACTGCCTGGAGAAGTACGTCGAGCTGCTGGGGGAGGCCGGCCAGAACCACCCGGTGGGCGCCACCTTCTCCTACTGCAACTCGGGGTACTCGCTGATCGGCCGCATGATCGAGAAGGTCACCGGGCAGACCTGGGACCAGGCGCTGCGCGACCGGCTGTGCGTCCCGCTGGGGCTGACGCACACGGTGACCCTGCCCGAGGAGGCCCTGCTGTTCGCCGCCGCGGTCGGCCACGACCTGCGCGACGGCGAGCCGGTGCCGGCGTCCGCCTGGACGCTGCCCCGCTCGATCGGCCCGGCCGGCCTGATCACCTCGACCGCCGCCGATGTGCTGGCGTTCGCGCGCCTGCACCTGACCGGCGGGCTCACCGCCGGCGGCACCCGGGTTCTCGGCGAGGAGAGCGCCGCCGCCATGGCCGCCCACCAGGCGGACCTGCCCGACGACAAGGTCCTCGGCGACTCGTGGGGGCTCGGCTGGATCCGGTTCGGCTGGGACGGGCACCGCCTGATCGGCCACGACGGCAACACGCTCGGCCAGTCGGCGTTCCTGCGCGTGCTCCCCGAGCAGGGCCTGGCCGTCGCCCTGCTCACCAACGGCGGCCACGCCCGCGACCTCTACCAGGACCTGTACCGGGAGATCTTCGCCGAGGTCGCCGGCGTCACGATGCCCCCGCCCTTCGCGCCGCCGGCCGAGCCGGTGCCGGCCGACGTGACGCCCTACACCGGCGGCTACGAGCGGGCCGGGGTGCGGATGGAGGTCGAGGACGGCCCGGCCGGACCGCTGCTCCGCACCACCGTGACCGGCCCGATCGCCGCGGCGATCCCGGACCCGGTGGACGAGTACCCGCTGGTCGCGGCCGGTCCGGGCGTGTTCGCCGTCCGGCCGCCCGGGACGGAGACCTGGATGCCGGTCACCTTCTACGAGCTGCCGGCCGGCGAGCGGTACCTGCACTTCGGTGTGCGGGCCACCCCGAAGGTGGACCGATGACGCCGGCCCTCGGCGACCTGCTCGCCGACGCGCGGATCCTGATCGAGTGCGAGTCGCCGTCCACCGACCTGGCCGCGGTCGCCCGCTCGGCCAAGGTCGTGGCCCGGGTCGGCGCCGCCCGGCTCGGCGCCGCACCCGAGAAGATCGTGCTGGACGGCCGGACCCACCTGCGCTGGCGGCTCGGCACCGCGCCGTCCCGGGTGCTGCTGGTCGGCCACCACGACACCGTCTGGCCGCTCGGCACCCTGGCGAGCCACCCGTGCACCGTCGAGGACGGGGTGCTGCGCGGGCCCGGGTGCTTCGACATGAAGGCCGGCCTGGTCATGGCCTTCCACGCCGCCGCCGGCCTGGACGGCGTCACCCTGCTGGTGACCGGGGACGAGGAGATCGGCTCGCCCAGCTCCGCCGGACTGATCGAGCGGGAGGCCCGGGCCGCGGCGGCCGCCCTGGTGTTCGAGGCGTCGGCACCCGGCGGCGCCCTGAAGACCGAGCGCAAGGGCGCCGCGCGGTACGAGGTCCGGGTGACCGGGCGGGCCGCGCACGCCGGACTGGAGCCCGACCGCGGGGTCAACGCCACCACCGAGCTCGCCCACCAGGTGCTCGCCGTCGCCGCGCTGGCCGACCGGCGGGCCGGGACCACGGTCACCCCGACCACCGCCGGCGCCGGCACCACCGCCAACACCGTGCCGGCCGCGGGGGCGTTCGACGTCGACGTGCGGGCCTGGACCGTGGCGGAACAGCACCGGGTCGACCGGGCGATCCGCGCGCTGCGGCCCGTGCTGCCCGGCGCGCGCGTCGAGACGATCGGCGGGCCGAGCCGGCCGCCGCTGGAGGCGGCCGCCTCGGCGTCCCTCTACGCGGCGCTGTGCCGGATCGCCGCGGACCGCGGCCTGGCCGGACCGGCCCGGGCGGCGGTCGGCGGCGCCTCCGACGGCAACCTCACCGCCGGCGCCGGCACCCCGACCCTGGACGGACTCGGCGCGGTCGGCGGCGGCGCGCACGCCGCCGACGAGCACGTGCTCGCCGAGGAGATGCCCGCGCGGACCGCGCTGGCCCGCGCCCTGATCGAAGAACTGCTCGCGGCCGCGCCGATCCCGCCCGCCACACCGGCCGGGACCCGGCCGTGACCACCCCGGACGAGGCAAGGAGCAGGAACGCCGTGACCGATATCAGCGTGGCGCCCGCGGAACCGGTGCTGGAACACGCGGCGCGGGCCGCGGCGGCCGCCGCCCGGGCGTCCGGCGTCTCGGTCCGCGACCTCACCGGCATTCCCGAGCTCACCGGTGTGGTCGGCCTGTTCGCCGGCATCTGGGGCCGCGCGGCGAACCCGCCGGTGACCGTCGAGCTGCTGCGTGCCTTCACCAAGGCGGGCAACTACGTGGCCGGCGCGTTCGACGGCGGCCGCCTGGTCGGCGCGTGCGTGGGCTTCTTCGCCCCGGCGGGCGGCGCCCTGCACAGCCACATCGCCGGCGTCGCCCCGGCCGCGGCCGGGCGCAGCGTCGGGTTCGCGCTCAAGCTGCACCAGCGGGCGTGGGCGTTGCAGCGGGACGTCGGCGAGATCGACTGGACGTTCGACCCGCTGGTGGCCCGGAACGCCTACTTCAACCTGGTGAAACTCGCCGCCCGGCCGGTCGAGTACCTGCCCGACTTCTACGGGCCGATGGCCGACGCCATCAACGGCGACGCCGAGTCCGACCGGCTGCTGGTGCGCTGGCGGCTGCGGGACGAGGCGGTGGGCCGCGCCGCCCTCGGCGGCGGCGCCGGCGGGCTCACCGCAGACGAGCGGCGGGCCGGCGCGGTGCTCGCGCTGGGCATCGCCGAGGACGGCGGCCCGCTCCCCGGCAGGCTGGACGGCGTCACCTCGCTGGTCGCGGTGCCCCGGGACATCGCGGCGCTGCGCACCGCCGACCCGGGGCTGGCCCGGCGCTGGCGGCTCGCGCTGCGCGAGACGCTCACCGGCCTGACCGCCGCCGGCGGCCGGATCGACGGCTTCGACCGGGCCGGCCGGTACATCGTACGGAGGGAATCATGAAGCTCACCGGCATCGAGCTGCGACGGATCTCCATGCCACTGGTCGCGCCGTTCCGCACCTCGTTCGGCACCCAGACCGCCCGCGACGTCCTGCTGGTGCGCGCGGTGGCCGGCGACACCGAAGGCTGGGGGGAGTGCGTGGCGATGACCGGCCCCTACTACTCCGCCGAATACGTGGACGCGGCCGCGGACGTGCTGCGCCGGTTCCTGGTACCGGCGGTGCTGGCGGCCGCACCGCCCGGGGCGCACGCGGTCGCCGGCGTTCTGGCGCCGGTCAAGGGGCACCGGATGGCCAAGGCGGCGCTGGAGATGGCGATCCTGGACGCCGAGCTGCGCGCCGAGGGCCGCTCGTTCGGCCGCGAGCTCGGCGCGGTACGCGACCGGGTGCCCTGCGGCGTCTCGGTCGGGATCATGGACGGCGTTCCCGAGCTCCTGGACGCCGTCGAGGGCTACCTGGCCGAAGGCTACCTCCGGATCAAGCTCAAGATCGAGCCCGGCTGGGACGTGGAGCCGGTCCGCGCGGTCCGCGAGCGGTTCGGCGCCGGCCTGCTGCTCCAGGTGGACGCCAACACCGCCTACACCCGGGCCGACGCCCGGCACCTGGCCCGGCTGGACGACTTCGACCTGCTGCTGATCGAGCAGCCCTTGGACGAGGAGGACCTGCTCGGCCACGTGGAGCTGGCCCGGCTGGTCCGGACGCCGATCTGCCTGGACGAGTCCATCGCCTCGGCCCGGGACGCCGCGGCGGCGATCCGGCTCGGCGCCTGCGAGGTGGTCAACATCAAACCCGGCCGGGTGGGCGGCTACCTGGAAGCGCGCCGGATCCACGACGTGTGCGTGGCCGCCGGCGTGCCGGCGTGGTGCGGCGGCATGCTGGAGACCGGCCTCGGCCGGGCCGCCAACCTCGCGCTCGCCGCGTTGCCCGGCTGCACGCTGCCCGGCGACACCTCGGCCTCCGGGCGGTACTACGCCTCGGACATCACCGAACCGTTCGTGCTGGACGGCGGCCACCTCCAGGTGCCCGCCGGCCCCGGGCTGGGGGTGGTGCCGGTCCCGGACCGGCTGGCCGAGGTGACCACCTCGACCGAGTGGCTCACTGCCTGACCGGCCGGCGGGAATCCGTCGGATTCGACGAATCCGAACCGGCGGATCCGTCGGACCCGACTGGTCGGCGGCGCGGGAGCACGTTTACGGTGTGAGCGTGAAGCACGCCGGCGCCGCGCGTCCCCGCGCGAACCTCGGGCGGGTCGTGGCCGACCTCGGCGCGACCCTGCTCGAGCTGGCGCACGGCGATCCGGACCGGCCCGGCGAGATCAGCGCCGTCGTCTTCCACGACCCGCTGGACCGGCCGATGCCGCCGCCCGGCGCCCTGGTGCTCGGGGTCGGGTTGCACGCTCCGGGGGACATCGCCGCGCTGCTGCGCACGCTGGGCGACCAGCAGGCGGCCGCGCTGGTGCTGCGCGCGCCGGTCCCGCTGACCGAGGAGGTGCGGGCCGCCGCCGACCAGGCGGCGGTCGCCGTGCTCGGCCTGCGCCGCGGCGCCCCGTGGGGACACCTCGGCGAGATGCTCCGCTCCCTGCTGGCCCAGGGCACCGGGGCCGGGGCGGCCGAGGAGGAGTCGCTCGGCGGGCTGCCCGCCGGTGACCTGTTCGCCGTCGCCAACGCGATCGCGGCGCTGCTGGACGCGCCGATCACCATCGAGGACCGCAACTCCCGGGTCCTGGCCTTCTCCGGCCGCCAGGACGAGGCCGACCCCTCCCGGGTGGAGACCATCCTTGGCCGGCAGGTTCCGGAACGCTACGCCCGCGTCCTGCACGAGCGCGGGGTGTTCCGGGATCTGCTCCGCAGCGACCATCCGGTCTTCATCGAGCCGGTCTCCGACGGGATCGGCGGCTTCACGGTGCCCCGCGTCGCCATCTCGGTGCGCGCGGGCGACGAGGTGCTCGGCTCCATCTGGGCGGCGGTGCCGGGCGGTCTCAGCGAGGAGCGCGCGGCGGCGCTGCGCGAGTCGGCCAAGCTGGTCGCGCTGCACATGCTGCGGGTCCGGGCCGGCGCCGACGTGCAGCGGCGCGTGCGCGCCGACCTGCTCGGCGCCGCGCTGGAGGGGGGCGCCGGCGCCGGTGAGGCCCTGGACCGGCTCGGGCTGTCCGGACGGCCGCTGCTGGTGCTGGGGGTGGCCCTCGACGAGCGGGGCCCGCGGCACGACCTCTCCGACGGCGCGGCGGTGGTCCATGACCGGCAGTGGCTCGGCGACGCGTTCGCCCTGCACCTGTCCGCGGTCCACCCCCGGTCCGCGGCGGCGGCGATCGGCGCGGTCGCCTACGGGCTGGTGCCGATGACCGGCGGCGCGGCCGACCAGGGCGAGACTCGCGCCGTGCGGATCCTGCAGGGCTTCCTGGACCGGGTGGGCGACCGGTCGCCGCCGATCGCCGCCGCCGGTCCGGTGGCGCGCGACCTGCCCGGAGTGGCGCACAGCCGGTCCTGTGTGGACCGGGTGCTGCGGGTGCTCCGCGACGGACGCCTGCACCGGCGGATCGGCCGGTTCGACGAGCTGCAGGGCGAGACGCTGATCTCGGAACTGCGCGACCTCGCCATGGCGCGCGGCGACCGGCCGACCGGGGCGCTGGGCCGGCTGATCGACTACGACCGCCGGCACCGCGGCGACCTGGTCGAGACCCTCCGCGCCTGGCTGGACGCCTTCGGCGACGTCGCGGCGGCCGCCGGATCGGTCGGCGTCCACCAGAACACCTTCCGGTACCGGCTCCGGCGGGTCACCGAGGTCGGCGAGTGCGATCTCGCCGACCCCGACCAGCGCCTCGCCCTGATGGTGCAACTCCGGGTGCTCCGCGACGCCCCGCCGCCCGCGCCGTGAGATCCGCCGACCGCCGGGGCCGTCCGGCCGGTGCCGCCCCGGAGCGTCGTCCGGGCGCGGTACGGCTGCCGGAACCGTCGGACCGTGGTGCCATGATGGCCGCATGGTGATCGTGTTCGACGCGGAGCTGTGGCTGTGGGACGCCCGGCGGGCCGATACCTGGACCTTCGTCAGCCTGCCCGTCGACGCGGCCGAGGAGATCGGTGATCTGGCGGGCGGGCGGCGCCGCGGGTTCGGTTCGCTACGGGTCCGGGTCACCGTGGGCAGGACCACGTGGCGGACCTCGATCTTCCCGGACGGCGCGCGCGGGACCTATGCCCTGCCGATCAAGCGAGCCGTCCGTACCGCCGAGGGCCTCGACGTGGGTGACGTCGCGACCGTGACCGTCGAGCTCCTCGACCTGTGAGCGCGCGGGTGACGGGTCACCGGGTCCGGCCGTCGACCTCCAGGGTGACGCCCGGCTTCTCGGTCCAGAAGGCGACCAGCCCGGCGATCTCCTTCACCCGGGGGAACGGCTCCTCGTAAGACCACACCGCGTCCTCGGCCACCCTTCCACCGGTCTGGACCGACCAGTAGGTGGCGTCGCCCTTGAACGGGCAGTGCGACGTCGTCGGCGACGGGGTGAGCATCTCCATCTTCACGTCCGCCCGCGGCAGGTAGTAGCGCGGCGGCGCGCCCGTCTCGGTCAGCACGACCGGGTGGGAGGAGGTGGCGACGACCACGTCGTCGACCCGCACCACGACCCGCTCCGACTTCGGCGTGACCTCGATCTCGTGCCCTCGTGCGTTCATGACCCCGCTCCCCTCGGAAAATCTCTCCTTCTTCGCCAGCGTACGGGGCACGCCGGGCCCGCCGGCCGCCGGGACCGGTGCGGAGGCGGATCACCGGCGCGTCCGGCCGGCCGGGCCGCGATAGGAGCGCGGGAGCGGTGAAGGGCCGGATCGGCGGTCGGCCGATCCGGCCCTTCACTTGCTTTGCCGGTGGCGTGGTCCTAGCGGTCAGGGACGGACCGTCAGGTGCGGGTCCACTTCTGGTTGCTGCCGCCGTGGCAGGACCAGATGTGGATCCTGCTGCCGTTGGCGGTGCCGTTGTTGGACACGTCCAGGCACTTGTTCGCGCCGACCGCGGTGATGCTGCCGTCGGAGTTGAAGCGCCACTTCTGGTTGTTCTGCCCGTTGCAGTCCCACAGGATCACCGCGGCGCCGTCGGCGGTGCTGCCGCCGTTGACGTCCAGGCACTTGTTGCCGTACACCCGCAGCTCGCTCGCGCTGGTCGCGGTCCACTGCTGGCTCGGCTGCCCGTTGCAGTCCCAGATCTGCGCCTGCGACCCGTTGCTGTTGGCGATGTCCAGGCACCGGCCCGAGCCCACGCCCTTGATGGCGCCGGCCGGAGTCGGGGTGGGCGTCGTCGACGGCGAGGGGTCGGGGCCGGGGCCGCCGCCCTGGAACTGCGAGATGAACTTCCACGCCTCGGCCGACGTCCAGGTGCGGGCGCCGCTGTCCCCGCCGCCGTCCACCGGGGCCGGGCCGTGGCCGCCGTCGAACGCGGCCCACTGCACCGGGTAGCCGGCCCGGCAGCCGGAGTAGGCGGTGAGGATGTGGGTCCCGCTGCCCGCGCGCGGCTCCGGCGGGTTCTGCGCGGTGCACCCGTTGTTGCGGACGAACGTGTCGCGCAGGCCCCGGCCCTGGGAGATGTTGAGCACGTTGTCGCTGACGCCGTGGATCCCGAAGTAGGCGACCGGCTGGGTGCCGCCGCTGCAGCCGCTGAGCTGCGCGCCGGAGTAGACCACGACCGCGCGGAACACCGAGGCCCGGGAGCAGGCCAGCGAGTAGCTCATGCCGCCGCCGTAACTGAAGCCCATGGCGAAGCGCTGCGTGGTGTCGACGCAGAGGTCGTCCTCGATCTTCTTGATCATGTCGTCGGTGAAGACGACGTCCTCGCCGCCTGAGTTGGCCCAGCCGTTGCCGATGCCCTGCGGCGCGACGAAGATCGCGGTGTTGTTCGCCTGGCGCCACTGCCCGTAGTAGGCCCACGCGTCGCCGTCGGACCCGCCGGAGTTGACGTCGTTGGCGGTGCCGCCCCGCCAGTGATAGCCGAAGATCAGCCGGTAGGGGTTGGTGTTCTGGTAGTTGGTCGGCAACCTCAGCATGAAGGAGCGGCTCTTGCCGCCGCTCTGGATCGTGTACGACCCGGTCCGCAGCGTGGGTGTCTTACCGCATCCGGCGGTCGCCGCGAGCGCGCGGGCGCCGGTGGGTGCCGTGCTCGCGCCGAGGGTGTCGCTGAGCGCCATACGTCCCGTCGCCAGGACGAGAAGTCCCGCCGTCGCGACGGCGGCGAAGAAGGATCTGTTCCGCAACATTCAAGTGGCTCCCGCCGTGTTCGAAAACGCAGCATGGCTGGGCGGGGGACGATCCGTCGCCCCGAATTCGCTGATCTTCGTCCCGGCGGTGCCTGGCCGGTCTGGTAGGTCGCGGTGCGGCGGAACTCCGGCCGATCGGAGCTTCCACGGCACGCCGATAAGTGGTTCCCAACGTCAACGCATGAAGATGCCGGCGTCTCCTCTCGTCCCGGACGCGGTGGGTCGATCGTGCAGCGGGAGCAAACATGACCATGACGCGGCCTGTCAAGAGATCGCCACCCGCCTCGCCAGGTGCCGGCCCGGTCCGATCCGGTCCCGTGGCCGGTCGGCGCGGAGGTGGCGACCGCCGTCGCCCGCGCGGTCCGATGAAAGTTACCGTCGTTTCGACGGAAGTTACCGCCGCAGCGTCCAGCCGGGCCGGCCGGCGGGGACCGCCGCGCGGCCTGGCGGGCGGCCGGCGCGGGGGATCTCGGCGGGGCGGCCCGCGGCGCGCGGGCTAGGATCGCGGCATGCCCCTGACGGCGGACGATGTCGACCGGTTCGAGGCCGCCCGGCCGCGGCTCGCGGCCATCGCCTACCGCCTGCTCGGCTCGGCGGCCGAGGCCGAGGACGCCGTGCAGGAGACGTTCCTGCGCTGGCAGGCCGCCGAGGTCGCCCGGATCGAGACGCCCGAGGCCTGGCTGACCAGGGTCCTGACCAATCTGTGCCTCAACCAGCTCACCTCCGCGCGGGCGCGCCGGGAGACCTATGTGGGTGAGTGGCTGCCCGAACCGCTGCTGGCGGGCGATCCGATGCTCGGCCCGGCCGAGACCGCCGAGCAGCGCGAGTCGGTCTCGTACGCCGTCCTCACCCTGATGGAGCGCCTCTCGCCCGGCGAGCGGGCGGTCTACGTGCTGCGGGAGGCCTTCGACCACTCGCACCGGGAGATCGCCGCCGTCCTGGGCATCACCGAGGTCGCCAGCCAGCAGATCCTCCACCGCGCGAAGAAGCACCTGGCGGACGGCCGGGCCCGGACCGAGGTCGACCGGGCGGCGGCCCGGCGGATCGTCGAGGAGTTTCTGGCGGCCGCCGCCGACGGCCGGATCGAGACGCTGGTCCGCCTGCTCACCACGGACGCGGTCGCGATCGGCGACGGCGGCGGGAAGGTCCCGGCCCGCGCCAAGGCGTTCGAGGGTGCCACCGCGGTCGCGCGCTTCCTGTGGGGGCTGTTCCGGCCCGGCGCGGCCAAGCGCGCCCTGGTCGGTGGACGGCCCGCGCTCTACGCGGGCACCGCCAACGGCGACCCGGCCGTGGTGGCCGTGGTGGCCGGCCAGGTCGTCGGCGTCATGTGCCTGGAGGTCACCGCCGAGGGCATCGCCGCGTTCCGCCACCAGGTCAACCCGGACAAGCTTCGGCGGGCGACGGCACACTGGGCCGCCACCGACCACGGGGAACCGCTGGCCACCATCTTCTGAACCCGCCCGGCGGTGGTGTGAGGCGCTTCACACCGCGCTCCTGTCAGGAACCGGCGGCCCGCCCGGTTCAGGTGGTGAACCGCGACAGACAGGAGCCAAGGAAATGCCGCACCGCATCGTCGTGCTGGGCGCCGGATACGCCGGGGCCGTGGCCGCCGGCCGCCTCACCCGGCGGCTGCGCCGCCAGGACGTCGCCATCACCCTGGTCAACGCCGAACCCGACTTCGTGGAACGCGTCCGCATGCACCAGCTGGCGGCCGGCCAGGACCTCAGGCGCCGGCCGCTGGACGAGATGTTCGCGGGCACCGGCGTCGAAGCAAGGTACGCGACGGTCACCGGCATCGACGTGGACCGCCGGACCGTCACCGTCCAGGACGGGGGCGGCACCGAAGAGCTGGGCTACGACACCCTCGTCTACGCCCTCGGCAGCGCCGGGCACGACCAGGGCGTGCCGGGGGTCGCCGAGCACGCCTACGAGATCGCCGGCCGGCCGGGGGCGCTCCGGCTGCGCGAGCGCCTGAACCGCCTCGAGGCCGGGCGGACCGTCGTCGTGGTCGGCGGCGGCCTCACCGGCCTGGAGGCGGTGACCGAGATCGCCGAGGCCCGGCCGGACCTCGACATCGCCGTCGTCGCTCAGGGCACGCTCGGCGACGGGCTCGCGCCGAAGGGGCGCGAGCACCTGCGGAAGGTCGTCGGCGGGCTCGGGATCACCGTGCACGAGCAGGTGACCGTGACCGCCGTCGAGGCCGGCCGGGTGGTCACCGCCGGTGGCGCGGTCATCCCGGCCGAGGTCACCGTCTGGGCGACCGGCTTCGCGGTGCATCCGATCGCGGCGGCGACCACGCTGGAGGTCACCGACACCGGACGGATCGTGGTGGACGGGACGATGCGCTCGGTATCGCATCCGGACGTGTACGCCGCCGGTGACGCCGCCTGGGCGATGGGCGCCGGGGGCCGGCCGCTGCGGATGTCCTGCGCCTCGGGGATCCCGATCGCCTGGCAGGCCGCCGACGCGATCGCGGCCCGGCTGACCGGCGGGAAGCTCCCGAACGCGCCGCTGCGCTACTACATCCGGTGCATCTCGCTGGGGCGCAGGGCGGGCCTGATCCAGTCGGTCACCGCCGACGACCACGCCCGGCCGGCGGTGCTGACCGGCCGGCTCGCCGCGGTCGTCAAGGAGATGGTCTGCGCGGGCGCCGCCTGGAGCGTCGTCCACCCGATGCTCGGCATGCCGGTCCGGCGCCGCCGCGTCGTGCCCGGCCGGGCCGTGCCGGACCCGGCCGTCCAGACGCGGGCGTAGACCACCGCCGGCCCGCCTGCCCCCGGCGACCGTCCGGGGCGCGCCACGCTGGATCCGGGTCATGCGCGCCGCACCGCGCCAGCCTGGCGGGAGCGCGGCGGTGGTGCGGGCGCGATGGAACGGGGCCCGTCCCGGGTGGGACGGACCCCGTCGGGGTGCAGGATCAGCGGCGGGTGACGGCGCGCAGCGCGTCGACGATGCCCGCGCCGTAGAAGCCGTTGGCGGCGGTGGTGCCCTCGCACACGTGGGTGGCGGTGGCGGTCTGGCCGGTCGGCAACTGCCGGGTGTAGGTGTAGGCGGGCGGGTTGGGGCAGGCCGTCGGGGTGGCGGTGCTCTTCATGATCTGCTCGACCCGGTCCGGCGACATGGTCATGCCGCCACGCCGGTCACGCTGGCCGTACTTGCTGACGATCAGCGCGGCGACGCCCGCGGCCCGCGGCGAGGCCATCGAGGTGCCCTGCAGGTACTGGTAGTACGCGCAGGTGGCGCCCCGGCAGTCCTTCACCACGTAATCGACGGTGGGCTCGCCGTTCTCGTCGATCTCGCCGTTGGCCCTGGCCAGCGACTCGGGATAGGCCGACAGGGTCGTCTTGGTGATGTCGCGGGTGTTGTCGGGGGTGTCGTAGGCGTCGCCGCCGGGGGCGGCCACGTCGACGTAGCCGTTGCCGTAGGAGGAGTAGTACGCCTTGCGCTTGCTGATGCCCGTGGCGGACACCGAGATGACGTGCTCGCCCTCGCCCGGCAGCGACAGGCAGCTCGCCGGGATGGTGCGATCGCGCGGCACCTCGCCCGGCTCGCTCGCGAAGTCGGGGCTGGAGGCGTCGACGTTGGTCTTGGTGTAGTCGATGGCCTGGTTGCCGGCCGCGGCGACCATGGTCACGCCGCGGCGGTGCGCGTAGTTCAGCGCCCGCTGGGTGGCGGCGATGATGGTGGCCTGCTCCTGCCGGTCCTCGGCGGAGTCGGCGGGGTTGTCCACGCAGTTGAACAGCCACGGGTCGATGTAGTAGCTCATGTTGACCACGTCGATGCCGTGGTCGCCCGCGTAGGTGAGCGCGTCGACGGTCGCCGGGAGGAAGAAGTAGCCCGAGTCCTGGCCGGCGCGCAGGTTGACGATCGTCACCTTGGGCGCCACGCCCGCGATGCCGAGCTTGTTGATCGGGGAGGCGATCGAGGAGGCGACGTGCGTGCCGTGGCCGTCCTCGTCCACGTCGCTCGGGTCCTGGCAGGACCGGTCCGGCTCCTCTTCACACGGTCCGTCGATCGGGTCGCCGTTGGCGTCCGCGGGGATGTCCACGGTGAAGTTGCGGCTGAGCCTGCGGTCGAAGTTGGGCGCGATGTCGGGGTGGGAGCCGTCGACACCGGTGTCGATCACGCCGACCAGGACCTTGCGGTCGCCCTGCTCGTAGGCGTGGGCCTGCGGCGCGTGGATCTGCTTCATGTCCCACTGCAGGTCCGACAGCGGCTCGTCCTTCGTCGGGCGAGGACGCTCCGGCCGGCCCTTGCCGCCGCGGCCCTCCTTCTCGACGTCGGCGTCGCGCTTGGCGCCGCGCGCCTCACGCTTGCTCTTCACCAGGTCGGGCGCGGTGCCGATGACCCGGTCGCGGGCGACGCCCTGGACGGCCGCGCTCGCGCGCACCGCCTCGGCGAAGCCGGCGTCGGTGGCGGTGACCGTGGCGAGCCCCACGGCGGTGTTCACCTTGACGACGGTGCCGCCCGCCGACTCGATCGCCTTGCGGGCGTCCGCGGCCGCGGCACCCTCCTTGTAGAGGACCACGTACTGGGTCGTCGTCGCGGCTGCGGCCGTCGTTCGGACGGCCTGTGCGGGGAGCGCCATGGTTGTGGCGATCACGGCCGCCGCGGCGGTTACGACGAGGACGCGTTTCACACGCACCTCCGGTGAGTTGACGTCATGCCGGCTCATCGTTCGCGAAGATCCGGGCAATGCGCCACATCTGGCGCACTTCGCTATGAAGGTGTGACATTCGCAACAACCTCTGCCGGCCTCTCGATGGCTGCATAACGCCATTTACCGGCTACGGTTCGTGGTTTGCCGGATTTCGCCGACCTGGTGTACCAGGATTTCCCGCCAGAGGTGGCGATCCGGGACGGTGACCGCCACCCGGCGCCGGCCCACCGCCGCGCCACCAGGCTCCGCGTGGAGCCGCGCAGAGAAGGGCCACGGGTTGTCGGTCTTCACGCGATACCACCGGCACCGGCCGGCCGCCGCCGGGCGTACCGGACCGGAGGGCGCTCCTCCCGCCGGCGAGCGGAGCTCCGGGCCGCCGGACGCCGCCGCACCGGACGCCGCCGGACCCGCGTCCACCGACGCGGGATCCGCGTCCACCGACGCCGGACCCGTGTCCGACGCCGAACGCGTGTCCGACGCCGGACCCGCGTCGGACGTCGCCGGGCCGCTGCCCGACGCCAAGTCCAACAGCGAGCCCGCGCCGGACGTGGCGCCCCCGTCCGCGGGGCGGGGATCGGCGCGGCGGGTACTGCGGCGGACACTGCGGCGGACACTGCGGCGGGCCGGCACGCCGGTGGCGGGCCTGCTGGTGGCGTTCGCGTTGCTGGCGCCGGACCGGCCCGACGCGCTGACCGCCGCCGGGTTCGTCCGGCTCCCGGCCGAGGCGCTGCTGGCCGGCGTCCTGATCCTGGCACTGCGGGGCCGCGCCCGCCGGGCGGTGGCCGCGGCCGCCGGGGCGGTGATCGGCCTGCTGGCCATTGTGAAGGCGGCCGACCTGGGCTTCCAGTCGGTGCTGGCCCGGCCGTTCAACCTGGTGTCCGACTGGTACTTCCTGCGGGCCGGGGTGGACTTCGTGGCCGAGTCCGCCGGCCCGGCCGGCGCCGTCGGCGCGGTGGCCGGGGCGGTGCTGCTGGCCGTCGCCGTGCTGGTGCTGATGACGTGGTCGGCGCTGCGCCTGGCGGGCGCCGCGGCCCGGCGCCGGACCGCGTCGGCCGGCGCGCTGGGCGTGCTCGCCGTCACCTGGGTGATCTGCGCACTGCTGGGCGCCCAGCTGGCGCCGGGCACGCCGGTCGCCGCGCTGGCCGCCGACCGGCTGCTCCAGGTGCGCACCAGCCTGCGCGACCAGGAGGAGTTCCAGGCGGCGCTGCGCCAGGACCCGTTCCGCGCCACGCCGGGGGAGGCGCTGCTGGCCGGCCTGCGCGGCAAGGACGTCCTGCTCGCCTTCGTCGAGAGCTACGGCCGGGACGCGGTGCAGGACCAGGAGTTCGCCGGCGGGGTCGGCGCGGTGCTCGCCGAGGGTGACCGCCGGCTGCGTGCCGCCGGGTACGCCGCGCGCAGCGGCTTCCTCACCTCCCCGACCATCGGCGGCGGCAGCTGGCTGGCGCACGCCACCCTGCTGTCCGGCCGCTGGGTGAACGACCAGCAGCGCTACCAGGCGACGGTCGAGAGCGACCGGCTCACCCTCAACGGCGCGTTCCGGCGGGCCGGCTGGCGGACCGTCGGCGTGATGCCGGGCGTCACCCGGGCCTGGCCGGAGGGGGCGTTCTTCGGGTACGACCAGGTGTACGCGTCGTGGAACCTCGGCTACCGGGGGCCGGGCTTCAACTGGGGCACCGTCCCCGACCAGTTCACCCTGGAGAGCTTCCAGCGTGCCGAGCGCGCGAAGAAGGACCACCCGCCGGTCATGGCCGAGGTCGCGCTGGTCTCCAGCCACGCCCCGTGGGCGCCGATCCCCCGGATGGTCGGCTGGGACGAACTCGGCGACGGCTCGGTGTTCCGGTCCATCCGCGCCGCCGGCCAGGACCCCGACCAGGTGTGGAGCGACCCGGCCCGGGTGCGCGCCGAGTACCGGCGCTCCATCGAGTACTCGCTGACCGGCCTGCTCTCGTACGTGGAGCGGTACGGCGACGACGACCTGGTGCTGGTCTTTCTCGGCGACCACCAGCCCGCGCCGCTGGTCACCGGGCCGGGGGCGAGCCGGGACGTGCCGATCACCATCGTGGCCAAGGACCGGGCGGTGCTGGACCGGATCTCCGGCTGGGGCTGGCAGGACGGCCTGCGGCCCGGCCCGGGGGCGCCGGTCTGGCCGATGGACACCTTCCGCGACCGCTTCCTCACCGCGTTCGGCGGCGCCCCCGCGCCGTCCCGGCCGGGCCGCTGACCGGCCGGCGCGCCGGACGCCCGGCGGGCCCGCGCCGGGGACGGTATCGTCGGCTGCGGTGCGAACTCGGAGGAAACCGATGACATCGATCGACGTGCGGGACGGGGTGCCGCCGGTGGACCGCGCCCGGCGCGAGTACGCGGAGCTGGCGGCGCGCGGGCTGCGGCTGGATCTCACCCGGGGCAAGCCCGCGCCGGACCAGCTGGACCTGTCCGCCGGGCTGCTGGAACTGCCCGGCCCGGTGTACCGGGCGGCCGACGGGACGGACTGCCGCAATTACGGCGGGCCGCGCGGGCTACCGGAACTGCGGGAGATCTTCAGCGGCCCGCTGCAGGTGCCGGCCGACCGGCTGCTGGCCGCCGGCAACTCCAGCCTGGAACTGATGCACGACGTCGTCGTGCAGGCGTTGCTGGCCGGGGTGCCCGGTTCGCCGCGCCGCTGGGCCGAGGAGGAGCGGGTGGCCTTCCTGTGCCCGGTCCCCGGCTACGACCGGCACTTCGCCATCTGCGAGCGGTACGGCATCGAGATGATCCCGGTGCCGATGACCGGCGCCGGACCGGACATGGACGCCGCGGAGCGGCTGGCCGGCGCCGACCCGGCGGTCAAGGGCATCTGGTGCGTGCCCAAATACAGCAACCCCAGCGGCGAGACCTACGGTGACGACGTCGTCCGCCGGCTGGCGGAGATGCGGACGGCCGCCCCGGACTTCCGGATCTTCTGGGACAACGCCTACGCCGTGCACCATCTGACCGGCGAGCCGGCCGGGCTGGCCGATCTGCTCGCCGCCTGCGCGGCCGGCGCCGACCCCGACCGCGCCCTGGTCTTCGGCTCCACCTCCAAGGTCACGCTGGCCGGCGCCGGCGTCGGTTTCATCGGCGGCTCGCCGGCCAACGTCGACTGGTGGCTGGACCGCGTGTCCCGGCGGACCATCGGCCCGGACAAGGTCAACCAGCTGCGGCACGCGCTGTTCCTGCGGGACGAGGCCGGGTTGCACGACCACATGCGACGCCAGCGCGAGCTGCTGCGTCCCAAGTTCGACGCGGTCGAGCGGATCCTGGCCGCCGAGCTGGGCGGCACCGGACTGGCGTCCTGGACGACCCCGCGGGGCGGCTACTTCCTGGCCCTGGAGGTCCCGGAAGGGTGCGCCCGCGAGGTGGTGCGGCGCGCCGGCGAGGCCGGCATCGTGCTCACCCCGGCGGGCGCCACCCACCCGTACGGCAAGGATCCGGCGGACCGGACGATCCGCATCGCCCCCACCTTCCCGAGCCTGCCGGACCTGGAGGCGGCGATCGCCGGGCTCGCCGTGTGCGTCCGGCTGGTCGGCGCCGAGCGGGCCGCGACCGGCTGACCCGGCGAACCCGGCGGGCCGGCGCCGGCGGCACTCGCCGCGACGTATCACCGCGACGAATCACCACGGGCCGCGAGCGGCGGGCGGCGCGGCCGGAGCGGCGGGCGGCGCGGTCGCCGGTTCCGCCGCCCGCCGGTCCCCGGGCCACCACCAGTTGCGGTCGCCGAGCACCTGCATGGCCGCGGGTACCAGCACCAGCCGCACCACCGTCGCGTCCAGCAGGACGGCGGCGGCCAGGCCCACGCCCATGATCTGCAGCGCCCGGTCGTCGAAGGCGCCGAAGGCGGCGAAGACGCAGAACATGATGGCCGCCGCCGCGGAGATCACCCGGGCCGTCCCGGCCAGCCCTTCGCGCACCGCGCGACCGTTGTCGCCGGTGCGCAGGTACTCCTCGCGGATCCGGGAGAGCAGGAAGACCTCGTAATCCATCGACAGGCCGAACATGATGACGAAGAGCATCGTCGGCACCCAGGCGTCGATCGGGCCGCCGGTGCCGCGCCCCAGCACGTCCCACTGGAAGACGGCGACGCACACGCCGTAGGCCGCGCCGATGGACAGCAGGTTGACGGCGATGGCCTTCAGCGGCACCACGACGCTGCGGAACATCATGAGCAGCAGCAGGATCGAGGCGGCCAGCACCGCGCCGACCATCCACGGCAGCCGGGCGGCGGTGTGGGCGGCGTAGTCGGCGGCGGCCGCCGTCGAGCCGGTCACCAGCACGTGCGCGGGCAGGTCGGCGCGCAGCCGGTGGAGCAGCCGGGCCGTCCTGGCGTCCTGGGGACCGGTGTCAGGTACGACCAGCGCGGCCTGCTCGCCGGCGGGAAGCACCTTGGCCACCCCCGGGATGCCCTCGGCCCGCGCGCAGGCCGCCGCCAGCGGGGCCGCGCACCCGCCGGGGGCGCCGTCGCCCTTCTCGGCGGTGACCAGGATGAGCGGGCCGCCCGCGCCGGCCCCGAAGGCGCGGGCCAGGGTGTCGTGGGCCCGGCGGGTGGTATCGGTGACCGGCCGGTTGCCGGCGTCCGACCAGCCCACCCGCAGGTCGAGCGCCGGGGCGGCAAGGATCAGCAGCACCCCGAGCGCGATCAGCCCCGTGGTCCACGGCCGCCGCTGCACCACCGCGCCCCACCGCGCGGCCGGCGGTGTCCGGCGGCCGTCCCGCGCCGCCCGCCGGTCGATCCGCCGCCCGATCAGGCGCAGCAGCACCGGCAGCAGCGTCAGGGCGGCCAGCATGACCATGAGCACGCCGCATCCGGCGGCCAGCGCGATGCCGCCGCCCTGCTCGGGTCCGAGGAAGAGGATGCCCGCCGCGGTGAGGATCACCGTGATCCCGGCGTACAGCACCGACCGGCCGGCGGTCCGCATCGCCGCCTCGATCGCCGGCTCCACCGCCAGCCTCTCCCGCAGCGAAGTGCGGAAGCGGGTGACGACGAGCAGGGCGTAGTCGATGCCCACCCCGAGCCCCAGCATGATCGTCAGATAGCCGGCGAAGCCCGGCGTGGGGACCAGGTGCCCCAGCAGGGTCAGCATCGACCTGCCGCACACCACGCCGACGACGCCGATCACGATCGGCAGCAGCATGGCGAGGAGGGAGCGGAACGCCAGCAGCAGGATCACCGCCGCGGCCAGCAGCCCGACGCCCTCGGTCAACCCGCCGGGCGTGAAGTCCGCGAAGTCGTCGCCCGCCAGGTCCACCTGGACACCGGGCGCGGACAGCCCCATGTTCTTGATCCGGTACGCGGTCTCGGCGTCCGGGTAGTCGATGCCCGCCGTGGCCACCCGCCCATCGTCGCTGGCCGGCCCCGGCCGGGTCGTGACCCCGTCGACCGCGCCGAGGCGGGCGGTGATCCGCGCGAGTGACAGCCGCACCGCGCCGGGGTCGGCGCCGGAGACCACCAGCGTGCCGGGTGACTCCGGCGGCGGGCCGCCCAGCAGGCCGGCGGCCCGCCCGCTCTCCGAGCCCGGCAGGGTGAAGTCGTCGTGGCTCGGGCCGGGGAAGGCGGCGGCACCCGCGGCCAGCGCGGCCGTCAGCACCGCCCACAACACAAGGACCGGCCATCGCCGGTCGAGCAGGAAACGCGTCATGTCGCCGAACGCTAGGGAGCGCGGCCGGCGGCCCGCGTCCACCGGTTGCTGGTGGCCGGCTACCCCATCCGCGGTACCCGCGGCGGCCCGGTCCGGTTCCGCGGCCGGCGGCATCGGCCCGGTACGCACGAACGCGGCTCAGCCGCCGTCTCCGGGACGGACCAATCCCGTCTCGTAGCCGATCACCACCAGCTGGGCGCGGTCGTGCACCCCCAGTTTGGCCATCATGCGGTTGACGTGGGTCTTCACCGTGGCCGGGCTCATGAACAGCCGCTCGGCCAGCTCGACGTTGCCGAGCCCCCGGGTCACCCCGGTCAGCACCTCGCGCTCGCGGGCGGTCAGCGGCGCCAGCCGTTCGGCGCCCAGCCGCGGCTCGTCCAGGGCGGCGAACCGCTCGATCAGCCGCCTGGTCACGGCGGGCGACAGCAGGGCGTCCCCCCGCGCGGCGACCCGTACGGCATGGCGGATCTCGGCCGGTTCGGCGTCCTTGACCACGAAGCCGCCGGCTCCGGCGCGCAGCGCGGCGTAGACGTACTCGTCGAGGTCGAAGGTGGTGACCACGACCACCCTGGCCCGGCCGCCGGCCAGCCGCCTGGTGGCCTCCAGGCCGTCCATGCGCGGCATGCGGATGTCCATCAGCACCACGTCGGGTGCGAGCTCCGCGGTCAACCGTACGGCCTGAGCCCCGTCCTCGGCCTCACCGATGACGCTCAGATCGCTCTCGCTGCCGAGCAGCGCGCGCAGGCCGGCGCGGACGAGTGGCTGGTCGTCGGCCAGCAGGACCGTTATCACGGTCCCATTCTCTCGGCGGGCAGCCGCGCGGCCACCCGGAAGCCACCGCCGGGACGCTCACCCACGCTGAACTCACCGCCGGCCGCGCCGACCCGCTCGGCCATCCCGGTCAGGCCGTGCCCCCACGGCGCGTCGCCGCCGCGGCCGTCGTCGTCGATCCGGACCTCGACCGCGTCCGCCGCGTAGTCGAGCGCGACGGTCACCCGGCTCGCGGCGGCATGCCGCATCGTGTTGGTCAGCGCCTCCTGCACGACCCGGTAGACGGTCAGGTCGACGGCGGGCGGCAGGGGTCGCCGCGCACCGGTCGTCTCGAAGGCGACCGGCACGGTGGCGGTGGCCAGCAGCTCCGGCAGCTCCGCCGAGCCCGGCTGCGGGCGGGTGCCGCCGGGCCGCAACACCCCCAGCACCGCCTTCATCTCGGCGAGCGCCTCCCGGCTGGCCCGGCGGATCACCAGCAGCGCCTCGGCCGCCTCCGGCGGCCCGCCCGCCCGGTCCACCGCCTCGGCGGCCACCGCGGCGTGCAGCGCGATCACCGACACCGTGTGCGAGGTGACGTCGTGCAGTTCCCGGGCGACCTTGAGGCGCTCCTCCTGGGCCAGGCGGAGCGCCTCCTCGGCGCGGTCGCGCTCGGCCGCCGCCGCCCGCTCCTCGATGAGGGCGACGTAGGCCCGGCGGGTCCGCGACACCTCGGCGGACAGGGTGACCACCAGCACCAGCGACGTCCACAGGACCACTCCGACGATGCCGTCGAGTCGGGGAGCGAGGCTCACGGCACCCACCGGGACGGCGACCAGCACCCCGGCTCCCGCCCACCCCACCGCCCGGCGGCCGGATGAGATCGCGGCGGACGTCGCCACCAGGGCGGGCGCCGGCCACAGCGCGTAGGCATACCCGGACGCGAAGTAGGCCACCGCCGCCGCCACGCTTCCGGCCAGCGCCCGGTCCGGCCGAGATGGCAGCCACGCCAGGCTCGCGACGGCGGCCAGGAGCAGGGCGTACCCGGCCGGGTCGAGCGGCCTGGCCGCCGGCTGGTTGCCATAGGCGAGCACCGATGTGCCCACCACGAGTACGGCCATCCCGCACACCAGGGCCACTGTCCTCACCCCGGTACGGTAATCCGCCGTCCCGCCCGGGGCGATACCGCCGATGCGGTGGGGCGGGTACGGCAGGCGCGGGTACCGCCGAATTCGGTCTGGCCGGTCGCGACCGACTGGATGTCCTGCGGCCCGGAGGTGGTGTCGCCGATCCACTTCAGCTTGACGTCGCCGAGATAACCGAGGTCGGCGGCAAGTTCGGGGAAGGTGACCGCGCCGGCGGAGCCCTGGTAGCGCAGTTCGGTCACCTCCGTGCCGCCCGGGCCGGCCTTGCCTTCGGCCGAGGCGCAGCCGGCGGCGGCGAGCAGCAGGAGTGGGGGCACGAGTTGTCTGATTTTGAGCACGGTGGGTGGTCCTCGTCGGAGAGCGGGCATGCTCGCGCGGCCGCGGCGGGCGGCGGGGCATGCCGGAGGGTGGTTCGTGCGGGGGGCGCGCGGGCGGCGTCGGCCACGCGGGGCGCCGGGGCGCGGGCGCCGGTGGGGCGCCGGTGGGCGCTCGCCCGGGGCGGAGAGGGAGGCTGCGGGGACCGCGATCGGATCAGCGACACTGCGCGCTGGCGACGTGGCAGAAGTCCACGTGCGGGCGCCTGGTCAGGTGCTTGCCCTTGCTCATGCCGATGACTGTACGCGTGCCCCGCCGGCCTAGTCAACATTTCCTACTTGTTTTATCGGGAATAGTGGCCGGTTAGACGCTGGACGATCCGGGTAGCGAACTCCCGTTCGAGACGGAGTGAGGACGAAGGGGGAGCGACATGGCGAGCGACGTGGAGCACGGACCGGTGGAGAAGGACCCGGAGGAGTGGGCGACGGGTGACGAGCCCATGACCGGGCCGCAGGAGTCCTACCTGCGCACCCTCGCCCGCGAGGCCGGCCAGGAGGTGCCGGACGACCTGTCCAAGGCCGACGCCTCCCGGCTCATCGACGAGCTGCAGGAGCGCAGCGGCCGGCTCCGGAACGCCTGAGCCGGCCTTCGCCGGGGCCGCGCACCGCAGGGGGCCGGTTCCCGGCGGCCGGCGGGTTTGCTACAAAAGCCCGATGATCGAAATACGGGGTTTCCGGCCGGAGGACGCCGCCGCGGTGGCGTCCTGGGTGGACGGCCCGGCGGCGCTGGCCACCTGGTCGGGCAACAGCGGGTTCGGCTGGCCGTTCGACGCCGGCCAGCTGCTCGCCCTGCGGGCGGCGCAGCCGGGCCGCCGGATGTTCGTCGCCGTCGAGGGGGACGGCCCGCCGCTCGGGCTGGTGACGCTGCTGCCCGACCGGCCCGGCTGGGTCGTCCGGCTCGGCCTGGTCATCGTCGCGCCGGCCGGGCGCGGGCGCGGCGCCGGCGCCGCCATGGTGGGCGAGGCGCTGCGCGTCGCGTTCGAGGAGATGGGGGCGCACCGGGTGGACCTCGGCGTCTACCTGCACAACACCGGTGCCACCCGGCTGTACGAGCGGCTCGGCTTCCGGCACGAGGGCGTCCGGCGTGAGATGACCCTGGTGGAGGGGGAGTGGTGGTCCGCGGCGGACATGAGCATCCTCGACCGCGAGTGGCGCCGGTGACGGCCGGCCCATGACGACCGGCACCGGCCGGTGCCGTCAGCCGCGCCGGCCGGTGGTGGCGATGCCCTCCACGAAGTACCGCTGGCCGATGAAGAAGATCACCATCAGCGGCAGCGTGGTGATCACGCTGGCCGCCAGCACGATCTCCCACTTGGGATCGCCGCCCTGGTAGAAGGTGTCGACGATCGCCTTCAGCCCGCGCGGCAGCGTGTACAGCCCGGGGTCCTGCAGGTAGATCAGCGGCTTCATCAGCTCGAACCAGCTCGCCTTGAGCTCGAAGATGAACGCGATGATCAACGCCGGCCGGGACAGCGGCAGCGCGATCCGCCAGAACAGGTCGAAGTACGACGCGCCGTCCACCCGGGCCGCCTCGAACACGTACCGGGGGACGCCCAGCAGGAACTGCCGGAGCAGGAAGATGTAGAACGCCGAGCCGAACAGGTTGGCCGCCCACAGCGGCACCTGGGTGCCGGTCAGCCCCACCGAGTTCCAGATCAGGTACGTCGGCACCAGGGTCACCGCCCCGGGCAGCATCATCGTGGCCAGCACGCTGCCGAACAGCAGCCCGCGGCCCGGGAAGCGGAAGTAGGCGAAGCCGAACGCCACGAAGGCGCTGGACAGGGTGACCGCCAGCGCGGCGGCGATCCCGACCACCAGCGAGTTGACCAGCCAGGTCAGCACCGGCGCCGCCTCGAACACCGCCGCGTAGTTGCCCGGCGCGAACGGCCTCGGCCAGGGCAGGAACGGGTCGGCGAACGTCCGGTCCCGCGGCTTGAGCGAGGCGACCACCAGCCAGACGAACGGGTAGAGGAACAGGGCCGAGGCGGCGGCCAGAATGGTCAGGAAGAACACCTTGCGGGTGCCGCGCGCCGCGGTGTCGGCGGTCCCGTCGCCGCCGCCGCGCGCGGCCGCGGGCGCCTGGACGGCCGGTTCGGCGGGGTGCAGGGTGGTGGTCATCCGGCGTGCTCCTCGGCCTCGTAATACACCAGCCGGTTCCCCACCTTCACCTGGATCAGCGTGATCACCGCGATCACCAGGAACAGCAGCCAGGCGAGCGCGGAGGCGTATCCCATGTGCAGGAACTGGAAGGCCTGCTGGAACAGGTAGACGACGTAGAACAGCGCCGCGTCGCCGGAGGACTGCTGGGCGATCTGGTTGCCGAAGAACATCGTGTAGACCTGGTCGAACATCTGCAGCGACGTGATCGTGTTGATGATGACCACGAAGAACAGCGCCGAGCTGATCATCGGCAGCGTCACCGAGCGGAACCGCTGCCAGGGGCCGGCGCCGTCGATCATGGCGGCCTCGGCCAGCTCGCGCGGCACGTTGCGCAGCGCGGCGAACAGGATGATCGTGGTGGAGCCGAGGTTCCACAGCGACATCAGCACGATGCCGGGCAGGATCCAGTCCGGGTCGGTGGTCCACTGCGGGCCGGAGATCCCGAACAGCGCCAGGAAGTCGTTCACCATGCCGGCCTGGCCGTTGAGCAGGAACAGGAACAGCACGCCGACCGCGACGTACGGGGTCATCGACGGCAGGTAGAAGATCGTGCGGAACGCGCCGGCCGCCCGGCCGGTGATCCGGTTGAGGACCAGCGCCAGCACCAGCGCCAGCACGACGGCCAGCGGTACGTGCAGCGCGGTGTAGAGCGCGGTGTTGCCCACCGCCCGGGCCACCTTGTCGTCCTCCAGCATGCGGGCGTAGTTGTCCAGGCCGGTGAACCGGGGGGCGGAGATCAGGTCGTAGTCGGCGAAGGAGAGCGCCAGGCTGGCGATCATCGGGCCGAGCTGGAAGACCAGCAGGCCCACTAGCCACGGCACCATGAAGATGTACGCCCACCGGGTCTCCGGCCGCAGCCGGCGCACCCGGCGACCGGCCGGCGCGGCGGTCGTCACTGCGCGGCCTCGTCCAGGGCGCGTTGCGCGTCGCGCTGGGCCTTGTCCAGCGAGCCGGCCGCGTCCTGCCGGCCGAGCAGCACCCGGGTCGAGGCGTCCTGCCAGGTCTTGACGAACTCGGCGGCGGCGGCCGACTGCGGGACCACGAACCCGGCCTGCTGCACCGACCGGATCACCTTGACCGCGTCGTCGTAGGCCGGCTTGCCGCTCGGCTTGACGATCTGGGAGAAGATCACCTCGTCGGCGGCGGCGTTGCCGGTGTAGGTGCCGATATTGATCTTGCCTTCCTTGGCCCGCTTGTCGGCGCGGGCCCGGGCGGCGGCGATCCAGGTGTCCTTGGCGGTCATGGTCTTCATCCACCGGCAGGCGGCCTGCGGGTTCTTGGCGCCCTTCGGCATCACCCAGGCGTTGCCGCCCACGTTGTTGACCGGCCGCCCGTCGCGGCCCTTGAACGGCAGCACGGTGATGCCGGCGTCCGGCGAGGTGCCCGCCATCGAGCTGACCAGGTACTGCTCGGTCGGCATCATGCCGATCTGGTCCTTGGTGAAGGGGTTCTCCGCGCCGAAGTAGTCGAAGGTGTCGGTGAAGGCCTTCAGCCCGGTCCAGCCGCCCTGCGCCTTGACCAGGCCGGTGGCGTACTCCAGCGCCTCGACCACCTTGGGGTCGGAAAGGTGGGCGGTGCGCCCGTCGGCCGAGAGGATGTCGGCGCCGTTGGCCTTGGCCCACAGCGGCAGGAACTCCGGCAGCTTGGGATAGAAACCGAACCGCTTGATCCGGTTCCCGTCCCGCCTGGTCATCTTCTCGGCCAGCTTCGCCAGCCCGTCCCAGTCGGAGGTGTCGATGGACTTGGGGTCCACCCCGGCGTCCTTGGCGGCCTTGTCGTTGACCAGCAGGATGATGGAGTTGTAGAACTCCGGCACGGCGTACCATTTGCCGGCGTACTTCACCTGCTGCTGGGCGGCCGGGTAGAAGTCGCCGGTGGCGATGCGCTCGGTGGCCACGCACTCGTCCAGCGGCTGGATCGCGCCGCGCGCCGCGTAGCCGCCGATCTTGTCGCGCGGCAGGTAGACCACGTCCGGCGGGTTGCCGGCCGCCACGGCCGACAGGAACGCCTGCTCGTCGAACTGCCCCTCGTTGACCGCCAGCCGCACGTCCGGATAGGCCTTCTTGAAGGCGTCCACCCGGACGGTGGCGATCTCGTCCGGAAATCCGAAACCCATGGTGGTCAGCGCGCCGCCCTCGCCGCCGCTGCTCGCACCGCCGGTGCCGCCGCCGGACGAACCCACCCCGCCGCAGGCGGCGAGCCCGCCGGCCAGGACGACGGCCACCGCTGTACGGCACACTCGCGAACCGGTCAAGGCCGTACCTTTCTCTACTTCCTGCTTGACCGACTCGTACTTCCCTGCTCCGGCGGAGTAAACCAGCGGAAACGCGGGCTGAGCAGGCGCCGGGCGGCCGGAGGCGTCGCCGCCCGGCGCCTGCCGGGCGGGCCGGCCCAGGGGCGGGCTAACCCAGGCGGGGGAGGACCTCCTTGGCGTAGAAGTCGAAGAAGGCGTCCTGGTCGGGGCCGATCTGGCTGACGTAGACCTCGTCGAAGCCGGCCTCGACGTACTCGGTGATCGCCTTGACGTGCTCCTCGGGGTCCGGGCCGCAGGGGGTGCCGCCGGCGGCCTGCTCCTCGGTGACCATCTCGGCGAGCTGCTCGAAGTGGCGGGGCAACGGCAGCAGCTGGGCGGCCTCGCCCTGGATGCCCTGGTTGGGCCACAGGCGGTGCACCGTCGTGCGGGCCTGCGCGGCGTCGGGGGCGTGGCAGACTTTCAGCCCGCCCTGGACCGGCTTGCCCTCGCCGCCCGCGGCATGGAACTTCGCCACGGACTCGGCGGACGGCCCGGTGCTGATGTAACCGTCGCCGATCCGGCCCGCCAACTCGATCGACTTGTCGCCGAAGCCGGAGATGTACACCGGCGGGGGCTCGTCCGGCAGCGTGTACAGCCGCGCGGTGTCCACCTTGTAGTGGGTGCCGCGATGGGTGACCAGCTCGCCGGTCCACAACCGCCGCATCAGGCCGACCGCCTCCTCCAGCATCTCCAGCCGCTCGGCGGCCGGCGGCCAGCGGGTGTCGATGATGTGCTCGTTGAGCGCCTCGCCGGTGCCGACGCCGAGCCGGAAGCGGCCGCCGGTGAGCGAGGCGGTGGTGGCCGCCGCCTGCGCGATGATCGCCGGGTGGATGCGCACCAGCGGGCAGGTCACCGCGGTGGTGATGGGCAGCGAGGTGGCCTCGGCGACCGCGCCGATGACCGACCAGACGAACGGGCTGTGCCCCTGCTCGTCGATCCACGGATGGAAGTGGTCGGAGATCCACAGGCTCCGGAAGCCGGCCCGCTCCGCCATCTTCGCCTGCCGTACCAGTTCTTTCGGCTCGTGCTCCTCGCTGGACAGGAAGTACCCGAAGGTGGTCATCTGCGCTCCTCACGATCACGGGTTCCGCCTTCCTTACCCCCCGTGACCCGGTCAAACGGGACGGTGCGGCCGCACGCGCCGGTCCGGTCACCGCCGCCCCCGCCCGGGCGAGGTCCCGTCGCGGCCCGGGCCGGCGGAGCCGGATGACCGGTCCAGTCAGAAGATCCCATCGAGAGGGCTGACTGATGATGACCTTGTTCATTAAAGTGACGAATGGTGCATGGGGCCGGCCCTGCCCGGTGGCGGGCCGGTCACGGAGACGAAGCGCGAGCGCGACGGCGAGGGGAGCCCGATGGGCCGGCATGCGGCGGACGATGGCCAGGAACGCGAGCGGTCGCAGGGCGGCGATCATGGCGGCGATCATGGCGGCGACGGCCTGCCCGGATCGAACGGCGAGCACGTCCTGCAGGAGCTCTTCGGCACTCGCGAGCGGGCGACGCGCTTCTACGACCGGCAGATGACCGACCGGCTGACCCCCGAGATGGTGGAGTTCGTCGCCCGGCAGGAGATGGTGTTCGTCGGCACCGCGGACGCCCGGGGCAACTGCGACACCTCCTTCCGCGCCGGCCCGCCCGGCTTCGTCCGCGTACTCGGCGACGACCGCCTGATCTACCCCGAGTACCGGGGCAACGGGGTGCTGGCCGGCATGGGGAACATCATGGAGAACCCGCACATCAGCCTGCTGTTCATGGACTTCTTCACCGACCGGGTGGGCCTGCATGTGAACGGGGCGGCTACGATCATTACGGCGTACGATGCCGCCGCCCGGTTCGGGCTGGAGGACGAGGACCGGACCGCACCCGGCCGCCGGACGGACCGGTGGGTCGCGGTCGAGGTCGAGGAGGCCTACATCCACTGCTCCAAGCACATCCCGCTGCTCGCCCGCCAGGACCGGCGCACGGCCCAGCGCCGGCGGCCGCCCGGTGAGGACCACTTCGGCGTCACCGCCGCCAAGGCGGCCGGGGTGACCGGCCAGGACACCGGCCGCGCGGCAGTCGCCCGGCCACCGGAGTGATGCCATGCCCGTCGACATCGCGGTGATCCGCCAGAGCTGGAACGTGGTGGCGCCGGTCGCCGACCGGATCGGCGTGCACTTCTACGCCAAGCTGTTCGCCGACCATCCGCAGCTGCGGGAGATGTTCCCGCCGGCGATGAACGCCCAGCGGGACCGGCTGCTGCACGCCCTCACCCAGGTGGTGCTCAACCTGGAGGACGGTCCCGGGCTCACCGAGTACCTGGGCCAGCTGGCGCGTGACCACCGCAAGTACGGGGTGCTGCCCGAGCACTACCCGGCCGTCGGCCGGTGCCTGGTGCACGCGATGCGGGCCGAGGTCGGCCCGGCGTGGCGGGCGGTGTACGACGCCGCGTGGATCGACGCCTACCGGTTCGTCGCCGACGTCATGGTGCACGCGGCCGAGCAGGAGGCGGCCCACACGCCCGCGGTGTGGCCGGCCGTGGTGGTCGGGCACGAGATGCGCGGTCGGGAGCTCGTGGTGGTCACCGTCGAGCCGCGCGAGCGCTACCCGTACCGGGCGGGGCAGTACGCCACGCTGCAGACGCCGGTCTGGCCGAAGGTGTGGCGGCAGTACTCGATCGCCAACGCTCCGCGGCCGGACAACCGGCTGACCTTCCATGTGCGGGTGGTGCCGGGCGGCTGGGTGAGCACGGCGCTGGCCCACCACACCCGGCCCGGCGACACCGTGCTGCTCGGCCCGCCGCGCGGCGCCATGCTGCTGGACCGGGCCAGCACCCGGCACCTGGTGTTCATCGCGGGCGGCACCGGCCTGGCGCCGCTCAAGGCAATGGTCGAGGAGTCGATGTGGCTGCCGGAGCGGCCGAACATCGACCTGTTCCACGGCGTCCGCCGGCACACCGACGCCTACGATCTGCCCGATCTGATGGCCCTGCGCTCCGCGCACCGGCGGCTGCGAGTGGTCAAGGCGGTGTCGGACGACCCGGCCGACCCGCGGCGCGAGCGGGTGATCGACGCGGTGCAGAACCACCGGGTGACCCTGGACGGGGACGTGTACGTCTGCGGCTCGCCGGACATGGTGCGGGTGACCGTGGGCCAGCTGCGCGGCCTCGGCGTGCCGCCCAGAATGATCCACACCGAGTACGACCCCGGTGGCGCCGCCGCGCCGCTGGTCCACACCGCCTGAGCCGCGTCCGGCCGCTCAGCCGGAGTCGCCCGGGCCGGCCTCCGCGGGCAGCGCCGCGGCGGCGGCGGCCCGGCCGGTGCCCGCGGCGACCAGCAGGTCCACGATGATGGAGCGGAGCTGGGCGGCCACCACCTGGGTGGAGATGCCCGCGTGCCGGGAGCCGGAGGCGC
The DNA here is from genome assembly GCF_016863395.1 of Sphaerisporangium rufum. Classification (GTDB taxonomy): domain Bacteria; phylum Actinomycetota; class Actinomycetes; order Streptosporangiales; family Streptosporangiaceae; genus Sphaerisporangium; species Sphaerisporangium rufum. The sequence goes on along the minus strand of NZ_BOOU01000003.1, from coordinate 31,912 downwards.
GCAGCCCGTCGGCGACGGCCAGGGCGCCGCGCCGGGCGCGCACCGGGTCCGCCCCGGCGGCGAGCTCGTCGCGCAGCAGCCGGGTGGCCTCCGCCAGGCCGCGCAGCCGGTCGGGCAGCTCGGGCGACATGGGTTCGCGGTCGCGCAGCGCGGCGATGGTGCGGCGCAGCAGGACCCGGGTGTTGCGCAGCGCGTGGTCGAGCGGCGTGCTCGCCGCCTGGTAGCGGGCCAGCCGGCCGCGGGCCCGCCAGTGCAGCGGGCTGATCAACGCGATCTCCCGGCCGGACACCAGCGCCGCGCGCAGGTCCTCGACCGCCTTCTGCGAGCCGCGCGCCTTGTCCAGGCAGTCACCGGCCAGCGAAAGGTCGGCGGAAGCGATCGCCTGCGCGGCCCCCTCCAGCGCGTCGGCCAGCTCGTCCAGCACCACGCGCCCGCGCCGGTGGACCAGGGCGACCGGGTCGGCGGGCAGCAGGGCCACCATGGCCAGCGCCACCAGCCCGCCGGTGAGCGCGTCCACCATGCGCTGGAGGCCGCCGACGCCGCTGGGCGGCAGCAGGGTGGCGACCAGGACGGCCGAGGTGCCGGCCTGCAGCGCGAACACCCCGCCCTCGTCCAGCAGCACCGCGATCGCCATCGCCAGCGCCACCACCAGGGCGATCTGCCAGGCGCCGGAGCCGATCCAGGCGACCAGCAGGTCGCCCACCCCGATGCCGAGGCTGACGCCCGCCACCATCTCGGCCGTCCGGCGGACGCGCCGCCCGACCGCGACCCCCACGCAGATGACCACGGCGATGGGGGCGAAGAACGGCCGCGGGTGCCCGAGGAACTCCCGGGCGATGAACCAGGCCAGCGCGGCGCCCACCGAGCACTGCAGGATCGACGGCGCCATCGAGGCGAGCCTTTCCAGGCGGCGGCGCACGCTGTCACTCTCCTTCCGGCCGGCGGCGGACGATCCCGGTATACCCGATCGGCCGGCCCGCGCGGCGCGGCGCGGCGCGGCGGCCGGTCAGGGAAGCACCCGGCCCACCATCCGCGCGTACATCCGGCCGGGGCTCGGCACCGGCGGCGGGGTCAGGAACCCCGGCAGCATGGGCAGGTCGACGGCGAACGGCTGGAGCCGGTCGTACAGGGCCGCGGCGTCGGCCGGCCGGTCCTCCGGCCGCTTCTCCAGCAGCCCGGCGATCAGCCGGTTCAGCTCGGCGGGCACCCCGGGGACCGGTGCCGGCCGCTCGTTCACCTGCTTGTCGAACACGGCGTACTCGGTCGGGCCGACGAACAGCTGGCGGCCGGACAGCATCTCGTGCAGCACGCAGCCGAGCGCGTACAGGTCGCTGCGCGGCCCGGCCACCCCCCGCTGGATCTGCTCGGGCGACATGTACGCCGGGGTGCCGAGGATCTGCCCGATCCGGGTGAACTGCGCGGCGCCCGCGTCCTGCATCATGGCCAGCCCGAAGTCGAGCACCTTGACGCTGCCATCCGGGCACAGCATCAGGTTGGTCGGCTTGAGGTCGCGGTGGCAGATCGACAGGGCGTGCGCGGCGCACAGCACGGCGCAGGCCTGGGCGGCGATCGCGGCCGCCCACGGGACGGGCAGCGGGCCGTGCTCGCTGACCACGTCGGCCACGGTCACGCCCTCGATGAACTGCATCACCTGGAACAGCCGCCCGTCCTGGGTGCCGAAGTCGTATAGCACCGGCGCGCCGGCGTGCTGCAGCCGGGCCAGGATGCGCGCCTCGCGGACGAAACGGCGTTCGAGCTCCTCGTCGTGCCCGCCGGGGACCCGCAGGAACTTCACCGCCACCCGCCGGTCCAGGTGCTTGTCATGGCCACCGTGGACCGCCCCCATGCCGCCCTGCCCGAGGGGCAGGTCGTCGAGTACGTACCGGTCGCCGATGACCATTCGTGCCTCTCCTGGGGGTTCGCTCGGGGAAGGCCGCACCTCAGCCGTCGGGCCGGAGATGACCGCCGGCCAGCCCGTCAAAGCCTAGCCCGACCAGCTTCCGCCCCAGCGCGCTCGTTTCGCGCAGCCGGTCGTCCAGCTCCAGCAGCTCGCGGAACGCGCGGCCGTGCGCCCGCTGCTCGGCCAGCGGGAGCCGGGGGATGCGCACCCGGCGGGCGTCGACCCGGCTGGCGCCGGGATGGGCCCGGCCCGTCCCGGCGGTACCGGCGTACCGCAGGTGGCCGGCCAGGAAGTCGGGGTCCAGCCGCTCGGGGTCCACCCGGTACAGGTGGAGTTGCGGGCCGAGCACCGCGCCGCCCTCGGTCACCGTGCGCGCGGCGCACTCGGTGGCCGAGGCGGTGGCGACCACGTCACCGGGCTCCAGCACGACCTGCCCGGGGTCGTGGCGGGTGCGGCCGGACGGCGGGCCGCCCGCCACCACGTCCGCCACGGTCAGCATGGGCAGGTCGCCGTGCCCGGCGGCCGGCCGGGCCGGACCCTGGTGGAAGCCGACCAGCCCGGCCCGGACCAGCTCGCCGACGGTCGTGGTCGGCAGGTCGCCGGCGCGGGCGGCCAGCCGCGGCGGGGATCCGCCGAGCGCGGCGGCCGCCGCCTGGAACCGCTCCCGGGCGGCGGCGTAGGCGCGGGCCGGATCCTCCTTCGGGTGCCGCGGCCGGTAGCGGGCCGGGGTCAGGTCGATCTCGTCGTCCAGCAGGTCGATGATGCGGACCGCCCGGCCGCCGGGCGGCTCGGCCTCCGGGGCGGCGCCGAAGGCCCGCCAGGCGTCCAGCACGCCGGACGGCTCGTCACCGGCCTCGGCGACGAGCATGGTGGACGGCTGGCGCGCGCCCGGCTCCGGGCGGCGCAGCAGCCACAGGTCCGGCCCGCCGGGCCCCAGGGCCACCACCGCGCGCAGCGCGCCGGCCCGCAGCAGGTTGCCGCGGATGCGCTTGCCGGGCCGCCGGCCGGCCGCGGCGGACGGCATGAGGATGGCGACCAGCCCGCCGGGCCGGACGTGCGCCAGGCAGTGCTGGACCCAGGCGAGCTCCGGCTCGCCGCGCGGCGGCAGGCCGTACTCCCACCGCGGGTCGCCGGTCAGCTCCTCGTAACCCCAGGCGCGCTCGTTGAACGGCGGGTCGCACAGCACGATGTCGGCCCGCCGGCCGGGAAAGCCGTCGGCGCGCAGCGAGTCGCCGGCGGCGATCTCGGCGCGCGCCCCGCCGAGCAGCAGGCGCGCGGCGGCGACCAGCGCGGCCGCCTCGCCGCTCTCCTGGCCGAGCAGCCGCGCCCCGGCCAGCGGCAGCAGCAGGGCGCCGACGCCGCAGGCCGGGTCCAGCACGGTGCCGCCCTGCCCTTCCAGCCGGGCCAGCCCGGCCAGCAGCGCGACGATGTCCGGGCGGGTGACCGACAGCTGCCGCGAGTGGGCCTCGGCGTAGCGCTCGCACAGCAGCTCGAAGGCCGCGGCCGGCCCCTGTTCGGCGGCCAGGTCGGCCAGCAGGGCGTACCGCCCGGCGCCGACCAGGCTCCAGTCCGGCCGGACCGGGAGGTCGGCGGTGGCGCGGGCCGCGTCCCGGCGCAGCACCGCGGCCGGATCGGCCGCCCGGGCGGCGCGGCGCGCGGCGGCCGGTTCGCGCGCCAGGTAGAGCAGGAAGGCGCCGGCGCAGCCGACCAGCTCGCCCAGACGCAGATCGTCCCCGGCGGTCTTCAGCGCCTGCCAGGCCCGATCTCCCAGCGACATCTCATACGATTTGCCATTACGGCGCAGCCAGTCCTCGATCTCGGGCAGGGAGAACAGCGGACTCGCGGCCGTGCCGCCCACCGGCTGGGGGAAGTCGTCGTACCGGCGCCGCCAGTTGCTGACGGCGGCACGTCCGACGTCGGCGAGCCGGGCGATGTCGCCCGCGTTCAACGTGGCGTCCTGTCCCATCGGCGGCACATCTCCTTTCGGCTCCGCGACCCGTCGCCGCCGGAGATGGCACCGGGCGGCGGCGATCCACCAATCATATACTTGTGAAGTGTTTCAACCAATGCTTTACTGAGCTCATGTCAAACAACGCGTCGTTCACCTTGCGCTACGCGGCCCGCACCGACGTGGGCCTGCGCCGCTCGCTGAACGAGGACTCGGTGTACGCCGGGCCGCGGCTGCTCGCCGTCGCCGACGGCATGGGCGGGCACAGCCACGGCGAGGTGGCCAGCGCGACGGTCATCGCGGCGCTGTCGGCGCTGGACGGCGATCCGCCGGGCGCCGACCCGCTGGGCGCGCTGGAGGCCGCGATCACCGAGGCGGGCCGGCAGCTGAAGGAGATGGCCGAGCGCGACCCCCGGCTCACCGGCATGGGCACCACGCTGACCGCCATGCTGTGGGACGGCATGGGGTTCGCCCTCGCCCACATCGGCGACTCCCGGGCCTACATGCTGCGCGACGGCTGCCTCTATCAGATCACCCGCGACCACACCCTGGTCCAGTCGCTGGTGGACGACGGGCAGATGACCGCCGAGCAGGCCGCGGCGCACCCGCGCCGCTCCCTGCTCATGCGCGCCCTCGGCGGCAGCGGCTCGGTCGAGCCCGACCTGTCCATGCGGGAGGCCCGGCCCGGTGACCGCTACCTGATCTGCTCCGACGGGCTCAGCGGCGTCGTCGGGCCGGAGGCGCTGCACGAGACGCTGACCGGGCCGGCCGATCTCGGCGCCGCGGCGGACCGGCTCATCGAGCTGGCCCGGCAGGGCGGCGGCCCGGACAACATCAGCTGCGTGGTCGCCGAGGTGCCGCCCGCCGGCTGACCGCCGGAACGCGCCCCCGATCTGGCGTGACGGCCCGTTCAAAGCGCGGCGAAGCGGGTAGTACGGAACGCCGTGCCCCGAGCTGCTGTGATCGTGAACCCAACGAAGGTCGCCGAGATGGATCGGCACCGCGAGGCCGTGGCGGCCGAGCTGGCCCGCCACGGCTGGGACGAACCCCTGTGGTTCGAGACCACCGCCGAGGACCCCGGCGTCGGCATGGTGAAGCAGGCGCTGGCCGAAGGAGCCGACCTGGTCTTCTCCTCCGGCGGCGACGGCACCGTCCGCGCCTGCGCCGAGGGCCTGCTGGACACCGGCGTGCCGCTCGCCGTGCTGCCGGTCGGCACCGGGAACCTGCTGGTCCGCAACCTGTCGCTGCCCGGCACCCTGGCCGAGGCGGTCGCCGCCGGAGTGGAGGGCGACACCCGGGCCATCGACGCCGGCGTGATCGACGGCCGGCCGTTCGTGGTGATGGCCGGCATCGGGCTGGACGCCGCGATGGCCGAGAGCACCAGCGAGGGCGCCAAGCGGCGCATCGGCTGGCTCGCCTACGCGGGCAGCATCGTCAAGCACCTGCGGGACAAGCCGTTCGACGTCACGCTCCGCCTGGACGGCCGGGTGACGCTGCGCCGGCGCGCGATGATGGTGCTCGTCGGCAACGTCGGCCGCCTCCAGGGCGGCCTCAGCCTGCTGCCGGACGCCCGGCCGGACGACGGCGAGCTGGACGTCCTGGTCCTCGCGCCGCGCCGCCCGTCGGACTGGCTACGGGTGGTCGGCCACGTGCTGACCAGGTCCCGCCGCTACGACCGCCGCGTCGAGCGGTACACCGCCGCCCGGGTCGAGGTGGACGTGGTGCCGCCCGTCCTGCACGAGTGCGACGGCGACACCATCGGCCACGGTAGCCACATGAGCATCGAGACCCGCCCGGGCGCGCTGCTGCTGCGCGTGCCGCGCGGGTCGGAGAGCTGACCGGTGGGCACCGCCACCACGGTCCCGGAGACCCGGACCATGAGCGGCGAGGAGCTCGGCGCCGACGACGCCTGGGTGACCATGCGCCGGTACGGCGGCTGGCACCTGGTACGCGACTCCTTCACCCGCTTCCGTTACGGCGACGGGTTCAGCAACTCCCGGGCCCTCGCCTTCCAGATCTGCCTGGCGGTCATCCCGGCGGGCATCGCCGCGGTGGGGCTGAGCTCGGTGCTGCACCAGGAGCGGCTCGGCAAGGTGGTGCAACTGGTCATCCACGAGGTCGTGCCGCTGTCCGGGGCGGACGTCGTGGAGAACGCGCTGGCCGCCAGCCGGCGGCACGCCGACGACGGCGGCGCCATCGCGCTGCTGTTCGGCCTGGTGACCGCGGTGGTCGCCCTCACCACGGCCATGGCGCAGGTGGAGCGGGGCGCCAACCGCATCTACGGGGTGGAGCGCGACACGCCGTTCAAGCTCAAATACGCCAAGGCGATCGCCATGGCGGTCACCGCGGGTTCGTTCATGACCCTGGGCTTCGTGATCATGGTGGGCGGCCGGTCGCTCGGCACCGCCCTGGCCGAGGTGTACGACTGGGACGACACCGCCGAGATCGCCTGGATGCTGGCGCGGTGGCCGGTCGGTTTCCTGCTGGCCGTGCTGTCGGCCTCGGTGCTGTTCCGGGCCGCCCCCCGGCGCAAGCAGCCCGGCCACAGCTGGCTGGCGATCGGCGCCGTCGTCTCGCTGACGTTGTGGACCCTGTTCAGCTGGGCACTCACCCTGTACATCGAGAACAACGGGTCCTTCGGCCGCACCTACGGCCCGCTGACCGCGGTGATGGCGCTGATGCTCTGGTCGCTGCTCAGCTCGGTGGCCCTGTTCCTCGGCCTGGCGTTCGCGGCCCAGCTGGAGGCCTGCCGGGGCGGGGCGGGCGGTGCGATCACCCCCGATCCCGGTCCCGGTGCCCGGCAGGGCGGGCAGCACGCCACCCAGTCCACCGGGACCGGCTGGCCCGCGAACGAGCCGGAGGAGCGGGTGGGGACATGAGCGCGCCGAACGGCCCGCCCGGCGGCGGAACCGGGGGAAGGGGTTCTTCATGAAAGCGATGCGAACGGCGGGACCGGCCGGTGGCTTCGGCCGGCGCTGGTTCGGCCGGCGGACGGACCGGGACCGGCGGCTCGGCCTGCGGCTGACGCTGGCCTCCGGCGCGCTGTTCCTGGTGCTGGTGCCGTTCACGCTGCTGCTGGTGCTGGTGGAGACCGCGTTCGAGCCGCTGAACGACCTGGACGAGAGCGTCGCCCGCACCTTGCACGCCTACGCGCTGGAGCACCCCGCCTGGGTGCGCCTGCTGTCGGTCTGGACCGACGTGTTCGGCCCCAACACCTGGCGGGTGCTGGTCTGCCTGGCCGCGGCCTGGCTGCTGTACCGGCGGGCGCCGCGCCTGGCGATCTGGGCCCTCACCACGATCACCGTCGGCGGGCTGCTCGGCCTGGCGCTCAAGGTGGTGGTCGCCCGCGCCCGGCCGCACCTGCCGGACCCGGTGGACCTGGCGCCCGGCGCGTCCTTCCCGTCCGGGCATGCGGTCAACGTGACGCTCGGCGTCGGGATCCTGATCCTGCTGATCCTGCCGCTGCTCGGCCGCCGGCAGCGGGTGGCCGCCTGGATCATCGGCGCGCTGCTGGTGCTGAGCGTCGCCTACACCCGGGTGGCGCTCGGGGTGCACTGGGTGAGCGACGTGACGGCGGGCGTGGTGTTCGGCGTCGCCGTGGTCGCGGCGACGACCGCCGCATTCGAGACGTGGCGCCGGGAGATCGGGCGCCGGCCGGCCGAGCCGCACCGGGAAGGTGTCGAGCCGGAGGCCAAAGATGATATTTCACCGAAGGGACGTGCATATGGTCAGCGACGTTGAAGCGGCGTCACGGACGTCCGGCCGCGCGGGCTGGACGGAGAAGGTGGCCGCGGTGGCCCGCTTCATCCTGCTCCCCCTGGCGCTGCTCGCCGCCGTGACGCTCGGGCTGGGCTGGCTGATAATGAAGCCGCTGCACGCCGAGGTGTCCGGCGAGGTGGCGTTGAACGAGGCGTTCGAGCAGGACCGAACGCCGCTGCTGAACGATCTCACGCACTACGGCTCCATGCTGTCGGACACCCCCGTGATCATCGTGCTCACCGCCATCGCGGCGATCGCCTTCCGGCTGGTCTTCAAGCGCTGGCGCGAGTCGGTCTTCCTGGTGGTGGCCGTGTGGAGCCAGAACCTGGTCTTCCTGCTGGCCACCTACTTCGTGGAGCGTCCCCGGCCCGGCGTCCACCACCTGGACCCGGCGCCGCCCACCTCCAGCTTCCCCTCCGGACACACCAGCGCCGCGGTCGGCTTCTACGTCGGGATGGCCGTCGTCCTGGCCCTGCACACCCACCGCCACACCGCGCTGCGGGTGCTGTGGTGGGTGCTCGGCCTGGCCGCCCCGCTCATCGTGGCGGTGTCCCGGCTCTACCGCGGCATGCACCACCTGAGCGACGTGAGCTGGGGCCTGGTGCTCGGCTTCGTCTGCGTGGCCGTCGCCGCCTACGCCATCCTCGGCACCCCCTGGCGGCCCGGCGGCCGCCGGCCGGAGCCGAGCGCGCTGACCGGCTGACCCGGTCCCGCCGCACCCGGCGGAGCCCCGGCGGTGACGTCACCGCCGGGGCTCCGCCGTTCCGTCACTCGGCCAGGGTGAGCAGGCCGTCGCGCTCCACGGCCTCCAGGGAGAGGGTCTTGTAGCCGACCTCCTCGAACATCACGGTCACCCGGTCGGGATCCCGGCTCATCACCACGCCCGGCCCCCACGCGCTGTGCCGCACCTTGGCGTGCATTGCGAACGGCCCGTCCGCCGCGGCCGCGGCCGCCGGCCGGCCCGCCGCGGCCGTCCCGGAGCGGCAGGTGTCGCAGTTCCCGCACGCCCGCTCGAACGGCTCCCCGAAGTACTCCAGCAGCAGCCGCCGCCGGCACCCGGTGGTCTCGGCGTAGGCCCGCATCATGTCGATCCGCGACTCGTCCACCCGCCGCCGGGTCGCGTCCAGCTCGACCGCCTCGGCGGCCGCCCGGTCCGGATCCGGCCCGTCGGGGTCGGGCCGCAGGTCACCGCGCCGGGTCACCGCCACCGCACCCACCCGCTCCAGCAGGTTGACCAGGCCGGTGAGCTTGGACGGGCCGACGTCCAGCAGCTCCCGCAGCTCGCGCGCCGGGACGGTCCCGCCGTGCTCGTGCACCAGCGTCGCCACCCGCCGCAGCAGGTCCTCGTCCACCCGGCTGCCGGCGAAGAACCGGCGAATGCCCAGGTCCTCCGGCCGGTAGAACAGCACGGCCTCGGCCGGCTCGCCGTCCCGCCCGGCCCGGCCGATCTCCTGGTAGTAGGAGTCGAGCGACTCGGGCGGATCGGAGTGCAGCACGTACCGGACCTGAGGCTGGTCGATGCCCATCCCGAACGCCGACGTGGCCACCACCGTGTCGAGCTCGCCGTCGCGGAACCGCTCGTGCACCCGGTGCCGCTCGGCCGCCTTCATCCCCGCGTGGTAGTACTCCGCGCGCCGGCCCGCCTCGCGCAGCGCCGCCGCGTACTCCTCGGCGGCCCGCCGGGTCGCGACATAGATCAGGCCCAGCCCGGGCCGGGACGCCGCGTCCTCGACCAGGGCCCGCCGCTTGGACTCCTTGTCGACGAAGCGGCGCACCTGCAGGTCGATGTTCGGCCGGTCGAACCCGCGGACGATCACCCGCGCGTCGCCGAGTCCGAGGGAGGCGAGGATGTCGTCGCGGACCAGCGGGGCGGCGGTGGCGGTCAGCGCGGCCACCGGCGGGTGGCCGAGCGCCTCGATGGCCTTGCCCAGGCGCAGGTAGTCGGGGCGGAAGTCGTGTCCCCAGGCGGACACGCAGTGCGCCTCGTCGATGGCGATCAGGGACGGTCGCGCTTCGCGCAGCCGGTCGATCGTCTCCGGCTTGACCAGTTGCTCGGGCGCCAGGAAGACGAACTCCGCCTGGCCGGCGCGGATCTTGTCCAGCGAGGCGTCGCTCTTGCCGTCCGACTGCGCCGAGTTGACCGCGACGGCACCGCCGGCCTCCACGCCCCGCAGCCCGGCCACCTGGTCGCGCTGCAGGGCGATCAGCGGGGACACCACGATGGTCGGTCCGTCCAGCAGCAGCGCCGGTATCTGGTAGACCGCCGACTTGCCGCTCCCGGTGGGCATGACGACCAGCACGTCGTGGCCGTCGAGCAGGTGCTCCATCGCCTCCTGCTGGCCGGGCCGCAGTTCGTGCCAGCCGAACGCCTCGCGGGCCACCTTGTGCAGCGAGCGTGCCTTGCGCCCGTACCGCCGGGTGGCCCTCTTCACCAGATCCATGGCGATCCGTCTCTGTAGTCCCTCGGCGCGCCGGCGCTCGTCACGCCTGGCGCGCGCCGGAGATCTCCGGCGCTGGACCCATTGCCCCGTATGCGGAGGGCTACGCCCGCCGGCCCGCCGGCCGGGCCGGCGGGCCTGGGCGGCCGCCTGCGGATCAGGCCGTGGAGCAGCGCACCCCGTTCAGCGTGAAGGCGGCCGGCGGGGAATTGGTCCCCGCGAAGGCCGCGGTGAAGCCGAACGAGGTACCGCCGCCCGCCGGGATCCGCGCGTTGTAACCGCTGTCGGTCGCGGTGACCTGGGCGCCGCTCTGGGTGACGCGGGCGTTCCAGGCGTTGGAGACCCGCTGGTCGCCGGGGAAGGCGAAACCGAGCGTCCAGCCGTCGACCGCGGCGCCGGTCACCCCGATCGTCACGTCACCGTTGAAGCCGCCCTGCCACTGGCTGCTCACCTTGTAGGTCACCCGGCACCCGAAGGCCCCACCGGTGGGCGTGGGGGTCGGGCTCGGGGTGGGGCTCACGCTCGGCGTCGGCGTGGGGGTCGGCGTCGGCGTGGGTGTGGGCGTCGGGGTGGGGGTGCCGTAGGTCAGCCCGTGGCCGTAGGGGAACAGCGGCTGCTTGCCGTCGCCCACGTTGATCGGCTGCTGGCCTATAGAGCCCATCCAGGTCATCGGCAGCCTTCCGGTGGGCGCGTGGTCGCCGAACAGCACGTCGGCCACCCCGCCGCCCTCGGTGCCCGGCAACCACGCCGCCACCGCGGCGTGCCAGCCGCCGATCTGCCCGGCGATGTCCATCGGCCGCCCGGCCACCAGCACGACGACCACCGGCACCCCGGCCGCGCGGAGCCGGGAGATCGTGGCCAGGTCGGCGGAGTCCAGGGCCAGCGACGTGCGGTCGCCCTCTCCCTCGGCGTACGGTGTCTCGCCCACCACCGCGACGGCCGCCCGGTAGGAGGAGTCGATGCCGCTGCCGTCCCGGCTGTAGGTGACGGTGGTCCCCGATCCGGCCTTCTCCCGGATGCCCTGCAGGATCGTGGTGCCGGGAGTGATCGGGCCGGACGAGCCCTGCCAGGTGATCGTCCAGCCACCGCTCTGGTTGCCGATGTCGTCGGCGTTCTTGCCGGCCACGAAGATCTTGCCGCCGCTCTTCGGCAGCGGCAGCAGCCCGCCGTCGTTCTTCAGCAGCACCTGCGACGCGCGCACCGCCTCGCGGGCGAGGGCCCGGTGCGCGGTGCCGCCCACCGTCCCGGCGTACGACCGGTCGGCCAGCGGCTTCTCGAACATGCCGAGCTCGAACTTCTTGGTGAGGATGCGCCGGTTGGCGTCGTCGATCCGCGACATCGGCACCCGCCCGGCCTGCACCTCCGACTTCAGCAGCGAGATGAACTTCTTGTAGTCGGTCGGCACCATCACCATGTCGATCCCCGCGTTGATCGCGGTGGTGACCTCGGCGGCGGTGAAGCCGGTGGCGCCGTCCAGCTGGTCGATGCCCGCCCAGTCCGTCACCACGAACCCGGAGAAGCCCAGCTCGCCCTTGAGCACGTCGGTGATGAGGTACCGGTGGCCGTGCAGCTTCTGGCCGTTCCAGCTGCTGAAGGAGATCATGACCGAGCCGACGCCCCGCTGGACGGCGGCGCGGAACGGCGGCAGGTGGATCGCCCGCAGGTCGGCCTCGCTCAGCCGGGTGTCGCCTTGGTCCTTGCCGCCGGTGGTGCCGCCGTCGCCCACGTAGTGCTTGGCGGTGGCCAGCACCGAGGCCGGGCCGCCGAGCGAGGGCCCCTGGAAGCCGGTGACGATGTCCGCCATCTGGCTCACCGGCTGCGGGTCCTCGCCGAACGACTCGTAGGTGCGCCCCCACCGGTCGTCCCGGGCCACGCACAGGCACGGCGCGAAGGTCCAGTCGGCGCCGGAGGCCGTCACCTCCTCGGCGGTGGCCCGGCCCACCCGCCGCACCAGGTCGGGGTCGCGCGTCGCGCCCAGCCCGATGTTGTGCGGGAAGATCGTCGCACCCACCATGTTGTTGTGGCCGTGCACGGCGTCCACCCCGTAGATCATCGGGATGCCCAGCGGGGTGGACAGCGCCTGCCGCTGGAAGCTGTCGTACATGTCCGCCCAGCCGGCCGGCGAGTTCGGGGACGGTACCGAGCCGCCGCCCGACAGCACCGACCCGATGCGGTAGGTCGCCAGGTCCGACACCGGGTTCAGCGCGGCCCGCTCCGCCTGCGTCATCTGCCCGACCTTGTCGTCCAGCGACATCCGGCCCAGCAGGTCGTCCACCCGGGCGGCCACGCCGAGGCCCGGATCCTGGTACGGCAGCACGCCCACCGCCGTCGCCGGCCGGCCCGGCTCCACCACGCCGAACGTCGCCAGCGTCAGCACCACCAGCACGGAGATCTTCAACCTGCCGGCCCACCGGCGGGAGCGGTCAACGACACCCATGTTCGCCTCCTCGCTGTCGCCGCGACCGTAGGAACGGCCGTTTCCCCCGGTCAAATCCACCCCGCAGCCACCCCCGCCCACCTGCGAACCCACCGGAAACTTTCACCCGGCCAACCCCGAACCGCCCTTCCGGCGGTGCCCCTTCGGCCAACAGGACATATGACAAATGATGGTGAAGCCGATGACTCTCCCGAACCATCGCTAAAGGAGCATTATTTACTACATACGAGTGAACAGACATAGGTGGCTAAAACCATTTTCAGCTGCACCGTCGCCCGGCCGCCGGTAATAGTGACCCCATGCGCGCCCCCCATCGTCGCCGTCCGCTCCGTCGGGTCCGCACCTCACCGCCGGAAGGTGTGGCGCTGAAGGAACTCGCCGAGCGCGTCTCCTACGTTGGCAGCGCTGAGCACAAGTCGTATCCTTCGTTCGCCGGGCAGCCCAGGCTGCGGGCGGACGCGAGCAAATATGACCCGAAACTCGCTGATCCAGCGCGGATAACCGAGTGGTTGCGCGAGACGGTCGCGCAGGGCAACGTGGGTGCGCCTTGGGAGGGAGACTTCCCTCGGTACGCATGGCATCGCGTGAACGATGTCGTGTACGAGGCGAGACTGGTCAATAGGGAACTCGGGCAGTACAAGGGATACCCGCTCGGTCCGGAGGAGTGGCCGGAGACATTCGGCGAGGACGGTGGACGGTGACAACGACGCCGGAGTTGAGAATCCGCTGGGAGTGGGAGGCGCCACCTCCGGTGCGGTTGCCGGAACATCGCGTCACCTGGGCACGGATCGAGATCGCGGTGGGCGGCGACCACATCACCCTGGTGGAGGACATTCCCTCAGGAAGCTCCCGGCGGTCCGTCTATTGCCCGCTTTATCCGATCGCGGAGTGGCTGGCCTACAACTGGTGGTTCTTGCGGGCCGATGCCCGCCCCGCCCGGACGCTGGGAGTGCGGTCGGGCATCTGGCATGACCCCCAGATGCTCCGCCGGCACTGCGTGCGCGCCAGCGGTGACGGGTTCCTGTGGCCGGAGTTGCTGATCATTCCAGAGGGGGGTCAGACGCATCTGCTCTGGCGCGAGGATCGCCACGTGCCGGCGACCCGGCCGATTCGCTTCCTGTCCCGGGGAGAGGCGTTCGTCGACGGCCCATCGATCACGGAGGAGTTGGGCCATCTGATCTCCGCCGTCCTGACGCGGCTCGCCGAAAAGGGGATCTCCGATACTCCCCTGGAGAAGGAGTGGGCCGCCATCCAGCAGGCGGAGCCGGAGGAAGTGGAATTCTGCCTCGCGGCGGCCCGGCTGGGTCTGGATCCATACGCCGAGGCGGGACCGTACGAGGATCTGATCATCGCTGCCGCCGGCGAGATGCCGCCGGCGATGTTCGGTGACTTCCTGGACGCCGTCGACCCGGTGCGCATGGCCGAGGCACTGGAGTGGATACAGCGCGCTCGCACGGAGATCGGAACGGCACGGAACGCCCCCGCGGCGCTGGATCTCCGTCCGGCGATGGGCGTTCCACGGCCGTCGCCAGGGCATCGGCCGTGGGAGAAGGGATGGGCCCAGGCGCGAATGGTGCGCCGTGCGGCCGGCGTTCCGGACGAGGACGTCTTCCCGCTCGACGCGTATGTCGCCGCCGTAGAACGGCCCGCCGTCGATCGTGGCCTGCAGGCCGTCGGCGGAGCGGCGGAGGAAAGGGGACCGTCCGTGGTGGTGGCGAGCGGACGGGCGGCCGGTTCCCGGCGGTTCACGCTCTCCCGGGCGCTCTGGCACCACGTGTGGGAACCGGAACCGCTCTTCCTCGTCACCACCGCCGCGACCGACCGTCAGCAGGTGGAACGGGCGTTCGCCGCCGAGTTGCTGGCGCCGGCCGCCGGTATCCGGGAGATCGCCGGGACGCCGGTGGAGACGATGACACAGGAGGACCTGGGCACCCTTGCCGAGCATTTCCAGGTGTCGGAGAAGGTGATCGAGCACCAGGTCGAGAACCAGCTGCTCGGCTGAGTTGTCGGGCTCCGGGCAGGGCGGCGGTCAGCCTTCGTAGCGGTAGTAGCCGGCGAGGTCGGGCAGCACGGTCACCGGGTCGGTGCGGATGGTGGTGCCGGTGCGCAGCGCGTTGATCATCATGCCGCCACCGATGTAGATCCCGACGTGGTGGGTCCGCACCGTCCGCTTGCGCACCTTGCCGAAGAAGACGAGATCGCCGGGGCGGGCGGCGGCCGTCGGGACGCGCCGCAACCGGCGGACGTGGTCGTCGGTGGTGCCGCCGCCGAGCACGTCCCGGTCGAAGGCCAGGCGGTACACCCAGCGGACCAGCCCCGAGCAGTCCAGGCCGCGGGTGGTGGCCGCCGGGCAGGGGCGGACGCTGCCGCTGTATCCCTCGCAGGTGCCCAGGGAAGGGCCGGCGTCATCGCCGTGGCCGCCGCCCCACACGTAGGGGATGGCCCCGCCGGGCCACTCCGCGGTGCGCCCGCCGCCGGCGATGGCCAGGGCGATGGGCACCACCCGCTCCGGGCCGTGATCCACCACGAGCAGCGGTGCCGAGCCCGCCGCCAGTGCGATGATGCCAGAGATGATCAACACCCGGCCGGCGCGCGCCACCGCCACTCCCGTCCCTCGCCCGAACGCGTCAACTCGATTCTGAGCAAAGAACGATCATTTATTGCGGGTTTTCACAGAATCTCACTCTTGGTACAGAGTGCTGTGACCCCGTCCGCAGGGGACGGCGCGGCTGGGAAGGGTGCCCGGCCGGGCTTCGCGGGAGGCCCGGCCGGGCCGCGGTCTCGCGCTCCCAGGGCTTGTCGAGACCACGTTCAAGGGGCTAGGACGGCCGGCAGGTCACCGTGGGGACCGCGTTGGTGCCGTTCTGGCTCGCGGTGAAGCCGAACGCCGCGGAGCCGCCGGCGGCCAGGTTGCCGTTCCAGCCGATGTTCCTCACCGTCACCGCCGCGCCCGACTGGGTGTGGCTGCCGTTCCACAGCTGGTTGATCACCTGTCCGTTGGCGAACGTCCAGGAGACGGTCCAGCCGGTGATCGGCGTGCTGCCGCTGTTGCGCACCGACACGTCGGCCTGGAACGCGCCGCCCCACGAGCTGGTGACCGTGTAGGTCGCCTGGCACGCGGTGCCCGGGGTGGGCGTCGGCGTCGGCGTGGGGGTCGGGGTGGGGGTCGGGGTGGGCGTGGGGGTCGGGGTGGGCGTGGGGGTCGGAGTCGGGGTGGGAGTGGGAGTGGGGTTCGGGCCGGTGCCCGGCGGCTCGCCCCAGATCCGGGTGGTCCCCGAGTAGAGCGGGATGCGGGTCACCGTCACCGGCGTCGCGCCCGGGGTGGTGGCCACTCCGGTGTAGGACCAGTCGTTGGACGGATCCCACGAGCCCGACGAACTGGCGATGCGGAACTGCACCTCGCGCCGCGACTCCGACTGGCCGGCCGGTGCGATCGTCTGGCCGGAGCAGTCGATGGTGACGTAGTAGATCGCACCGGAGTACTGCGTCGGCCCGGTCGGCGGCTTGCACTGGTTGTAGGCCGACGACAGGGTGATCTGCGCGGGGGTGGTGTCGCCGTCCAGGCTGAAGTAGTAGCGGAACGACCCGTCGGTCAGCGCGCGGGCCGGCCACGCCGAGTGGTTCACCACCAGCGCCTTGATCTCGGTGTAGGTGCTCCCCGCGGAGTTCACCGACGCCTGCAGGTAGATCTCCGGCCCGTCCGGCGTCTCGGCGACCGGGAAGTTCGCCGCCGCGGCACCACCGTACTCCTGGTACAGCCGGGCCAGCGCGCCGGTGAAGGCGGCGTTGTAGTCGGTGGCGACCTCGTTCATCACGTAGTCGCTCCGGCTGTCGGCGTAGGCGTCGTCCGGCGACTTCGGCCCGCCGACCAGCGCGCCGTACAGGGTGTGCCGGGTCGGCGCCGGCTCCTGGAGGTTGTTGGTCCAGGTGCCGTGCGCGGTCCGGTGGTGCGGGTTCTTCGGGGGGTTGGCGCCGAACCCGACCATGTAGGAGGACTTGCGCGGGTTGTCGCCGAGCGCGTAGTTGATCTGCCGGACAGCGAAGTCGTGGTAGCGCGCCTTGCGCGTCGCGTCGGTCCGCCAGTCGCTGTAGACCAGCGCGACGAACGAGGTGTTCGCGGCGTAGCGCAGCGAGCCCCAGGAGTCGAGCACCGCCTGGCCGCCGGGGGAGTAGTTCACCCGGGCGCCGTTCACGCCGACGGTCCAGAAGTCCAGCCAGCGGTCGGCGTCGTCAATGTACTTCTGCTTGCCGGTCAGCCGGGCCAGCAGCACGTAGGCGCCGTACGACTTGTCGTCCCAGGCGATGGTCCACTTGTAGGACCGGATGGTGCTCTGCGGCTCGGTGCCGAGGGTGTCGTAGTACGACTCGGCCTTGGCCAGGTACGCCGCGTCACCGGTGGCCCGGTAGAGCCAGGCGGCGCCCCAGACCAGCTCGTCGTTGAAGCCGCTCCAGGACTTGTAGTAGCCGGCGGCGTCGGTGATGCAGTCGCTGTACTTCTTCCGCACCGTGTCGGCGAAGGTGTACAGCTGCTTGGCGTGGGTGACCAGCTTGTCGGCGTAGGCGGGGTCGGTCGGGCGGAACACCATCGAGGAGGCCGCCATCGCGGCCGCCGTCTCGCCGGCCAGGTCGGACCCGCCGCAACTGGCGTCGATCTTGTACGCCGGGCGGGCCATCGGCATGACCTCGGCCGACCCCCACCAGGCGTGGTCGGTGCCGCCGTTGCCCACCTGGCCGTACAGCACATTGGGGGAGGGGTGGGCCTTGATGAAGTAGTCGTTGACCCACTTCAGGTTGTCCAGCAGGTAGGGAAGCTGTCCCGAGTTCTGGTAGGCGGCGCGGTACTCCACCCCGCCCCAGGCGAGCATCGTCGCGCTGGACGCCATCGGCAGCCCGAACTTGACGTGGTCGCCGGCGTCGTACCAGCCGCCGGTGAGGTCGAGGCCGGCGTCCTTGCCGTCGTTCAGCCCCGAGTCGCCGCGCCAGTTGACGCGGTTGGTCGCCGGCAGGTCCCCCGAGCGCTGCGCCTCGTAGAAGAACAGCGACTTCTGCAGGGCCTCGCCGTAGTTGAAGGCCGGGGCGGCCGCCGCGGAGGAGGTGAGCACCGGGAGGAAGGTCACCGCCGCGGCCAGTGCCGCCACGCCGGAGATGGTGCTTCTGAGGGACATCGAACGCCTCTCGAACCGGGAGTGCTGCGGGCCGGGCCCGCCTTCGGCAGGAGCGGGGCGCGGTGGGGGTCAGGCCCACCGCGTCCCGCCGGGAGGGACCGGCCCCGGCGGTCAGGGCGCCGGGGCCGGTCCCCGGGTCGCGGCGGCGTGTCAGGCGCCACCGCGGCCCGTTTCTCGCTCCGCCTCCCGGCCGGCGCGTGGCGTGTCAGGCACCGCCGCGCCGGCCGGACGGCCGGATCAGGGGAACAGCCGGCCGTACTCGGCGAGGGCGACGGCGACGTCGACCTGCGCCCAGAACCGGTGGTAGTTGAACGTCGGGGCCGGGCCCGTGCCGTTCAGGTAGGCCTGGACCTTCGGCCAGTCCGGGTCGTTCTTGTAGAACGAGCGGATGGAGATGAAGGTCGAGCTGGAGTTGATCGGGTCGCCGTTCGGCATCTTGCCGCTCCAGCCGGCCGGGACGTAGATCGGGTCGTCCAGGCGGTTGTAGTCGGCCTTGGTCTCCGGCAGCGACACACCCTTGCTGTCCTGGTGCTTCCAGACCCCGTCCAGCAGCGCCTTGGCCATGTTCTTCGCCGCCGTGTTGTTGGCCTTGGCGGCGTAGTACATCAGAGCCTTGGCGTAGGAACCGGCCACGCCGACGTCGGTGGTGTAGTCCACGACCGAGACGTGCAGGCCGGCGTTGTTACCCGGGCTGGCGGCGTTCCAGGTGTCCGGCTGGCCGGTCCACCGCAGGGTCGACGGCATCTGGTAGGAGCCGTCGGCGGCGATGGTGGTGTTGGCCATCGCCCAGGCGACCCACTTGTCGAGGACCGTCTTGGCCATGGCGTTGCCGGTGGCGTAGTAGAGCTCGGCCACCCGCTCCATCGTCCAGGCCTGGAAGCCGAACCACTGGTTGGACGGCGGGTCGTGGTAGACCGGCTGCCAGTCGTAGGCCATGCCGTAGAAGGTCGGCGTGCCGGCCGGCGGAGCCGCGTAGTGGCCCTGCCAGCTGTTGGTCGCGCCACCGGCGATCGCGCCCTCGGTCGACTGCAGCCAGCGGTAGAACTCCATCTGGCGGGTCAGGCTGGTGCTCCAGTCGGTGACCGCGGTCGAACCCTTGGGCTTGAGCACGTCCACGTTGGACAGCGCCCACGCGGCGAGCGGGTTCTGGTAGCCGGAGTGGTTGTGGCTGGAACCGATCCGCCAGGCCCAGCCGGCGGAGGTGTCCAGCGCGCCGCCCCAGGCGTAGTACCAGGACAGCAGGTAGGCGGAGCTGTCCTTGCCGGTGCCCGCGGCGCAGGAGGTGCTGGTGCAGCCCTGCTTCTTGAAGTACTTGTCGTACATCGCGTAGCGGAGGTAGTCGCCCATCTTCGCGGCCTTGGCGACCGTGGCGGAGATCTGCGACTCCTTGCCCTGCGCCTTGGCCCAGGTGTGCGCCCAGTAAGCGACCTGGATGGCGCGCGCGTCGGCGTCGGGGGCGTTGGTGTACTTCCACTGCTTGGCGTAGGAGGCGTCACCGGTGAACAGGTCCAGGTAGCCGTTCGGGCCACCGAACTTGAAGGCGTCGCAGGACGGCTGCGGGATGGTCTCGAAGACCGACTCCTCCGGGCCGCGCTGGTAGGTGTTGATGTAGGCGGGGCGGGTGGTGCCGTCGCCGCAGCGGCCGAACCCGTAGGTGTTGTCCACGTCCAGCAGCCAGTGCATGCCGTAGATGTCGCTGGTGCCGTAGGCGCTCTTCAGCTCGCCCGCGATCGGGTCGACGCCGACCGAGACGCCGCCGTCCAGCTTCGACGGGTACTGCTTGATGTCGTCCCACTCGCCGGCGTAGGTGGCCGGCTTGCTCGCCTGGTAGTACGAGTTGGTGGGCTGGTCGGCCGTGGCCGGGATGATGTACTTCTCCATCGTGGCCCAGGCGTTGTTGAAGTTGGTCCACGTGCCGGTGACCTGGCCGTACACCGCCTCCAGCCACAGGAAGTAGCTGAACGCCTCGGAGGTGGTCTCGTGGCCGTGGTCCGGCGCCTCCACCATCAGGGTCTCCACCGAGTGGTAGGGGACGCCCTCGGGGGAGAAGTAGCCGTTCGCCGGGTCGTGCAGCTTGTTGTACATGGTGGTGAACCGCTGCACGTACTCGTTGCCACCGCTGCTGCCGTCGTTGTCGGCCTCGGTGGCGGTGAACGAGTCACCGGTCCAGCCGGAGGCGGACAGGTTGAACGTGGCGCTGCCGGAGGTCTCGTCGGCGTCCTCGGCCGCGCTGACGGTCGCGTTCTGCGCGGTGTTCCAGTTCGACGTGGTGAAGGTCATCGTGGCGGGCGAGACCGTGAGGTCGGCGTCGCCGCCCGACGCCTTGGCGATGCCGACCGTGACGGTGGAGGTCGGGGCCTGCGAGAGCTTCACGCCGACGGTGGCCTCGCCGCCCTCGGCCACGACCACCGTCTTGGGGCTGACCACGATGCTGGGCTGGGAGGTGCCGGCCACCGTGACGCCCACCGGGGAGGAGGTGGTGCTGGCGCCGGAGTTGTCGGTCGCCTTGGCGGTCAGCGAGTAGCTGCCCGCGGCCACCCCGGTCCAGGTGTAGGTGTACGGCGCGGTGGTGTCCGAGCCGAGCAGCGTGGTGCCGTTGTAGAAGTCGACCTTGCTGACCGTGCCGTCGCTGTCGGCGGCGGTCGCGGCCAGGCCGATGGTGGCCGGCGCGGTGAACGTCTGGCCCGCGCTCGGCGAGGTCAGGCTCACGGTGGGCGGCTGCGGGGTGGGGGTGGTCCCGCCGTTGCAGGTCACGCCGTTGACCGTGAACGAGGCCGGCTTGGCGTTGGTCCCGCTGTAGGTGCCCTGGAAGCCGATGTTCGTCGACTGCCCGTTGCTCAGGTTGCCGTTCCAGCTCGCGTTCCGCGCGGTGACGGCGGTGCCGCTCTGCGACCAGGTGGCGCTCCAGCCGGAGGTGATCCGCTGGTTGCCGGCGAAGTTGAAGCCGAGGGTCCAGCCGTTCCAGGCGTCACCCTTGTTGGTGATCTTGACGTCGGCGGTGAAGCCGCTGCCCCAGTCGTTGGTGGTGTAGTCGACCGAGCAGGCGACGGCGGCGGAGGCCGGTGTGGAGGCCAGGAGGGTGAAAACGCCGGCCGCGAGGCCGGTGAGCGCCACCCACACGCCGCGACGCTTCGCGCGCGATCGTGGGAGCGCTCCCGCTCCTACCGATGATGTTGACATTCCGGAGGTACTCCAAAGTGAGAAAGGGTGATGAGTGGTACGGAAGTTCGCGCTGCGTCGGTCGGAGACCGGGAGGGGAAGGGGTCAGTTGATGGGAGCGCTCCCACATCGGATTCTGGTGAGCGGCGCAGAGATGTCAATGACATGTCCGGCAGATTTCCGCCGATGTCCGGCCTCATCAGCGGCGGCCTGCCCGTTCTCGCCTCCGGGCCCGAATCGGCGCCCCCGCATGGTTGAAACTTTCAGGTTCCGGCGGTGGTGGTGGCGGCCCGCCGATCCGCCCCTTCCGGCCGGCCGGGGACGCCGGCCCGGGAAGCCGGAAAACCTCGCTTCGCGGCTCCGATGGCGCAAGAAATAACCCGCCTATCCGGAGAATCGGCGAAAGAAGCGTGGTCTGCCGGGCGGGCCGGTTCGGGCCCCACCGGGGCCGGCGCCCGTAAGCCGGCCGGTGACAGCCGGTCACAGATCGCGGACAGTTTGCTCACAAAGTGTGAGCAACGCCACATCTCGTCGATCGGCGGCCGGCGCCGCCGCCGGCCGCGGGCCGGAACGATCTCACGTTCACCCAGGTCAGCACGGCATTCCCCTGATCGCGGAGCGCTGAGTGACGGGAGATCCACTCACTGTGTGGATCCCTTGCTGTGACATATGCCGCCCTTGTGGCGGGTGACGGCACTCGGTGTCCGGGTGCAGGGTGGAACCCATGAACAGATCCGATCCGAGAAACCTGAGCGTGCGAGACCTCCGCGATGAGCTTCGCCAGCTTGAGGAGTCATGGATGGCGACGCTGCTGCACGGCTCCGAAGACGCCCTCGACGAGTTCGCCGTCCGCACCGGTGAACTGGAGGAGGAGTTCGACCGGCGCCGCGCCGGGGAAGGGCCCGCCGTCCCGCCGGATCCCAGCGGCAACTGACCGGCGTCTTCGCCGGTCCGCCCCCTGGCGGCCGCCGTCCGCCGTCCGCCGGCGGACGGCGCCGCCCGCGGCCGATGCTCAGCGCAGGCGCGTGACCACGGGCGCCGAGACGCTGGAGTGGTGACCGGCCGACCCCGCGTAGCGGGCGGTGATCTCATGGCGTCCCGGTGACACCGGCAGGGAGAACCGGGCGTGCCCCCGGGCGTCGAGCCGGGCCGCGCCGACGCCGATCCCGTCCCGGGTGAAGATGACCTGGCCGGCCGGTGGCCCGTCCGCGGCGCGTACCGTGGCGACCAGCCGCAGCGGGCCGGCGTCCTTGCCACTGGCCGGGTCCAGTACCGCCAGGATGGTCACCGTGGCCTGACCGGCCAGCGGTACCGCACAGGGCGGCGTGGTGATGGTGTTCCCCTGCAGCGACACGGTCGCGTCCCGCCCCGCGAGCACCCGGCCCTCGACCCTGGCGCCCGTCCCGAGCCGCGCACCGCCGCGCGCCAGCAGCGTGCCGCGGAAGTCGGACCGGGCGCCCAGGCGGGCGACGTCCTCGGTCACGACCATGACATTGCACGGTTGCGCGGCGCCGCTCAGCGTGATCGAACTGCCGGGTTCGGTGGTGAACGACCGGCCGCGGAAGACGAACAGCGCGTCCGGATCGCCGTGCGCGTCCAGCGTCACGTTGCCGGTGAGCGTGAAGCCACCGGTGGTGGAGACGTACACACCCGGTCGCAGCGCGGGGCGGCTCCGGGACGGCGTGATGGTGCCGGTCGCCCGCCGCCGGCTCAGGTCGGCGTAGGCGGCGGCGAAATCCCGGCGGGCCTGCCGGGCGGCCGCGTCGCCCAGGTGCCGCGCGCCGGTCACCTCGCCCGGGTCCAGGCCACCGGCTGTGCGGCCCGGGCTGATCGCGAGATCGCCGAGCACCCGGTTGCGGCCGCCGGCCGTGGGCGGGATTCCGGCCAGCACGGCGAACCGGCCGGCCGCGCCGAGCGCCCCCGCCGGACGTGCCCGGCCGCCGGACGGCCGGTCGGCCGGCGGGGCCACCACGGGCGGCCGGTCGGCCGGCGGTGCCATGACAGGCGGCCGGTCGGCCGGCGGTGCCATGACAGGCGGCCGGTCGGCCAGCGGGGCCACCACGGGCGGCCGGTCCTCGGCGGGCGGCAGGAGGTGCGGCGGGTTCCCGAGCGGCGCCGGCTCCAGCGGGCGCACCGGAGGCCGGCCGGTCGAGGGCGGCCGGCCCGGGTCGGCGGGGGCCGGCGGTGGCGGCTCGCCCCTCCCGCTGCCGGCCAGGGCCGCCGCGCCGGCCGGACCGGGGGCCAGCAGGGCCGCTCCGGTGGCCGTGGCCAGCAGCGGCCGGGTGATTCGCCGCACCGTCCGCGTCCGCGATCCGCGATATTCCATAACACGCTCCTCGGCATTGTCAGTACCATGTGGAAAGCGCGTCGATGGCGGACGCGCCCCGACATGTCACCGTACTGAGCAGCGTGTTCTCGCTCCGGCTACGACATGCGCCACCAGGGAAACCGCGGACCGGCCGTTTCTCCGGCCGAGGGTGCGTGGCTCCGATCTCGGCCGTTCATCGCTTTACGGAATGCTCCTGGAATTTCCGAATATGGCGTCAGAAAAGCGCGGTATATAGAAGAACGGCCGGCCGCGAAGATCGCCGCCTACGCGCAGGTGAAGGCGGTCGGGGCGGGAGTGGACGGCCCGTTGGCGGTGAAGCCCACCGACACCGACTGGCCGGCCGCCAGGTCCGGCGCGTGGCTCGGCGCCTTGGCGGTGATGGTGGTACCGCTCTGGGTCACGGTGGCGTTCCAGCCGCTGCCCAGGGTGACCCCCGAGGGAACCGTCCAGCGCACCGACCAGTTCTTCCAGGTGGAGGTCCCGGTGTTCTTCAGTACCAGTTCCGCCTGGAACCCGCCGTTCCACGCGTTGGTGACCGTGTAGGTGGTGCCGCAGGAGACGGTGCCGCCCTGGGTCGGCGTCGCCGACGGTGACGGGCCGCCGGGCCCGGTGCCGCCGCCGGTCGGCGGGATGAGGTACGGCTGCAGGATGCTCTGCTTGGCCTGGTCGACGGTCGCCCAGTCGTCCTTGAGGATGCCTCCGGTGTCGCCGGAGTTGGGGTTCCAGGACCAGTAGGTGAAGGACATGCCGTTCACCCCGGTGCCGGTGTACTTCATCAGTTCCTGCAGCCAGATCCGGTCGGTCTCGCTGGCCATGGTGGTGCCGAACTCACCGATCATGATCGGGGCGATGTTCTGCTTGTGGATGTAGCCCCAGAACCGGTCCCAGATGGCCGGCATGTTCGCCGGATAGGTCGGGTCGTCGAACCAGGTCTGCCGGAAGACCGAGGTGGCGTACTCGTGCGGGGAGTAGACCAGCCGGTTGGCCACGTTCAGCCGCACCGGGTAGTCCTTCGCCTTGGACAGGTTGCCACCCCACCAGCCGCACGGCTCGTCGGGGATGCCGTCCCAGGCGTTGGCGTTGCCGCCGCTCGGGCAGCTCACCCCCTCGACGAAGATCAGCCAGTTGGGCTGCACCGACAGGATGGCGTTGCCGGCCCGCTCGGCCGCCAGCCGCCAGTCGCGCGCGCTGTCGCCGCAGCCCCAGCAGGAGCCGGTGCTGTTGGGCTCGGTGCCGTCGGCGTGCGGCTCGTTGTGCAGGTCGGCGCCGATCACGGTGGTGTTGCCCGCGTAGTGCTGGGCGAGCGACTTCCAGTTCGCCAGCCAGGTGCTCTCCGGCACGGCGGAGGTGTACCAGAGCGCGGTCTGGCCGGCCGAGGTGGGCCGGTGGCGGTCCAGGATGATGCGCATGCCCTTGCTGCCGGCGTAGTCGACCACCTTGTCGAGGATCTGCAGCGGCGACAGGCCGACCAGGTCGGGGTTGCTGTAGGTGTTCACGCTGGTGGCGACGGCGCCCGGCTTGATGGCGTCGTCGGAGAAGGGCACCCGGATGGTGTTGTACCCGAGGCTCGCCATCAGGTCGAGCTGGTTGCGCCAGGGGTTGTTCGCCCACAGACCGTGGAAGGTCTTGTTGTCGGTCTCCATGCCGAACCAGTTGATACCGGTCAGTCGCACCGTCGCACCGGTACTGTCGACGATCTTGTTGCCGCTGGTGTGGAGGTAGCCGGTGCCGGTGCCGCCCGCCGCCTGGGCGGGTGCCGAACCAAGGGTGACCGCCAGCGCGGTGGTGGCGGCGGTGGCGGCGACCGCGGTGAGCGCGGCCTGCCACCTCCGCCCGATCCAGGGTGACTTCATACGGGTGCCCTTCGTGGACGTGGTGGGCGCGGTGGGCCGCCGGGGGCGAGGCCGGCCGCGGCCGAAGATCGCCGGCCGCGTACGGGCGGCCGGGACGGGACCGGCCGCGTGGGCGGGCCGGCCGCTGGTCATGCTTCGGCGAGCGGTTCGGCACCGTCAACCGGGAGCGGATCCGCCGGCGCGGTGACCTGCGCGGCGTCATGTAACTTTCAGCCCGCGATCGGGCCGGACGGCGGACCGGCCACCGGGCGGAGGGGACGCCTGGTGGCCGGTCCGAGGTACGTGCCGGCCGGTCAGGCCGTTTTCTGCAGGATCGTGCTGATCAGCCGGAGTTCCTGCTCCAGTTCGGTCCGCGCGCCGGCGGACAGCGCGCCCTCCTCGAACCGGGTGGCCACCTTGCCGCGCACGTCGTCGAGTCCCTGGACGGGGTCGACGGAGGAGTCGCGCAGCGTGTTCCGCAGGACCTGGTGCAGGTCCAGGGCGACGTCCGGGCGGATGTCCCCAGTCGATTCGCCCGCGCGCAGCGCCGCGTTGAACCTGCCCACCGCCTGGTCGAGGCTGGGCAGTGCGGTGGCCGCCGGTGCGGCCCGCGGGCTGCGGCGCACGGCCGGCCCGGCGTCGCCCGCGGAGAACTTCTTCGGCTTCCCGGCCTCCGGCGGGGTGACCGCCTGGGGCGCGGGCGCGGTGACGGTGACGGTGGGCTGAGAGCGCTCCCTTTCCGGCCGGTCGGCGACCGGTTCGGCGGAGGCCCGTGACGCGGCACCGCCCGTCTCCCGGGGTCCTGGTTCCCCGGGGGTGGACGGGCCGCCGGCGGACGGCATCGGCGTGGCGGGTGGATAGCTGTCGAAGGCCGCGACGACCGGCGCGGAGAAGTCCGGCTGCAACCACAGCAGCAGGGCGCTCCACGAGGTCAGCACGGCCGCGGCGACGGTCACGATCCTCGCCCGCCGCGCCCACGGGGACGGGCCGGCCGGGGTCTCCGGCTCCCGTAGTGCGGCGGTGAGCACGTCCGCCACGTGCTGCGCGCTCGGCCTGGCCCCCGGCTCGTGGGCCAGGCATCCCGCGCACAGCTCGGAGATCTCCGGGGGCAGGCCGGGAACGTCCGCCGGCACCGGCGGCGGGCCGGTCCGGCAGGCCGACTCGACCGCCTCCCAGGTCGTCTCCGGGTAGGGCGGAGCGCCGGTCAGCATCTCGAAGATCAGCACACCGAGCGCGTACACGTCCACCGCGGGGTGCGCGGCGGCGCCGGTGAGCCGCTCGGGTGCGACGTACGGCGGGGTGCCGTAGTCGGCGAGACGCTGGTCGACCTGCTCGCCGACGAAGGCCGCGATGCCGAAGTCCAGCAGCTTCGGGCCCTCCAGGGTGAGCAGCACGTTCTCGGCGGTGACGTCGCGGTGCACGATGCCGCGCTGGTGGGCGGCGGCGAGCACCTTGGCCACGGTGAGGCCGATGGTCGCCGCCTCCCGCCAGGGCAGCGGCCCCTCGTCGATCCGCTCGGACAGCGGCCGGCCGTCCAGCAGGCGCATAACGACGTAGGCGGCCAGCCGTCCGCGGTCGGTGACCGTCTCGCCGTAGTCGTAGACCTCGATCGCGTCCGGATGGATGAGGCGGGCGGTGGCCCGCGCCTCCCGCCGGATGAGATCGCGCCCGCCGTGGTCGGACATGCAGCCGTCCAGCACCTTGATGGCGACCGTCCGGTGCAGCGACTGGTCGAATGCCCGCCAGATGGCGGACATTCCCCCCGTGGCGATCTGCTCGACCAGCCGGTACCGGCGGGTGAGCACATCGCCTTCCTGCATGCCCCCGGTATCAAGTGGATTCACGTACCACCAGCTCCGTGGGAAGTATGGGGTTGCCGTGCGGGACGTCGTCGGGGTTGGTGATGGACATGAGCAGCATGCGCGCGGTGAGGATGGCGAGCTCCTCGACCGGCTGGCGGACGGTGGTCAGGGTGGGCGTGGTGTGCCGGGCCAGCGGGGCGTCGTCGAAACCGATGACCGCCACGTCGTCCGGCACCCGGCGCCCGGCCCGGCGCAGCGCCTGCATCGCCCCGGCCGCCATCGGGTCGGAGGCGGCGAAGACCGCGTCGAGGTGAGGGGAGCGCTGGAGCAGCCACTGCATGGCGTGCGCCCCCGAGGCGTGGGTGAAGTCCCCGTAGGCCACCGGGACGTCGGTCATCCCGGCCGCCTGCAGGGTTCGCAGGAAACCGTCCAGCCGGTCCCGGGCTCCGGGAAGCGTGGGCGGCCCGGCGATGACCGTGATGGCCCGCCGGTTGGTGAGTAGCAGGTGTTCGGCCGCCTGACGGGCACCGTCCCGGTTGTCCATGTCGACGAACGGGAGGTCGATGCCGTCCGGCGGCCGGCCGGCGCTGCGTACCGCGATGCCCGACGCGGCCAGGGTGACGGCGAGGGGATGCCGCTCCCGGGCGCCGGCCAGCAGCACTCCGTCGAAAGATCCGGTCACCAGGGGTGGTGCCGCGATCGTCGAGGTGGCCGAGGTGGCGGTCATGACCACGAAGGGCATGCCGTACCCGGTGAACACCTCGTCCGCGGCGGACAGGAGCCGCGCGTAGAACGGCTCGGAGAACATGCGTTGGGTGTGCTCGCAGATCACCGCCGCGACTAGCTGGTCGGACCGCCGGGCAGAGGTGCCCCGCGGTGCGCGATGCCGTACGTAACCCAGACGTGACATGGCGTCATGGACCTGACGGCGGGTCGATGTGCTCACCCGGACCGAACCGGTGAGCACTCGTGATGCCGTGGCGGGGGAGACCCCTGCTTCGGCTGCTACCTGGGCAAGCGTGGGCTGTTCGGCCATCCGGCTTCCTCCGCTTTCAAGGCATATCGCGAAGGCGTGGGAGCGCTCCCATTACAATAACAGTGTTTCTTGGGTGTCAACAGATGTTTCGGGTAAATGTTCCACGCCCGATCTCCCGAGCGATGTTACGGTCAGATGTCAGAGGATGAAAGGTCCCAGTCAGAAGTTGCTGGTAGAAGAGGTGATGACGGGCTTCCCGTCGCACCCGTGACCGAAGTGGTCTATACCGCAGAATGGGATGATAGGCCTGCTCGGGTCGCTCGGCCCGGACCGGGGCGGCCCACCCGCCGGAGCCGGCGCCAGGGGAAAAGTTACCAGCCTGTTACCCAATTCATCGGGTTTCGTGTGGTATGACAGGTTCTCGCGTCCTATGTCCGCGAATGCGAATTGTGAGCCGTTCAGCGGGAAAGTCGGAGGTCGCGGTAATGGACCGTTCCCACGGCTTCTTCCGTCCGGCCGCCCGCCGCCGGGGCGGGCGGCCGGGCGGCGCTCTCAGGCCGGCGGCCGGTCGTTCGCCGGCACCCGGCTGAGCTCTGCGGTGCAGAAGGCGCAGCGGCGGGCCTCCAGCGGGATGTCGCTCAGGCACTCCGGGCACTTCTTCTCGGTGGCCTGCTTGTCGCGGTCGAAGAAGGAGATCAACCGGGTCATCGGCATCACCACCAGCCAGTAGATGACCGCTGCGATGATCATGAAGGTCAGCAGGTGGTTGATGAAGTCGCCGTACTTGAACTCCGCTCCGTTGACGGTGAAGACGTACTTCGAGAAGTCCGGCTGCCGCCCGCCGGTCACCGCGGCGATCAGCGGGGTGATCAGGTCGGCCACCAAGGCCTGCACCAGCCCGCTGAACGTGGCGCCGATCACGACCGCCACCGCGAGCTCCACCAGGTTGCCGCGCATCAGGAACTTCTTGAAACCGCCCATCCTCGTATCCTCCAGGGAAGGCGAGCCGCCAGGGTGAGCCTTCCGGGCTACCCGCCGGGTGATCCGCAAACCAGGCCGGCGCCCCGATGGCTCAGGGGCCGTCCCGGTGGTCCCGGTCGTCGTTCCGGGGGCCGTGGTGGTCGCCCCGGGGGCCGCCGGCCGCGATCCGGTCGAGGTCGAACCGCCCGGCCTTGGCGGCGTCGATGAAGGAGATCCACTCCGGGCCGGAGTAGACGAGGACCGGGCCGTCGCCGCGCTTGCCGTCACGCACGCCCACCCATCCGTCGTCGTAGGCCACCTCGACGCAACTGCCGTTGTTGCACGCGGCATGCCATGTCACGTCATGGAAAGCAGGTCCGCCCGCCATCGGTCTCCCTCCACGGGACATTCACCGGAAATCGCTGTCGGGACGTTGGCACCGGTTAAATCATAGATGATGGCGGCGGAAATGAAACGGGTGCCGGTAAGGCATCGCGGACGATGATGGGGGGCGGGGCCCAGAACGCTCCGGCCGGATGCCCGGACGGCATTCGCCGGCGGGCGGGCCGGTTCGCCTTATGTACCAATCAATAGCCGCACCGAGGATTACGTCCGGCCGCTGACCGGATAACCGGAGAAGCCGTTTCGGGGAAAATAGGGATTCGCGCATCCGGCCGGCGAAGCCGGGCGCCGGTCGCGGCGGGGCACGCCGCGGCGGTCGGAGCGAGGAGGCGACGGGGCTCGCGTGCCGGTGGCGCCAGGGCGGGCGGGCGGGAAACCGCCGGGGCGCGGCGGGCGGCAGGTCGGAAACGGCGCCGGGAGCACCCGAAAGGCGGGTATTGCCGGTATTGCCGGAATTAGCGTCCGGCGCCGTCTGCTCGGCTGCGTTTCATCGGGATTCCACCGTCACGCATCGTTCGGGGAGCGTTCCCGCGGGACGTGCGCGCTCGTAGCGTCACCGCGTCCCGCGACCGCCGACCGTCAGGTCAGCCGCCCGGTCCCATCGGGGCGGCCGCCGCCGGTATCGCCGGGCCGTCCGGCCGGGCCGCCGCGCGGTCCGGGCGGCCGTCGCGGCACTCCGGCGGCCTCACAGGTCGAATTCGCCGGCCTTGACGCCCTGGACGAAGCTGCGGAACTCCTCCAGGGTGAATTCGAGCACCGGGCCGTCGCCGGCCTTGTTGTCGCGGATGCCGACGCCGCCGTCGGGAAGCTCGGCGACCTCCACGCAGGTGCCGTTGTTGCATTGGCCGGCGGCTCTCCAGTTCAGCCCGGAATAGCGCAAAACGTACTGCGACGTCATCGTCTCTCCTGATAAAGCGAGGCCGTCCCGCCGCGCCGCGCCCGTCCTGGGTCGCCGCCCTTCGCGGGCGCGACCGACGTGATCGGGCCGGATAAATAGGCATGAGCCCCCGCAGCAGGCATGGTCCGGGTGGACCGGCGCTGCGCGCGGGGGCTCCTGGTGATCATTTATCGCAGCTATCGGGGACATGTCAACATGATCAACAGCCTGAGCTGGTCGAAGTTCGCCACTTCTATCGGCGGCATCACCCCTCGGCTGGCGGGAAGTTAGCCTTTGCCCGATATGGAAGGGTTGGCGATTAATGTCAGACCCAACAGGCTGATTGGGTGTTTATCGCCATTTGTCGGAGGTGTGCCCTGATGGTCAGCCGGCGTACGAACGGCCCATCTCCGCGATCCGGGCGACCGAGTCGCGCGGGTTGAGGGCTGCCGCGCGCAGGTGGGTGATGACCTCGCGGAACCGCTCCAGCTCCCGGGGCTTCTCCAGGTAGAAGTCCCCCATCAGCGACTCCACGTACACGGTGGCCGGGATCAGATCGCCGGGGAACTCCAGCAGGATGAACATGCTGTCGAACCCGATGTGCGCGCCCACGGTGAAGGGGATCACCTGCACGATGATGTGCGGCATCTCGGCCAGTTCGACCACCCGTGCCAGCTGGGCCCGCATGGTCGCGCGGCCGCCGACGTGCCGGTGCAGCACTGACTCGTCCAGCAGCACCCAGCAGTTGGGCGGCCGGTCGCCCAGGTGGAGCCGCTGGCGCTTCAGCCGGGCGTCGACCCGCTCCTCCAGCACCTCCTGCTTGATCCGGGGCAGGCAGCCGCGGATCACCTCGCGGGCGTAGTCCTCGGTCTGCAGCAGGCTCGGCACGGTGGTGGTCTCGTACATCGTGATCGCCGAGGCCTCGGCCTCCAGGCCGATGTAGGGGTCGAGGTCGAGATCCTCGTACTCCTGCCACCAGCCGGTCTGCCGGGCCTCCCGCGCCATGGTGATGAGCGCCTCGGCCTCGGCCTCGTCGCTTTGGTAGATCAGGCACAGGTCGCGCACGTCGCGCGGGATGACGCTCCGCTGGGCCGTCTCGATCCTGCTGATCTTGGCGGGCGAGCACTCCAGGCGGTGCGCGGCCTCCTCGATGCTGAGCCCCGCCTGCTTGCGCAGCTCGCGCAGCCGGGTGGCGAGCTGGCGGCGCCGCAGGGTCGGATTCGGCCCGGCCATCCGCGCTCACCTCTTCTGGAAGGGTCACCCGGGCGGTCCGCCGCCGCTCGCCGGGGTGCGGACCGGTCGGCCGCCGGGAGCCAACCCTATTGGCCACGCCGTCACCCCCGGCGTACCCTTCGGGGACACTTTCCTATGGCAATTGCCAAAGGCGTTTGCCGGTGGCACGGGCAAGGGTAAAGAAATGGTAGCCCCCGACGCCGCGAACGCCGCCTCCGACGACCGGACTCTCGCGGTGGCGGCTCCGGCGGGGGCGCCGCGCGGACGGGGCGCGGCCGGATCGAGCGCGGGCCACGACGGCGCCGTGACCATCGCCGGGCCGGGGGGCTCGGCCGCAGTCCCACACCTGGAGCGAGAGGACGATCTTCGATGAATGTCAGCCCCGCCGGGATATCAGCCGGCCTGTGGGCGCTCGTCCGCGAGCACGCCATCACCCGCCGCCGCCGGCTCGGCGACGCGGTGTTCGCCGAGATCGACGGGTTCGCCTGGGTGCAGGGCTGGGAGATCAGCCGGCTCGGTACCGGGCACCGCTACCGCGACCCCCGCTTCGACCGGGTGGCCGCCTGCCGTACCTGCGGGGGCTCGGGAAAAGGGGAGTGCGGCGGGGCCTGCCGCACCTGTAAGGGGGACGGGCTGCTGAACTTCGTCGAGGCGCCCGCCGCCCGGCACCGCGTCTGACCACGCACCGCGTCTGA
>NZ_BOOU01000002.1 GCF_016863395.1 Sphaerisporangium rufum | reverse complement strand
GCCCGCACCGCGTCTGAGCCCGCACCGCGTTTGAGCCCGCACCGCGTCTGAGCGCGGGTCGCGGGCGAGCCAGGCACCGTGTCCGCCCCCGGCCATCGCGTGCTGAACCCGACTCGGCGTCCGAGTCCGCCTCAGCG
Source organism: Sphaerisporangium rufum (assembly GCF_016863395.1). Lineage (GTDB taxonomy): Bacteria > Actinomycetota > Actinomycetes > Streptosporangiales > Streptosporangiaceae > Sphaerisporangium > Sphaerisporangium rufum. The sequence goes on along the minus strand of NZ_BOOU01000002.1, from coordinate 82,253 downwards.
GCCCGGCCGGTCCGCGCTCCGCCGCCTGCCCAGGGTCAGCTCGGTGAACAGCGCCTCCCAGGTGGGCATGACCACCGCCGGCGCGTAGGCGCGCACCGTCCGCGCCGCGGCCCCGCCGAGGCGGCGCCGCAGCTCCGGCTCCTCCACCACCCGCCGCATGCCCGCGGCCAGCGCCGCGATGTCCCCCGGCGGAACGAGCAGACCGTCCTCGCCGTGGGTCAGCACGTCGCGCGGGCCGGTCGGGCAGTCGAACGCGACGATGGGCAGCCCGTGCGCCATCGCCTCGATCATCACCATCGGCAGTCCCTCGAACCGGGAGCTGAGCACGTAGGCCGACGCCGCGGCGAGCTCACGGTCCAGGTGCTCGGTGCGGCCCATCAGCGTGACCGCCCCGCCGAGCCCCCGCTCGTCGATCATGGCCTGCAGCATGTCCTTCTTCGGCCCGGAGCCGAAGATGCGCAGCCGCCAGTCCGGATGCGCCTTGACGACCTCGGCGAAGGCCGGGATGAGCAGGTCGAAGCCCTTCTGCGTGAACAGCCGCCCGGCGGCCACCATGACGGGGGCGGTAAGGGCGGACCTGGCCCGGTCGATCCGGTGCACCGCGTTCGGGATCCGCTCGACCCGCAGGCCCGGGACGGCCCGCCGAAAGTCGGCCCGGTCGGTCTCGGTGAGCACCGCCACCGCGTCGAGGCCGCCGTAGTAGCGGCCGATCGCCTCCCGCACCCCTTTCTTGTAGGTCGCCAGGTTCATGTGCTCCTGGCCGACCCGCACCACGTGGTCCGGCGCGCGGCGCGCGCTGATGAGATTGAGCGCGGGCCGGGTGGTCACCAGCACGCCGCCGTCCAGTCCGGTGACGTAGTCGATGACCGCCTTCTCGACGCGCTCGGTGAAGTAGCCGGCGGCGAACTCGCCGCGCGGCACGATCTTCCCGCGCACCCGACGCCAGACGCGCCGGACGGTGGAGTCGGGACTCACCCCGGCGCGCTGGTCGGCCAGCGTGATGACCCGGACCCGCGGGTCGATGGCGAACTGCGGGTTCTTCCGGCGGCGGACCACGCTGACGATCTCCACCTCGTGCCCGGCGTCCGCCATGTGGTTGGCCTGGCTGATGACGGTGCGGATGGTGCCGCCCATCCCGTAGGCGTGCAGCAGCATGTAGCGGATCCTCACGGGCCCTCCGCCTGGTCGGCGGAGTAGCCCCAGGTGGAGCACATGGCACGCAGCGGCGCGGGCAGCGCGTCGGCGGCCGGCGGTTCCCGGCCGGGCAGCACCTGGCCGGCCCGGATCTTGTCCTTCCAGTCGCCGAGGCCTTTGCGCAGTACCAGCCCCTCGCCGTACTCGAGCATGCCCGGCTCGAACGGGACGTCCAGGAAGTCGCAGATCCGGCGCAGTTCGGCCTCGGGCTCGGCGGTCAGGTCCTCGTAGCGCACGGTGAGCCCGGACAGCGCCCCGCGGGCCCGCTCGACCGCCTTCATGTACCGCAGCGCGTCCAGCGCGGCCTCCTCCGGGGTGCGCCGGTCCGGGCTGGCCTCGTGCCAGGACCGGGCGATGGAGCCCGGGTGGCGCAGCAGGAAGACGAAGCGCGCGTCCGGCCAGCAGGTGGCGATCCGCCGGTAGGCGAAGGCGTTGGCCGGGGTCTTGTCCACGATGATCTTCTTGCCGCTGCGTACCAGCTCGCGGTGCAGCACCCGGTCCCACAGCAGGTGTTCCAGGTCGCCGCGATCGTGGCCGAGCTCCTCCATCGCCTGCCGGGCGAGCTTGGTGCCGAAGCCCACGGTCAGCCGGCGGACGTGCAGCTCGTGCGGCGCGTGCAGCAGCGGGTGGGCGTCGAGCAGGGCGCGCAGCAGCGTGGACCCCGAGCGCACCGGGGAGAGGATGAAGACGGGGGCGCGCAGCAGCCGGTCGGCCACCGGGTCGGCCGGCGGGCGGACGAGCGGCTCCTCGCCGGGGGCGGCGTCCGGCGGGCCGGCCGGCGCCGGGGCGCCGGCCCGGCTCAGCCGGTACCCGGTGACCTCTTCGAGGGCATGGTTCGCTCTGCGCTTCCAATCCATGCAGGGTGAGGCTACCTGCGGTTTCTGGGAAATTCATAAGCGTCTGTCCGGTATGACGGGATGCTCGGCGCCGGCGGAGCGGCGCGGATCAACACGGTGTGCCAGGCGTGTGACGTCCAGGTGACCGCCCGAGTGTCCGGCGCCGGACCGCGGCGCGGGTCCAGTAGCCTGGCAGCGCGCGAACCTCCCCAGAGCGCACGATCTACGTACTCGGCGGCATGAGCCGCGTGTACAGGGGAACACGGGGCACGTGCCTATCCGGACGGTGACATGATCGAGATTTGGCCCGGCGATCCCTATCCGCTGGGAGCGACCTACGACGGCGCGGGAACCAACTTCGCGCTGTACACAGAGGTCGGCGAGCGCGTCGAGCTCTGCCTCTTCGACGACGACGACACCGAGCGGCGCGTCGCGCTCACCGAGTGCGAGGCGTTCGTCTGGCATGGATATCTCCCCGGCGTCGGGCCGGGGCAGCGGTACGGCTACCGCGTGCACGGGCCCTACGACCCGGCGCGCGGCCAGCGGTGCAATCCCAACAAGCTGCTGCTCGATCCCTACGCCAAGGCGATCGAGGGCGGCGTCCGCTGGGACCAGGCCGCGTACGGCTACCGGTTCGGCGAGCCGGACAGCCGGGAGGACACCGACTCGGCGCCCTACGTACCGAAGTCGGTGGTGATCAATCCGTTCTTCGGCTGGGGCCACGACCGGCCGCCGGCCACGCCGTACCACGACACGGTGATCTACGAGGCGCACGTCCGGGGGCTGACGATCCAGCATCCGCGCATCCCCGAGCGCATCCGCGGCACCTACGCCGCCCTCGGGCACCCGGAGATCATCGATCATCTCACCGGGCTCGGGGTGACCGCGGTCGAGCTGATGCCGGTGCACCAGTTCGTCACCGACGACACCCTGGAGCAGCGGGGGCTGACCAACTACTGGGGTTACAACACCATCGGCTTCTTCGCGCCGCACAACGCCTACTCCAGCTCCGGCGAGCGGGGCGGGCAGGTGCTGGAGTTCAAGGCGATGGTCAAGGCGCTGCACGAGGCGAACATCGAGGTCATCCTCGACGTGGTCTACAACCACACCGCCGAGGGCAACCACCTCGGGCCGACGCTGAGCATGCGGGGCATCGACAACGCGTCCTACTACCGCCTGGTCGACGACGACCAGCGGTACTACATGGACACCACCGGCACCGGCAACAGCCTGCTCATGCGCTCGCCGCACACGCTCCAGATGATCATGGACTCGCTGCGCTACTGGGTCATCGAGATGCACGTGGACGGCTTCCGCTTCGACCTCGCCGCCACCCTGGCCCGCGAGCTGCACGAGGTGGACCGGCTGTCGGCGTTCTTCGACCTGGTCCAGCAGGATCCGGTGCTCAGCCAGGTCAAGCTGATCGCCGAGCCATGGGACGTGGGGCCCGGCGGCTACCAGGTGGGCAACTTCCCGCCCCGGTGGACCGAGTGGAACGGCCGCTACCGCGACACGATCCGCGACATGTGGCGGGGCGAGCCGGCCGCGCTGCCGGAGTTCGCCTCCCGGCTCACCGGCTCCAGCGACCTCTACCAGGACGACAGCCGGCGCCCGGCCGCGTCGATCAACTTCGTGACCTGCCACGACGGTTTCACGCTGCGCGACCTGGTCTCCTACGACCACAAGCACAACGACGCCAACGGCGAGGGCAACCGGGACGGCACCGACGACAACCGCTCGTGGAACTGCGGAGTCGAGGGCCCGGCCGGCGGCGCGGTGGAGGCGCTGCGCGAGCAGCAGAAGCGCAACTTCCTGGCCACGCTGTTCCTGTCCCAGGGCGTGCCGATGCTCTCGCACGGCGACGAGCTCGGGCGCACCCAGCAGGGCAACAACAACGCCTACTGCCAGGACAACGAGATCAGCTGGGTCGACTGGTCCGACGTGCGGGAGAACTGGCTGCTGCTGGAGTTCTCCCAGCGGCTGGCCCGGCTGCGCCGCGACCACCCGGTGTTCCGCCGCCGCCGCTTCTTCTTCGGCCGCGCGGTGCGCGGGTCGGGCGACGAGCTGACCGACATCGCCTGGCTCACCCCCGGCGGCAGCGAGATGACCGACGGCGACTGGCAGAACGGCTACGCCAAGTCGCTGTGCGTCTTCCTCAACGGCGAGGCGATCACCGAGCCGGACCGCCGCGGCCGGCGGATCGTGGACGACTCGTTCCTGCTGATGTTCAACGCCCACCACGACCTGATCGACTTCACGATCCCGAAGGACTTCGGCGACGTGTGGGTTCCCGAGATCGACACCGCGGTGCCCATCGAGGTCGACGCGAGGCTGTACCGGGCGGGCGAGCAGGTGCCCGTCGCGGGCCGTTCGGTCCGGGTGCTGCGCCGCGCCTGACCGCCGCCCCGCCCGCCGACGCACCACCGGAAGGACCGACCGTGACCGAGCCCGTACCGCCCGCCGGGGGCGTCCCGACGGCCACCTACCGACTCCAGCTCACCCCCGAGTTCGGGTTCGACGCGGCGGCCGGGCTGACCGGCTACCTGGCCGAGCTGGGGGTGAGCCACCTCTACCTGTCGCCGGTGCTGCAGGCGGTGCCGTCCTCGCAGCACGGCTACGACGTCACCGACCACACCCGGATCAGGGCGGAGTTCGGCGGCGAGGAGGGCCTGCGGGCGCTCGCCGCCCGCGGGCTGCCGCTGGTGGCCGACATCGTGCCCAACCACATGACCGTGCCGGTGCCCGAGTCGGCCAACGCCCGCCTGTGGGACGTGCTCCAGCACGGGCCGGCGGCCGCGTCGGCGGGCTGGTTCGACATCGACTGGGCGGACGGCAAGGTCACCATGCCCGTGCTCGGTGACGGCGTGGACGTGTCCGCCGAGGTCGTGGCGGACGGTGACGTGCTGCGCTACCACGACCACGAGTTCCCGGTGCGGCCGGGCGGCGGCGGCCTCGCCGACCAGTTCTACCGGCTGGCCCCCTGGCGCACCCCGCCCGGATACCGCCGGTTCTTCGACGTGTCGTCGCTCATCGGGCTGCGCGTGGAGGACCCGGAGGTGTTCGAGGCCACCCACGAGGTCATCCTGCGCCTGGTGGCCGACGGCGTGATCAGCGGGCTGCGGGTCGACCACCCGGACGGGCTGGCCGATCCGCGCGGTTACCTGACCCGGCTGCGCGAGCGGGCCCCGGTGTGGACGGTGGCCGAGAAGATCCTCATCGGGGACGAGCGGCTGCCGGCCGACTGGGCGTGCGACGGCACCACCGGCTACGACGCCCTCAACATGGTGACCCGGCTGTTCGTCGATCCGGCCGGCGCCGCGCCGCTGATCGACCTGTTCACCGGGCGCACCGGCTTCCCGCGGGACTACGACACCGTCCGCTACGAGGCCAAGAAGCAGGTGCTCGCCCAGTTCTTCGGCGGCGAGATGGACCGGCTCACCCGGCGCGAGCCTGAGCTGCGCGCGGCGATGGTCGAGCTGCTGGCGGCCATGCCGGTGTACCGCGCCTACGTGGTGCCCGGCGAGGAGCCGCCGGCCGAGACGGTCAAGGTGATCCGGGCGGCGGCCGACGCGGCGGCCGGGCGCGCCGACCCGGCGCTGGTGGCCAGGGCGGCCGAGCTGGTGCTGTCCGGCCCGGCCGAGACGGTGACCCGGTTCCAGCAGACCTGCGGGCCGGTGATGGCCAAGGGCGTGGAGGACACCGCGCTGTACCGTTGGTACCCGCTGGCCTGCCTGAACGAGGTGGGCGGTGAGCCGGACCACTTCGGCGTCTCGGCCGCGGAGTTCCACGAGTTCTGCGCCGGCATGGCGCCGTACACGATGACCACGCTGTCCACCCACGACACCAAGCGGTCGGAGGACGTGCGGGCTCGGCTCGCCGTGCTGTCGGAACTGCCGGCAGAGTGGGCGGCGGCGGTCGACGAGTGGTCGCGGCAGGTCTCCTTCGACCCCAAGCTCGACTATTTCGCCTGGCAGAACCTGATGGCCGCCTGGCCGATCAGCACCGAGCGGTTCGCCGAGTTCCTGTACAAGTCGGCCAGGGAGGCGAAGACCTCCATCTCGTGGATCGCGCCGGACGCCGCCTACGAGCAGGGCGTCCGCGAGTTCGCCGCCCGGGCGATCGAGGTCTGCGGGCCGTCGGTGGCCGCCTTCACCGAGCGGATCGACGCCTGCGCCCGCGTCAACTCGCTGGGCCAGAAGCTGGTGCAGCTGATGATGCCCGGCATCCCGGACGTCTACCAGGGCAGCGAGACGACCGACTTCTCGTTGGTCGACCCGGACAACCGCCGCCCGGTCGACTACGCCTACCGCCGCACGCTGCTGGGCGCCGGCGGCGACTCCTGGGACGCCGACAAGCTGCACGTGACCGCTTCGGCGCTGCGGGTCCGCTCCCGGCTGGACCCGGTCGCGCCGTACGCCCCGATCGAGACCGGCGACCCCGGCGAGCCGGGAGAGCACGCCATCGCGTTCGCCCGGGGCGAACAGGCGGTCGTGGTGGCCACCCGGTTCCCGGCCGGCCTGGCCCGCCGCGGCGGCTTCGGGGCGGCGACGCTGACCCTGCCGCCGGGCCGGTGGCGGGACGTGCTCACCGGAGCCCCGCACACCGGGCGTGTCCCGTTCGCGCACCTTCTCGCACGTTATCCCGTGGCGTTGCTGGAAAAGGAATAGCGGGGCGGCCCAGGCTCGTGGCCTTGGCCGCCGCGCGAGCTGGGGAGGGACATTGTTCGAGGTCTGGGCGCCGGCGGCCGGTCGCGTCGAGGTGGAGATCGGCGGCACCGAGCGGCACGAGATGGCCGCCCGCGGGGACGGCTGGTGGACGGCCGAGGTGCCCGGTGCCGGCCACGGCACCGACTACGCCTTCCGGCTGGACGGCGGGGACCCGCTGCCCGACCCGCGGACCCGCCGGCAGCCGGAGGGCATCTTCGGGCCGAGCCGGGTGTACGACCATGGCGAGTTCCGCTGGAGTGACCAGGCCTGGCGGGGCCGGGCCCTGCCGGGGGCGGTGATCTACGAGCTGCACGTCGCCACGTTCACCACCGAGGGCACCTTCGACGCGGCGGCGGCCCGGATCCCGCACCTGGTGGAGCTGGGCGTCGACCTGGTCGAGCTGCTGCCGGTGCCGCCGGTGCCCGGCCGGTACAACTGGGGGTACGACGGCGTCGACCTGTACGCGGTGCACGAGGAGTACGGCGGCCCGGACGGCCTCAAGCGGTTCGTGGACGCCTGCCACCGGGCCGGGATCGGCGTGCTGCTGGACGTGGTCTACAACCACCTGGGGCCGTCGGGGAACTTCCTGGCGCCCTTCGGGCCGTACTTCAACGAGTCGGCGGCGTCCTTCTGGGGGCAGGCGGTCAACCTGGACGGGCCGGGGTCGGACGAGGTGCGCCGCTACTTCATCGACAACGCCGTGCAGTGGCTGCGCGACTATCACATGGACGGGCTGCGCCTGGACGCCGTGCACGCGCTGGTCGACAGCCGAGCCCTGCACTTCCTGGAGGAGCTGGCGATCGAGGTGGACGGGCTGGCCGCCGCGGTCGGCCGGCCGCTGACGCTGATCGCCGAGTCCGACATGAACAACCCCCGGCTGGTCACCCCGCGCGAGGCCGGTGGTCACGGGCTGGCCGCCACCTGGGACGACGACGTGCATCACGCGCTGCACTCGGCGATCACCGGCGAGCGGCACGGCTACTACTGCGACTTCGGGTCGATGGCCGCGCTGGCCAAGGTGCTCACCTCTGCCTACCTGCACGACGGCACCTACTCGACCTTCCGCGGGCGGGTGCACGGCCGCCCGGTGGACCGGCTGCGCACGCCCGGATACCGCTTCGTGGCCTGCCTGCAGAACCACGACCAGATCGGCAACCGCGCGATGGGCGACCGGCTGCCGGCCGAGGCGCTGCGGCTGGGCGCCGGCCTGCTGCTGACCTCGCCGTTCACCCCGATGCTGTTCATGGGGGAGGAGTGGGGGGCGAGCAGCCCGTTCCAGTTCTTCACCGACCACGTGGAGCCGCATCTGAAGCAGGGCGAGAGCGAGCGGCGGGAGCGGGAGTTCCTCGGCCACGGCTACGACGACTGGGGCGCGATGGCGCCCGACCCGTCGGACGAGGCGACCTTCCACCGCTCCAAGCTGAACTGGGACGAGCGGTCGGCGCCGGGGCACGCGGACCTGCTCGGCTGGTACCGCGACCTGATCGCGCTGCGCCGGGCGTGCCCGGAGCTCGCCGACCCGCGGCTGGACCGGGTGGTCACCGAGGTGAGCGAGCAGGACCGGTGGATCATCGTGCACCGGGGGACGCTGCGGGTGGCGGCCAACCTGGGCGAGGCGACCGTGACGGTGCCGCTGGCATCCGGCACGGTGCCGCCGGCCCCGGGTACGGTGCTGCTGGCCTCGGATCCGAAGATCTCGCTGGCCGGGGCGGATCTCACTCTGCCGCCCCGCTCGCTGGCCGTCGTCCGTCCGGGAACCACCTGACCGGGCCGCCGTCAGGCGGGCGGCGCGGCGGGGGTGCCCCAGGCGCTCCGCCGGGCCGCCCGGCGGGTGCCGCCCGCGGTCGGCCAGGCCACCAGGGGCGTCACCGGAGGGCCGGTCGCCGGGCTCTCCGGTTCGGGGACCGGGTGACCGTCGGGGGCGAGTGGCCCGGTCATATGGCGGTCGTGCCCTGGCGGCGCGCGGTCACGCCGCGAGAGGGGACAGCACGGCCGACAGCCGGTGCAGGCCGCGGGAGGTACGGGCCTTGACGGTGCCCAGCGGCACGTCGAGCCGTTCGGCGATCTCGCGCTGGGTCAGGTCCGACCAGTAGGCGAGCTCGATGGCCTCGCGCTGGGCGTCCGGCAGCACGGCGAGCGCCCGCTCGATCTGGTCGCGCCGCCCGACCGCCTCGGCGGTGTCGCGGCCGTCCTCGTCGCCGGGCTCGGACACGCTCTCCAGCGGGACGGTGGTGAGCGTGCGCGCCCGCAGGTGATCGATGGCGCGCTTACGGGTGATCCCGAGCAGCCAGGCCTCCAGGCTGCGGGCCGGGTCGTACCGCGCGCGGGAGCGCCACACCTCGGCGAAGACCACCTGCCGCACGTCCTCGACGTCCTGCGCCGGGACCAGTTTGCGCAGGTAGGACGCGATCAACCCCGCGTGGGTGCGAAGGCACTCGGCCAGCGCGGCGTCGTCGCCGCTCGCCAGCCGGGCGCCCAGGGTTTCCGTCATAGGACCCTCCTCGGGTCAGAAACTTATTCAAAACCTATTCGTAGCTGCCCTGGGCGGCGTGGCGCAACCCATCCCGGGTCAAATCGGTGTCATGGATTTCGCGCCGGAGATCGCCGGGCGGCCGGTCACCGGCCCTGGACGGGTGGCCGGCCCGGCGCGGATCCCCGCAGGGCACGCAGGTTCGCGTCGCCCGGCGGGCACCCGGCCGGTGCGGCGCGGCGGCCGGCCATGGATGCCGCCCGGCCGGCGGCGCGGGCCCGGCGATCGGGCACCTGGCCGTCGCGATACGCGGCGGCCGCTAGTGGAGGCCGGCCAGCACCTGGGTGACGGCGTCGGGCAGCGAGACGGCCCGGGTCACGCCCGCGGGCAGCGGGACGTCCCACCAGCCGGGCCCGCCGACGATGATCCGGCTCGCCGGGCGCAGCACCGGCAACCGGCCCAGCGGGGCCGGATCACCGGTCTCCTCCAGCTGGGACCATACGAAGACCGCCACCGGGCCGAGCCGGCGCATCGCGTCACCCAGCGCGGCGTAGGGGGTGCGCGGCCCGAGCACCCGGGTCTCCAGGGCGTGCGAGCCGGTCAGCGTGGCGGCCAGCGCGTACAGCGGCAGGCTGTGCTGGTCGTCCGCGGCACAGGCCAGCAGCACTGGGCGGGGATGGGCGGGGACCGGCGGGCGCCCGGCGCGCTCGCTCAGCGCGCTGAGCAGCCGCTCGGAGAACAGGTGCTCGATCTCCACGCCCGCGCCGGTCGTCTCCTGCCGCCGGACGATGGTGTCGAAGACCGGCAGCACCAGGTGCCGCCAGGTCCACGGCACGCCGTGCTCGGCCAGCGCGGCCGCGAGACCGGCCACCACCGCGGCGCCGTCCAGGTTGACCGCGGCCCGGGCCAGCGCCGCGGCGGTCGGTACCCTGGGATGGGCCGGCGCCGCGGGCGGGGTGACCTCCACCGGCACCAGGCGGGTGCCCGCCGGTCGGCCGGGCGGCGCGACCCGGGTGCCGAGCGCCGCCTGCGCCGCCTCGGCCGGCGGCAGGCCCGCCTTGATCAGCCGGTTCATCTCCTCCAGCCGCCGCAGGTCCAGCGCGCCGTACCGGCGGTGCCCGCCGGGGCTGCGATGGCTAGGTCCGATGCCGTAGCGGAGATTCCAGGTGCGCAGGGTGGGCGCGGGCACGCCGAGCCGCCGGGCGACCGCGCCGATGCCGTAACTCGGCCCGTCGTCCCCCGGCTCGCCGGCCTCGCCGGCGGTCTGCTCGTCCATGCGCATCGTCCAGTGCTCCGCGGCGGAGTCACCCGCCGAGGTAAAAGGGTGCCAGGCGACGGCCGGTTCCCGAGCCGTTCCCCTGCTTTCGGTCACACCCTGGTATTCGAGACCGGGGCCCGTCCGGACGCAACCGGCGGCCCGCTCGCCACCGAATTCAGGAACGTGGACACGATCATCGTGCTGCTCAACCGGGACCTGCGGGTGCACGACCATCCGGCGCTGGCCGAGGCGTGCGCCCGCGCGCGCACGGTGGTGCCGCTGTTCGTCGCCGACCCCGGCATCCGAGGCCGGCACCGGGACGTGTTCCTGGCCGAGTCGCTGGACGACCTGCGCTCCTCGCTGCGCGATCTCGGCGGCGACCTGGTGGTGCGGCGCGGTGACCCGGTGGCCGAGGCGGTCCGGCTGGCCACCGAGCTGCCCGCGGCGGCGATCTGGGCGTCGGCCGACGTGAGCCGGTACGCCCGGCGCCGCGAGCGGCGGCTCGGCGAGGCCTGCCGGGAGCACCGGCTGGACTTCCGGCTCTTCCCGGGCGTCACCGTGGTGCCGCCGGGTGATCTCACCCCCGCCGCCGGTGATCACTACCGGGTGTTCACCCCCTACTGGCGGGCCTGGACGGCCGAACCGCACCGCCGGGTGCTGGCCGCGCCCCGGGTGGTCCGGCTGCCCGCCGGGCTCGACCCCGGGGAGGTGCCCGCCGCCCGCCGCCGGCCGGCCGGCGGGCTACGCGGCGGCGAGAGCGTGGCGCGCCGGCGGCTGGAGCTGTGGGTGAAGCTCTGCCTGGCCGACTACGCCGAAGGCCACGACGAGCTGGCCGAGGACCAGACCTCCATGCTGAGCCCGTACCTGCGGTTCGGCTGCGTGTCCCCCTCGGAGGTGGTCGCCCGGGCGAGCGGGCACCCCGGCGCGGACGCCTTCGTCCGGCAGCTGTGCTGGCGCGACTTCTTCCACCAGGTCGCGATGGCCTTCCCCGAGCTGCCCCGGCGCGACTACCGGCCACGCCAGGTGGAGTGGAACGACGATCCGGACGCCGCGCAGGCCTGGCGCGAGGGCATGACCGGCGTGCCGATCGTGGACGCCGGCATGCGGCAACTGCTCGCCGAGGGATGGATGCACAACCGCGCCCGCATGATCGTGGGCTCCTTCCTGACCAAGAGGCTGCGGGTGCACTGGCGGGTCGGCGGGGAGCACTTCGCCGAGCTGCTGCTGGACGGTGACGTGGCCAACAACTGGGGGAACTGGCAGTGGGTCGCCGGCACCGGCAACGACACCCGGCCCAACCGGATGCTCAACCCGCTGCGCCAGGCGCACCGCTTCGACCCCGGTGGCGAGTACGTGCGGCGGTACGTCCCCGAGCTGGCCGGCCTGCCCGCCGGGCTGGTCCACCAGCCGTGGAAGGCGTCCCCCAAGGTGGCCGGCTACCCGGCGCCGCTCGTCGCCCTGGACAATGGGTGAATGATCGTAGCTTTCTCGGTGACCCCGCTGGGCGTGGGCGAGGGCGTGTCGGAGCCGGTGGCCAGGGCGGTGCGGGTGGTGCGCGACAGCGGGCTGCCCAACAGCACCGACGCGATGTTCACCACGGTCGAGGGCGAGTGGGACGAGGTGATGGACGTCGTGCGGCGGGCCGTCGAGGCGGTGGCCGAGGTGGCACCCCGGGTGAGCCTGGTGCTCAAGGCCGACGTGCGCGCTGGGGTGACCGGCGCGATGACCGGCAAGGTCGACTCCCTGGAGCGCCACCTCGGCCCGCCGGCCTGACCCGGCTCAGAACAGCCGCAGCCGGCCGGTACGCTGCGCGTTCGCCTCGCCGAGCCGCAGCGCCAGCACGGCCGCGGCGAAGAGCAGCGCCGACAGGCCGGCCAGCGCGGCCAGCTCCGGGGCCAGCTCGCCGGCGGTCTGCCCGGACAGCAGCGCGCCGCGCACCACGACCAGGCTGCCGGTCAGCGGCAGCACCGAGCCGGCCGCCCGGATCCACCCCGGCAGCGCGAACAGCGGCAGCCGCACTCCGGCGGCGAACCACATCGGGTCGTCCAGCAGCGTGTAGAGGAACGCCGAGTCCCGGGAGAAGATCAGCACGCTGTTGAGGAACGCCCCCCAGGCGATGGCGGGCACCAGCAGGGCGAGGAACACCACCGCGTACATCGCCGGATGGGCGACATGGACCACGTCGAGCACGGTGAACGCGGCGATCATGAAGCAGGTGAACAGCCAGGCGTTCTGCACCAGCGCGCCGAAGCCGTTGGCCACCACGATCACCAGGCGGTCGGCCGGGGAAAGGAACAGCAGTTCCAGCGTTCCGGTGACGCGCTCGAACGAGAAGTGCCAGGCCGACTGCACCAGCGAGAAGAAGAAGGTGAAGCCGAGCGTGCCGGTGGCGAGGAAGGCCAGCAGCAGCCCGGGGTCGGCGGCGAGCGGCCAGCGCTCGGCGATGCCGGGGGTGGCGGCCAGCGGGCGGACGGTGTAGTAGGTGGCCGCCAGCTGCATCACCGGCCAGATCAGCATGGAGAAGACCACCAGCTTGCTGCCGAAGGACCGGCGGTGCTGCTTGAGGGCCTCGGCCGCGAACACCCGGCCCGCGTGCCGCAGCGCCTGACCGGCGGGCCGCCGGGTCCGGCGGCCCGCTGCCGCCCGCCGCGGCGTGGCCCGGTACAGCAGCTTCTCGTGCGGCCGCAGCGTGATCACGCGCTCACCATCCCGGCCCGGTCGTTGAGCGCCAGGATCGCGTCCTCCAGCGTCGGCTCGGCGACCTCCAGGCCGGCGAGCGTGCCGCCGGCGCCGACCACGGCCATGGCGAGCGGGCCGGCGATCTCCCCGGGGTGGCTCAGCGAGGCGACCAGCGAGCCGTCCGCCGCCCGGTCCAGCACGGCCGCGGCGCCGAGATCGGCGGCCAGCGACTCCACCGCGGCGGCCACCTCCGGCCCGGCGCCGGTCACGGTGACCCGGACGGACCGGTGGCAGCCGGCCCGCGCGGTCAGCTCGGCCGGGCTGCCGGCGGTGAGGTGATGCCCGCCGGCGATCACGTACACGTGCTGGCACAGCTCCTCCACCTCGGCGAGGTAGTGCGAGGTGAGCAGCACGCCGGTGCCCTCGGCGGCCAGCCGGGCGACCACCCGGCGCAGGTCGCGGGCGATCGGCGCGTCCAGGCCGAGGGTCGGCTCGTCCAGCAGCAGGTAGGCCGGATCGTTGATCAGGCCGCGTGCGATGGACAGCCGCTGCGTCATTCCGCGCGAGTACCGCTCCACCCTGGTGTCGGCGGCGGCCGACAGCCCGACCAGCTCCAGCAGCTCGGCCACCCGGGGGCGCAGCACGGCGCCCGGCACGTCGTAGAGCCGGCCGAAGTACCACAGGTTCTCCCGGCCGGTCATCCGCGCGTACACCATGCGCTCGCCGCCCGCGATGAGGTTGATCCGGCGCCGCACCGCCCCGGCGTCGCGCAGCGGGTCCAGGTCGTCCACCAGCACCGTGCCGGCCGTCGGCCGCAGCAGGGTGGCGAGGATCTTGATGGTGGTGGTCTTGCCCGCGCCGTTCAGCCCGAGCAGTCCGGTCACCCGGCCGCGGGGGATCTCCAGGGTGAGCCCGGCGACCGCGGTCGTGGTCGCGCGGCGGGTGCGGAACTCCTTGCGCAGCCCGACGGTCCTGATCATGTCAGTGATTCCTCTCCATGGAGTGCCGCTCGGCGCGCGGCAGGTAGGCCAGGCCGGCCGCGGTGTAGGCGAGGCCGAGCAGCACCGCCACCGCCGCCCGGCCGGGCGGGACGCCGGCGCCGGTGGTGAACACCCCGCGGATCACGTCCATCGCGGCGGTGGTCGGCACCAGCTCGCCGAGCCACTGCAGGACCACCGGCAGGTCCTGCCGCGGGAAGGTGAAGCCGGACAGCAGGGCGATGGCGAAGAACACGGTGTTCTGGGTGATGTGCGCCTCACCGGCAGTGATCATGACGCCGCCGAGCACCACCGACATGCCGAACACCGCCACGCCCAACGTGAGCACCGCGAGCGCCGCCTGCGACGCGCCCATGGCGGCCGGCCGGGCGCCGAGCGCGAGCGCGCAGCCGAGCAGCACGGCCACCTCCAGCGCGATGGCGGTGAAGGCGAAACCGGCGAAGCCCAGCAGGTAGGGTAGCCGGCGGGCCGGCGCCAGCAGCAGCGCGCCGAGCGTGCCGGCCCGCTGCTCCTCGATCAGCGCCTTGCCCACCCACAGCACCCCGTGCGTGGTGAACATGAAAGCCGCGGCCCCCACGGTGATGTAGCCGAGGTAGTCCGCCGATCCGGTGGCGGCGGTGAAGCCGGCGGCCACCTGCCCGCCGCCGATCGCCTGCAGGCCGAGATGGGCCAGCCCGACGGTGAACACCCCGAGCATCAGGGTGCCGATGAAGTAGGACCAGGGATAGGCGCGGCGGGTCACCCGCCAGGTGCGCCGGAACGTCGCCCAGCCCACTTGGACCGGGAAGGACAGCACGGACACGATATTAGTCTCCTTTAGGAACTTATGAGTTTCTATCAGAGACCGAGGAGGGCGTAAAGTGGCGGCATGGCCAGGGAACCACGTGAGCAGGACCTGGCCTGTGCGATCGCACAGGCCGCGGCGGTCATCGGCGACTGGTGGAGTCTGCTGATCGTCCGCGAGGTGACCCGCGGGCACCACCGCTTCGAAGAACTGCTGGCCGAGCTCGGCATCTCCCGCAAGGTGCTCACCGAGCGGCTCCGGCACCTGGTGGAGCACGGCGTGCTGGCCCGGCGGCCCTACCAGACCGGGCCCACCCGGCACGAGTACCTGCTGACCGGACGGGGCCGGGCGCTGGCGCCGGTGCTGATCTCCATGCAGGACTGGGCGGACCGCTGGCTGCTGGCCGACGGCTCGCTCACCGGGACCGCCGCGCCGGACGGCCGGGAGGCGGCGCGGGTCCACGCGCTGGCGGGCGCCGCGATCCCCGGCCCGCTGCCGCTGCCGGCCGTACTGCCGCCGCGGGCGGAACCGGGAGAGGTGGACGTGGTGGCCCCGGCCGGGGCTACAGTGATCTTCACCTACCCGGCCACCGGGCGGCCCGGCCCGCTGCCGCCCGACTGGGACCAGGTGCCCGGCGCGGCGGGGTGCACTCTGGAGAACCGGCTGTTCCGCGACATCGCGCCGGAACTCGCCGCCGCCGGCGTCACCGTGCACGGGATCAGCACCCAGCGCCCCGACGAGCAGCGCGCGTTCGCCCTGGCCGAGGGCGTAACCTTCCCGCTGCTGTCGGACGCGGAGTCGGCGCTGGCCGCCGCGCTCCGGCTGCCGACCTTCCGGACCGGCCAGACGACCCGGCTGAAGCGGCTGATCCTGGTCGCCGATCCGGCCCGGACCGTCCGGCTGGTGATCTACCCGGTGCTCGACATCCCGGCGGCGGTCGCCGAGGCGCGGGCGGTGGCGGCGCGCGTCGCGGCCGGCGGGTGAGCCGCTCCCGCCGGGGGATCAGGGCTTGCGGCCGACGGATCCCCAGCCGAGGGCCGCGAACCGCCGCACCAGGTAGGCGGGCATGAACTGCTCGTCCTCGATCAGTTCGAAGTCGCCGAACAGCGCGCGGATCTCCGGGATCGTGCGCGGCACCACCGGAGTGCCGCTGCGCGAGTAGATGTCGCGCAGCCGGTCGGTCAGCTCGCCGTCCCCCTCGTCCCTGGTCAGGTGGCTGATCACCAGGTGGCCGCCCGGCGCCATCAACTCGCGCAGCCGGGCCACGGCATCGTAAGGGTCGGGGACGAAGTGCAGCATCGCCACCATCAGCACGGCGACCGGCCGGTCCCAGTCGATGAGCCCGGTCTCGTCGATCCTGGCGTACAGGTCGCCCGGATCACGCAGGTCGGCCTCGACCATCGCCACCGTGTTCGCGTCGGCCAGCAGCGCCCGGCCGTGCACGCAGACGATCGGGTCGTTGTCGACGTACACCACCCGCGCCGACCGGTCCACCGCGTGCGCGACCTCGTGCACGTTGTTCTGCGTCGGCAGGCCCGCCCCGATGTCGACGAACTGCCGGACGCCGGCCTCGGCGGCCAGGTGGCGGACCGCGTTGACCAGGAACTCGCGGTTGAGGCGGACGCCGTCCCGTGCCTGCGGGCAGACCCGGAGGATCTGCGCGGCCGCCTCCCGATCGGCGGCGAAGTTGTCCTTGCCGCCGAGCATGAAGTCGTAGATGCGGGCCGAGTTGGGGGTGCGGACGTCCAGCCCGTGCGGGGAATCTGCGCGCACCGCGTCCTCCTCGAGCTCCACCGGGTCAGGTAGCCGTCATGGTAGCGAAACCGGCCGGGCTACCGGGGAGGAATGTCGCTATCGTGACGGCCGCCGGACATGTCGGGACGCGCCGTGGATACCATCCACCTGGTGGTAGGAGCCGGGATGAACGGGACGTCCCGGGGGTAGGTGGCATCCTGTCCGGAACCCGTACGGGACGAGGAGTTTCTCATGGTGCACGAGCGCGCCGGCCGGCCGGCCCAGACGTCCGACCTGGTTGATGTGCCCCGCCTCGTGACGGCGTACTACGCGCGGCACCCCGATCCGCAGCGGCCCGGCGAGCGGGTCGCCTTCGGCACCTCCGGCCACCGCGGATCGTCGCTGACGACCGCGTTCAACGAGGAGCACATCCTGGCCACCAGCCAGGCCATCTGCGAGTACCGGGCCCGGCAGGGCACCGACGGCCCGCTGTTCCTCGGCGCCGACACCCACGCGCTGTCCGAGCCGGCCCGGGTCTCGGCGCTGGAGGTCTTCGCCGCCAACGAGGTGACCGTCCTGATCGACGAGCGCGACGGCTTCACCCCGACGCCGGCGGTGTCCCACGCGATCCTCACCCACAACCAGGGGCGCGGCACCGGACTGGCCGACGGCGTGGTCGTCACGCCCTCCCACAACCCGCCCGGCGACGGCGGCTACAAGTACAACCCGCCGAACGGCGGACCGGCCGACACCGACGCCACCTCCTGGATCCAGGAGCGCGCCAACGCGCTGATCGCCGGCGGGCTGAAGGAGGTCCGGCGGATCCCCTACGAGCGGGCGCTGGCCGCCGCCACCACCGGGCGATACGACTTCCTCGGCCGGTACGTGGCCGACCTGCCCGCCGTGCTCGACCTGGACGCCGTCCGGGCGGCCGGCGTGCGGATCGGCGCCGACCCGCTGGGCGGGGCCAGCGTGGCCTACTGGGGGGAGATCGCCGAACGGCACCGGCTGGACCTGACCGTGGTCAACCCCGAGGTGGACCCCACCTGGCGCTTCATGACGCTCGACTGGGACGGCAAGATCCGCATGGACTGCTCGTCGCCGTACGCGATGGCCTCGCTGATCGCCGGCCGGTCCGCCTATCAGGTGTCGACCGGCAACGACGCCGACGCCGACCGGCACGGCATCGTGACCCCGGACGCCGGGCTGATGAACCCCAACCACTACCTGGCCGTGGCGATCTCCTACCTGTGGGGGCACCGGCCCGGCTGGCCGGCCGGTGCCCGGGTCGGCAAGACCATGGTCAGCAGCGGCATGATCGACCGAGTGGCCGCCGACCTCGGGCGCGAGCTCTACGAGGTGCCGGTCGGCTTCAAGTGGTTCGTCGGCGGGCTGCTGGACGGGTCGCTCGGCTTCGGCGGCGAGGAGAGCGCGGGCGCGTCGTTCCTGCGGCGCGACGGCTCGGTGTGGACCACCGACAAGGACGGCATCATCCTCGCGCTGCTGGCCGCCGAGATCATCGCGGTCACCGGGCGGTCGCCGAGCGAGCACTACGCCGAACTCACCGCCCGGTTCGGCGACCCGGCCTACGCCCGGGTGGACGCCCCGGCCACCCGGGAGCAGAAGGCGGCGCTCGGCAGGCTGTCGGCTGAGGACGTCACGGCCGGCACGCTGGCCGGCGCGCCGGTGACGGCCGTGCAGACCGCGGCGCCGGGCAACGGCGCCGCGCTCGGCGGGATCAAGGTCGCCACGGCCGACGCCTGGTTCGCCGCCCGCCCGTCCGGCACCGAGGACGTGTACAAGATCTACGCCGAGTCGTTCCAGGGCCCCGACCACCTCGCGCGGGTGCAGGAGGAGGCCCGGGCCCTGGTCGACGGCGTGCTCGGCGGCTGACGGCGGCCGGGCCGGGTCAGGGAAGCTTCCACTCCACGGGCGCGGCGCCCTGCTGTTCCAGCAGCTGGTTCGCCCGGCTGAACGGACGGCTGCCGAAGAAGCCGTTGCGCGCCGACAGCGGGCTCGGATGCGCGGACTCCACGCAGGGGACGTGGCCGAGCATCGGCTTCAGCGAGCGGGCGTCGCGGCCCCACAGGATGGCGACCAGCGGGGTGTTCCGCGCGACCAGCGCGTGGATCGCCTGCTCGGTCACCTGCTCCCAGCCCTTGCCGCGGTGCGAGGCCGGCTTGCCGGGGGCGACGGTGAGCACCCGGTTGAGCAGCAGGACGCCCTGCTCGGTCCACGGCGTCAGGTCGCCGCCCGCCGGCGCGGGGTGGCCGAGGTCGGCGGTGTACTCCTTGAAGATGTTGACCAGGCTGCCGGGGATAGGGCGCACGTCCGGCGCGACCGAGAAGCTCAGGCCGACCGGGTGACCGGGGGTGGGGTAGGGATCCTGCCCCACGATGAGCACCCGCACCTGGTCGAAGGGCTGCTGGAAGGCCCGCAGGACGTTGGGGCCGGCGGGGAGGTACTGCCGACCCTCGGCGATCTCCTGCCTGAGGAAGTCGCCGAGCGCGGCGACGCGCTCGGCGACGGGTTCCAGGGCGGCGGCCCAGCCGGGCTCGACGACCTCGTTCAATGGACGTCCGGTCATGCCGGGATCTTAGCCGTGACCTACGACAGGGGAGGCCCGCTAGTTGAGCCCGAAGTGGGCGAGCAGCACGTCCACCTTCCCGGTCACCGAGGACACCTCGGTGCGCAGCCCGCCCACCTCGGTGCGCAGCTCACCGACCTCGGTGCGCAGCTCACCGACCTCGGTGCGCAGCTCGCCGACCTCGCCGCGGACCTCGTCCAGCTCGGTCTTGGTGGCCATGGTGGCCCTGATCTCGCCCATCTCGGTACGCAGGTCGCCGATCTCGGTGCGCACGTCGCCGATCTCGGTGCGGACCTGGGCGAGCTCGACCCGGGTGGCCATGGTGTTCTTGATCTCACCCACCTCGACCCGGACCTGGTCGAGCTCGGCCCTGGTGGCCAGGGTGGCCATCTCGGTCTTCATCGCCGCGACGTCGTCGTGCAATGTGATGAAGCGGGCGCGGAAGTCGTTGACTCCGGCCTCCACCGAGAGCATCCGGGTGCACAGCTCCGTGCTCTGCTTGAGCAGGTCGTCGTGGCTGTCCTTCAGATGGGCCAGATCACTCGCGATGCCTCTGAGGTAGTACCGATGCTCGCTGCTCTCGATGGTGAGGCGGTGCATCTTCTCCGCGGTCGCCACGGCGAACGCGCGCAGATCGTCGACCTCCCGGTGGGAGGCGACGCGGGGGGACGGCTCGTTCTCGAACATGCCGGTAATCGTATCGCTACCCAACGTGATCGCGAGCGTTTTCCGGGTGCCCGCCTGCCCCCGCGAGGCGAGCACCCGGATCGGCGTCCGCTACTTGACCGAACCGGCCAGCAGGCCCTGGACGAAGTAGCGCTGGAACGAGAAGAACAGCACCAGGGGGATGATCAGCGACAGGAACGCGCCGGGCGCGAGGATGTCGATGTTCGTCCCGAACTGCCGCATCTGTGACTGCAGTGCCTTGGTCATCGGCTGGTTGGCCGAGTCGGCGTAGACCAGTGCGACCAGCAGGTCGTTCCACACCCAGAGGAACTGGAAGATGCCGAGGGAGGCGACCGCCGGCTTGGCCAGCGGGAACACCACCGTCGCGAAGATCTTCCACTCCGCGGCGCCGTCCATCCGCGCCGCCTCCAGCAGTTCCTTCGGGATGCCGGCGAAGAAGTTGCGCAGCAGGAAGATGGCGAACGGCAGGCCGAACGCCACGTGGAACAGCACGACGCCGGGGATCGAGCCGAAGATCCCGAGGAAGCCGTACAGCTTGGCGATGGGGATCAGCGCGATCTGGATCGGCACCACCAGCAGGGCGATCACCACCAGGAACAGCGCGTCCCGGCCGGGGAACTCCATCCAGGCGAACGCGTAACCGGCCATCGCCGCGATGCCGATGACCAGGATGGTGGCCGGCACCGTGATCGCCACGGTGTTCCAGAAGGAGCTGGTGAACCCGCTCGCCAGCAGGTCGGCGTAGTTCTGGAAGGTGAGCTGCGCCGGCTTGGTGAAGAAGGTCCACCAGCCGCTGGAGTTGTTGGCGGTGTCGTCGCGCAGCGACACCACCAGCAGGCCGAGGGTGGGCAGCAGCCAGAACAGCGCCAGGACGATCAGGACGACCTGCACCAGGCCGCCGCCGAGCTTGTCGATCACCCGGGAGAGCGCCCCACGGCGGACCGCGCCCGCCTGGCCGCCCGTGCCGGGCGCGGTGATGGTCGTCATGCCTGATCCCTTCGGAACCGCCGGATGTTGAGGGCCATGAACGGCAGCACCAGCACGAGCAGGAAGATCGCGAGCGCGCTGCCCAGGCCCTGGTTGCCGCCGCCGCCGAAGGACACGCGCCACATCTCCAGCGCGATCACGTTGGCGTTCGGCTGCACGGATCCGGGAGCGATCACGAAGACCAGGTCGAAGACCTTCAGCGTATTGATGATCATGGTGACCAGGACGACCAGCAGCACCGGCGACAGCAGCGGGATGGTGATCCGGCGGAACACCTGCCACTCCGTGGCGCCGTCGATGCGGGCCGCCTCCAGCGCGTCGCGCGGGATGGCCGACAGGCCCGCCGCGATCAGCACCATCGCGAATCCGGCCCACACCCAGATGAACGCGCCGATGATGGCCGGCGTGATGAGGGTCGGGCCGAGCCAGGTGAGCCCGCCGAACGGCTGCGCGAAGTTGTCCTGCGGCAACCGCACCTGGTAGGTGCCGGCGGGCAGCCCGCTGAAGCGGAAGGTGCCGTCGGCGGCGGTCGTGGTGGTGGCCTTCACGGCTCCGCCGGACACCGCCTCGACGGTGACCTCCGGCATGCCCTTCTCGCTGCCGTCGATCTGGTTGACCTGGCCGCCGCCGCCCTGGGTGAAGTCGAGCCAGACCGTGCCGGCCAGCTCGCCGGGCGCGCCGGTGGCGGGCTTGGCGGTCGCCGCGCCCTCCGGCATGTCGGCGGGCTTCATGCCGACCAGCGGGATGAGCACCTGGCCGCCCGGCTGGGCGCCCTGCCTGGTGACGACCGCGCCGTTCTCCACGGCCACCGGGGCCTGGTCGTTCTCCCGGGGGCGGGCGCCGGGATAGCCGCTGCTCTTGGCGAACACGTCGTGCACCGAGGTGATGACCGCGTTCGCCACGCCCTTGTCGGGGTCCTGCTCGTAGACGAGCCGGAAGATGACGCCGGAGGCGAGCAGCGACACCGCCATGGGCATGAAGACGATCAGCTTGAACGCGGTGGCCCAGCGGATCCGCTCGGTCAGCACCGCGAAGAGCAGGCCGAGCGCGGTCACCAGGCTGGGGGCGATGACCACCCAGATCAGGTTGTTCCTGATCGTGGTGAGCATGCCCGCGTCGCTGAAGATGGCGCCGTAGTTGGCCAGCCCGACGAACCCGTCGCCGTTGGCGTCGAACATGCTGCGCCAGATGGAGTAGATGATCGGGTAGACCACCCAGGCACCGAGTAGGACGAACGCCGGCAGCAGGAAGAAGACGGCCACCTTGGGGGAGGGGCCGAGGTTGCCCGAGCCTCCGTAGGACACCTTCCCGGCGGCCGGGCCGCCGGTCGGCACCGACGGGGGCGCGCTGCTGGTGGTGCCGTCCTCGCCGGTGGCCACGTCGGCCAGTGCGGGATGCGTTCGCGTGGCGGCGTCCCCGCCGCCGGTGGCCTGCTCGCCGGCGACCTCGCCGGCGCTCGCCGGCGTGTCCTTGGCCGGCGCGCCCTCGGTCGCGTCCCCGGCGGGGGCCGCCCCGCCGGCGTCGCCGGTGGCCGGGGCGGCGGTGCCGGCCGGGCCGGCCGTCGTCTCGGTGGTCTCGTCCGGACCGGGGGAGCCCCCGCGGGCGACGACGTCGTCGTCGCCGCGGGGGGTGCGCCGGCCGCCCAACCTTTCGGTCACGGCCCTCGCCCCTACTTCTTCCAGGCCTTGGCGGCGTCGGCCTCGAGCTTCTCCTGGGTGCCCTTGATGTCCTTGGGGTCGCGCAGGAAGTCCTGGAGGCGCTTCCACTCGCCCTTGCCGTCGGTGCCGCCGAAGGCGCTCGGCGCCAGGTCCGACATGTCGTACCGCACGGCCTCGCCGGCGGAGATGATGGTCTGGGCGAGCTGCTTGGTCAGGTCATCGGGGTAGTTGTCCGGGGAGACGTTGCGGTTCGGCGAGAGGTAGCCGGGGAGCTTGGCCCACACCGAGCCGCCCTCGGCCGAGGCGAGGTACTCCAGCAGCGCCATGGCGCCCTTGTTGTCCTTCAGCGCGACCGCGATGTCGCCGCCCAGCACGACCGGTGCGGTGTCGCCGGCCTTGGGGAACGGCATGATCTTGGCGTCCTCGCCGACCTTGGCGCCGGACTGGACCGCCGAGGAGGCGACGAAGTCGCCCTCGCTGACCATGGCGGCCTTCTTCTGGCCGTAGACCTGGGTGGCGCAGGTCGGGAAGTCGGTCTGCAGGGCGCCGGAGGCGCCGCCCAGCATGAACTCCTTCTTGCCGAAGATCTGCGCGAGCTTCTCCAGGGCGGTGGTGACCGAGGGGTCGGTCCACGGGATCTCGTGCTTGGAGAGCTTGTCGTAGTTCTCCGGCCCGGCGGTGGACAGGTAGACGTTCTCGAACAGGTCGGTGAGCGTCCAGCCGGAGGCCCCGCACAGCGCGAACGGCGCGGTGCCGGAGTCGGCGAGCGTCTGCGCGGTCTTGCCGATCAGCTCGTCCCAGGTGGTGGCGGGCTGGGCGCCGGCGTCCTCGAAGGCGGGGGCGCGGTACCAGATGAGCGACTTGTGCGCCGCCTTGACCATCACGCCGTAGACCTGGCCGCCGGCCGAGCCGAGGCTCTTCCAGTACGGGGTGTAGTTCTGGTCGATCTGGGTCTGGACCTCGGCGGTGAGGGGCTTGAGCGCCTTCTGGTCGGCGTACTGCTGCACCAGGCCGGGCTGCGGCAGGATCGCCACGTCCGGCGGGCTGCCGCCCTGGATGCGCGGGCCGAGGTAGGCGCCGGTGTCCTCACCGGTGGAGGCGTAGGTGACCTTGGCGCCGGTCTTCTGCTCGAAGGCCGTCAGCACCTTCTGGAAGTTCTCCTGCTCCTCGCCGGTCCACTTGGCCGCCACCTCCACGGTGGTGCCCTCCAGGGACTTGGCGGCGGCGGGGGCGCTGCTGCCGCCGGCCGAGGGGGCGGCATCGGTGGACTGGCCGCCGCTGCCACAGGCCGCGGCCGCGAGCATGAGCCCGGCGACCGTCGCAGTCGTCCTGACACGCATGGTTATGCCTCCTGAAGTTCGGAGAAGGTATGTCGATTTGTAAGGGAACGGCCAGATGTGTCGCGAATGGGATGAAACGACGGAATGGCCGGATCAATGGATGGCGTAGGTGTTCGATGAAGCGGGATGAAGGGTGAACAGGCCGGAGGGATCGCCCCCGGTGGCTATGGAGTGCGAATGATCTCGCTGAGCTGCTGCTTGAGGGTGGCGATGGTGTCCTCGCCCGGTTCTCGGAAGTTGAGCGCGTCGGAGACGGCGCTGGAGATCATCAGGCTGACCTGGTCGTACTTCGGGGTGACCGGCCGAGGCCGGGCGGACATGATGCTCTCTTTGAGAACGGGGAGGTATGGATACCGCTTGATGAGGTCGGGATCGTCGTACAACTCCGACCACACCGGCGGGAAGGATCCGTCGGTCAGCACGCGGCGCTCGTTGGCGAGCCCGGTGAAGTAACGGATGAACTCCAGGGCGGACTTCTGGTGCCGGGAGTACGCGCTGATCGCCAGGTTCAGACCGCCGAGCGAGCTCGACCCCGGGCCGTCGCGACCGGGGAGCCGCGTCACCGCGAACTTCCCGGCCACGGCGGACCGCGTCGCCGGACCGTAGGCGGGCGGCCAGTTGCGGGCGAACAGCAGCTTCCCCTGCTGGAAGGCCAGCCGCGACTCCTCCTCCTTGTAGGAGAGCGCGTCCTGGGGGATCCAGCCCTGCCGCAGCCCGCCGACCAGGAAGTCCAGCCCGGTGGTGGCGGTGTGCAGGTCCAGGGTGACCTTGGTGCCGTCCGGGCTGAGGATCTGGCCGCCGGCCGACTGCACGGCCTCGGCGAAGTTGACGGTCAGCCCTTCGTAGGCGAGGAACTGGCCGGCGTAGCCGTCCATCTTGTACTTCTTGCCGAGCCGGACCGCCTGCTCGCGCAGCTCCGCCCAGGTCTTGGGCGGCTTGAGACCTTCGCGGTCGAGGATGTCCTTGCGGTAGTAGAGCAGCCCGGCGTTGCTGGTGTACGGCATCGCGTAGAGCTTGCCCTGGTAGACGGCGGTGTCCACCACCGGCGGCAGCAGCCGGTCCAGCGGGAACATGCTCCGGTCGAGGGGCACGATCCAGCCGGCGCCGGCGAACTCCGCCGTCCACACCACGTCCAGTCCGAGGACGTCGTAACGCTCGCTCTTCGCCTGGAGGTTGGCCACCATCTGGGCGCGCTGCTCGTCGGCGGCCTCGGGCAGTTCAAGGAGCCTGACCCGCTCCTTGGGGTGCCGGTCGTTCCACTCGTCGATCAGCGGCTGCAGGTAGCCGGTGGTGTCCCGGCCGGTGGCGAAGGTCATCGGCCCGGTGCCGTCGATCTCGGCGCCCGGCACGGCCGCGCGCTCGCCGAGGCCCGTGCAGCCGCTGAGCAGCACCGCTGCCAGCAGAGACGGAATCAGGCGGCGCACGTGTCCTCCAGGTGTTGATTGGGTTACATGCGTGTTAGGTAGATGCATGCATGTTATGCATAGCGCTAATGTGGGCGTCAACGGATCATGTAGTAACACTCAGATAACGTGACGCCCGAGGGAGGTCAGAGCGTGCGGCTCCATCTGCTGGCGCTCCTCGCCAAGGAACCTGCCCACGGCTACGAGCTGAAACAGGCCCTCGAGCAGATCTTCGGCACCGCCTACCCGTCCCCCAACATCGGCCAGATCTACGTGACCCTGGGCCGGCTGGAGAAGGACGGCCTGGTCAGCGGGGTGGACGTCGAACAGTCCAACCGCCCGAACAAGAAGGTCTACTACTGCACCGCGGCCGGCCGGGAGGTGCTGGACGAGTGGGTGGACTCCCCGACCGAGGGGCCGCGGGTCCGCGACGAGTTCTTCATGAAGCTGGTGCTCGCCCCGCTCACCGGCATCGCCGACCGGATGGCGCTGATCAACCGCCAGCGCCGGCACTATCTCGCTATCATGCGCGATCTGGTGGATCTCGCTCAGCGGACCGATCACGACAACCGGCCCGCGCAGCTGCTCATCGAAGGTGCGATGCTACATCTTCAGGCGGACCTCGACTGGCTGGAGCGCTGCCAGGAGGAGCTGACCTGAGGACCGCCTCATGGCGCGTACGGGAAGTGGTGGGCGATCGAAGTGACCACGGCGAGCGAGGCCGGTCAGCCGGCGATACGCACGGTCAACCTGGTGAAGATCTACCAGACCGGAGGGCTTCCGGTGCCGGCGGTGCGCGGCGTCGACCTGCGGGTCGAGCCGGGTGAGTTCGTCGCCGTCATGGGGCCGTCGGGGTCCGGCAAGTCCACGCTCGTGCACATGCTCGGCGGCCTGGACACCCGCACCAGCGGGGAGATCTGGGTCGAGGGCCGCCGGGTGGACACCCTGAACGAGAGCGCCTGGGCGGTGCTGCGCCGGCAGCAGATCGGTTTCGTCTTCCAGTTCTTCAACCTGGTCGACAACATGACCGTCGCCGACAACGTCGAGCTGCCCGCGCTGCTGGCCGGCACCACGCCCAGGCACGCGCGCGAGCGGCGCGAGTACCTTCTCGGCGAGCTGGGGCTGGCCGACAAGGCCGACTCCGCGCCCGCCCAGCTGTCCGGCGGCGAGCAGCAGCGGGTGGCCCTGGCCCGGGCGCTGGCCAACCAGCCGCGCGTGCTGCTGGCCGACGAGCCGACCGGCAACCTCGACAGCCGTAACACCCGCGACGTGCTGCGACTGCTCGGCGAGGTGCACCGGCAGGGGCAGACCATCGTGCTGGTCACCCACGACGGCCGGGTCGCCGGTCTGGCCGACCGGGTGGTCACCCTGCTGGACGGCCAGATCGTGGACGACGGCGCCGTCGCCCCCCGGCGCCGGACCCGGGGCGGCGCCGGCGACGTCGTCGAGCTGCGGAGCTGACGGCCGGTGAACGCCGCGGAGCGGCGCTGGATCCGTGCCGACCTGCGGGCGCGGCGGGGGCAGGCGATCCTCACGGTGCTCGCCGTGGCCGGCATCGTCACCGCGCTGATCACCGCGGCGACCCTGCTGGAGGACGGCACCAACCCCTGGCGCGGCCTGTTCGCCCGGGGCAACGGCGCCCACGTGTGGGTGCACACCAAGGACGCCCCTGATCCGGCGCTGCTGCGGTCGCTGGACGGCGTGGCCGACATCGCGGGCCCCTACCGCAGCGCGCCGGCCACCTTCGCGCTGGGCGGCAAGAAGGCCCCGGTGGCCCTGCAGGAGATGTCGCCGGTGCTGCCCGCCGTCGGCCGGCCGATCGTCCGGGACGGGCGCTGGCTGGACGCCGCGGACCCGGCCGGCGTGGTCGTCGAGCGCTCGTTCGCCCGCGCCTCCGGCCTGCGCGCCGGCGGCGCCTTCCCGGTCGTCGGGCTGGACGGCCGCACCCACGCCCTCACCGTCGCGGGGCTGGCCGAGAGCGGCGACCAGGGGTTCTACCCCGAATGGACTCCCGGGCTGGCCTGGATCCTTCCCGGCACCCTGGACCAGGTGGAGCCCAAGATCGCCCGAAGCGAGTCGGTCGTCGGGCTGCGGCTGGCCGACCCCGACGACACCGCGCTGGTCGCGCAGCACGCCATCACCAAGCTGGCCGGCCAGGTCCAGCGGGTGACCACCTGGCGCGAGGTCGAGGCCTCGATGGAGCTGGACAACCGGCTGCTCGGCGTGCTGCTGGCGCTGTTCGGCGTGGCCGGACTGGTGGCCGCGGCGCTGGCCATCGCCAACGCCACCGGCGGGCGGGTGCTCACCCAGCGGCGCGACATCGCCACGCTCAAGTCGCTCGGCTTCACCCGCCGGCAGGTGGCGCGCATGCTGCTCGCCGAGCACGGCGCGCTCGGCCTGGCCGGCATCGTGGCCGGCGTGCTGTGCGGCCGGCTGGTCACCGCGTACGCGCTGGCCGACACCGTCGCGGTGCCGCTGTCGCCGGTGCCGCTGCTGGCCATCGCCTTCGGCGCCGCGGCCATGGTCGTGGTCGCGGTCTGGTTGCCCGCCTGGCGCGGCGGCGGAACGCCGCCGCTGCCGGCCGCCCCGGTGGCCCCGCCGCGCGGCCACCTGTCGCGGCTGGCCCGGCTGGCGCTGCTGGTACGGCTGCCGCCCGCCCTGGTGCTCGGCGCGCGCGACGCCTTCACCCGCCGGCTGCCCGCCTTCCTGACCACGTTCGGGGTGGCCGTCCCGATGATGATGATCACGATCGGGCTGGGCTGCTGGGCGACGCTGGACGCCTTCCAGCGCCACCCCGAGCGGGTCGGCCAGGCGGCGCCGCTGCTGGCCCGCCCGGGCGCGGTGCCGGCCACCTCGGCCGGCCAGGTGGCCCTGGCCGATCCCGACGTGCTGGCCGCCTACCCCGGCAGCGAGGTGGACGCGCTCGTCCCCGGGCAGACGCGCACGGTGCGCGCCCGGGCGCTCGGCAGCGTCACCGACCCCTACCCGTTCAGCGTGGTGGAGGGGCGGCTGTTCCGCGACCGCGGCGAGGCCGTCGCCGGGCAGGGCCTGCTGGACCTGCTGCACGTGCAGGTCGGCGACGTGATCCGGGTGACGGTCGGCGGCACCCCGGTGATCGTCCGGATCGTCGGGCGGGTGCTGGAGCCCGAGCAGGACGGCGAGGTGCTGTCGGTGCCGCTGGACGGGCTGGCCGCCAAGGACGCCCTGCCGCCGCAGTACCACGCGCTGGTGCTGCGGCCCGGTGCCGACCTGGCGGCGGTGCGGACCCGGCTGCAGTCACAGGGGCTGGAGGTGTCCTACGTGGTCAACCCGGCCGACCGGCTGGTGGTGATCCGGGTGATCATCGTGGCGCTGGTGGTGGTGCTGGCACTGATCGGCGCGGCGAACCTGCTGACCGCGAGCGCGGTGGGGCTGCGCGACCACGCGCTGGACCTGGCGGTGCTGAAGGCGATGGGCCTGACCCCGCGCCAGGTGATGGCCACCCTGGTGACCGGGACCGGGCTGCTGGTGGTGCTCGGCGCCGGCGCCGGCGCGGTGGCGGGCGCCCTGCTGTCGTCCGGGCTGATCGACCTGCAGGGCGCGGCGAGCGGCATGGGGGCGGGCATCGGCCGGGCGCCGGCGCCACTGACCCTGCTGCTCGCCGTGCTGACCGCGGTCGGCGCCGCGCTGCTGATCGCGCTGATCCCGGCCCGCCGGGCCGCCCGGGCCCGGATCCCGGTCACCCCGCGCTGAGCGCGCGAGATCCCCCCGGCCGCGCGGGCCGGGGGGAGGCCGCTCACCGCCGGGTGAGCGAGAACCAGTAGAAGCCGTGGCCGGGCAGGGTGAGCAGGTAGGGGAGCTCGCCGATCGTCGGGAACGGCACCCCGCCCCGGCACTCCACCGGGACCATGCCCATGAAGCGCCGCAGGTCCAGCTCGACCGGCTGCGGGTGCTTGGACAGGTTGTTGACGCACAGCATGATGTCGTCGCCCTCCTCGCGGAGGAACGCCAGCACGCGGTAGTTCGGCGACCACAGCTCGGTGTAGGCGCCGGTGCCGAACACCGGATGGTCCCGGCGGGTGGCCAGCAGGTTGCGGGTGAACTGCAGCAGCGAGGAGGAGCTCTTCATCTGCGCCTCGACGTTGACCGCCTGGTAGCCGTAGATCGGGTCCATGACGGCCGGCAGGTACAGCCGTCCGGGGTCGCCGCCGGAGAAGCCGGCGTTGCGGTCCGGGCTCCACTGCATCGGGGTGCGCACCGAATCGCGGTCCTCCAGCCAGATGTTGTCGCCCATGCCGATCTCGTCGCCGTAGTACATGACCGGCGAGCCGGGCATGGACAGCAGCAGCGCGGTGAACAGCTCGATCTGGTCGCGGTCGTTGTCCAGCAGCGGGGCCAGCCGGCGCCGGATGCCCAGGTAGGCCCGCATCCGCGGGTCCTTGGCGTACTCGGCGTGCATGTAGTCGCGCTCTTCCTCGGTGACCGTCTCGAGCGTCAGCTCGTCGTGGTTGCGGAGGAAGATGCCCCACTGGGCGTTCTCCGGAAGCTTGGGGGTGCGGGACATGATCTCCGAGATCGGCTCCCGCGACTCCCGGCGCACCGCCATGAAGATGCGCGGCATGAGCGGGAAGTGGAACGCCATGTGGCACTCGTCGCCGCCGACGGTCGGATCGCCGAAGTACTCCACCACGTCCTCGGGCCAGCCGTTGGCCTCGGCGAGCAGGACCCGGTCGGGGTAGAGGCGGTCCACCTCGGCCCGGACCCGCTTGAGGTAGGCGTGGGTCTCCGGCAGCCCGGCGCAGGCGGTGCCCTCGCGCTCGAACAGGTAGGGGACCGCGTCCAGCCGGAAGCCGTCGATGCCGAGGTCCAGCCAGAACCTCAGCACCTCCAGCATGGCGTCCTGCACCGCCGGGTTCTCGTAGTTGAGGTCCGGCTGGTGGTGGAAGAACCGGTGCCAGTAGTACTGCCCGCGCACCGGGTCGTAGGTCCAGTTGGAGTCCTCGGCCCCGACGAAGATGATCGGCGCGTCCGGATAGCCGGTGGGATCGTCGGACCAGACGTAGAAGTCCCCGTACGGGCCCTCCGGGTCGTGCCGGGAGGCCTGGAACCACGGGTGCTGGTCGCTGGTGTGGTTCATCACCAGGTCGGTGATGATGCGGATGCCCCGGGCATGGGCCTGCTCGACCAGCTGCACGAAGTCGGCCAGGTCGCCGAACTCCTGCAGGATCTTCATGTAGTCCGCGATGTCGTACCCGCCGTCGC
This sequence comes from Sphaerisporangium rufum, assembly GCF_016863395.1. Taxonomy (GTDB): domain Bacteria; phylum Actinomycetota; class Actinomycetes; order Streptosporangiales; family Streptosporangiaceae; genus Sphaerisporangium; species Sphaerisporangium rufum. The sequence goes on along the minus strand of NZ_BOOU01000002.1, from coordinate 51,691 downwards.
GCAGCGGCGATTCGTACAACGGCAGCAACCACAGGCAGTCCACACCGAGCCACTGCAGGTAGTCGAGTTTCTCGATCAGGCCGCGCAGGTCGCCGGTCCCGTCGCCGTTGGAGTCGCGGAAGCCGCGCACCAGCACTTCGTAGAAGACGGCCCGCTTGTACCACCGGGGGTCGGTCGAGATGAACTCCTCGGAGACCGACTCGGGGCCGGTTTCCGGGCAGGGTGAAGCGCTCATAGGTTCGCTCGCATGGAGAAAGTAGGGCGATGCACACAGGGGACCGCGCCGCCGGAGCCGTCATCCCTGCGGCTCCCGCCCGACGCCGCCGCCGCAGGGGTGACCTCGGCGTGCGACGTGTTTCGGCGCTGTTTCGCGGAAGACTAGCAGGCCATTACGGATGTCCGGCGGTGATCCGCGATCTCGCCCAGCGGGCTTTCCGGGTAATCTTCGTCACTCCGTGGAATGCTCGCGTATCACCGCACGCACCCTCCGTGGTGGGACGGTGTCATAGCAGGTCACCGGGCCGGTGACCCGGTCGCGGCCGTACCGCTCAGCCCTCGGCCGCCCACGGCGGCGTGCGGTCGCCGAGCACGTCCTGGTAGTCGGTCAACCAGGAACCGAAAAGCACCAGCCCGCGCAGCCAGAACCGGGAGTTCCACGACCCGAACGCGGCCAGCGCGTCCGGGCCGGCGGCCACCACCTCCAGCATCGGCGCGGACAGCAGGCCGGGCACGGTGGCCGCCTGGCGCAGCATCCGGTGGCCCCACGCCCGCGCCGCCGGGCCGGCCGAGCGCAGCGGCACCCGCCGGTGCGGCAGCGCCGCGTTGGTCGACGGCAGCGCGGCCACCCGCGGGTTCGCCGCCCGGAGGATCTCCCGGTAGAACCGGCCGCCCTCCTTGCGGGCCACCGGCACCGACAGGGCGGCGTCGAAGAAGTCCGGGTGCAGGAACGGGAAGACCGGCGTCACCTCCGGGCCGACCAGGTTGACCGGCGAACGGGCGATGCCGCGCGCGGTGCGGGTGTGCAGCACGCTCAGCGGCAGCTCCGAGCGGTGCCCGCGCAGCATCGAGGTGGCCTGCCCGAACGCGGTCGCCACCCGGTCGTCGACGAATGCGGCGGCCCGCTCCGACAGCACCGGGATGTGCGGATCCCCGGTGGCCAGCGCGGCCAGCAGCGCCGCCCGCCGGTCGGCCGACGACCCGGCGCCCACCGCGTCCGCGGTGATCAGGAAGTTCTTCATCAGCGGGCCGCCGGCCAGCCCGTCCACCACCGGCCGGCCGGCCCGGTGCACCTCGCGGGCGAACGGCGCGTACCAGGCGTGATGGCTGGTCAGGTACTCCAGCCGGCGGGCCGTCCACCGCGCCTCGTCGGGATAGGCCCCGGCGTCCTGCGGGACCACCCGGTGCGGCACGCCGAGCGCGGCGGTCACGTGCCGGGCGAAGTCCAGGTCGTTGTCCAGGCCGTCGTCCGGGCTGGTCGTCCAGGACTCCACGTCCATCCGGCGGGCCACCGCCACCGAGGCGAGCAGCCGCGAGTCGTACCCGCCGCTCACCGGCACCAGCACCGGCCGGTCGTCGAACGGCTTGAGCGCCTCGTGCAGCAGCGCGACGATGTCGCCGCCGGTGACCCCCCGGTCGAACGGCTCCTCGCGCACCCAGCGCGGCGCGCGGCGGTCCACCGCGAACGTGCGGGTCCACCGGGACCACACCAGCGCGGTGGCGCCGGGCAGCCGGCGGACCTCCCGGTAGGGGGTGTCCTCCAGCAGCGGGTAGGTCAGCTTGAGAATGGCCGCCCAGGCGTCCCAGTTGATCTCCAGCGGCCGGCGGGCCAGCGCGAGCAGCGGCTCGATGTGGCCGGCGAAGTACACCGCGTCGCCGTCGGACAGGTAGTAGACGTCCACCAGGCCGAAGGCCCCGGTGTGCAGGGTGACCGCCTCCGGCTCGTCGATCAGGCCCGGCGTCTCGAAGGTCTCGGCCACCGTGAGCCACGGGCCCGCGCCGTCCGGCCGCCGCTCGCCCCAGGCGAACCGCGCTCCGCCACCCGTGCCGCCGCCCGCAGGAGCGTCCGCCGGGCCGGCGACCGCGCTGCCCGCGTACGGGGCGAGCGGCCCCGAGGCGTACAGCGCCGCGCCCGGCGTCCGGTGCACCTCGCCCACCGGCGGGCCGGCGGCGCGCAGCACGTCCAGCCGGGCCGGGTCGGCCGCCCCGATCGCGCCGCAGACGTACGGCCGCGCGGTGTAGTCCGGCCAATTCCCGTTGCGCATGGGACCTCTCCCCTCGGCGAGCACGTGCAGAGTTTACGGAGTCGCGGTGATTCGGGATGGTCCGCAGAGATCTGCGATTATGTTCGCTCGACGTCTGGGACACGGTGATGGCATGAACGAAGAGCTGGACGGCACCCGGCGCGCGCTGGAGGCCGCCGTCGAGGCGGCCGCGGGAGCCGCCGAGCTCACCCGGCTGCTGGCCGACTACGAGGAGCGGCTCGCCCGGGCGGCCGCCGCGGAGGCCGAGGCCCGCACCCGGCTGCGCGAGACCGAGGCCCGGCTGAAGGCCGCCGAGCGGCAGGCGGCCCGCCTCGCCAAGAATCTCGCCGAGCAGCGCTACCAGGCCGCGGCCGCCCAGTGGAAGCTGGAGTCGCTGCAGGACAGCCGGTGGTCCAAGCTCGGCGACGCGATCAACGCCAGGAAACCCGGCGAGGTGGCCCGCACGCTGCGCGCCCCGGTGCACAAGCGGCCCGCCCCCCGGCGCGCCGACTTCGCGCCCGAGCCGCTCGCCGGGCCCGAGCCGGTGCCGCCGGTGCCCGCCGAGCCCGCCGGGCCGCGGGTCTCCCCGGCGATGGCCGAGCACTTCGTGGTGCCCAAGGGCCCGCTGGCCCGGCCCTACCTCACCGTGGCGGCCATCGTCGACCGGCGCACCGAGGCGCTGCTGCGGTACGAGTGGCGCCAGGTCACCAACTTCGGGCCGGACAACTGGGCGGCCATGCTCGACCAGCACCGGCCGAACCTGCTGTTCGTGGAGTCGGTGCGCCCCGGGCCGCTGCAGGGCAACGGCGGACGCTGGCTGGAGGAACTGGCCGGCCGGACCCGGGGCCTGCGCGACCTGGTCGAGGAGTGCGGCCGGCGCGGCATCCGCACGGTGTTCTGGCACTCCGGCGGCCCGCTGTCGGAGGCGGTGCCGGCGGCGACGCATTTCGATCTCGTGCTGGCGGTCTCCGAGGCGCGGGCCCGGGAATGGCGGGCCGCGCTCAAGTACGACCGGGTCGGCGTCCTCCCGCTCGCGGTGCAGCCCCGGGTGCACAACCCGCTGCCCGCGGCCGGCGAGCGGGCCGGCGTCGGCCTGCTCGGCGCGGCGCTGACCGGCGAGCCGCCGGCCGGCGCGGGCTGGCGGCCGCTGGCCGGCCCCAAGGCGACCTACGACGACCTGCTCACCGCCTACCGGTCGGTCGCCATGGTGCTGGCCGGCCCGGACGCCGACGCCCGGACCGTGGAGGAGCTGGCCGCCTGCGGCACGCCGATCATGCAGCTCGCCGCCCCGATCGCCCCGGACGAGACGGCGGCGGCAAAGGTGCGCGACTACCTGGCCGCCGAGACCGACTGCGCCACCGAGGCCCACCTCGCCTGGCGGGCCACCGTGCCGGTGACCCCGCTGCTGGACCCCATCCTGGACGGCGCCGGCCTGGCCTCGGTGCGCAACGCCGCCGCGATCACCGCCGTCGCCGCCGTCACCGGGCCGGACGAGCTGGACCGGCTGCTGGCCGCGGCCGGTGGGCAGGCGTACCCGGCCGGGCAGCTGGTCATCGCCGTGCAGGGGATGGACGCCGCCGTGGTGGAGAAGGCCGCCCGCGCCGTCCACCCGGGCGATCTGGTGATCCGGGAGACCGGTGGGCCGGTCACCCGGGGCGCCGCACTGGACCGGGCGATCCGGCTGGCCGACGGCGACCTGGTCGCCGTGCTCGACCCGCGCGACCGGTACGGTGAGCACTACCTGGCCGACCTGGTGCGCCACTTCGCCGCGGTGGAGGCCGAGATCGTCGGCAAGGCCGGCCACTACGTCCACCTGGCCGAGGCCGGTACCACCCTGCTGCGCCGGCCGGGCGCCGAGCACCGGTTCCTCCCCGAGATCACCGGCGGCACCGTGCTGGCCCGCCGGCCCGCGCTGGTCGAGCTCGGCATCGCCGACGTCTCCGAGGACTGGGACCAGGCGCTGATGCGCCAGTGCCGGGCCGACGGCGTCCGTGTCTACTCCGCCGACCGCTTCTCCTACCTCCAGCTCCCCGCCGGCCCGCCCACCCCCGCCCTGCTCTCCTCCGCCCAGGTCGCCCACCCCACCCCCGACCCGGCCGTCCTCGCCCTGATCTAGCCACTCCGCCGGGCGGGGCCGGGAGGGAGAGGTCAGGGGATCTGGAGTGAGCCGTCGGGGTCGATCTCGAAGGCGCCCCAGGCGACCTCCCACAGATAGCCGTCCGGGTCGGCGAAGTAGCCGGAGTGGCCGCCCCAGAAGGTGTCGGCGGCCGGCTTGACGATCTCGGCGCCGGCCGCCGCGGCCAGGGCGAGAACCTCGCCCACCTGGCGGCGTTCGCGCACGTTGTGGGCCAGGGTGATGCCGGTGAACCTGGACCGGGGCACGTCCCAGCCGGGACCGACGTCCTCGGCGAGCCGGTCGTAGGGATAGAGCGCCAGCGCCGTCCCGGACGTGGTGAAGAAAACGATGCCCTGGTCGGGGGTACGGGTGGTGGGCAGCCCGAGGCCGTGCTTGTAGAACTCGTAGGACCTGGACAGGTCGGCCACGCCGAGCGTGATCACGGAGATGCGCGGTTCCATGCCGGCATCCTGCCGGTCGGCACCGACAGGTACCCGTCCGGCACCGGTACCTCCCAGGCCCGCGACGGTGCGTGCCGGGCCGAGTCGGGGAGACGGGCTCCGGCATCGACCGGCGGCCATCCGGCAGGTGGCACGGGATGGCCGGCCCGCGGAGCCGCTCCGCGGGCGGGGACCCCTGACGAAGGTCAGGGGTAGCTCTCGCCGATCGGCCGATGGGCCGTGATCGTCCGATCACTAGTTTCGGGAATCCAGGCCTTTCCCGATGAAGGCCCCTTATCGAACGGATTCCCGTGGTCATGCCCATCCGCCGGGCCGCCGTCCTGGCCTTCGTCCTGCCGGCCGTCACCGTCACCGTCACCGTCACCGCGCCACCGTCGTCGGCGGCAGCGGTCCCCGCCGTCTCCGGTCCGGCGCGGGGAGGCCTGCCGCATGGTCCGGGCGGCTCCGCCGCCGCGGTTGATCTGCGGCTGCCCGCGCCCACCGGGCCGTATGCGGTGGGCCGGGACGTGCTGCACCTTCTCGACACGAGCCGCCGCGACCCGTGGGTGCCGTCGGCCCGTGGCCGGGAGCTGATGGTCTCGATGTACTACCCGGCCCGCCGGACCGATGGCGGCACCCCGGCACCGTACCTGACGGTCGAGGAGGCCCGCCTGCTGCTGAAGTCCCAGGGGCAGGAGGAACTGCTGGAGCCGGAGCGGCTGGCCGCGACCCGGACTAACGCCCGCGCCGGGGCCCGGGCCGCCGGCGGGCGGCACCCGCTGGTGCTGGCGTCGCCCGGCTTCTCGCTCAACCGGGCCACCCTCAGCGTCCTGTCGGAGGAGCTGGCCTCGCGCGGCTACGTGGTCGCGCTGGTCGACCACGCCTACGAGTCCTTCGGCACCACCTTCCCCGGCGGCCGGACTCTGACCTGCGTCGCCTGCGACGTCATCGAGGCGGCACCGGCGCAGGACGAAGAGCGGAAGCTGCTGGCGAAGGCCGCCACCGGCCGGGCGGCCGACCTCTCCTTCGTCCTGGACGCGGTGGCCGGCCGCCGGGCACCGGCGTCCGATGACGGTGCGAGCGACCGGCGGCCCGCCTGGAAGCGCTGGAAGATGATCGACACCAGGCGGGTCGGCGCGGTGGGTCATTCCCTGGGCGGCAACGCCGCGGCGAGCGTCATGGCGGCCGACCGGCGGGTCCGCGCCGGGGTGAACCTGGACGGCACGTTCTTCGCGCCGGTGCCCCCGGCCGGGCTCGGCGGGCGGCCGTTCATGATGATCGGCACCGCGGCCGGGCACTCGCCCGGCTCGACCGACACCAGCTGGCCGCGCGACTGGGCGCGCCTGGACGGCTGGAAGCGCTGGCTGACCGTACGCGACACCGGGCACTTCTCGTTCATCGACATCCCGGTCCTGGGCGAGCAGCTCGGCGTCACCGACCCGCAGGCGCCGCTGCCGGGCGGCCGGTCGGCCGACATCACCCGGGCCTACGTGGGCGCCTTCTTCGACCGGAGCCTGCGCGGGAAGGACGCGCCGCTGCTGGCCGGACCGTCCACCGCCTATCCCGAGGTCACCTTCCAGAACCCCTGACCGGCGGCGAACCGGCCGGGGCGACGTCGCGGCGGCGGCCGGGCGGCCCGAGCGGACTCCTCCAGGGTGGTCCGGCGGGGACCTCCACCTGACCGGTGGCGCGAGGCGTCTCCCGCGTCCCAGGCGGCCCTCGGTCGCGGGTCCGGGGCACGGACATTCCCGGTGCGGGAGGCAGGGGGATTACCTGGCGCGTAATCGCGCGGGTGCGGGGCGGGATGGGACGGTTCTCTCAACGGACGAACTCCGAAGGAGCATGAGATGACCGCCCTGACCGCCGCCACCGCGGACCGCACCCGACTCCTCCGCCTCGCGCTCGGCCTGGACGCGGCCGTCACCGGGGCCAACGGCCTGGCCTATCTGGTCGCCGCGGGCCCGCTGGCCGACCTGCTCGGCCCGGACCCGGCCCTGCTGCGCGCCATCGGCGCCTTCCTGCTGGTCTACGGCATCGCGGTAGGCCTGCTCGCCCGGCGCCCCGCCGCACCCGTCAACGCGGTCCGCGCCGTGATCGTGGTGAACGTGGCCTGGGCCCTGGAGAGCGTCGCCGTCGTGGCCCTCGGCCTGGTCTCGTTCACCACCCTCGGCGCCGTCTGGGCCGTCCTCCAGGCCGTCGTGGTCGCCGCCTTCGCCGCCCTCCAGCTCACCGCCCTCCGCCGCCCCGCCTGACGCCCCGCCCCTCCCGGAGCCCGGCCCCGTCACGGGGGCGGGCTCTTCCTTTGTTCTTAGGTGTTCTCAGGTTCCCTCCGGCGTCAACGCCGCTGACCATGAGCCGCCGACGGGACGGTGTGCGTGCGGTGCCAGCGCGCCCACACCGTCTTGCCGGTGCCGCACGGCAGCGGCAAGACGCCGCAGGTAGTGGCCAGCGCGGCCACTATGGGCATTCCCCGGCCATGGGTCGCGTCGAGGCCTAGATCCAGCTGCTGCGGGCGTCCAGAGCCGTGGTCGGTGACCCGGACGCACAACTTGTCGGGCGTGAGCCAGAGCGACATCTTCAAGCGACATCTTCACGGGTGGTGACCCGTGTGTGACGGCGTTCGCGAGCAGTTCCCCGATCACGACGAGGACGTCGTCTGTCTGATCGCCGAACCGCCAGAGGTCGAGCACTTCCCGGGCCCGCCGTCGCGCCGCCCCTACCGCGGCGAGATCTGGGGGTACCCCCCAACTTGCTCCGCGCACCCCACCCGGACTTCCGCTCATCGAGGCTCCTTTGGATAGGTCCCCATGTCGTCGAACTGCGATTCGTGTTCGATCGAATGCGCAGCGTGTCTGTCGCTGGCATGATGGCATCTTGTCTACGGTCCAACTGGGTTGGCAAGCGAGTTCAGGCAGTTTGCCAAAAACGGCGTGTGCTCGCTGGGATTCTGTCCAGATTAGATCTGTTAAGAAGGGAAAAGCCGCGTGCGCAATACGAGTCCACTTGCCCAGCGGCGCAGGCTCGCCCAGGAGCTGCGCAAGCTCCGGAGTGCTCGCGGTATAAGCCTGGAGGATGTCGCAAGGGAAATGGAATGCGATGCCTCGTGGGTCAGCCGCGTTGAACGCGCCGAACGTGGTATACGTCCGAAAGATGTAAAAAGTTTGCTCGATCTGTATCAGGTGACGGATGGTGTCCGCCGGGAGGAACTGCTCGAACTCTCTCGTCGTGCCGGCACCCGGGACTGGTGGCATCGCTTCCGGAAGGGGCTGAAACCGAAGTTCGAGGTGTACCTGGGGCTCGAAGCGGACGCGGCGGTCATCCGCAGCTATCACCCGCAGGTCGTGCCCGGGATCTTGCAGGTTCCGGACTATGCGCGCGAGGTGATCACGGCGACCGACGTCGAGGGCGCGATCGATGTCGATGAGACCGTCGCGGTGCGGCAGGCCCGGCAGGAGGTGCTCGTCCGGGAAGGATGCGCCGCACGGCTGCTCGTCGTGCTCGACGAGGCGGTGCTCCACCGCCAGGTAGGCGGTGTCGAGATCATGCGATCACAGCTCCGGCATCTGCTGATGATGGCCCGGCTGCCCAACGTCACCATCCAGATCCTCCCGTTCGCCGTCGGCGCGCACGCGGCCATGGCGGGAGCGTTCGACCTGCTGGAATTCTGCGAGGCCGACGGCCGGGGGGTGGTCTACGTCGAGCAAGCAACAAGTGGCCTCATCCTCCAGTCCGAACCTGAGGTGCGGCGATATACCCTCATGTGGGGACATATTGCAGGAAGAGCGTTGAGCTCGCAAAGTTCCTACGATCTGATCGCCGGTCTCGTCGATGGCATGAGCGCTCGCGAGCTCACTGCGAAGGAGGCGCAAGGTGGCGGCAAGCCCACTCTCGCCGTATCCCGGGAGAAAATCCAGCTTCAGCACGGAGAACGGTAACTGTGTCGTAGTGGACATTAAGCAGGATCAGGTAGAAGTGTGGGATTCCAAGGATCCGGACGGCCCCCGGCTGTGCTTCACTCCTGAGGAATACGTGGCTTTCTGGCAGGGAGTCCTGAACCGGGAGTTCGACCCCCCGGCCCGGTGGGCGACCGGGCAGCGGGTGTCCGGCAGCGGAAGTTGAGCCGCGGCTTTCAGGAACGCCACGGCTCCGGTGAGACCGGCTGATCGCCGAGCGCGCGTGGGAGCCGGTGGCCGGCGGGTTCGGCCTGGTGCGGGGTCCGATTCTCGCGGGAAACAGGGGTCCGATCGGCGCCGGACCCGGGCGGGCCGGGCCCGCCACGATGGACGGCATGAACAGAAACGATCTGACGGGCAAGGTGGCGCTGGTCACCGGCGGGAGTAGGGGCATCGGGGCGGCGGTCGCGGTGCGGCTGGCCGAGGACGGCGCGGACGTCGCCTTCACCTACCGGCAGGACGCCGAGCGGGCCGGCGCGGTGGCCGACCGGATCAAGCTCGCCGGGCGGCGCGCCCTGGCGATCCAGGCGGACAGCGTGGACGCCGCGGCGGTGGCGGGGGCGGTGGATCGGGCGGCCGCCGAGTTCGGCCGGCTGGACATCCTGGTCAACAACGCCGCCGTCTACCTGCCCGGCCCGGTGGAGCAGGTCACGTTCGCGGAGGTGGACGCCACGCTGGCCGTCAACGTGCGGGCGCCGTTCGCTGCTGCCCAGGCCGCGCTCAAGCATCTGGCCGAGGGCGGCCGGATCATCAACATCGGCAGCAACGTGTCCGAGCGAGTGCCGTTCCCCGGGCTGGCGCTGTACTCGATGAGCAAGAGCGCCCTGACCGGGTTGACCCGGGCGCTGGCCCGGGAGGTCGGCCCGCGCGGGATCACGGTGAACGTGGTGGCCCCCGGGCCGACCGACACCGACGCCAACCCCGCCGGCGGCCCGTTCGCCGAGACGATCAGCGGTATCACCGCCCTGGGCCGGTACGCCGCTCCTGAGGAGATCGCCGAGGCGGTCGGCTACCTCGCCGGGGACGGCGCCCGATACATCACCGGGGCCACCCTGCACGTCGACGGCGGCTTCACGGCCTGATCACGGGGCTGCGGGGCCAGGCGGGTCAGGGGCGGGCGGCGGCGTAGAGGATCTCGCGCATCCCCGGCTGCGATTCGCGGTCCGCCCGCCAGACCAGCCGCAGGCTGAGATCCGGCAGCGGCAGGTCCAGCTCGACCAGGCTGCCGGCGCGGAGGCCGTCGGCGACCGCGAACCGGGGCAGCAGGGTGATCCCGAGTCCATGCTCGGCCCAGGCGCGCATGACGGGGACGCCGCCGGCCTTGATCCGCTGCGGGCCGGGGCCGAGGATCTGGTTCCCCGCCATCCAGAAGGAGCAGGCCGGCACGTTGACCAGCAGCCGCTCGCTCCGGAGGTCGTCGGGAGTCAGCGCGGTCCGGCCGGCGAGCGGGTGGCCCGGCGCGCAGACCAGCGAAAGCGGAACGGCGTCCAGGTCGAGGAAATCGAGCGGGCGGGCGGGGGCGGGGAAGCCGAGCCCGCCGATCCCGGTACCGGAGTCCAGCAGGAGGGCCGCCTCCAGCCGCCCTTCGGCCACGTCGGCGAGCAGGCCGTCCCGGGCGCGGTCGGCGTGGACCGCCACCTCGATGTCTGGCCGGCGTTCGGCGAACCGGGCGAGGACCCTCGGCACGTAGTGCCCGGCCAGGGTCTCCAGCGCGCCGAGCCGTAGCCGCCGGCGGTGGCCCCGGACATCGCGGACGGCCTGGTCGGCCTGGTCGAGCAGGGTGTGGGCCCAGCCTCGCAGCCGCTCCCCGGCGGGGGTGAGCTCCATCCCCTTTGGGCCGCGCACGAACAGTGCCACCCCGAGCGTGTCCTCCAGCGTCCGGATCCGCTGGGAGAGCGACGAGGGGGCCAGGTCCAGGGCGGCGGCGGCCTCGGTCACCGTCCGGTGCCGGACGACCGCCGCGAAGGCCCGGAGCTGGCGCAGTTCCACGCGGACGGCAACCACCTGCGGCGTTCGGAAATTCCGAACGCCGCAGGCGAAAGCACCGGTGGAGCGGGCGGCCCGCGCATCCGCACAGTTCCTTCAGTCGTTTCCGTTCGCCGTTCTTGGAGCCGTTCAGACATGACCGATGTGAACTCGTCCGCCGCCCTGGCGGCGGCACCTCCCCGCCGCGGGCGGGCCCGGGCGCTGCTCGGCATCTCGCTGGGCTATTTCATGGTGCTGCTGGACATGACGGTGCTGTCGGTCGCCGAGCCGGACCTGGCCGCGTCCCTGCACGCGTCGATGGCCGGGCTGCAGTGGGCCGTGACCGGCTACACGGTGGCCTTCGCCGCGCTGCTGCTGTCGGCGGGGGCGGCGGCGGACCGCTTCGGCGCCGAACGGCTCTTCCGGGGCGGCATCGTCGTCTTCGCCGGGGTGTCCCTGCTCAGCGCGTTCGCCCCGGTGCTGTGGGTGCTGGTGGTACTGCGCGCGGTCCTGGGCATCGCCGCGGCGGCCTGCGTGCCCGCGTCGATGGCGATGATCGCCCGGCTCTATCCGGAGCCGGTCGCCCGGGCGCGGGCGGTCGCGGCGTGGGCCGCCACCAGCGGCGCGGCGGTCGCGGCAGGACCGATCATCGGTGGCGCGCTGGTCGGCGCCGCCGGGTGGCGGTCGGTGTTCCTGGTCAACGTGCCGCTGGGCCTCGGCGTGCTGGTGTTGATACGGGGCCGCGTGGTGGCCTGTCCGCGCGGTGCCCGCCCGATCGACTGGCCCGCCCAGCTGGCGGCCGCGGCGGTGCTGGCCCTGGGCACCGATGTCCTGATCGCCGCCGGTGCGCGGGCGTGGGGTCACGTGGTGGCGTCCCTGGCCGGGCTTGGGGTGGCCGGGGCGGTGTTCCGGGTTCTGGAACGGCGCAGCCTGGCACCGGTGCTGAACCGGGCCCTGCTGCGGGCGGGCCGGGTGCGGGCGGTGCTGCTGGCCGCCGCGGCGGTCAACTTCGCGCTGACCGGCGGGTTGTTCGTCCTGCCGCTGCTGTTGCAGCAGGAGCGGCACCTGGAACCGTTGCGGACCGGGCTGGCCTTCCTGCCGCTGACGCTTCCGTTCGCCGCCAACCCGCTGATCACCGGACGCATCGTGGCCCGGATCGGCCCGCGGCGGCCGGTGCTGGCCGGGCTGGGACTGCTGGCGGCGGGCGGCGGGGTGCTGGCCGGCGCCGTCTTCGCCGGCGCCGGCTACCCGTGGATCGCGGCAGGGCTGCTGATGACGGGATTCGGCGTCTCTTTCGCGCTGCCGGCGCTGGTCGCCGCCACCGTCGACGCCGCGCCGGCCGGTGCGGCCGGCGCGGCGGGCGGCCTGCTGAACGCGGTCCGCCAGGTCGGTGCCACGCTCGGCGTCGCCGTCATGGGCGCCGCCGTCACCGCGGGCACCGGCTGGGCCCTGCTGCTATCGGCGGCCGTGTGCGCCATCGCCGGGCCGGCGTTCGCCGCCGGATACCGGAACCGGCCGGCCGGCTGATGGCGCGGGCCGCCGCCGGCCGCATGGTGACGGCGGCCCGCTGAGGTGCAGGGGGTGGGGATGCCCCGCGGAGGCCGTCGTTGCCCCCTCCGGTCGGCTAGCAGCTAGGGCGGCTGTCCCGAGCCACCGTGCCGGCGCTGCCGGCCGTGGGCGACGCGGCCATGGCCGGCGCGGCCAGGACCAGGGACGCGATGGCGGCGAGCGCGGCGGCGCGGGTGCGCAGGGGGAGCATGCTCGGCTGACGGCCGCCCTTGCCGCGCCGGCACCGGAGGTGATGCCGGGCGGACACCGGGGGCGGTCCACGTCGGTCGCAGGAGTTCAGGGGGGCCGGTGGCCGGCCTGGCGGGTCACCGCGGCGAGGTAGGACTCGATCTCCTCGGTGGGCGTGGTGTCCGGGAAGGTCACCAGGTGGTGCAGGACGGCGCCCTGGAGCAGATGCTGCAGGGCCGCGAGATCGGTGTCCGGCGCCAGCTCGCCCCGGTCCCGGGCCTGCTCCAGGGTGGCGCGCACCGCGGCGGCCCGCTGGTGGCCGTGGGTGTCCCGGTAGGCCTGCAGCAGCTCGGGATAGTCGTCGGCGGCGCTGTACAGCCGGCGCAGCATCTTGCGGTTGCCCGGACCGCTCAGGTAGCCGGCCCAGTCGGCGAGCATGCGGCCGACGTCCGGCCAGTGCAGCGCGGCGGGGTCGTGGTCGGCGTGCCGGGACTCGATCGCCTGGATCAGCAGCGTGGTCTTGCCGGCGAATCGCCGGTAGACCGTCGCGCGGGTCACCCCCGCGCGCTGCGCGACCTGCTCGATGCTGGTCTGGTCGGCGCCGCGTTCCAGCAGCAGATCGAGCGCGGCGGCGAGGATGGCCGCGTCGGCCTCCTGGCTGCGCGGCCGGCCGGGTCGCCGGGGCCGGGCCGTGTCGCCCCTCATTCCGGGACCACCCTCCCTTATTCGAATACAGGTCTGTATTGTATCGTAAATAACCGGCCGTCCGGTCCGCCCCGGCCGGACGGCCGGTACCGCCTGCCGTTCTCCGTCCCGCATCGCCGAAGGTCCTGCCATGGAACCCCGCATCTGCCTCGTCACCGGTGCCTCCTCCGGCATCGGCAGCGCCACGGCGCTCGAACTGCTCGGCGCCGGCCACACCGTTTACGGCGCCGCGCGGCGGGTGGCCCGGATGGAGGGCCTCCGCCGGGCGGGCGGCCACCCGCTGGCCATGGACATCACCGACCCCGGCGACGTCGAGCGCGTCGTGCGCACCGTGCTCGACGCGCACGGGCGGCTGGACGTGCTGGTGAACAACGCCGGCGCCGGCCTGCGCGGCGCGATCGAGGACGTCCCGGTCGACGAGGCGCGGCGCCTCTTCGAGGTCAACCTGTTCGGCCTGGCCGAGCTGACCCGCGCCGTGCTGCCGCACATGCGCGAGCGCCGCTCGGGTCTGATCGTCAACATCTCCTCGATCGGCGGCGAGGTGTCGCTGCCGCTGGCCGCCTGGTACTACGCCTCCAAGCACGCCCTGGAGGGGTACTCCGACTCGCTGCGCCAGGAGGTGCGACGGTTCGGGGTGAACGTCGTCGTCATCCAGCCCGGGCTGGTCCGCACCGAGTTCGACGACGGCATGTCCGAGCGGTTGCGGGCGGTGTCCGGGCAGGGCGCCTATCGGGACGTCGCCGAGGCCCAGGCCCGCGCGGGGGAGCGGATCTACGCGCCGGGTGGCAAGGTGTCCGACCCGCGGGTCGTGGCCAGGACCGTGCTGCGGGCGCTCGGCGCCTCCTCGCCCCGGCCACGATATGCCGTCGGCTACCTGGCCAGGCCGTTGCTGCTGCTCGACCGGCTGCTGCCGGCCGGCCTGTTCGACCGGATCGTCGCCCGCTGACGATCCCCCCGCTGCCCACTCCCTTCACGCGCCATACCAAGAAATCAGGTGCTGCTGCCATGAGCGCTTACGTGCTGGCGTTCTCCGAGATCGACAAGACGCTGCTCCCGCTGGTCGGCGGCAAGGGCGCCAACCTCGGGGAGCTGTCCCGGATCGACGGCGTCCGGGTCCCGGACGGCTTCTGCGTCACCACCGAGGCCTACCGGACGGTGGTCGAGGCCGATCCCGGCATCGGCCGGCTGATCGACGCCCTGATCGGCCTGCGGCCCGACGACCGGCACGCCATCACCGGCGCCGCCGCCCGGGTGCGTGCCGCCATCGAGGCCCGGCCGGTGCCGGCGGAGATCGAACGGGAGATCATCGGACTGCTGGACGCGCTCGGCGGCACGGGCGCCGACGGGACCGGCGCGGCGTGGGCGGTCCGCTCCAGCGCGACCGCCGAAGACCTGCCGGACAGCTCGTTCGCCGGGCAGCAGGACACCTACCTCAACGTCCGCGGCGCCGCGCGGATCATCCGGGACGTCCGGCGGTGCTGGGCGTCCGCCTTCACCGACCGCGCCGTGGTCTACCGGATCAGGAACGGCTACGACCACCGCGCGGTCCGGGTGTCGGTGGTCGTGCAGCGGATGGTCCTGCCGGACGCCGCCGGCATCATGTTCACCGCCGACCCCGTCACCGGTAACCGCACGGTGACCTCGATCGACGCGGGATTCGGCCTGGGTGAGGCGCTGGTGTCCGGCCTGGTCGACGCCGACACCTACCGGGTGCGGGCCGGCCGGATCATCGACCGGAAGGTCGGCGTCCAGACGCGGGCCCTGCGCGCCGCGCCGGACGGCGGCACCGAGGAACGGCCACTGGTGGGCGGCCACGCGCAGACCCTCACCGACGCGCGGATCCGCCGGCTGGCGGAGCTGGGCCGCCGGATCGAGGCGCACTTCGGCACGCCCCAGGACATCGAATGGGCGCTGGCCGGCGACGACTTCCACATCCTGCAGAGCCGTCCCATCACCACGCTCTACCCGGTCCCCGAGTCCGGCGACGGCCGCGGCCACGTCTACATCTCCTACGGGCACCGGCAGATGATGACCGACGCCTTCACCCCGCTCGGGCTGTCGTTCTTCGCCCTGCTGGACGAGAAGCTGGGCCGCCCGCCGATGAGCGTGGCCGGCAGCCGCTTCTACAAGGACATGTCGCACGAGCTGTCCTCCTGGTGGGCCCGGCCGGTGACCCTCAAGAGCCTCGGCCAGGTCGACGTGCTGATGGCCGACGCGCTGCGCACCGTGCTGGACCGCAAGGACTTCGCCCGCACGCTGGCCCGCGGCCGGACGTCGGTGCTGAACTTCGGCGAGGGCGGCTTCTGGCCGATGGCCCGCCAGTACCGGCGGCTCGCCCGGCAGGACGACCCCGGGGTGGTCCCGCGGCTCATCGCGCAGAACGAGGCCTCGGTCGAGGCGCTGCGCCGGGCCATCGCCGGCCGGGCCGGGGAGGAGGTGTTCGCGTTCATCGTCGAGGACCACCGGGAGCTCACCCGGATCATGTTCGACCCGGTGAGCGTGGCCGCGGCGTTCCTCGGCATCCAGTCGGCCAACTGGGTCGACAAGCACATGGAGTCCTGGCTGGGCGTGCGGAACGCCGCCGACCTGATCGCCCGGTCCGCCGACCACAACGTCGTGGCCGCCATGGGCTTGGACCTGCTGGACGTCGCGGACGTGGTCCGCCGGCATCCGGAGGTGGCGGAGTACCTCCCGCGCGCCGGACGGGACACCTTCTTCACCGGTCTCGACGGCCTGGCGGGCGGCCCGGAGGTCCGGCGAGCCATCGAGGACTACCTGTCCAGGTACGGCATGCACTGCTCCGGCGACATCGACATCACCCGGACCCGCTGGAGCGAGGACCCGACCCTGCTGGTGCCGCTCATCATGGGCCACGTCCGCGGCCTGCCGCCGGGAGCGCGCGAGGCCCGGCTGGCGGAGGGGCGCGCCGCCGCCGAGCGCGCGATGGAAGGGCTGCTGGGCCGGCTGACCGGCCGCCGGCGGCGGAAGGCGGCGCGCCGGATGAGCCTGCTGCGGCACTTCATCGGGTACCGCGAGTACTCCAAGCACGCCCTGCTGCAGCGGTACGGCCTCTACAAGCAGGCCCTGATGGCCGAGGCCGCGGAACTCGCCCGTCGAGGGGTGATCGGCGCTCCCGAGGACGTGTACTTCCTGTCGCTGGCGGAGTTCCGCGAGGCGGTGCGGACCGGGCGGCCGGACCAGGACCTGATCGCCGAGCGGCGGGAGGCGTTCGAGCGGCACCGCAGGCTGTCCCCGCCCCGAGTGATCACTTCGGAGGGCGAGGTGCTGGACGGAGGGTACGCCGGCGGTTCCCGGCCGGAGGGAGCCCTGGCGGGCGTGGCGGTGTCCTCCGGCGTCGTCGAGGGACGGGCCCGGGTGCTGGCGGGCATGGCGGGCGCCGAGGTGGAAGAGGGGGACATCCTGGTGACGCCCTTCACCGATCCCAGCTGGTCACCGCTGTTCGTCTCGGTGAAGGGCGTGGTGATGGAGGTCGGCGGGGTGATGACGCACGGCGCGGTGATCGCCCGCGAGTACGGCCTGCCCGCGGTGGCCGGCGTCCAGGGCGCGACCGCCCGCATCCCCGACGGCGCCCTCATCCGGGTCAACGGCACCGAGGGGTACGTGGAGGTGCTGTCCCCGGCCTGATCGCCGGCACCGCGAGATCGTCCCTGCCGGGCACCCGGCGGTCGGGGCCGGGGCCGCCTGGCGCCGTCCCGGTGTGCGGTGGCCCCGGGGACCCGGGGGAGAGGTCGTCAGCCGGTGGCGTCGAGGGCGGTCAGCAACTCGGCGGCCTGGCGGTGCAGCCACTTCAGCATCAGATGCGCCGACGGGGTGAGCGGGCGCCCGGCCGGGAGGGTCACGCCGACCGGGCGGCGTACCGAGGGGAGCGGCACGGGCAACGGGGCCAGCTCCGGGTCGGCCCGGGCGACCAGGTCGGGCAGGGCCGCGATCATGTCGGTGTCCCGGAGCAGGGCGCGGATCGTCAGCATCGAGGTGCATTCCACCCGGTCGGCCGGCAACGTGAGCCCCTGGGAGCGGAAGACCTGGTCGAGTTCCGTTCGCAGCGCCGTCTGCTCCAGGGGCAGGACCCAGGGAAAGGCGAGCAGGTCGGCCAGCACCGGGTCGGCGAGATCATGGGCGGGATGGCCGGTGCGGGTGACCAGCCGGACCGGTTCGCTGTAGAGCCTGACCTGGCGCAGGGCGGGCGCGTCCTCGATCGGGTTGAGGCGGCCGAGGATCAGGTCGATCTCCCCGTCGAGCAGGCGGGGTACCTGGGCGTCGAACGTCGCCTCCTGGACGATGACGGTGATGCCCGGCCGCTCGGACTTGAGTGCCGCGATCGCCCGGGGCAGCAACACGTTGGATCCGGCGAGCAGCGTTCCCACGGTCACGGTGCCGGCCGTGCCGTCGGCCAGCTCGCCGATCCGCTCCTCGGCCCGGCGGAGTTCGGCCAGGACGGTGCGGGCGTGCTCGATGAACGTGTGGCCGAACAGGGTCGGCGTCACGCCGCGCGGGTGCCGCACGAACAGCTGGACGCCGAGGAGGTCCTCCACCTCGCGCAGCGCCCGGGTGACGGCCGGCTGGGCCAGGCGCAGGCGGTCGGCGGCGTGCAGGACGCTGCCCTGTTCGGAGATGGCGACCAGCAGGACCAGGTGCCGGAGCTTCAGCCGCCCGTTCAGCAGGTCGACCGCACGCATGGCCATGAGCTCTCCCTATGACGAGTTGGTGATATCTGCGGGCGAGAACAGTATTGGACTGTTATATGAGTCTCGCACACCATTGCAGATGTCCGGCCGTCGCCGGAGTACGGCGGAGGGAATGGTGATGGAGAGGCGAGCGTCCGAGCCGGCCAGGGTGCCGGCCAGGGTGCCGGCCTACGTGGCCGGGGCGTCCCGCTGGGAGAGCGACACCTTTCCGCTGGTGGACCCCACCGACGGGACGGTCGTCGGGCACGTCCCCGAGTGCTCGGCGGACACCGTCGACGAGGCGGTGAGCGCGGCCGGTGCCGCGCTGCGCGGCCCCTGGGGCGATACCTGCCCTGAGGACCGCGCCGCGCTGCTGCGCCGGATCGCCGGCCGTATCCAGGACAGGTTCGACGAGTTCGTCGACGCGGAGGTGCGGGACACCGGACGGCCACGGGCGTTCGCCGAGACGGTCGACGTGCCTCGCGCCATCGGCAATTTCCGCGCCTACGCCGACCTGCTCTACGGAAGCGCCGAGCGGGCCTACCACACCGCCATCCCCGGCTGGAGCGCCGGATCCGGCCGGGTCCTGAACTACTCGCTGCGGCGCCCGCTCGGGGTGGTCGCGGTGATCTCGCCGTGGAACCTGCCCCTGCTGCTGATGACCTGGAAGGTCGCGCCGGCCCTGGCCGCCGGCAACACGGTCGTCGCCAAGCCGTCGGAGGAGACTCCGAGCAGCGCGGCACTGCTCGCCGAGGTGATCCACGAGGTGGGGCCGCCGCCGGGGGTGTTCAACCTGGTGCACGGCCACGGACCCGGCGGGGCCGGAGAGTTCCTGACCGCCCATCCGGGGGTGGACGCGATCGCCTTCACCGGGGCGTCGGCCACCGGGAGTGCCATCATGCGGGCCGCCGCGGCCAACGTGACGCCCGTCTCGTTCGAACTCGGCGGCAAGAACCCGGCGCTCGTCTTCGCCGACGCCGATCCCGCCGAGGCGGTGGCCGGGACCCTGCGGTCGGCGTTCGCCCACTCGGGCCAGATCTGCCTGTGCACCGAGCGGGTGTACGTCGAGCGGCCCATCTTCGCGGAGTTCGTCGCGGCGCTCGGCGAGCGGGCCCGCGCGCTCACCGGCTACGGGCCGATGATCTCGGCGGACCACCGGGACAAGGTCCTGTCCTATTACCGGATGGCCGCTGCCGGGGGCGCCACGGTGGTCGCCGGGGGCGGCGTACCCGTCTTCGGTGACGCCCGTGACCAGGGATTCTACGTCGAGCCGACGGTACTGACCGGTCTGCCGGAGAACGCCAGGCCGGTCCGCGAAGAGATCTTCGGGCCGGTCTGCCACGTCGCCCCGTTCGACACCGAGGACGAGGCGGTGCTGCTGGCCAACGACAGCCCGTACGGACTGGCGGCGGCGGTGTGGACGCGGGACCTCTCCCGGGCGCATCGGGTGGCGTCCCGGATCGAGGCCGGGACCGTCTGGGTCAACTGCTGGAACGTGCGCGACCTGCGAACCCCCTTCGGTGGCATGAAGGCCTCGGGGATCGGCAGAGAAGGCGGCGAGCATTCCCTCGATTTCTTCTCCGAGCCCGTCAACGTCTGCGTCCAGATCTGAGGTGGGGCAGTGACCGGGACATCCAAAACCGCGCTCGACGGGGCGCTCGACACGGCGCTCGACACGGCGGCCGGGCGGCTCCGGGCCGCTTACGCCACCGGCGCTCCCTGTGCTCCCGTGCGTGACCTCATCGGCACCGGGGACGACCGCCTCGCCGCCGCCTACCAGGTACAGGAACGCCTCACCCGGGAGTGGCTGGCCCAGGGCCGGCGACCGGTCGGTCACAAGATCGGATTGACATCACCCGCCGTCCAGCGACAACTCGGCGTGGACACCCCCGACTTCGGCCTGCTGCTGGCCGACATGGCGGTACCGGACGGAGCCGAGATCCCCGCCGGGGCGCTGCTCCAGCCCAGGGCCGAGGCCGAGGTCGCGCTGGTCCTGGACCGGGACCTCACCCGCGAGCGCCACACGATCGCCGACCTGGTCCGCGCCACCGCGTTCGCGCTGCCCGCCATCGAGGTGGTGGACAGCCGGATCCGGGACTGGGACATCACCATCACCGACACGGTCGCCGACAACGCCAGTGCCGGACGCTACGTGCTCGGCACCCGGCCGGTGCGGCTGCGGGACGTGGACCTGCGGACCGCCGGGATGGTCCTGGAGCGGCGGGGCGACCAGGTGTCCACCGGAATCGGCGCGGCGTGCCTGGGGCATCCGCTGAACGCGGCGCTGTGGCTGGCCGACACGCTCGTCCGGCTCGGCCGGCCGCTCCGGGAGGGAGACACCGTGCTCACCGGCGCCCTGGGCCCGGTGGTGACCGTCGCCCCGGGTGACGTCCTGGAGGCCCGGATCGCCGGACTCGGCGACGTCCGGGTGGCCTTCGCCGCCGAGGAGAACACATGAACGACACATCGACCGGCCCGATCGACGTGGCGGCGCTCGCGGAGATCCTGGATGACGCCGCCCGCTCCGGCCGGATGGTCTCCCGGCCGGCCGACACGACGCCGCTCGACGTCCCCACCGCCTACCAGGTGCAGCGGGCGGCGTTCGAGCGGCGTCGTGCTCGGGGCGAGCGACCGCTCGGCGTGAAGCTGGGTTTCACCAGCAAGGCGAAGATGGCGCAGATGGGGGTGGACGACCTCATCTGGGGGCTGCTGAGCGATGGGATGCTCATCGAGGACGGCGGCACGCTCGACGGTGGGGGTCTCGTCCATCCGCGGATCGAGCCGGAAGTGGCCTTCCTGCTCGGCCGCCCGATCTCCGCGGACACTCCGCCGACCCAGGTGGCCGCCGCGGTGGCCGGAGTCGCGGTCGCCTACGAGGTGCTCGACTCCCGGTACCAGGACTTCCGGTTCACCCTGCCCGACGTGATCGCCGACAACGCCTCGGCGGCGGCCTTCGGGGTCGGGCCGTGGCACCCACCGGCCGGCATCGCCAACACCGGGCTGATCCTGGAGATCGACGGACGGGCGGTGGCGACCGGTTCCTCGGCCGCGATCCTCGGAGATCCGCTGCGGTCGCTGGCGGCCGCCGCCCGGCTGGCCGGCGCGGCCGGAATCGAGCTGGAGCCCGGCTGGATCGTGCTCGCCGGCGCGGCGACCGCCGCGGTGCCGTTGCCGCCGAAGGCCCACGTCCGGGTGGTCGGCAGCGGGCTCGGGCAGGTCGAGGTGACCGTCCGATGACCGACGCCATCATCGTGCCGGGAGCGGCCCGGCCGCGTGGCCGGTTCCCGCACCTGCGGCGCGCGGGCGATCTGGTGTTCGTGTCCGGGACCAGCTCGCGGCGGCCGGACGGCACGTTCGCGGGCGCGGCCGCCGATGACATGGGAGTCACCCGGCTGGACATCCGG
This sequence comes from Sphaerisporangium rufum, assembly GCF_016863395.1. Classification (GTDB taxonomy): domain Bacteria; phylum Actinomycetota; class Actinomycetes; order Streptosporangiales; family Streptosporangiaceae; genus Sphaerisporangium; species Sphaerisporangium rufum. Next base: position 30,446 of record NZ_BOOU01000002.1, on the reverse strand, counting down.
CTGCAGACCCGCGCCGTGCTGGAGAACGTCCGCGCGCTCCTGCTCGCCGCGGGCGGTGATCTCGCCGACGTGGTCAACGTGACCACCTACCTGGTCAGCATGAACGACTTCGGCGGGTACAACGAGATCTACGCCGAGTACTTCGACGAGAACGGCCCGGCCCGCACCACGGTCGCGGTACACCAGCTGCCGCACCCGCACCTGCTCATCGAGATCGCCTGCGTCGCGCACATCCCCCGTCCCAGAGAGGAATCCGCACCATGAGCCTGCCGCCGCTGTCCCACGGCCAGCCGTTCAACTTCCAGCGCTGGATCGACGAGCACCGAGAGCTGCTCAAGCCGCCGGTGGGCAACGTACAGATCTGGGAGGACACCGGGCTGATCGTCACCGTGGTCGGCGGGCCGAACCAGCGGACCGACTTCCACGACGACCCGCTGGAGGAGTTCTTCTACCAGCTCAGCGGGAACATGGTGCTGCGCGTCATGGAGGAGGAGGGCCGGCCTCCGGTGGACGTCCAGATCAACGAGGGTGACGTCTTCCTGCTGCCGCCGCACGTGCGGCACTCGCCGCAGCGGCCGGAGCCCGGCAGCATCGGGCTGGTCGTGGAGTTCACCCGCCCGGCCGGCGACATCGATGCCTTCGAGTGGTATTGCATGGAGTGCCACCACCTCGTCCACCGGTCGGAGGTGCAGCTGCGCTCCATCGTCGACGACCTGCCGCCGCTCTTCGAGCGTTTCTACGCCGGCGACCGGACCTGCCCGCACTGCGGCGCCCGGCATCCCGGCCGGCAGTGGCCCGCCGACCTGCGGCCCGTCACCGCCTCTCGCTCCTGACCCGCGCAGAGCGCCACTCCGGCCGCGTTCACGGCCGGCTGGACGAACGGAGATCCCGTGACGGTCATCGATGTGCACGCCCATGTCTTCCCGGCCATCTCCCGCGCCGAGAGCCGGATCCTGGCCGGCGCGGGCGAGCCGTGGCTGCGCGTGCACCAAGACGGCACCGGAATGATGATGAGCGGTGACGACCCCTACCGTCCGGTGGGCCAGGCGCTGTGGGACCCCGAACGCCGGCTCGCGGACATGGACGCGCTGGGCGTCGACCTGCAGGTGGTCTCCTCGACCCCGCTGATGTTCGGGTACGCCGCCGACGCCGGCCGCGCCGTGGACTGGTGCGATCTGGTGAACGACCGGATCCTGGAGCACTGCGCCCAGGCCCCCGATCGGTTGCTGCCCTTGTGCCAGGTCCCGTTGCAGGACGTCGGGCTGGCCGCCGAGACGGTCACCAAGGCGGCGGCCGCGGGGCACCGCGGTGTGCACATCGGCAACCATGTGGGCGACCGCGATCTCGACGATCACGCGCTGGTGGAGTTCCTGGCCCACTGCGCCGAAGAGGACATGCCGGTACTCGTCCATCCATGGGACATGCTCGCGGCCGGGCGCATGGGCCACCACATGCTCTCGTGGCTGGTCGGCATGCCCGCCGAAACCCACCGGAGCATTCTCGGATTGATCCTCTCCGGGGCGTTCGAGCGGCTCCCGCGGTCACTGCGGCTCTGTTTCTGTCACGGTGGCGGGTCGTTCCCCTACCTCCTCGGCCGGGCCGACAACGCCTGGCGCAACCGCGACATCGTCCGCGCCGATTCGCCGGTGCCGCCGTCGGAGTACGTCTCCCGCTTCTACGTCGACTCGGCGGTCTTCGACCCGCGCGCGCTCCGGCTGCTGGTCGACGTCATGGGCGTGGAGCGTGTCATGCTCGGTACGGACTACCCTTTCCCGCTCGGGGAGCTCAGCCCGGGCGCCACCGTGCGGGAATGCGCCGAGCTCACCGACGCGGCGCGAAGCCGCATCCTCGGCGGCAACGCCCGGGAGTTCTTCGGGCTGGACCGGCCATGAGCACCGCCGCGCGGGCCAGGGTCACCGGAGGTCTGCTGCGCGGCCACGACGAGAGCGGAGCCGTGACCTTTCGCGGGGTCCGCTACGCCGCGCCGGCCCGGCGCTTCACCCCGCCGGAGCCGGTGGAGCATTGGTCCGGCGAGCAGGACGCCCGGGACCATGGGCCGCCGGCCGCCCAGCGGCCCGGCCGGATGGCCTGGGTTCCAGGGCTGGCGCTCGACGCGGCGCGCAGCCGGGAGGACTGCCTCACCCTCACCGTCTGGACTCCCGGGTGTGACGGCGAACGGCGGCCGGTGCTGGTCTTCCTGCACGGTGGGGCCTTCGTGTCCGGATCAGGCGCGCAGGCGATGTACGACGGCGCGGCACTGGCGCGTGCCCACGGGCTGGTCGTCGTCACGGTGAACTACCGGCTGGGCTTTCTCGGCTTCGGCCACCACGACGCCACCCCCGCGAACCTCGGCCTGCGCGACCAGATCGCCGCGTTGCGCTGGGTGCGGGCGAACGCGGCCGCGTTCGGCGGGAACCCCGATCGGGTCACCCTGGCCGGGCACTCGGCGGGCGGCACCAGCGTGCTGGCCCTGATGACCTGCCCGGAGGCGCGCGGGTTGTTCGCCCGGGCCGCGCTGCTCAGCGCCGTACCGTACGGATTCGCCACGCCGGCCGAGGCCGCCGATCAGGCGGCCGCGGTGCGGCGCGCGCTCGGTCGCGGCGCCGGCCTCGGGTCGGTGCCGCTCCGGGCTCTGCTGGCCGCCCAGGACGTCGCCATGTCCGGCCGCCGGCTCGTCGCGGGAGTGTTGCCGGTGGCGCCGGTGGTCGACGGGAGCCTGCTGCCCCGCCACCCGGTCGAGGCCGTCCGTGCCGGTGCGGCCGGCCGGATACCGCTGCTGGTGTCGACCACCACCGAGGAGATGCGGTTGTACGCGGCGGCCGGCACGGTCCCGCCGGCGGAGGTGGCGGCGCGCACCCGCGAGGTGTTCGTGGACCCGGCGGACGAGGTCGCGCGCGCGCACCATGGCCCGGTGACCCGGGTGCGCTACGCCCGTCCCTCGCCGTTCACCCGGCATGGTGCCCGGCTCGGCGCCTGCCATCTGGCGGACGTGCCATTCCATCTCGGTACGTTCGCCGACGCCCGGGTGGCGCCGCTCGCCGGGACCGGCCCTGCCGTCGAGACGTTCGGCCGGGCGGTGACGGCGGCCTTCGCCGCCTTCTGCCGGGGCGATGAGACCACCGGCTTCTCCCGGCTGGCGGAACCGGACATCGGAGGAGAGGAATGGCATTCCCGAGCAAGGTAGCGATCATCGGATCGGGCAACATCGGCACGGATCTGATGATCAAAGTGATTCGGACCTCCCGGACGCTCGAAATGGCGGCCATGGTCGGCATCGACCCGCGGTCCGACGGGCTGGCCCGCGCCCGCCGGCTCGGCGTGGCCACGACCCACGAAGGGGTCGAGGGCTTGCTGGACATGGACGGCTTCCAGGACATCGCGGTGGTACTGGACGCCACCTCGGCCGGCGCCCACCGCCACAACGCCGAGGTTCTCGCCCCCTACCGCAAGAAGATCATCGATCTGACGCCCGCGGCGCTCGGCCCCTATGTCGTGCCGGCGGTCAACCTCGGCGAGCACCTGGACTCGCCCGGCGTGAACATGGTCACCTGCGGTGGTCAGGCCACCGTGCCGATCGTGGCGGCGGTGTCCGGGGTCACTCCGGTGCACTACGCCGAGATCGTGGCATCGATCGCGTCGCGCTCCGCGGGGCCCGGGACCAGGGCGAACATCGACGAGTTCACCGAGACCACCGCCAGGGCGCTGGAACGGGTCGGTGGTGCCGCCCGGGGAAAGGCGATCATCATCCTCAACCCCGCGGACCCGCCGCTGATCATGAGGGACACCGTCTACTGCGTGGTGGGGGAGGGTGACGACGACATGCTCGTCGCGTCCGTCCGGCGGATGGTCGCCGAGGTGGCCGCCTACGTTCCCGGCTACCGGCTCAAGCAGGACGTGCAGATCCGCCGGATCGGCCCCGGCGACCCGCTCGCCGGGTTCGCGGGCCTTCGCGGTCCCGGACGGCTGGTCTCGGTGTTCCTCGAGGTCGAAGGGGCGGCGCATTATCTGCCCGCCTACGCCGGCAACCTCGACATCATGACGTCCGCGGCGCTGCGGGTGGCCGAAAGGCTGGCCGCGTGATGACGGATCGAATCTTCGTGCAGGACGTGACCCTGCGGGACGGCATGCACGCCGTCCGCCACCGCTACACGGTCGACGAGGTCCGGGCGATCGCCGCCGCCCTGGACGCCGCCGGGGTGGACGCGATCGAGGTGACCCACGGCGACGGACTGGCCGGCTCCAGCGTCAACTACGGTCCCGGCGCCCACGATGACGAGGAATGGATCGCGGCGGCGGCCGAGGTGGTCTCCCGGGCCACGCTGACCGCCCTGCTGCTTCCCGGAATCGGCACGGTCGCCGACCTGCGGCGCGCGCACCGGCTGGGCGTTCGCTCCGTCCGGGTCGCCACCCACTGCACCGAGGCGGACGTCGCGGCGCAGCACATCGCGGCGGCCCGCGAACTCGGCATGGACGTGGCCGGGTTTTTGATGATGGCGCACCTGGCGCCGCCCGAGGAGCTGGCCCGGCAGGCCAGGCTGATGGAATCGTACGGAGCGCACTGCGTCTACGTCACCGACTCGGGCGGGCGCCTGACGATGGACGGCATCCGGCAGCGGATCCGCGCCTACCGGGACGTGCTCGACCCGGACACCGAGATCGGCGTGCACGCCCATCACAACCTCGGCCTCGGCGTCGCCAACTCGGTCGTCGCGGTGGAGAGCGGCGTCCGGCGCGTCGACGCGTCGCTCGCCGGGATGGGCGCCGGAGCCGGGAACTGCCCGCTGGAGGCGTTCGTCGCGGTGGCCGACCTGATGGGCTGGGCGCACGGCTGTGACGTCTTCGCCCTGATGGACGCGGCCGACGATCTCGTACGCCCGCTGCAGAACCGTCCCGTCCAGGTGGACCGGGAGACCCTCACCCTCGGCTATGCCGGCGTCTATTCCAGCTTCCTGCGGCACGCCGAGGACGCCGCCCGGCGATACGGCCTGCCGGCCCGCGACATCCTGGTCGAGGTCGGCCGGCGCGGGATGGTGGGCGGCCAGGAGGACATGATCGTCGACGTGGCGCTCGACCTGGTGAAGTCCCGGACGTGAGCGACGAGCACGAGGTCCCCTGCCGAGGATCGGCAGGGGACCTCGTGCTATCTCGCGGTATGTGGGGGCGGCCGGTCCGGTCCGCGCGAGGGCGGCCGGGCGGAGGGCCCGGCCGCCCGGGGCGGCTCAGATCCGGGCGGCCGGCGGGCGGATCCCCACGCGGTAGTCGGCGGCGCGCAGGATCTCGGCGGCGTCGTCGAGCGGCGGGTAGATCCGTTCCTGGTTCGTGGCGATCTTTCGTTGCTTCGCCGCGTCGCCGGTGCTCAGCACGGTCCGCTCCCAGCCGCTGGTCAGCACCGCTCCCGCACCGCCGAGGTCGACGCAGGTCGCGTACGGGGCGGGGTCGAACGTCGCGAGCGGCAGGCCGAGCAGGCCGGCCGCCGCGTTGTGGCCCGCGTACTTGCCGAGAGGGATGGCGTGCTGGCAGCACTGCAGCACCAGGTGTCCCGGTTCGGCGGTGGCCGCGGCGGTGTCGCCGGCCGCCAGAACGCCGGGGGCCTCCGGGACATGGAGGTGCCCGTCCACCTGCAACCGTCCGAGGGCGTCCCGCCGGCCCGGGATCTGCGCGGTCAACGGGCTCGCCTGCACGCCCGCCGTCCAGATGACCGTGTCCGCCGCCAGTTCGGTGCCATCGGTGAACGACACGGCGCCGGGTGCCACCGAGGCGATGCTCTGCCCCAGCCGGACCTCGATTCCCAGCCGGTCCAGAGCGGCGGCGATGGCGGGCCGGGGGCCGGGGCCGAGATCCGGGCCGATCTCGCCGGCGCGTTCGACCAGCACCACTCGCGGACGGTCCGCCGGGTCGGCCGGATCCGCGAGGGCGGCCAGCCGGCCGGCCAGTTCGGTGGCCACCTCCAGACCGGTGAACCCGGCTCCCACGACCACGGCGGTCCGGCGGCCGGGGCCTTCGGGAAGGCCGCGCAGATGACGATCCAGGGCGACCGCCCGCTCGATGGTGTCCACGTCATGGAGATGTTCGGCACCGGGAATGCCGGCGGGCCGCAACCGGCTGCCGGTGGCCAGCACCAACCGCCGGTAGCGGAAATCCAGCGGCCGGCCGCCCCGGTCGATCGCCGTCACGGTCCGGTTCCCGGCGTCGATGGACGACACGGTCGCCGGCACGTGGCGCACACCGATCGGCGTCAGGAAGCGGTCCAGCGGCACCCGCATCCGGTCCGGGTCGGCCTCGTACAGCCGTGGCCGGATGACCAGATCCTTGCCGGGGGCGATCAGGGTGATCGACAGGTCCGAGCCGGTCTCCGCGCGCACCCTGGCCGCGGCTGCGGCGCTCCACACCCCGGCGAATCCGCCACCGATGATGAGTATGTCCACCATGTGTAGTAATCCTTTCACGGAAAAGGTCGGTCAACGTGACGGGCCGGGCCCGCCGGCACCCGGCCCGGCCCGCCACGGTCGTGGAGGGGTCAGACGGTCGGCTGGGGGTCGCGGGCCGGCCCGGGGATCGGCGCCCCGAGATGCTGACCCTTGTCGATACCGGGCGCCAGCCGGAAGAGCACGATCGCGGCGACGAGGCTGGTCGTGCAGATGCCGACCAGATAGAGGGTGACCGGGGTCGTCGTCCCGGCGCCGGCGAACAGGGCGGTGGCGATCAGCGGCGCGGTGCCGCCGATGAGCGAGCCGAGCCCGAGGATGATCCCCATGCCGGAGTAGCGCATCGCCGCCGGGAAGACGTCGGCCATGATGCTGCCCTGAAGCGCATGGGAGATCGGCGTGGTCAACGCCATGCAGAGGAACGCCACGCCGGCCGTCAGGGTGGTGCCGATGTTGAAGATGGGGAAGTAGGCGGCGGCCGCCAGCAGCAGCACGACCGATCCGAACAGGAAGATCCGCCGGCGCCCGTACCGGTCGGCGGCGCGCGACCAGAACGGGATGGACAGCAGCCACAGCACGCTGCCGATGGTGACGCCGAGCAGGAGCGTCTGGCGGTCCAGTCCCAGGTTCGCCGAACCGTACGAGAGCGAGAACACGGTGAAGACGTAGGAGCAGGAGGACGCGGCGGTGACCATCAGCACGGTTGCGATGATCTTGGGCCAGTGGCCTTTCAGGGCGGCCCACCCGGGTATGTCGACCAGTTCGTCCTTTTCCCGGACGGCACTGAAGCTCGGCGATTCGGTGAGGCGCAGCCGGATGACCAGCCCGATGGCGACCAGGACGATGCTCAGGACGAACGGCACCCGCCAGACCCAGGTGGTGAACGATTCCGCCGTCGACAGGGATGTCGCCGCGAAATACACCAGATTCGCCAGCACCAGGCCGGCCGGTACCCCCATCTGCGGGAACCCGCCGAAGAAGTTGCTGCGGGCGCTGGGGGCGTGCTCGACGGACATGAGCACCGCGCCGCTGGTCTCGCCGCCGAGGCCGATGCCCTGAAGCAGCCGCAGCGCGACCAGCAGCACCGGGGCCCAGAGTCCTATGTCGGCGTAGGTGGGCAGCAGCCCGATCATGGTCGACGCGAGCCCCATGACGAGCAATGAGACGACCAAGGTGGCCTTCCGGCCGACCCGGTCGCCGAAGTGCCCGAAGATGATCCCGCCGAGCGGGCGCGCGAGGAACCCGACGGCGAACGTCGCGAACGAGGCGAGCGTTCCGGAGGTGGGGCTGAGCGACGAGAAGAACTGTTTGTTGAACACCAGTGCGGCGGCGGTGCCGTAGAGATAGAAGTCGTACCACTCCATCGTGGTGCCGATCAGGCTGGCGAACGCGACCTTGTTGGCCTTCGACCGAGGAGCCCTCGAATGCGTACGGGTGGAGTCGCTCATAGCTCCCTCCCTTCTTTGACGCCGACACGTTGCGGCCCGGTGGCCGCCCCCCGAGGTTCACGTCGGTTCCGGTGATGGAGTCAGTCTGTGAACCGGGAGATATGCGGGTCAAATAGCTTTTCGAGGTGAAGCTATGCGGTTATTGATATATCCATGGTGACGCTGAGGTGGAAACCGTCCGATCGGCCGCGGCGGTACGGGCCTGCGAACCGGACTGCCGTACGCCACCCGCGAGCGGCGGGGACTCGCCGGGGCACGGCGGACGACACGCGCCCGGCTTCCTGGAACCGGAACGGACCGGTCCGGGTGCCCGGGCGGTGGCGGAGTGAGGTCAGGTGCGCGAGGTGGTGACCAGGCGGACGCCGAGGGCGATCAGCGCGGCGCCTGAGACGGCGTCGATCGCCCGGCGCGCGGCCGGCCGGGCGAACAGCCGGCGCAGCGCGCCCACCAGATTGGCCACCGCCAGGAACCAGGCCAGCGCGGCGGCGAGCCCGGCGGCCGACAGCGCCAGCGTGTCGGCGAGCGACGCGTCCGCGGACACGAACTGCGGCATGAGCGCCAGGAAGAACACCGCCGCCTTGGGGTTGAGCACGTTGCAGAGCAGCCCTTCCCGGAACGCCGCCCACCCGCCGTCCCCGGACCCGCCCGTCGGCTCCGGCGCGGCCTGCCGGCGGCGGGTCGCGGCGTGCAGGGATCGGATCCCCAGGTAGAACAGGTAGGCGGCGCCGACGATCTTCACGGCGGTGAACGCGAAGGCCGAGGCGGCGACCAGGGCGGCGACTCCGGTCGCCGCCGCCGCGGCCCAGACGAAGACGCCCGCGGCGACGCCCACCGCCGCGGCCATGCCCCGGTGCCGGCCGGACAGCGCCGAGCGGCGGACCACCACCGCGAAGTCCGGGCCGGGGGACATCGCGCCCAGCAGCACCACCCCGGCGAACGCCAGCACCTGCGGTCCCGAGCTCATGCTTCCTCCCGGGTGAGTCAATGGATCTTCCGGACGACTCTAGCGATCGGCGGAGACCTCCGTCGATCCCGCGGCCCGTCAGAACAGCAGGTCGGACCAGTCGATCACCATCGGGATGGGATTGGCGATGCTCGGGGGGCCCCCGGGCTCGTCCTTCATGAAGGTGCCGACGTGCTTGTAGAGCATGGACGCGCGGTCCAGCCGGTAACGCTCGATGATCGAGACGCCGGTGCGGTCCAGGCGGACGATCCAGTAGTGCGGGATGCCCGCCTTGGCGTACTCGCCCAGCTTGTCGGTCGTATCCTGCGTCTCTGAACCGGGCGAGACGATCTCGACCACCAGCAGCGCGTGCTCGGCGCGGAGCCGCTCGCCGCGTTCCTCGTCGAGGCATCGGTAGAGCGCCACGTCGGGGCGCCGGTTCAGCAGCGGGACGTCCCGCAACCGCAGGTCGACGTCGTTGTTCACGGTCAGGCACTCGTGCCCCTGCGCCATCACGGCACGGGCATGGCGCTCCAGCATGTTGGCCAGCCGCCGTCCGGCCGTCTGGTGGTTCGGCGTCGGTGCCGCGCAGTAGACGACGTGGCCGTCGACGATCTCGATCGCCCTCGCGATCTCCTCGGGCAGCTGCTCGTACTCCTCGGCGGTCACCTGCGCGGGCTGCGGGCGGATCTTGCGAAGCCAGCTGTCGTCCGGCAGTGCCTTCACCAGGATCTCCTCGTCGATGTCCGCTGCTGGCGCCCAGCCTACGGCGCCCGGGTGAGGTGCGCCCGGTTCTGGGAGACGGTCGTGGCGGCCGGGTGGCCGGTAGGCTGCGGAGGGTGTTCATGGGGGCGGTGACGGCGGTGCTGGGTGCGCCGCCGGCGCCTGGCGGGTCGTGGGAGCGCGCGGCGGTGTACGTCTCGGCGGCGGCCCTGGCGCGGGGCGGCGGCGCCTGGCCCGCGGCGGCCGGGGAGCTGGCGGCGCGGCTGCGCGCCCTGCCGGAGGTGCGGGCGGTGCGGGTCCGGGCGGACGGCCTGCTGCTCATCGAGCCCGCGGTGCCCGGCGACATCGTCCGGGAGATCCTCGCCGAGCCGAAACCGGAACCGGAACCCGAGCCGGAACCGGAACCGGAACTCGAGCCGGAATCCGGGACGCGGGCGGGCTGGCGCGCCGGCGCGCGGAACGGGCCGGAGCCGGTCGTGCCGGTGACCGGCGGGCCGATGCCGGTGCCGGCGGCGGGCGGGCCGGTGGAGGAGTGGTGGCCGGACTTCCCGCGGACCTGGGACAACCCGGGCTTCGTGGTCAGGTACGCCTACGTGCGCGCCGGATGGGTGGCCCGCTGGGCGCGGGATCTGGCGGCCGCCGCGCCCGGCGCGGGTTCCCTCGGGGACGAGCCGGCCCGGGCCGCCGAGGGCGCGGCGGGGTTCCGCGGCGAGGAGCTGGCCGGTCCGCATGATCGGGCGGTGGTGCGGCTGCTGGCCGAGGTGCCGAGCCGGCGGGCGCGGCGCGATCCGTCCCGGCGGGCGTACCTGGAGCGGCTCGCGCTGGCGTACCACTACGCCTTCGAGCACGCGCCCGCGCTGCCGTCCGGGGACGAGCCGGCGGCCGGCGTGCACGTCGCGCGCCGGTGGCAGGCGCGGGCGGTCCGCCGGGTTCTGGGGGAGGGGATGGCGGAGCTGGGGGTCCCCCCTCCCCGCAAAATCTAGTTAAAACCGGCAAAGGGCTGAAAACGGTACGCTGTCCGCCGGTCCGCCCGGAAGATCTTTCAGCCGGCCGTCTCGCAGGTTGAGCAGCGGGCGCGGCGGGATCACCGGGTCGGATAGCCTCGTTCAGGTGAGTCGATTCGCCCACCCGGCCGGTGACCGCCACGCGGACGTGCTGCCCGAAGAGCGCCCTCCGCAGGCTCCCGCCGACCTCAACTCGCTCGTGCCCGCCATCTGGCCGCGGAACTCCGCCCGCCGGGACGGGACGATCGTCATCGCCGGCGCCGACGTCCGCGACCTCGCCCGCGAGTACGGCACGCCGCTGTACGTCGTCGACGAGGCCGACTTCCGCTCGCGCTGCCGCGACTTCAAGGCCGCCTTCCACGGCGACGACGTCTACTACGCGGGCAAGGCCTTCCTGTGCAAGGAGGTCGCCCGCTGGGTCGACCAGGAGGGGCTCGGCCTGGACGTGTGCAGCAGCGGCGAGCTGGCCGTGGCGCTCAGCGTCGGCTTCCCGCCCGAGCGCATCGCGATGCACGGCAACAACAAGTCGCCGGCCGAGCTGGAGCGGGCCCTGCGGGCCGGCGTCGGGCGCATCGTGGTCGACTCGTTCGACGAGATCGCCCGGGTCGGCTACCTGGCCGAGGAGCTCGGCGTGCGGGCCAAGGTGCAGATCCGGGTCACCACCGGCGTCGAGGCGCACACCCACGAGTTCATCGCGACCGCGCACGACGACCAGAAGTTCGGCCTGTCGCTCGGCAGCGGCGCCGCGGCCGAGGCGGTGCGCCGGGTGCTGGCCCTGCCCCAGCTGGAGCTGGTCGGCCTGCACTCCCACATCGGCTCCCAGATCTTCGACACCGCGGGGTTCGAGGTGGCGGCCCGGCGGCTGGCCGTGCTGCTCACCCAGATCAAGCAGGAACACGGCGTGGTGCTGCCCGAGCTCGACCTCGGCGGCGGCTACGGCATCGCCTATCTGGAGTCCGACGACGCGCCCGACATCAAGCCGATCGCCGACGGGCTGCGCCAGATCGTCAGCCGGGTCTGCGAGGACGCCGGCCTGCCGGTGCCCCGGCTCACCGTGGAGCCGGGCCGCACGATCGCCGGGCCGGGCGGCGTGACGATCTACGAGGTCGGCACGGTCAAGGACGTCGAGGGGTTGCGCACCTACGTCAGCGTGGACGGCGGCATGAGCGACAACCTGCGCACCTCGCTGTACGGCGCCGAGTACAGCTGCGTGCTGGCCTCCCGGTCCAGCGACGCGCCGCCCATGCTGTCGCGGGTCGTCGGCAAGCACTGCGAGAGCGGCGACATCGTGGTCCGGGACGTCTGGCTGCCGCGCGACGTCACCGCCGGCGACCTGCTCGCGGTGCCGGCCACCGGCGCCTACTGCCGGTCGCTGGCCCACAACTACAACTACCTGCCCAAGCCCGCCGTGGTGGCGGTGCGTGACGGCGTCTCCCGGGTCATCATGCGGAGGGAGACCGAGGACGACCTGCTTAGGGGGCAACTGTGAAACCGGTGGCACCGGCGGAGCCCGCGGTGAGCGTGGAGTCCGCGCAGGACGGGCCCGCCGTCCGGCGGGGCCGGCACGAGCGGGCCGGCGAGCCCGGCCGCCCGCTGCGGGTCGCGCTGCTCGGCTGCGGGGTGGTCGGGTCGCAGGTCGTCCGGCTGATGGGCGAGCAGGCCGACGACCTGGCCGCCCGGATCGGCGCTCCGCTGGAGCTCGCCGGGGTCGCCGTCCGGCGCCTGGGCCGCAAGCGGGACGGCGAGGTGGACCCGGCCCTGCTGACCACCGACGCCGAAGGGCTGGTCGCCCGGGAGGACGTCGACATCGTGGTCGAGGTGATCGGCGGCATCGAGCCGGCCCGGTCGCTGATCCTTGCCGCGATGGCCGGGGGCAAGTCGGTCGTCACCGCGAACAAGGCGCTGCTCGCCGAGGACGGCGCCACCGTGCACGGGACGGCCAAGCGGCACGGCGCCGATCTTTACTTCGAGGCCAGCGTGGCCGGGGCGATCCCGCTGCTGCGCCCGCTGCGCGAGTCGCTGGCCGGCGACCGGGTGCACCGGGTGCTCGGCATCGTCAACGGCACCACCAACTACATCCTCGACAAGATGGACTCCTCCGGCGCCTCGTTCACCGACGCGCTGGAGGAGGCCCAGGCGCTGGGATACGCCGAGGCCGACCCGACCGCCGACGTGGAGGGCTTCGACGCCGCGGCCAAGGCGGCGATCCTGGCCGGCCTCGCCTTCCACACCCGGGTCACCGCCGCCGACGTGCACCGCGAGGGCATCACCGAGATCACCTCGACCGACGTGTCCAGCGCGAACGCCATGGGATACGTGATCAAGCTGCTGGCCATCTGCGCCCGCGCCGACGACGGGCGGACGGTCGGGGTGCGGGTGCACCCGGCGATGATCCCGCGCAGCCATCCGCTGGCCGGTGTCCGGGAGGCCTACAACGCGGTGTTCGTGGAGGCCGAGTCCGGCGGCCAGCTGATGTTCTACGGCAAGGGGGCCGGCGGGGCGCCCACCGCCTCGGCGGTGCTCGGCGACCTGGTGGCCGTCGCCCGCAACCGGCTGGCCGGCACCTGCGGGCCGCAGGAGTCGACGTACGCCGACCTGTCGGTGCACCCGATGGGCGAGACGGTGACCCGCTACCACGTGTCGCTGGACGTGGCCGACAAGCCGGGTGTGCTCGCCACGGTGGCCGAGATCTTCGCCAGGCACGACGTGTCGATCCAGACCGTCCGCCAGGAGGGGCGCGGTGACGACGCCCAGCTGGTGCTGGTGAGCCACCGGGCCAGCGACGCCGCGCTGTCGGCCACGATCGAGGACCTGCGCGGCCTGGACATCGTCCGCGGCGTGACCAGCGTGATGCGCGTGGAAGGCGACGAGAACCCCTGATGGCCGAGGGCGATCCCACCCCCCTGGGGTACGTCCGCACACCCGCCGAGGGCCCGGCCGAGCTGTCGTTCGACGGCGGGCGGCCGGTGCTCGCCGGGGCGGTTGCGGCGACCCCGCCGGCCGCGGCCGACATCGGCCGGCTGCGCCCGTTCGAGGGGGTGGCGGTGCGCTGGCCGGCCGAGCCGGCGGGCGTGCTGGAGACGGTCCGCGCGCTGGCCGCGGCCGGGGTGCCGGTGTACGCCGAGGGCGAGGTGCCTGCCTGGGCGGCCGGTGCGGATCCCGGCCTGGCCGGCCTGCTCACCTCCTGGGCGCCCGGCCGGTACGGCGACCGCGACGGTGGGCCGCGCTCGGTGGCGGACCTGCGCCGGGAGGAGCACAGCCTGCGGCTGCGCCGCCACGCGGCCCGGTACGCCGGGTCAGGTGCTGCGCCGGGTGATGGGACCAAGGACGGGGTCGCGCCGCAGGTCAGCGTGGTGATGGCGAGCCGGCGGCCCGACCTGCTGGGCGGGGCGCTGGCGCAGATCGCCCGGCAGCGGCGCGTCCAGGTGGAGGTGGTGCTCGCCCTGCACGGCGTCCCGGCCGGGCAGGAGGAGGTCCGGCGGGCGGTGGCGGCGTTCCCGCTGCCGATCACGGTGCTGGAGGCCGGCGCGGACGTACCGTTCGGCGAGGTGCTGGACCGGGCGGCGGACCGGGCGGCCGGCGCGGACATCGCCAAATGGGACGACGATGACTGGTACTCCCCGGAGCATCTGGCGGACCTGCTGCTCGCCCGCTCCTACAGCGGCGCCGACATCGTGGGCACCGCGGCGGAGTTCTTCTACCTGGAGCCGCTGGACGTCACGGTACGCCGCACCGATTACAAGAGCGAGGTGTGGTCCGATCATGTGGCCGGCGGTACCATCCTGGTTCCTCGGGCGAAGTTCCATGAGATCGGCGGATTCGAGAGGGTGGTCCGCGGGGTGGACTCCCGGTTCCTGAAGGCGGCGCACGCGGCCGGCGCCCGCATCTACCGCACCCAGGGCCTGGGCTACGTCCTGCGCCGCACGCTCGCGGCCGGCCACACCTGGCAGCTCCCGCTCGCGCACTTCCTGCGGGTGGCCACCGGACAGTGGCGCGGCTTCCGGCCGAGCCACATCCTGGAAATCGCATGATCCCTCGCGTCCGCGGCAACGACCACACCGTCCTGTCCCCGCCCGAACTCGGCTCGTGGACCCCGCGCCTGCGGGTCAGCGTCGTGATCCCGGCCTACGGCGGCCAGGAGAAGCTGGACCTGGTGCTCGCGGGGCTGGCCGCCCAGACCTACCCGGCCGAGCTCACCGAGGTGATCGTGGTGGACAACGGCAGCAGCCCGCCGCTGCGGCTGCCGCCGGCCCGGCCCGCGGGCACCCGGCTGATCGTCTGCCGTACACCCGGCCGGGCGGACGCGCGCAACGCCGGGCTGGCCGCCGCCACCGGCGAGGTGATCCACTGGCTGGACTCCGACGTGGTGCCCGACCGGCACGAGGTCGAGGCGCACCTGCGGTGGCACCACCTGGCCCCCTACCTCGTCGTCACCGGCTACCTCCGCTTCACCACCGCCCCGCTGCCCGCCCCGGCCGAGGTCGGCGCGGCCGGCGACCTCGGGGCGCTGTTCGAGCCCGCCGAGCCGCACCGGTGGCTGGTCGACCTGGTGGCGCGCACCGACGGTCTCACCCGCGGCTCCGCCCGCGCCTTCAGCCTGCACGTCGGCGGCGCCACCTCGGTCGCCCGCCGGCTGGTCGAGGCCGCCGGTCCGATGGACGAGGAGCTGTTCCTCGGCCAGGACACCGAGATGGGATACCGGCTGGCGCAGGCCGGCGCGGTGTTCGTCCCCGAGCCGCTGGCCCGCGGTTTCCACCTGGGCCCGTCCATGCGCATGCGCGACAAGGCGCCCATCGACCGGGTGAGCCACGCACTGATCGCCGACCGCATCCCCGCCTACCGCTGGCTGCGGGGCCACCCGGCGCGCCGGTGGAAGGTGCCCTACCTGGAGGTGCTGGTCGAGGCCGGCGGGTACGAGGACACCCGGGCCACCGTGGACGCCGTGCTGGCCGGCACGGTGCCCGACGTCGCCGTGCTGCTGGCCGGTCCGTGGGACGGCCTGGCCCCCGAGCGGCGCGCCCCGCTCACCGATCCCCGGCTGGACCTGGCGCTGGTCCGCGGCCACTACGCGCACGAGGGCCGGGTACGCTTCGTCACCGCCGCCCCGCCGAGATCGGCACCGTTCCGCCTGCTGCTGCCCGCGGGCCGGGTGCCCGGCGAGGACACCCTGGCGGCGCTGCTGGACCTGGCGGTGGACGGCGACCACGGCCTGGTCGGCGTGCTGCTCGACGAGACGCCGGAGGCCGTGGTGACCGCCCGGCTGGAGCGCCGCGCCGCCTTCGCCCGCGCCGCGCTGGTCGCCGCCGCCGAGACGGGCGAGGCGTCCGCGCGGGCGGAGCCGTCCGGCCCGGCGTTGCACGGCCCGCGTGCCGGGTCGCACGCCCTGGACGACCTGGTGGAGGAGCTGTACGGCACGGTCTGGGCCGACGGCGAGACGCTCGGCTTCCGGCCCGCCGCCGGGGCGGAACCGCCACGGGGCCGCCGCGCCGCCTACCGGGCCCGGCTGGAGAGCGAGGCGGAGATCGCCCGGCTGACCAAGGAGGTCGAGCGGCTGCGCGGCCAGGTCGGCCGGTGGCGCGAGGAGGCGGGCCGCTGGCGGTCCGGCGCCGTCGAGCTGCGCCGCGAGGTGGGCGGGCTGCGCCGGGAGGCGGGCGCCCTGCGGCGGGAGATCGCCGCGCTGCGCACCGGCCGGTTCCGCGCGGTCATGAAGCGCATCTCCGCCCGGCGGCCGGGCGGGCCGCCGCCGGGGAACGCCGCGGCGCTCCCGGCCGCCGCGGACCTGCCGCCCGGCCCCGCCGAGCCCGCCGATCCGCCCGGTCCCACGCGCTGATGCCGGCCGATCCGCCCGGCCTCGCCGGTTGATCGCCGGCGCCGGGTGTCCGGCGGCCGACCGGTCATGAGGGGCGCACCAGGGCGCCGCGGGCGGGCCGTCCGTCGCACGGTTGCGCGACGATGCCGGCCGCCTCTCGGTCGTCGGACGGGCCGGCCGGCGCCGCCCGCCGGCCTGGGCCCGCAAGGGCCGCGCTTTCGGGCCGGGACACGCGCTCGCACCGCGTGTCCCGGCCCGGCGAGTCGCGGCGGGGCCGGCCGTCGCACGGGCCGGCCCGCCGCCACTCTCGCCCCGCCCCCGAGCACGTGGGGGAGGGGAGTCCTCTCATCTGCCGCGCAACACCGTGCGCAGCCGCCCGACCAGCCTCCGGGCGCTCGGGTGGGGCGCCGCGGCCCGGGTATCGCCCTCGCCGGGCGGCCCGGGGTCGTCCGCGTCCGGCTCGGCCCGCCGCGGCGCCGGCGTGCCGGTCTGGGCCGGTGCGGGCGCGTCCGGCCGGGTGTCCCCGGCGGGCGCCGGCCAGAACCGCCGGGCCTGCTCGCGGACCACCCCGTGGGTCTGCTCGATCACCTGGTCGAGGTCCTCGCCGGGCGCCGCGAGCAGGCGGGCGCGGTTCACCGCCTCGGTGCGCTCCAGCCGGGCCGTCCGCCCGCCGGGCAGGGCGATCAGCAGCAGCCCGGCCCGCTCCTCGGTGAGCACCTTGATCATCGTCTCCAGGGCCCGCCGGGCGAGCGGTACGTCCACCGGACCGGAGTAACGGAACGGGACCGGCGCCGGGTCCGCCGCCGCCGCGGCCAGCCGGACGGCCGGATCGTGCCGGAAGTGCTCGCGCACCAGCCGCGCCTCGAGGCGCGGGTCGCCGAGCACCCGGTGGCGGCCCTCGGGCAACTCGTCCCACGGCCCGGCCAGCGTGACGGCGACATCGGGCAGGCTCCCGCCCAGCGCCGCGGTCACCGCCGCCCGCACCTGAGGCTCGGTGGCGCCGGCGACGTCGAACACGACCTCCACGTACGGCACCAGCCAGCGCCGGCCCGGTTCCTTGCGCAGGTCACGGCGCAGCGGCACCCGATGGGCCAGGAACGGGGCGACCACCCGCACCGTCGCCTCGGTGTCCACCCGCTGCGCGGGCAGCCCCAGGTGGACGGCGCGCGCCGAAAGGTCCGGGACGAACACCGCCCCGGCCTGCGCCAGCCGGTAGGCGAACTCGGTGTCCTGGCCGCGGCGCACCGCCGGATCGAGGCCGCCCACCCGCCGGAACAGCGAGCGGCGCACCGAGACGGTGGCCCCGGTGCAGACGTGGTAGGGATTCTTGCTCGCGCGCAGCCCGTCCAGGCGGCGGATCGTCGCCTCGGTCGAGCTCGGCACCGCCGCCGCCATGTCGAACAGCGACTCCACGGTGCCCTCGCGCACCGCGCGGTGCACCTCGGCCGCGGTCAGCGGCGGTTCCTCGGCGAAGACCTTGCCCCCGATCGTCACCACGTAGTCGGTCAGGTGCTGCCAGCGCATCAGCGCCTCGATGTGCTCCCGGAAGACGACCATGTCCGCGTCCAGCCGCTGGACGATCTCGCCGTCCGACCGGTCCGCCCCGGTGTTGACCGCGTGCCCCGCCCCCCAGCCGTCGCCGGGCGCCCGTACCAGCCGGGTGTGCTCCGGCCTGATCTCCGGCAGCCGCAGCGGCGGCTCGCTGCCGTCGTCCACCACGACGACCTCCATCAGCCGCGCCGGGTAGGTCTGCGCCGCCAGCGCGGCCAGGGTCAGGTCCAGGCGGTGCCCGCCCCCGTGCGCGGGGATCACCACGCTGACCGTCAGCTCCGGCGTCCAGGAGCCGAGCGCCGGCGGTACCAGCGGCGAGTAATCGTTGTGCCGGATCCTCGGCCGGGCCGCTCCGGCACCGCCCGCCGGGCCCTCGGCGGGCCCTCCGCGCGTTTCGGTCATCAGCAGGACGCCTCTTCCCTCCGGTCACATGCGTCGACGAGACCCTGGGGCCTCCGGCCAGGTGGAAGGCGGAGCGGTGGCCGCCAGAAGAGGCCGACCATACCCAAAGATCCTTGGAGGTTCATGAGAGCCCGCGACCCCGCGGTTTCTCCGATGTTGCCGAATCCGGTGGCCGGCGCGACGGGCGCCCGCCCCATGACGGAGGATGGAGGGGACAGCGCGGCCGGTCCAGCCAGTGGACGGCGCGCGCGGGGAGGGACCCGCCCGCCGTAGACTCGTGCCTGACACCGCCGGGGGCGGACCCCTGTGACACGCCGCCGTGCCACCGCCGCACGGCCGCGGGAGGAGCGACGATGTTCAGGGCTTGGCGTGGCCTTATCGAGGAGTACCGCGACCGGCTACCCGTGAGCGGGACGACGCCTGTGGTCACGCTGCTGGAGGGCGGTACGCCGCTGCTGCCGGCCGCGCGCCTGTCCGCGCTGACCGGATGCGAGGTCCACCTCAAGGTCGAAGGACTCAACCCGACCGGCAGCTTCAAGGACCGCGGCATGACCGTGGCCATCAGCAAGGCCGTGGAGGAGGGCGCCAAGGCGGTCATCTGCGCCTCCACCGGCAACACCTCGGCCTCGGCCGCCGCCTACGCGGTTCGCGCCGGGCTGACCTGCGCCGTCCTGGTCCCGCGCGGCAAGATCGCGATGGGCAAGCTGGCGCAGGCCCTGGTGCACGGCGCCCGGCTGCTCCAGGTCGACGGCTCGTTCGACGACTGCCTGGAGATGACCAGGAAGCTCGCCGAGAACTACCCGATCGCCCTGGTCAACTCGGTCAACCCGCACCGCCTGCAGGGCCAGAAGACCGCCGCCTTCGAGATCGTCGACGTGCTCGGCGACGCGCCGGACGTGCACTGCATCCCGGTGGGCAACGCGGGCAACATCTCCGCCTACTGGATGGGCTACCAGGAGTACGCGGCGGACGGGGTGGCGACCCGGCGCCCGCGCATGCTCGGCTTCCAGGCCAGCGGCGCCGCGCCGATCGTCGGCGGCAGCCCGGTCACCCACCCGCACACCATCGCCACCGCGATCCGGATCGGCAACCCCGCCTCGTGGGCGCTGGCCGAGGCGGCCCGCGACGAGTCCGGCGGCGACATCCAGGCGGTCACCGACCGGCAGATCGCCGCGGCGTACAGGCTGCTCGCGCAGGAGGAGGGCGTGTTCGTGGAGCTCGCCTCGGCCGCGAGCGTCGCCGGCCTGCTCCAGGCCCACGAGCAGGGCCTGCTGGCCGGCGGCGAGCGGGTGGTGTGCACGGTGACCGGAAACGGGCTGAAGGACCCCGACTGGGCCATCTCCGGCGCGCCCACCCCGCTGACGATCCCGGTCGACGCCTTCGAGGCCGCCGCCGCGCTCAAGCTCGCCTGACCGCCGTCCGCGGGGCGGGTGGGGGCCGGCGGCGGCGCCCGCCGGAGCCCGCGCGCCCGAAAGCGGGCCGGGCGGTGCGCCCACCAAGCAAGAGGAGATCGATGCCAGCCAGCCGCACCGTGGCCGTCCGGGTGCCGGCCACCAGTGCCAATCTGGGCCCGGGGTTCGACTCGCTGGGCCTCGCCCTCGGCCTGTACGACGAGGTGGCGGCGGAGCTGCTGCCCGGCGGCCCGACCGAGGTCCAGGTCGAAGGTCAGGGGGCGGGCGAGCTCGACCCGGGGGAGGGCCACCTGGTCGTCCGGTCGCTGCGGGCCGTGCTGGACCGGGCCGGCGTGCCGCAGCCGGCCGGCGTGCGGCTGCGCTGCCGCAACCGCATCCCGCACGCCCGCGGCCTCGGGTCCTCCTCCGCGGCCATCTGCGCCGGCCTGCTCGCCGGTCGCGCGCTGGCCGCGCCCGATCTGCCGGACGACGAGGTGTTCGCGCTGGCCACCGAGATCGAGGGCCATCCCGACAACGTGGCGCCGTGCCTGACCGGCGGCCTGACCATCGCCTGGACCGACCCCTCCGGTACACCGCGTAAGCTGGGGCTGAGCCCGCACGGGGAGGTCCGGCCCGTGGTGCTGGTGCCGGGAACCCGGCTCGCCACCGCGGAGGCGCGCGGGCTGCTGCCGAAGGACGTGCCGCACACCGACGCGGCGGCCAACGCCGGACGCGCGGCCCTGCTCATCGCGGCCCTCACCCGGCGCCCGGAGAGCGGGTTGCTCCTCGCCGCCACCGAGGACCGCCTGCACCAGACCTACCGCGCGCCTGCGATGCCGGGCACGGCCGATCTGGTAGAACGTCTGCGCGCGGCGGGGGTGCCCGCCGTCGTATCGGGGGCCGGTCCGACGATTCTGGTGTTCGGAACGTCGGACACCCATGATTCGATCGCGTCGGAAGTGGGTAGTGACTGGCACATCCAGCTACTGGACGTCGACCGGTCCGGGGCGAGCGTCCATTTTCCCGAGACACGCTGATGCATCTTCGACCTTCAGGGAATAGCAGTGTGCGCTGGTGATGTTAGGCTGATAGCCGCACCAGATGCCCCCGTTGCGGGTGCGTGCTTGTCAGCCATACATCGCTGGGTCGCGCCCTGCGTCGCGAGACGTAGGCCGCACAGCGGGCTTCTCGAATCCATCGTCTCCGGTTGCTCCACATCCGGTTGGCGTGTCGAGAGGCGGGGTGATCGGGGACATGCGCGTTCGTCTGGCATCGACATCTGGTCGGCGGTAACCAGCCGGGGGGCGACCCCCGGACCCCCAACGGCTCCCGAATCTCGACGGTGACGGCCACGTGCCGGTCCGACGCACCGGCACCCCGACACCCAAGAAATTCGCCTGGCCCGACCCGGTCTGTCCCGCCGGGTCGCATCACCGGGACGCCTGGCTGATCATGGCCGGTGCCCGACCCCTGGGAAGGACCTTTTAGTTGAGCGACACCACCGAACTCCTCTCCGACGCCACCGGCGCCGCGCCGTCGGCCGCCGGCGACACCCCCACCCGCGCCGCGGCCCGGCCGCGCCGTCGCTCCGGTACCGGGCTCGCCGCCATGGTGCTGCCTGAGCTGCAGGCTCTGGCGTCGAGCCTTGGCATCAGCGGGACCGGCCGGATGCGCAAGAGCCAGTTGATCGCGGCCATCCAGGAGAAGCAGGGCGTATCGTCCGCGGACGGTGCCCCTTCCTCCGAGGCCGCCGCGCCCGCCGCGCCCGCTCCGGCGGTCGCCGCCGAGCCCGCCGTCGTCGAGCGTCCGGCCCGTAGCCGCCGGGAGCGTTCCCGCCCCGCGCCCGCCGAGGCCGTCGCCGAGACGCGCGAGGAGCCCCAGGTCGAGGCCGCCCCGGCCGAGCAGGCCGCCGTCGCGGCGCCCGCCGCCGCACCCGCCGATCCCCAGGCCGACCCGCGCCCCGAGCGCGGCGAGTCGCGCCGCGAGCGCGGCGAGCGCCGTTCGCGCGGCGACCGGCGGGACCGTGGTGATCGTGGTGACAACCGCCCCGACAACCGTGGCGACGCGAACCGGCCCGAGGCACGTGCCGCGGACGCCGGCGAATCGCAGGGCCGTCGTGACCAGGGCCGTGACCAGGGCCGCGACCAGAACCGCGACCAGGGCCGGGACCAAGGGCAGGGCCGGGACCGCGACCAGGGTCGCGACCGCGACCAGGGTCGCGACCGTGACCAGGGTCGCGATCGTGACCAGGGCCGCGACCTGCAGGTCCAGGGTGACGACGACCGCCGCGGCCGCCGCGGCCGGTTCCGGGAGCGCAACCGCCGGGGCCGCGACCGCTTCGACAGCAACGAGCCGGTGGTCGGCGACGACGACGTCCTGATCCCGATCGCCGGCATCCTCGACATCCTGGACAACTACGCGTTCGTGCGCACCAGCGGCTACCTGCCCGGCGCCAACGACGTGTACGTCTCGCTGGCGCAGATCCGGCGGAACGGCCTGCGCAAGGGCGATGTCGTCACCGGTGCGGTGCGCCAGCCCCGCGACGGCGAGCGCCGGGAGAAGTTCAACGCCCTGGTGCGGCTCGACACGGTCAACGGCATGGATCCCGAGCAGGCGCGCAGCCGGCCGGAGTTCGCCAAGCTGACCCCGCTGTACCCGCAGGAGCGGTTGCGGCTGGAGACCGATGCCAACATTCTGACCACGCGCATCATCGACCTGGTGACGCCGATCGGTAAGGGCCAGCGCGGGCTGATCGTCTCGCCGCCGAAGGCGGGCAAGACGATGGTGCTCCAGGCGATCGCCAACGCGATCACCCGGAACAACCCCGAGTGCCACCTGATGGTCGTCCTGGTGGACGAGCGTCCCGAAGAGGTCACCGACATGCAGCGGTCGGTGAAGGGCGAGGTCATCCACTCGACCTTCGACCGGCCCGCCGAGGACCACACCACGGTCGCCGAGCTCGCCATCGAGCGCGCCAAGCGCCTGGTGGAGCTGGGCCACGACGTGGTCGTGCTCCTCGACTCGATCACCCGGCTCGGCCGCGCCTACAACCTGGCCGCTCCGGCCTCCGGGCGCATCCTGTCCGGTGGTGTGGACTCCACGGCCCTGTACCCGCCGAAGCGCTTCTTCGGTGCCGCCCGCAACATCGAGAACGGCGGCTCGCTGACGATCCTCGCCACCGCGCTGGTCGAGACCGGTTCCAAGATGGACGAGGTCATCTTCGAGGAGTTCAAGGGCACCGGCAACGCCGAGCTCAAGCTCAGCCGTTCCCTGGCCGACAAGCGGATCTTCCCCGCGGTGGACGTCGACGCGTCCAGCACCCGCAAGGAGGAGATCCTGATGTCGAAGGACGAGCTGCAGATCGTCTGGAAGCTGCGCCGCGTGCTGCACGCCCTCGACATGCAGCAGGCTCTGGAGCTGCTGCTGGAGAAGATGCGCGAGACGCAGTCGAACGCCGAGTTCCTGCTGCAGGTGCAGAAGACCACGGTCAGCTCCGACCGCGACTGACGCGGCGCCGGCCGGCCGCGCGGACCCGCGCGGCCGGCCGGTGTCCCCGTCGCGGTCCGGTGGGCCGGCATGCGTGTCGCGATCCATCGAACCGACCCGTCCGCCGAAGACACGGTGGTGCCACCCGGCCCGCCGTGTCTTCGGCGTTTCCGGCGATTTAGGCGTTTCCGGCGGGCCGCCCTCCGTCCGGCACTCGCCGTTTCCGGGCGCGGCGTACCGCACGCTTCGTGGTGCCGGGCGCCGGGCGGTCACCGTGCGGCGGCGCGCCGCGTGCCGCCGGTCACCCGCGCGGCGATTGCGGCGGTCACGGCCGGAGGTGGGGCCCGCCCCAGGTGGCCGGGTACGGCCTGCACCATGGTGCCGGGCCGCCGGCCTTGGCAGGCTCGTCCCACCGGGAGACACCCGGTGACCGGGATTCGGAGGGAGGGCGCGATGGCGGCCGGGCAGGCGGAACGACGGCCGCTGCGGCTGCGGGTCCCGCTCGGCCCGCACGGCCCGCTGGGCCTGCTGGTCGATCCGGCGACCTGGCGCGCCCTGCCGTACATCACGGTCGTCAGCGCCGTGTCCGGCGTGACGTGGTTCGTGATCCTGGCCACCGCCATCCCGGTGGCGCTGGTGACCATGCTCGTCTGGGCCGGGCTCCCGCTCCTGCTGGTGACGATGCTGCTGTGGCGGGGCGGCGCCATGCTGGAGCGGCGGATGCTCCGGCTCGCCCTCGGCCTGGCCATCCCCGACCCGTACCGGCCGTCCCCGGCCGGCGGTCCGGTACGCCGGCTGGCGGCGCTGTTCGGCGACCCGGCCACCTGGAAGGATCTCGGCTACCTGCTGCTGCTGTTCCCGCTCGGCCTGGTCGAGTTCCTCGTCACGATCATCCTGGCCGTCTGCTGTGCCGCGTTCCTCCTCCAGCCGGCCCTGGTGGCGGCCGGCGGCCGCACCGTGGTGAACGGGAACGTGGTGATCGACAGCGTGCCCGAGGGGCTGGCCTGGGCCGCCGCCGGCCTGGTCCTGCTGGTGGCCACCCTGTACGCGGTCCGCGGCCTGGCCTGGTTGCACGGCGCCCTGGCCGTCGCCCTGCTCGGTCCCGGTGACGAGGTCCGGGTGCGCCACCTGAAGGCCAGCCGGGCCCGCGGGGTGGACGCCGCGGAGGCCGAGCGGCGCCGCATCGAGCGCGACCTGCATGACGGCGCGCAGCAGCGGCTGCTCACCGTCGCCATGGACCTCGGCCGGGCCCGGGCCAAGCTCGACACCGACCCCGACGCCGCGCGGGCGCTGATCGCCCAGGCGCACGACGGCGCCAAGGCCGCCATCGCCGAGCTGCGGGACCTGGCCCGGGGCATCCATCCGGCCATCCTCACCGACCGCGGCCTGGACGCGGCCCTGTCGTCCCTGGCGGCCCGGGCGCCGGTGCAGGTCTCGGTGTCGGTGGAGATCGACGAGCGGCCGCCGCCGGCCGTGGAGAGCATCGCCTACTTCGTCGTGGCCGAGGCGCTCACCAACGCCGCCAAGCACGCCTCGGCCGGCCGGGCGTCGGTCCGGGTCGGCCGGCGCGGCGGCCGGGTCGTCGTCGAGGTCGGCGACGACGGGGCCGGCGGGGCGCGGGTCCGGGCCGGCGGCGGCCTGGCCGGCCTCGCCGACCGGGCGGCCACGATCGACGGCACCCTCACCGTGCGGAGCCCGCCCGGTGGTCCGACCGTCGTCCGCGCGGAGTTGCCGGTGGAGTGGTGATCACATGACCGGTGGCGGTGCGACCCGCCCGGTCCGGTACCGGAGGGGGACGAGATGCGAGTGGTGATAGCCGAGGACTCGGTGCTGCTGAGGGAAGGGCTGGTCAGGCTGCTCGCCGACGGGGACATCGAGACGGTGGCGGCGGCCGGCGACGGTCCCGGCCTGGTGGCGGCGGTCCGGGAGCATCGGCCGGACCTGGCGGTCGTCGACGTGCGCATGCCGCCCACGCACACCGACGAGGGACTGCGGGCGGCGATCGAGGCGCGGCGCCACCGGCCCGGGCTGCCGGTGCTGGTGCTGTCGCAGTACGTCGAGGAGCGGTACGCCACCGAGCTGGTCGGCCGCGGCGCGGCGGCCGTCGGTTACCTGCTGAAGGAGCGGATCGCCGATGTCGCGGAGTTTCTCGACGCGGTACGGCGGGTGGCGGCCGGCGGCACGGTGCTCGATCCCGAGGTGGTCGGCCAGTTGCTGAGCCGGCGCCGCGGCGACCCGGTCGCCGCGCTCAGCGCCCGCGAGTCGGAGGTGCTGCACCTGATGGCCCAGGGCCGGTCGAACACCGCGATCGCCGGCCGGCTGGGGGTCACCGCCGGGGCGGTGGAGAAACACATCTCCGGCATCTTCGGTAAGCTCGGTCTCGATCCCGCTCCCGACGACCATCGGCGCGTGCTCGCCGTGCTCGCCTACCTCGGCTCCGACCGGTGAGGCCGCCTGCGGCGGCCGGGCCGGCCCGCCGGGGCGGAGATCGCCCGCGGGCCCCCGTGCCGGGCGCGCGGGGGTCGGGGAGCGCGGGAATGATCCGTGGCCTGGCCGGGTTACAGGATCTGGCACACTGGTAGCCGAACCATGGCGGTTCCGGTTCCCGCCCGCCCCGCGTGTCGGTCCGACCGCGAGCGACGAGGGCGACCCGGCGGCCGCGCCCAGAGAGGACGAAAATGAAGCCCGACATTCACCCGGAGTACGGCATCACGCAGGTGACCTGTGCCTGTGGCGCCAGCTTCACCACGCGCAGCACCGCGAAGAACGGCGTCATCCACGCCGACGTCTGCTCCGCCTGCCACCCGTTCTACACGGGCAAGCAGAAGATCCTGGACACCGGTGGCCGGGTGGCCCGCTTCGAGAAGCGCTTCGGCAAGAAGGCCGCGAGCAAGTAGCTCCGCGAGGAACGCCGGCCCGGAACCGCCCCCGTCCTGGGGGCGTGCCCGGGTCGGCGTTCTTGGTGATGGCCCAGGTTCGCGCCGGATGGCAAGGAAGAAGGACACGCGGTGAATCTCGACGAGTTGCTCGCCGAACACGCCGAGCTCGAGCTCAAGCTCGCCGATCCCGCCGTGCACGCGGACCAGAACCTGGCGCGGACGCTGGGCCGGCGGTACGCGGAGTTGACGCCGATCATCACCGCCTACCGCGAGCTCGAGGGCGTGCGCGAAGACCTGCAGGCGGCCCGGGAGCTCGCCCCCGAGGACCAGGCGTTCGCCGAGGAGGCCGCCGAGCTGGCGGGCCGGATCGCCCCGCTGGAGGAACGGCTGCGCCACCTGCTGGTGCCGCGTGACCCCAACGACGGCAAGGACATCATCATGGAGATCAAGGCGGGTGAGGGCGGCGAGGAGTCGGCCCTGTTCGCCGGCGATCTGCTGCGGATGTACCTGCGCTACGCCGAGCGGGCCGGCTGGAAGACCGAGATCATCGACGCCCAGCACTCCGACCTCGGCGGGTACAAGGACGTGACGGTCGCGATGAAGGGCCGGGGCGCGGACGGTGTCTGGTCCAGGCTGAAGTACGAGGGCGGCGTGCACCGCGTGCAGCGGGTGCCGGTCACCGAGTCGCAGGGGCGCATCCACACCTCCGCCGCCGGCGTGCTGGTGTATCCCGAGGCGGAGGAGGTCGAGGTGCAGATCGACCCGAACGACCTGCGGGTCGACGTGTTCCGCAGCTCCGGGCCCGGCGGGCAGAGCGTCAACACCACCGACTCGGCGGTGCGGATCACCCACGTGCCGACCGGCGTGGTCGTCTCCTGCCAGAACGAGAAGAGCCAGCTGCAGAACAAGGAGTCGGCGCTGCGCATCCTGCGCGCCCGGCTGCTGGCCATCGCCCAGGAGGAGGCCGACGCCGCCGCGTCCGCCGAGCGGCGGTCGCAGGTGCGCACGGTCGACCGCTCCGAGCGCGTCCGAACGTACAACTTCCCGGAGAACCGGATCTCCGATCACCGGGTAGGTTACAAGGCCTACAACCTGGACCAGGTGCTGGACGGCGAGCTCTCCGCGGTCATCCAGGCCCTGGCCGACGCCGAGATGGCAGAGAAGCTCGCCGCCCACTCATGACGACGACCTGATGTGACGAAGCTCCCATGACCTTGCTGATGGACGAGATCGCCCTCGCCACCGCCCGGCTGGCCGAGGCGGGGGTGCCCTCGCCGCGGACCGATGCCGAGGAGATCGCGGCTTTCGTCCACGGTGTCCGGCGGGGCCAGCTGCACACGGTGCCCGACTCGGAGTTCGACGCCCTCTTCTGGGAGGGCGTGGCCCGGCGCGAGGCCCGCGAACCGCTCCAGCACATCACCGGCCGTGCCTACTTCCGGTACCTGTCCCTGGAGGTGGGCCCCGGCGTCTTCGTCCCGCGACCGGAGACCGAGGTGGTGGCCGGCTGGGCGATCGACCGGCTGCGCGAGATGGACGTCGCCGCGCCGCTCGTGGTCGACCTCGGCACCGGTTCGGGGGCGATCGCCCTGTCCATCGCCCAGGAGGTGGCGCTGGCCCGGGTGCACGCGGTGGAGGTCGACCCGCTCGCCTACGGCTGGGCCAAGCGCAACATCGTCGAATACGGGCAGGGCCGGGTCGTCCTGCATCCGGAGGACCTGACCGACTGCCTGCCCGAGCTGGCGGGCCAGGTCGATCTGGTGGTCTCCAACCCGCCCTACATCCCGCCCGGCGCGGTCCCGCGCGACCCGGAGGTCCGCGACTACGACCCGGCGCGCGCACTGTACGGCTCGGGCGACGACGGGCTGGACGAGGTGCGCGCCGTGGAGCGCACCGCGCGGCGGCTGCTGCGCCCGGGCGGCCTGGTCGCGGTCGAGCACGCCGACCAGCAGGGATCGGCGGTCTACCTGGAGTTCGCCGAGGACCGGGGCTGGCGGGACATTCGTGACCATCCCGATCTGGCGGGCCGCGACCGCTTCGTCACGGCCCGCTACGGCCAGGAATAGCGGGCCGGCGCCGGCGTACCGGCCGGCGCGCCCCGCCGCGCATGGAAGGATGACCGTCGTGAGTCGACGTTATGACTGCTCCGACGCCGAGGGGCGGACCGCCGGGCTGGCCGCTGCGGTGACCGCCGTCCAGGCCGGCGAGCTGGTGGTCCTGCCGACCGACACCGTCTACGGCATCGGTGCCGACGCCTTCAGCCCTTCGGCCGTGATGGCGCTGCTGGAGGCCAAGGGCCGGGGCCGTGACATGCCGGTCCCCGTGCTGGTGGGCACGGTCCGCGCGGCGACCGCCCTGGTGGAGGATCTCGGCACCTACGGCCAGGACCTGATCGACACCTTCTGGCCGGGCCCGCTGACGATCATCTGCCGGGTGAGCCGCTCGCTGAACTGGGATCTCGGCGACACCAAGGGCACCGTCGCGGTCCGCATGCCGCTGCACGCGGTGGCGCTGGAGCTGCTCAAGGAGACCGGCCCGATGGCGGTGAGCAGCGCCAACCGGTCCGGGGCACCGCCGGCGACCACCGCCGCCGAGGCCGAGGAGCAACTCGGCGAGTCCGTCGCGGTCTACCTCGACGCCGGCCCGTGCGCCGACAACGTGCCCTCCACGATCGTGGACCTGACCACCGCGGTGCCGCGGGTGCTGCGCCAGGGCGCGATCTCGGTGGGCAGGCTGCGCGGCGTCATCGGCTACGTCGCCACCGACTCCGGCCACGAGGACGAGCCCGCGGCCCCGGCCACCGCCGCGGCTCCCGCCCCGGCCCCGTCGGCCGGCGAGCAGCCCGCCGACGGTACCGACCCCGCCGACGACCGGCGTCCGGTGCACGATGTGCCCGCGGCCGGGGACGTCAGGCCCGCGAACGCGGCGGACCGGGCGGACGACGTGCGCCCCTCGGACGCCGTGAAGCCGGCGGACGGCGTGAAGCCGGTGGACACCGAGGAGCCGGTGGACGAGGTGAAGCCGGTGGACGGCGTGAAGCCGGCGGCTGAGGCCGGGCCGGCGGACGGCGCGAAGCCCGTGGACGAGGCGAAGCCCGTCGATGGCGAGACGCCGGCGGCCGAGGCGAAGCCGGCCGCCGTCGACGAGCGGGTGAACGGTGCGAAGCCCGGCGACCCGGCCGGGAGGCCGACCGGCCCGGAGGGGCCGGCGGCCGGCTGAGGCGGGGCCCGGTGGCCGACGTGGTCACCGGCGCTCACGCGACCTGCCCGGTTCGGCGGGTGCGGCGGTCACCTGACGATCGCGGGTGGCGAAGACCATTGGCGGGTGATCCGACCTGGCGGGCCGGGCGGCGCCACCCGGTGGGTCCGGGGCCGCCGTCGGGGACGACCGATGCCGGATGGCTATCAAGCGGCCGTCGATTCCGGCCGCGTCGGTACCGTGAGGCACGTCCGTGCTCTTGAGTCACGGCGCGTGACGAGAGAGCATGGGCGGCGAGCGGATGGCCGGGCCGTCGCGCGGATCGACCAGGGAGCGCGACCACGACCAGGGAGACGCCCATGGGCAAGCTGGACGGAATGGACCCCAAGCTGGTGCGCGAGCTGCTGGCCGAGGTCGGCCGGGCCGGTGCCCAGATGCGCAGCGTCGAGGCCCGGGTCACCCAGCTCACCGGTGCGGCGGGCCTGTCCGTGCCCGCGGGGCAGCGGCCCTCCCAGGTCGCCGCGGCCGGAGACGCCCTGGTCAAGGATGTCAACGCCCGGCTGGCCCTGTTGGAGAAGAAGGAAAAGCACAAGGACTCGGATACCGGTCCCAAGGGGATGAAAGACACCGCCCCTGACCGGCAGGGCCCACCCACCGGGCATGGCCCGAGCGACGATCCCGATAAGGGTAAGAAATCCGACGGTGCCGACAAGGGTGACAAGAAGCATGCGTCCCCCGGCGCTCCGGACGGCACCCCCAAGGGCGATGGCCCGGACCGGCAGCACCCCCCGAAGGCCGACAAGGACGACGGCGGCCCGGCACCCAGGAACGACCGGTCCGAGCAGCATCACGCGCCCGAAGACGACAAGGATCACTCCCCCAAGGGCGACAAGGACCATGCGCCCAAGAGCGATCAAGACCATGGACCCAAGGGCGACAAGGATCACTCCCCCAAGGGCGACAAGGATCACTCGCCCAAGGGTGAAAAGGACCACGCCCCCAAGAGCGACCGGGACCACGCGCCCGAGGGGGAGCGCACCGACCGGGGGCCCGCACCGACCGGCCGGCCGGATCACGATCCGGCGCCCCGGGCGGAACCGAACGCGGTGCCACCGGGTGAGCCGACACAACGGGACGACACGCCCAAGGTGGACGGCCCGCAGGGGGACGACACACCCAAGGTGGACGGA
>NZ_BOOU01000001.1 GCF_016863395.1 Sphaerisporangium rufum | reverse complement strand
GCGGCAGCAGCCGGACTCCCGGCCGGAGAGCGAGCGGCCGCAGTTCGCCGATCCCCTCGGCGGGGATCCTCGGCAGGGCCCCGATCCGGTGCTGGACACCCCGCGAGCCGATAATTCGCACGATATCGACACCTCCCGCGAGCACACGACGGTGGTCGAGGTCGACGGGGTCAAGGTGGTCGAGGTCACGATGAAGCCGCCGGACATCGAGTACGTCAAGTGGCTCACCGAGCACATGGGCGAGGTCCCGCCGTTGGACCAGCCGGTGGTGTCGGACCTGCACGGCGAGGGCCACGCGGGGCCGGACGGTCCATCGGGCCAGGTGCCGCCGGCCGGCCCGGCGGCGGCCGCCCCCGGGCCGGGCGCCGCCACCCCGTTCCCCGATGGCCCGGCTCTTCCCCCGCCGCCCGACGGTGGCGCCGCCTCGCCGTACGATGGCGCGGCCCCGCCGGACGGCGCGGGAGGCGGCCCGGACGCGCCGCAGCGCGTCCCTGACGGCGGTGGAGCCGTGCAGGCCGGTGTCCACGCCCCCGTGGAGTCATCGGCCGGTCACGGCCCGCAGGGCGCGGCGTCCGGTGGCCAGGAGGCGGGCCGGTACGCCGGCGGGCCGATCGGCGGGCCCGGTACGGGCGGGCACGCGGTCTGGGCCCCGCCGGATGGCGAGGGACGGGAAGCCGTCCGGGCCGGCGGCCACGAGGGATCCGGCGGGCATGGCGGGCATGGCGGGCATGAGGAATCCGGCGGGTACGGCGGGGGAGACGGGTACGGCGGGGAAGATGGGCCGCCGGGCGTGCGGGAGGGCCGCGCCGGGCACGAGACAGGTGACGGGACGGCCGGCGGACGCGCGGATCCCTCCGCGCCGGCCGGCTCCTAGAGGAGGCCGCCGAAGATGTACGCCGATCCGCCGGCACCGCAGCCGCTCCAGCCAGGCGAGACGCCGCCGGCCGCCACGGCCGATCCCTTCTCCCCGGGCGGGCAGCCGTCGGCCTGGCGCTTCAACCCCGAGTACCAGAAGCTCGTCGACCTGTGGCAGCAGGTGCGCCCGCTGCTGGACGGGCTCACCCGTTCGCTGGACAAGGCGCACCAGATGGCGCGCAGCCGCGACGTGTGGGACGCGCCGGTGGCCGCGCGCCACGTCGAGGACATCACCGAGTGGCGCAACCGGCTCCTCACCTACCGCCAGGCGGTGTTGACCGCGATCAGTGACGAGGCCGCCGACACCCCGCGGTGGATCCCGGCGTCCTCGGCGGCGCCGCACGCCTACAGCTGACCGGCCGGGCCGGGCGCGCGGGGCTGGAGGCGGCCGGCTCGCGGGCCGGCCGGGCCGGGCAGGGCGGCGTCCACCAGGGGTGACGCGGCCCGGGCCGGGCGGGGCGGTGGTGGCCGGGTACCGGGAAATCGCCGGCGGCGGGCATACAGTGAGGGGATCGGTGGTCCTTGCCGCGCCGGTTCGCGGGCGCGGGGGAGGAGTGATCCAGCCATGCACGCGAAGGAGCACGAGCACGGCGGCGGGTTCTACGGTCCGGACTTCGATCTCCTGCTGGCGCAGGATCCGGAGATGGCCCGGGTCCTGCTGGACGAGGTGGACCGGCTGCGCGGCGGCCTGCAGCTGATCGCCAGCGAGAATCTCGCCTCGCCCGCGGTGATCGCGGCGCTGGGGTCCACCCTGACGAACAAGTACGCCGAGGGGTATCCGGGGCGGCGTTACTACGGCGGGTGCGAGGTGGTCGACCGGGCCGAGGAGATCGCGGTGCACCGGGCGAAGGAGCTGTTCGGCGCCGAGCACGCCAACGTCCAGCCGCATTCGGGCGCGTCGGCCAACCTGGCGGCGTACGCGGCGCTGATGCGGCCGGGGGACACCATGCTGGCGATGGCCCTGCCGCACGGCGGCCATCTGACGCACGGCTCGAAGGTCAACTTCTCCGGGCGCTGGTTCGACGTGGTGGCGTACGGGGTGCGCCGCGACACCGAGACGATCGACCACGACGAGGTGCGCGACCTGGCGTTGCGGCACCGTCCGAAGCTCATCGTGTGCGGCGCCACGGCCTATCCGAGGCTGGTGGACTTCGCGGTCTTCCGCGGCATCGCCGACGAGATCGGGGCATGGCTGCTGGCCGACGTCGCGCACACGATCGGCCTGGTGGCGGGCGGTGCGGTGCCGTCGCCGGTGCCGTACGCCGACGTGGTGACCTTCACCACGCACAAGGCGCTGCGCGGCCCGCGCGGCGGCGGCATCCTGTGCACCGCCGAGGTCGCCGCGCGGATGGACCGGGCGGTGTTCCCGTTCATCCAGGGCGGTCCGATGATGCACGCGATCGCGGCGAAGGCGGTGGCCTTCGGCGAGGCGATGCGACCGGAGTTCCGCCGCTACGCCGGGCAGGTGGTGGCGAACGCCCGCGCGCTGGCCGAGGCGCTCGCCGCCGAGGACATGCGTCCGGTGTCCGGCGGCACCGACACCCATCTGGCGCTGATCGATCTGCGCGGCCTCGGGGTCAGCGGGGCGGCGGCCGAGCGGTCCTGCGCGGCGGCGAAGATCATTCTCAACCGTAACGCGATCCCCTACGATCCGGAGCCGCCCACCGTGACCTCGGGGATCCGGCTCGGCACCCCGTGCGTCACCACGCAGGGCATGGGCGTGCCGGAGATGAAGGAGATCGCCGCGATGGTGGCCGGGGCGGTGCGCGATCCCGGTGCGGTAGCGTCGATCAGAGATCAGGTGACTCGTCTCACTCGTGGTCACCCGGCATATCCACGTGGTTAATGTGTGGTTCTGTGTACCTTTCCGGTCCCATGTGACCGGGCGATACGGAAAACTGGGCTCGTGCGCGAATACACCCTCATAGCGCTGGTGACGGCAGCGGTCACTTATCTCCTCACCCCGCTGGTCCGGGCGTTCGCCCTGCGCATCGGGGCGGCGCCGGAGATCCGCGACCGGGATGTGCACACCGTCCGCACCCCGCGTCTCGGTGGCCTGGCGATGTACGCCGGGATGCTGGCGGGGCTGTTCGTCGCCACCAAGGTCGCCCACGTCGGTGCCACCCTCGCCGACCCCCGGGTGGGCGAGGGGCAGGCGGTGATCGCGCTGGCCGCGGCGGGCGGGGTGATCGTGCTGGTCGGCTTCTTCGACGACTGGCTCGGCATGGACGCCTTCGTCAAGCTCGGCGGGCAGATCGCCGCGGCCGGCCTGCTGGTCTTCTTCAAGCTGACCCTGCTGTGGATCCCGCTGCCCAACGGCGAGACCGTCAGCCTGGACAGCACGCTCACCGCGATCATCACCATCCTGGTGGTCGTGGTGACCATCAACGCGGTGAACTTCGTGGACGGCCTGGACGGCCTGGCGGCGGGCATCGTATGCATCTCCGCGATGGCCACGTTCGTCTGGACGATCGTGCTCACCTACAACCTGGAGCAGAGCCGGATCAGCGTGTCGGCGTCGGTCACCGCGGTGCTGATCGGCATGTGCCTGGGCTTCCTGCCGCACAACTTCCACCCTGCCAAGATCTTCATGGGCGACACCGGCGCCATGCTGATCGGCCTGGTGCTGGCGACCTCGGTGGTCACCGTGACCGGCACCATCGACTACAACGCCGCGGCGGTCGACGGCGACCCGGTCAACCGGTTCCCGGTGATCCTGCCGATCCTGCTGCCGCTGGCGGTGATGGTGCTGCCGCTGGCCGACCTGGTCATGGCGGTGATCAGGCGCACGTCGTACGGCCGGTCGCCGTTCGCGCCGGACCGCGGGCACCTGCACCACCGGCTGCTGGAGATCGGCCACTCGCACCGCCGGACCGTGCTGATCATGTACGCCTGGACGCTGCTGTTCGCGGCGGCCGTCGTCGGCCTGTCGGTGGTGGCGGTGCCGCTCATCGTGTTCCCGGCGGTGGTGCTGTTCGCGCTGGTCGTGCTGGTGATGATGGCGCTGCCGCGCTGGCGGTCCGGGCGCGGCGGCGGCCGGGGCGGCGGGGCGCACGCGGCCGGCCGGCGCCCCGGTCCCGATCCGACGGCGCCGGAGGATCCGCCGGTGTCCGGCGCGGCCGTCTCCCGCGCGTCGGCGCCGGCGGGCTGACCATCCGGTCCGCGGACCGCGTAGGCTCGGGGCCGGGCGCGCCGGTGAGCCGATCCGCCCAGGTGAACCGTAGGTTCACCCGCACGAAATCCCAGGTAAAGGCGGCCATCCCGGAGCTTGTGATATCTTTCACTAGCAAGGGCGGGCCACCCCGCTCCGCGAGGTAGCAATCGCTCGCTTGATAACCGGTTCTGGAGTGCCCGATGCAGGACAACGATCTGCGGATCCTCAGGTCGGCCGCGATTCCCACCGCGCTGGTGGGCGTGATCGCCGTCCTGGTCGCCGCGGTCGTCGCGGGGGCCAAGGGCGCGCTCGGCGCCGGCATCGGCATCCTGGTGGTCGGCGCGTTCTTCACCATCGGCCTGATCGCGGTCGCCTACGCGGCGCGCGTCTCGCCGGTGATCATGATGGCCGCGGCCATGGGCACGTTCCTGACCAAGATCCTGCTGCTCGCCGTGCTGCTGGAGACCTTCGCGGACGCCACGGTCTGGAGTCCGGGCGCGTTCAGCACCACCGTCATCATCGGCACCATCGCCTGGACGGTGGGCGAGGCCCGCGGCTTCCTGAAACTCCGCATGCTCTACGTCGATCCCGACGCCAAGGTCCCCGGCCGGGTGGAGGAGAAGAGGTGACCACCTTCCCGGCCCTGGCCGCGTCGCGGCACGCCGTTCCCGGATCGACCGGAGCGCTCGCCGTCGCCCGCTGCCGACGACCAAGATCTCATATGGCTGACTCGATATGACTAGTCAGAGCCGCGCCTGCTATTGTCGCGTGCGCGGTAGACACGGCAGAGGAGCGCCTGTCGGAGCCGTCGAGCCCTGGACTCCTCGCCCTCTTCACACTCCCGATCCGGCCGGCCCGTCGCGGGCGCGGCCAACGGATGACCTCTTGACCCACCACGACGAAGGGACCGACGAGTGAGCGCCACGCTGACGCCTCTCGCCTCCGATGAGTTCCAGGCTCCGGGCCTCGGCCTGTTCGACTGGCCACCGCTCGTCGAGGGTGCGGCATGGTTCAACAAGCCGGCGCTCTACGCCTTCATCGGCGGCCTGCTGGTCATCGCCTTCGCCTTCGCCGCGTTCGCCAAGCCCAAGCTCGTGCCGCGCGGCGTGCAGAACGTCGGCGAGCTGGCGTACGAGTTCGTCCGCGAGCAGATCGCCCGGCCGAACCTGGGCAAGGACAGCGACCGCTGGATGCCGTTGCTGTTCACCATGTTCCTCTTCGTGTGGATCATGAACCTGTTCGGCTCGGTCATCTTCGTCCAGTTCCCCGTCATGTCGCGCATCGGCTACCCGGCGATCCTGTCGATCGGCGTGTGGCTGATGGTGATGTACCTCGGCATGAAGAACCAGGGCCCCATCAAGTTCTTCACGAACGTGATGTTCCCTCCCGGCCTGCCGGGCTGGATCTACGTGCTGGTCGCGCCGATCGAGCTGATCTCCACCTTCTTCCTGCGGCACATCACCCACGCGGTGCGGTTGTTCGCCACCATGATGGCCGGTCACCTCATCGTCGCCCTGTTCTCCGAGGTGGGCTGGCACTTCCTGGTGGTCAAGCTCACCCCGCTCGGCGCCCCGCTCGGGGTGCTCGGCGTGCTGATGACGCTGCTGCTCACCGCCTTCGAGCTGTTCATCCAGGCCCTGCAGGCCTACGTGTTCGCCCTGCTGACCGCGATGTTCATC
Source organism: Sphaerisporangium rufum (assembly GCF_016863395.1). Classification (GTDB taxonomy): domain Bacteria; phylum Actinomycetota; class Actinomycetes; order Streptosporangiales; family Streptosporangiaceae; genus Sphaerisporangium; species Sphaerisporangium rufum. The sequence goes on along the minus strand of NZ_BOOU01000001.1, from coordinate 115,520 downwards.
AACGACGCGCTGCACCCCGCGCACTGAGACCGCGCACCGCATAGCTCGCGACGACCTCCTACCTCAGCCCGAACTCCGGTGGAGATCACCCACCGGTCGATAGAAAAGGAAAGCATCAATGGGTTTCCTCGCTGAAGTGACCGGCAACCTCGGTTCCATCGGCTACGGCCTCGCCGCGATCGGCCCCGGCATCGGCATCGGCATCATCTTCGGCCAGGGCGTGCAGGCCATCGCCCGGCAGCCGGAGGCCTACGGCCTGATCCGCCAGAACATGATCCTGGGCTTCGTGTTCGCCGAGGCGCTCGCCCTCATCGGTATCGCCCTCGCGTTCGCGTTCCGCGCCTGACGCGACCGGCCTGACGGAAGGCTGCACTTATGAATCTGCTGGCTGCAGAGGAAGCGACCAACCCGCTCCTTCCCGACGTGGCGGAGATGGTCATCGGAGGGTTCTCCTTCCTGGTCGTCCTGTTCCTCGTCGGGCGCATGCTGGTGCCCCGGCTGCAGAAGACCCTGGCGGAGCGCACCGAGGCCATCGAAGGCGGCATCAAGAAGGCCGAGGACGCCCAGGCCGAGGCTCAGCGCACCCTTGAGGAGTACAAGGCCAAGCTCAGCGAGGCCCGCCACGAGGCCGCCCGCATGCGCGAGGAGGCCCGCGAGCAGGCCGCGCAGATCAAGACCGAACTGCGCGAGGAGGCCCAGGCCGAGGCGCGCCGGCTCGTCGAGGCGGCGCACGCGCAGATCGAGGCCGACCGCCAGCAGGCGTTCACCCAGCTGCGCGGCGAGATCGGCCGGCTGGCCACCGAACTGGCCGGCCGTATCGTCGGCGAGTCGCTTGAGGACCAGACGCGGCAGAGCCGGATCGTGGACCGGTTCCTCGACGAGCTCGAGTCCGCGGACGGGGCGGCGGTGCGCTGATGAGAGGCCTCAGCCGGAGCTCGCTGGCCACCGTCGAGGAGCGGTTCAACGCGGTCGCCGCGGCGGCCGACCTCGGCCGGCTGGCCGAAGACCTGCACGCGGTCGCCGTCCTGCTCGACCGCGAGCACGGGCTGCGCCGCAACCTCACCGACCCCGGCGCCGACGCGGCCCGCAAGGTCGAGGTCGTCCGGGCACTGCTGGGCGGCAAGATCAGCGATGCCGCCCTGGAGACGGTGGCCGCGGCCGCCGAGGCCAGATGGTCCCGGTCGCCCGACCTGCCGGACGCGCTGGAGCGGCTGAGCGTCGGCGCCTCGGCCGCCGAGGCCGAGTCGCGGGGCGTCATCGACGACGTCGAGGACGAGCTGTTCCGGTTCGGCCGCATCGTCGAGGCCAACCCCGAGCTGCGCCACGCGCTGAGCGACCGCGCCGCTCCGGCCGAGGCCAAGCGCGCGCTGCTGGCCGAGCTGCTCGGCACCCGGGTGGCGCCGTCCTCGCTGCGGCTGATCGAGCAGCTCGTGCTGCAGCCGCGAGGACGTAGTTTGGAGCGAGGGCTCGAGTCCTACATCGGGCTCGTCGCCGAGCAGCGGCAGCAGCTGGTCGCCGTGGTGCGCAGCGCGGTCCCGCTGAGCGACGCGCAGCGGCGGCGGCTGGCCGACTGGCTGCGCACCACATACGGTCGCGTGGTCCACCTGAACACCGAGGTGGACCCGCGGGTGATCGGTGGATTCTCCGTCCGGCTGGGCGACGAGTTGATCGACACCACCATCGCAGGACGAATTGAAGAAGTCCGCCGCCGGCTGGCCGGCTAGGAACATCAGGGCGGCCGATGAATAGGGAGACTGAACAGAGATGGCGGAACTGACGATCCGGCCGGACGAGATCCGGAACGCGCTTGAGCGCTTCGTACAGGCGTACGAGCCGGAAGGCTCGGCGCGCGAGGAGATCGGGACCGTCGTCGATGCCGGCGACGGCATCGCCCACATCTCCGGCCTTCCCTCGGCGATGGCGAACGAGCTGCTTGAGTTCGAGGACGGCACCCGAGGCCTGGCACTGAACCTGGACGTCCGGGAGATCGGTGCCGTCGTCCTCGGCGACTTCAGCGGCGTCGAGGAGGGCCAGTCGGTCCGCCGGACGGGCGAGGTCCTGTCCGCGCCGGTCGGCGACGCGTTCCTCGGCCGCGTGGTGGACCCGCTGGGCAACCCGCTGGACGGCAAGGGCGCGATCGAGGCCGAGGCCCGCCGCCCGCTTGAGGTGCAGGCGCCCTCGGTCGTCCAGCGGCAGCCGGTGAAGGAGCCGCTGCAGACCGGCCTGAAGGCGATCGACGCCATGACGCCGATCGGCCGCGGCCAGCGCCAGCTGATCATCGGCGACCGCGGCACCGGCAAGACCGCGATCGCGGTGGACACGATCCTCAACCAGCGGGAGAACTGGGCATCGGGTGATCCGGCCCGGCAGGTGCGCTGCATCTACGTCGCGATCGGCCAGAAGGGCTCGACGATCGCGCAGGTGCGGGCCCGGCTGGAGGACGCGGGCGCGATGGAGTACACCACCATCGTCGCCGCCCCGGCCTCCGACCCGGCCGGCTTCAAGTACCTGGCGCCCTACACCGGCTCGGCCATCGGCCAGCACTGGATGTACCAGGGCAAGCACGTCCTCATCGTCTTCGACGACCTGACCAAGCAGGCGGACGCCTACCGCGCCGTCTCGCTGCTGCTGCGCCGTCCGCCGGGCCGTGAGGCGTTCCCCGGCGACGTCTTCTACTTGCACTCCCGCCTGCTGGAGCGCTGCGCCAAGCTGTCGGACGACATGGGCGCCGGGTCGATGACCGGCCTGCCGATCATCGAGACCAAGGGCAACGACGTGTCGGCGTTCATCCCGACCAACGTCATCTCCATCACCGACGGCCAGTGCTTCCTGGAGACCGACCTGTTCAACTCGGGCGTCCGCCCGGCGATCAACGTCGGTGTCTCGGTGTCCCGGGTCGGCGGCACCGCGCAGGTCAAGGCGATGCGCAAGGTCGCCGGCACGCTGCGCCTGTCGCTGTCGCAGTACCGCGACCTGGAGGCCTTCGCCGCCTTCGCCTCCGACCTGGACCCGGCGTCCCGGGCCCAGCTGGAGCGCGGTGCCCGGCTGGTCGAGCTGCTCAAGCAGCCGCAGTACACCCCGTTCCCGGTGGAGCGCGAGGTCGTCTCGGTGTGGGCGGGCACCACCGGCGAGCTGGACGACGTGCCGCTGGAGGACGTGGCGCGCTTCGAGGCGGAGTTCCTGGAGTACATCTCGTCGGCGCACAAGGGCATCTTCGACACGCTGCGCGAGACGAGGGAGCTGGGTGACGACACCGTCACCGCGCTGAAGGACGCGATCACCGAGTTCAAGCAGGGCTTCCAGACGTCCTCCGGCGAGATGCTGGTCCAAGACGAGCCGGTCGACGCCCTGGAGGCGGACGAGGTCGGCCAGGAGAAGATCGTGAAGCACGTCCGCAAGACCGAGAAGAACTAGCCCATGGGTGCCCAGCTAAGACTGCTGCGGCGGCGGATCCGGTCGGTCCGGTCCACGGCGAAGATCACCCGTGCCCAGGAGCTGATCGCCTCGTCGCGGATCATCAAGGCCCAGCAGCGCATGGAGGCCGCGGTCCCGTACGAGCGGGAGATCACCCGCGCGGTGTCGGCGGTGCTCAGCAACTCGGCCGAGATCGACCACCCGCTGACCGTCGCCAAGGAGCGGCCGGCCAGCGCCGGGGTGCTCATCGTCACCAGCGACCGCGGCTTCGCCGGCGGCTTCAACGCCAACGTGCTGCGCGAGGCCGAGGCGCTGGCCGGTCACCTGCGCGGCCGCGGCCTGGAGATCAAGCCGTACGTCGTCGGGCGCAAGGGCATCACCTGGCACCGGTTCCGCGACCGGGAGATGAGTGGGGAGTGGGCCGGGTTCTCCGACAACCCGACCTACGCCCACGCCAAGGAGATCGCCCAGTCGCTGGTCGCCGCGTTCAGCGACGACAACGGCATCGACGAGATCCACGTCGTGCACACCGAGTTCCGGTCGATGCTGACGCAGGAGGTCCGGGCAAAGCGGATCCTCCCGCTGGAGGTCGAGGAGACCACCGAGGAGCCGGCCGGCGGGCCGCTGCCCTACTACGAGTTCGAGCCGACCGCGGGCGACGTGCTCAACCAGCTGCTGCCCCGCTACATCGAGTCGCGCATCTTCAACGCGCTGCTCCAGTCGGCCGCCTCCGAGCACGCCTCGCGGCGCCGGGCGATGAAGTCGGCGACCGACAACGCCAACGAGCTCATCAAGGTGTTCACCCAGCAGATGAACCAGGCTCGCCAGGCCGAGATCACCCAGGAAATCAGCGAGATCGTCGGTGGCGCGAACGCGCTCGCCGACGCCTCAGCGGGGAAAGAGTGAGAAACCACAATGACAGTTGAGACCGTCGCGACCACCGTAGGTCGTGTGGCCCGGGTCACGGGTCCCGTCGTCGACGTGGAGTTCCCCGTCGAGGCGATGCCGGACATCTACAACGCGCTGACCACCGAGGTCACCCTCGGCGGCGAGACCAAGACCCTCACCATGGAGGTCGCCCAGCACCTGGGCGACAACCTGGTCCGCGCCATCTCCATGCAGCCCACCGACGGCGTCGTCCGCGGCGCGGCGGTGACCGACACCGGCGCGCCGATCTCGGTGCCGGTCGGCCAGGTCGTCAAGGGCCACGTGTGGAACACCCTCGGCGAGGCGCTGGACACCCCCACCGCGTCGCTGGAGATCAGCGAGCGCTGGGGCATCCACCGGCCGTCGCCGGCGTTCGACCAACTCGAGTCGCGCACCGAGATGCTGCCCACCGGCATCAAGGTCATCGACCTGCTCACCCCGTACGTCAAGGGCGGCAAGATCGGCCTGTTCGGCGGCGCGGGCGTGGGCAAGACCGTCCTCATCCAGGAGATGATCCGCCGGGTCGCGCTGAAGTTCTCCGGCACCTCGGTGTTCGCCGGGGTCGGCGAGCGCACCCGTGAGGGCAACGACCTGTGGCTGGAGATGGAGGAGGCGGACGTCCTGAAGGACACCGCCCTGGTCTTCGGGCAGATGGACGAGCCGCCGGGCACCCGGCTGCGCGTCGCGCTGTCCGCGCTGACCATGGCGGAGTACTTCCGCGACGTCGAGAAGCAGGACGTGCTGCTCTTCATCGACAACATCTTCCGCTTCACCCAGGCCGGCTCGGAGGTCTCCACCCTGCTCGGCCGGATGCCGTCCGCGGTGGGCTACCAGCCCACGCTGGCCGACGAGATGGGCGTGCTCCAGGAGCGCATCACCTCGACCCGCGGTCACTCGATCACCTCCATGCAGGCGATCTACGTCCCGGCGGACGACATCACCGACCCGGCCCCGCACAACGCGTTCGCGCACCTCGACGCGCAGACCGTGCTGGCCCGTGGCATCTCCGAGAAGGGCATCTACCCGGCGGTGGACCCGCTGGACTCCACCTCCCGCATCCTCGACCCGACCATCGTCGGCGAGGAGCACTACCGGGTGGCCCAGGAGACCAAGCGGATCCTGCAGAAGTACCGCGAGCTGCAGGACATCATCGCCATCCTCGGTATCGACGAGCTGTCCGAGGAGGACAAGGTCGTCGTGCAGCGGGCCCGCCGCATCGAGCGGTTCCTGTCCCACCCGATGTACGCCGCCGAGGCGTTCACCGGGCAGCCCGGCGAGTTCGTGCCGGTCGAGGAGACCATCCACTCGTTCAAGGGACTGTGCGAGGGCGAGTACGACCACCTGCCCGAGCAGGCGTTCTTCATGGTCGGCGGCATCGACCAGGCCATCGCCAAGGCGAAGGAACTGGCCCGCTGACGACCCGGTGCCGGCCCGGCGTCCCCGGGCCGGCCCGCAAGGAAGGTGTGTGATGGCAAAACTCCGCATCGGCGTCGTGTCGCCGGAACGCGAGATCTGGTCCGGCGAAGCGGACATGGTGATTGCCAAGACCGTGGACGGCGAGATCGGTATTATGCCGAACCACGCCCCTGTGCTCGGCGTCCTCGTGGAGGGCGGCGTCCTTCGCATCAAGCGCAGCGAGGGCGGCGACATCGCCGCCGCCGTGCACGGCGGGTTCCTCTCGGTGGCCGACAACGACGTCTCGGTCCTCGCCGAGTCGGCCGAGCTCGGTTCCGAGGTGGACGTGGCGGAGGCCCGGGACGCGCTGCAGCGCGCGCTCGCCTCCGTCGACGCCTCCGCCGAGGACGAGCAGGCCCAGATCGCGGCGAAGCGGGCGAGAGCCCGGCTGCGCGCGGCCGGGGAAGAGGTCTAGCAGGCGGACGACAGAACGTGGGGGCGACGATGGCGGCGCTGGACATCCTGGCAAGCGTTGTGGCGATCGCCGCCCTCATGGTGATCCGCGGAGTCGTGCTCGCACGTGCCCGCGGCAACATCATATGCAGCCTCCGCACCGGAGGCCGGTCCTGGCGGAGCGGGGTAGCCCGGTACGCCGGGGGAGAGCTCCACTGGATTCCATTCCTGGGACTGCGACTGAGGCCGCGCCACGCCATCGCGAGGCGCGGCCTCACCGTTTCCACCCGGCGCCCGCTGACCGGCGAGGACGGCCCGGCCGGCTACTGGACCGTCGACTGCGCCGGCGTCTCGCTCGCGATGAGCGAGGACGCCCTCACCGGCTTCCTCGCCTGGGTCGAGTCCGCCCCGCCCAGCGCCCACCTCGACGCCGCGTAACCTGGCTGGTAGCCCGGCCGGGCCCCGCGCCGTCGGTCAGCGGGTGGCGCCGGGGCGCCAGAGGAGTTCCTGGCCGCCGGCGGCGACGCGGCAGAGGATGAACAGCAGGTCGCTCAGCCGGTTGAGATAGGTGGCGGTGAGCGGGTTGACGTCCTCGTGGGCCGCCAGGGCCGCCCAGGTGGTGCGCTCGGCCCGCCGCACGACCGTGCGGGCCTGATGCAGCAGCGCGGTCCCGGGGGTGCCGCCGGGCAGGATGAAGCTCCGCAGCGGCCGCAGATCGGCGTTGAAACGGTCGCAGGACGCCTCCAGGCGCTCGATGTAGCCCTGCTCCACCCGGAGCGGCGGGAACTCCGGATTGTCGCGTACCGGGCAGCACAGGTCCGCACCGACGTCGAACAGCTCGTTCTGCACCACGGCGAGCACCTCGACGATGTCGGGGGAGAGCCCGCCGAGGGCCACCGCGACCCCGATGGCGGCGTTGGCCTCCTCGGTGTCGGCGTACGCGGCCAGCCGCGGGTCGGTCTTGGACGTGCGGCTCATGTCGCCGAGGGTCGTGCTGCCGTCGTCTCCGGTCCGGGTGTAGATGGTGGACAGCACCACGGGCTTGTCGTTGTCAGGGCGCGTCATGCCGCCAGCGTAACCGCGCCGGGGCCGGGCGGCGGCCGGGGGACAGGAGTGAGCGGCGGCTGAGTGGGAAGGGTGATCGGGCGGCCTTCATCGGCCGCCGGTGAAGGAGGAGGAATGCCAACCCCGACCATTCAGGAGCGCCAGATCGTCGAGGTCGGCCCGCGCCTGGACGCGGGTACGGTCGCCCGGCTGCGGCCCCGCCTGCACGCCGCGGTCGACTCCGGCGCGGGTGACATGGTCGTCGACTGCTCCCGGCTGGAGATGATCGACGCGACCGGGCTGGGCGTGCTGGTCGGCACGCATCGCCGGGCCCTGCGCGCCGAGCGGCGCCTGGTGCTGCGCGACGTGCCGCCGCGGGTGATGCGGCTGCTGGCGATCACCCGGCTGCACCGGGTGCTGCGGGTGGAGGTCCCCGCGGCGGCGGCCGCCTGAGCGGATCCGCCCGGCCGGCCGTCTGGAGACGGCGGTCAGAAGATGAAGGTCCGGGTGAAGATGTGCACCGCGGTCTCGGTGAGGTGCTCCAGCGGCGGCGGATCGGCCGCGAGCACGTACTCGATGAGCAGTTCCTGCAGCGCGCCGACCAGGCCGAGGGCCAGCAGGTGCATCCGCGCGGGCGGCAGGTCCGGCACCCCGTCCAGGGACTCCTCGATGATCTGGGCGAAGGCGCCGACCGCGCGCTGGCGGTGCGCGGTGAGCACGTCCCCGGCCCGTCGCACCTCCAGGTGCATGATCCGGGCCCGCCGGGCGTCCTGGGTGACGAACGAGATGTAGGCGCCGAGGCCGGCCTTGATGCGGCTGCCCGGGTCCGGCGGCGCCTCGCCGATGGCCTTGGCGACGGTGAGGAGGGTCTCGTCCACGCACCGCTCGTAGATGGCCCGCATCAGGTCCTCCCGGCCGGTGAAACATTCATAGAATGCCCGGTTGGAGATGCGGGCCGCCGCACACAGCCGCTCGATCGTGGTCGCGGTGAAGCCGACCCGGGCGAACGACGTGTACGCGGCGGCGAGCAGGCGCTCCCTGCGGTCGGCTAATCGCTGCTGCGCGGTCATGCCCCGGTAGTCGCGTCCGGTCGCCACTGCCCACCTCACGTCCTGCTGGCCCGTAGGAACCCATCATTATGGACGCAAGATCGTTTTTCGGGAAGTATCAGGACAACTAGCTCTTGCGTCGGCCGTGCAGGAACGTGACCAACTTCACCAGCCGCTCCAGATCCGCCGGGCTGCGGGAGAAACTCGTCAGGTTCATTCCCGGCACCGCGAACCGCTGCCGGGAGATCGCCTTCGGCCGGGTGAATTCGCGCAGCCCGTCCGCGCCGTGGATGCGGCCGAAGCCGGAGTCGCCGGTGCCGCCGAACGGCAGCGAGGGGACGCCGGCGAACGAGATGACCGAGTTGATCGCCGTCATGCCGGACAGCATCGACCGGGCCAGCTCCATGGCCCGGCGGGGGTTGCCGGAGAAGATCGTGCCGCCCAGGCCGTAGGCGACGGCGTTGGCCCGCTCCAGCGCCTCGGACACCGTCGCCACCTTGCGCACGGTGAGCGTCGGCCCGAAGGTCTCCTCCCGGACCGCCGCCGAGTCCTCCGGGACGTCGGCGAGCACGACCGGGTCCACGTAGGGAGGCCGCACCGAGTCCGCGCCGCCGACGACGGCCCGGCCGCCCCGGGCCAGCGCGTCGTCCACGTGCCGCCGGATGATGTCGGTCTGCTCGGGCATGGTGATCGGCCCGTAGTGCTCGCCGGAGCGCACGCCCCGGGCCCGCTCGGTCAGCTCGCGCATGAAGTCGTCGTAGACGCGTTCGACCACGTACACCCGCTCCACGCCCACGCAGGTCTGGCCGGCGTTGGACATCGCGCCCCACACGGCGGCGTCGGCGGCCGCGGCCAGGTCGGCGTCGGCGTCGACGATCAGCGCGTCCTTGCCGCCGCACTCGGCCACCATCGGGGTGAGGTTCTCGGCGCAGGCGGCCATGACGCGCTTGGCGGTGGCGGTCGAGCCGGTGAAGGCGATCTTGCCGACACCGGGATGGCCGGCCAGCGCGGCGCCGGTCTCGCCGAGGCCGGTGACCACCTGGAACACCGGCCGGTCCGGGACGCACTCGGCGAACAGCTCGGCGAGCAGCGCGCCGACGCCGGGGGTGAGCTCGCTCGGCTTGAACACCACCGCGTTCCCGGCGGCCAGGGCGTAGGCGATCGAGCCCATGGGGGTGAACACCGGGTAGTTCCACGGGCCGATCACCCCGACCACGCCGAGCGGGAGGTACTCCAGGGTGGCGGCCAGGTTGGCGCCGATCAGTCCGGTGCCGACCCGGCGGCGGCCGAGCACCTTGCGGGCGTTGCGCGCCGCCCAGTCGAGATGGGTGATGGCGAGCACGGTCTCCAGGGTGGCGTCGGCGATCGGCTTGCCGGTCTCCTCGTGCGCCAGCGCGGCGATGCGGCGCAGCTCGCGGGTGAGCACGGCCTTGTAGTCGAGCAGCACCCGCCGGCGGCCGTCGAAGCCGAGCCCCGCCCACCAGCCGGCCGCCTCGCCCGCGGCCGCCACCGCGGCGCCGACCGCCTCGGCGTCGTGCACCGGGTGGGTGCCCACGACGGCGCCGGTCGCCGGGTTCACCGAGTCGAACGAGGCCCGCCCGGCGGCGGCGGGTCGGGCGGATCGGGCGGACGTGGTGGACATGGCGTCTCCTCCCCGGGCCGTTCCTGGCCGCGCCCGCCACCGGACCGGGACGCGGGCGGGCGCCGTCCCCGTTTCGGGGGACCTCTGGCCACCCTAGCCCGCCGGGACGGGCGCCGGTGCCCCCCGCCAGCGGGATCAGCCGGTGGTGCCGATCAGCTCGGGGAACTGCCGGTCGTCGGCCAGCTCGGCCAGCAGCGCGTCCCAGCGGGCCCCGATGACGTCGAGGCGGTATCCCGCGGCGGTGTCCAGCGCCGCGGTGCCGAGCGCCCGGCGTAGCGCCGGGTCCTCGATCACCCGGCACAGCGCCTCGCCGAGGGCGGCGGCCTTCTTGGACCGGACGAGCAGGCCGTCGTGCCCGTCGGTGATGATCTCCCGGGGGCCGACCGGGCAGTCGAAGCTGACCACCGGCACGCCCTTGCTCATCGCCTCGAGGATCGTCATGGGGAAGCCCTCGTAGCGCGAGCTCATCACGAAGATCGAGGCCTTGGACAGCTCGACGCCGATCTCCCGGGCCGGTCCCATGAGAAGGATCTTCCCGGTCAGCCCGGCGTCCTCGATGCGGGCCCGCAGCCGCGCCTCCCGCTCCTCGGTCCCGCCGCCGTAGATGCGCAGCACCCAGTCGGGGTGGCGCGGCGCCACCTCCTTCCAGGCGTTCACCAGCCGGTCGAACCCCTTGGCGTGCACGACCCGGCCGATGGCGACGACCGTCTTCTCCGTCAGCGAGGAGACGTTCCCGTCCAGTTCCGGGATGGCGTTCGGCACCTGGACCAGCTGCCCGGGCGGGCGTTTCTTCAGCAGTTTGGTGAAATGCCGGTGGTCGGCCTGGGTGAGGGTGGCGAGCAGGTCCACGTTGCCGTAGTACCGCTTCATTTCCGCGTGCAGCTCCGGGGCGTGCGACTCGTACGGCACGTGCTCCTGGGCGATGGTGATGACCTCCGGCGGCGCGAACCGGCCGATGAGCAGGTTGAACGCCGGCCGGGTCCCGATGACCACCCCGCCGCGCAGCGACCGCAGGAAGCGCACCAGCCGCAGGTCGGTGAGCAGGTTCATGGTCAGGTAGGCCTTCTCCTGTTCGGGGATCAGCCTGCTCGGCCGGTTCGCCAGCCATTCGGCGATCCGGCCGCGCGGCACGGTCCGGTCATCGATGAACGAGACCCGCACGCCGGGCGGCATCGCGAAGAAGGGCTCCTCGACGTTGCGGACCAGGCTGACGATCTCCACCTCCCGGTGCCGGGAGAGGTGGGCGGCCTGGTTGAGCACCGTGCGGATCGTTCCACCCATCCCGTAGGCGTGCAGCAGCAGGATCCGTACCGGATCGGCGGTGCGGGCCGGTGCCCGCCGGGCCCGCCGGGCGTTCTGTGCCCGCAGCAGCCGGCCTGCCAGCCTCGCCGCGATCCCGCGTAGTTTCCTCAGCACCCCGTGGACCCCTCGAATATGGAGCCCATGGCGATCCGGCCGGATCGCCATGGGCGTCGGAACTTCTTCTTCGACGGCACCGGAGGCGCGCGCGCCCGGCGGACTCGTTCCGCCCTGGCGTGACATCACACCTGCTTCCCGTGCCGGCCCCTCTGCCCACTAGATGCACGAAGCACCCTGTTTTGTTGCGCTACTTCGCCATCTAATTCGCTCGGTAATTGGATGATCACTCGGTGATCGTCCAGGTCAGGGGATTGATCCATGAATCAGGCTGTTCGTCATTAAGAATCGATGTCCTGACCTAAGCGGTGTATAAGAGTTTTGTCCGTTTGTCTGGGCGTTCGAATGGCGGGCCGCCGCCGGGCCGGCGGCGGCCCTCCGGGCTCCGGGAGCCCGGCTGCTTCAGCGGACGATCCGGTAGGCCCGGATGACGGTCTGCCGCACCGTCGCGCCGCCCGGGCCGGCGGCCCGCGCCCGCAGCGAGACGAAACCGTCCCGGTCCGGGTGCCGCAGCAGCACCCGGCCACCGCCGGCGCCCTGGACCACCGGGACGGCCTGCCAGTGGCCCCCGTCGTCATAGGACACCTCCACCGCCGGTACGGCCGGCCAGGCGCCGCCGCCGGCCTGCGCCCGCACCGTCACCGGCACCGTGACCGTCCGGCCGGCCGGGGCCGCGTTGTCCCGGTCGAGCGGCGGGGCGAAGGAGACCACCGCGACCGGCAGCGGCGCGGGCCGATCGCCGGGCACGGTGGCCGACCGGAACGTCCACTCCACCGAGGTGCGGGTGGCGAGCACGTTCGGCTCCGCCCGGGTCGCGGCCATCACCAGCCGGTATTCACCGGCGGCGGCGGGCAGCTCGAACTCGTTGTAGTACGGGTCCGGCCGCTCGGCGAGCGGGCTCCCGTCGCGGTACAGCGCGATGCTCCCGGTGGCGCGGGTGCTCAGGCCCATCCGCCCGGCGCCGTCCCCGTAGAGCGGGACGCCGACCGCGAGCACGTCACCGGTCCGGGTCACCCCGGCGGCCAGCTCCGCGTCGGGCAAAGCCGGCCCGAACGCCCCGCGGTTCCACCGCTCGGTGACCCGCCGGCCCGGCTCGTAGCGGTTGACGGCCGAGACGCCGGTGTTGTTCTCGCCGCTCGGCGCCACCTCCCAGAAGTACCGCCGCCAGTGGATGCCGCCGTCGGTGTTGACGTACTCGGTGCGGACCGACGGCAGCGGGAAGGTGGTCGGCGCGAGGTACGCGCGGAACCGGCCGGTGGGCGGGTACGCCCCGCTCGCCGCCTCGCCGGTGACGCCGTCCGCGGCCATCTGCCGGGCGTAGTCGGTGCGGATCTCCGCCAGCTCCGGCCGCCGGACCCGGCGGGTGAAACCGGTGGGCACCCGGCCGGGCACGAACCAGGTCAGCCGGTAGGCGTCCCCGCCGTCCGCGGCCCACTGGCCGGCGACCTTGGTCACCAGCCCTTCGTGGCCCTGGTCCGGGCCGAGCTGGGCCGTGGACATCCGGGCCGGATCCGGTCCGAGGAAGCCGATGCCGTACCGGGCGCCGTCCTGGAACGCGCCGCTGTGGGTCACCTCGGCCATCAGCGGCTCCGCCGCGGGGTCCGGGGCGCCGATCGCCAGCGGCCGGGCCAGCCGGGCGTCCACCCGCAGGGTCTGCGAGGAGGTCAGCTCCAGCCGCGGATGGACCATCATGGCCACCCCCGCCTCGTCCAGGATCCGCCCGTCGATGGTGTAACGGCCCCGGGGCAGCCGCAGCGTCGCCGGTTCTCCCGGAAGCACCCACCGCACGCTCGCCTCCTCGTAGGCGACGTCGGTCCGCAGGACGGTGGTCTCGAACTCGGCCGCGGCGGCCCCGTCCCGGCCGACGTGCTCCAAGGTGAGGTCGTAGCTCTCCACCTCCTTGTGCACGCCGAGCGGGACGCTCACCGCGACCCCGCCGTCCCCGGCGGCGATCAGGTGGCCGCCCAGCCGGCCGTCGGGCACCGCCGCCCGGGTGTCGGCGGTCACCGTCACCCCGGCGGTGCCGCCCGCCGGGACGGTGACGGCCGGCGGGTCGACCGTGAACAGCTCGTCCGGCAGCGGCCGGCCGTCGCCGTCCACCGCCCGGACCGACAGGCGCAAGGTCACCGCGGCGGCCCCCGCGTTGCGGTACGTCAGCCGCCGGGTCACCGGCTCGTCGTCGCCGTGCGGCCAGGCCTGCCGGCCGAAACTCAGGCTCGGCGGGTCGGCGGTGACGGCCTGCCCGATCGCGCCGGCCACGTCCACCAGGCCCGCGCCTTGGGCGTACACCTCGGCGGCGGCCGGGCGGGCGGTGGCCATCAGGGTGGCCTTCAGCCGGGCCGCCGGCCAGTCCGGGTGCAGGCCGGCCAGGATGGCGGCGGCCCCGCTGACGTGCGGGGTGGCCATCGAGGTGCCCGACCGGGCGATGTAGGCGCCGGTGCCGGGGGAGTCGCCGCTGCGGGCGGCGGTGATGTCCACGCCGGGGGCGGTGATGTCCGGCTTGAGCCCGTCGTCGCCGGCGCGCGGGCCGCGGCTGGAGAACGGCGCGAGCTCCCCGCTCTTGGACACCGCGCCGACCGCCAGGGCATCGTCCGCGGTCGAGGGGGATCCGACGGTCGCCGGACCGCCGTAGTTGCCGGCCGCCGCGACGAACAGCGTGCCGTAACGCGCGGTCAGCGTGCGCACCGCCTCCTCCAGCGGGTCCTCGCCGGGGGCGTCCTCGCCGCCCAGGCTGAGGTTGGCCACCGCGGCGCCCTGCTCGGCCGCCCACTGCATGCCCGCGATGATCGACGACTCGGCGCAGTAGCCTTCGCCGCACACCTTGCCGTCCAGCAGGGTCGCGCCCGGCGCCACCCCGCGGTACCTCCCGCCGGACGCGGCGCCGCTCCCGGCGATCGTCGAGGCCACGTGCGTGCCGTGCCCGACGGTGTCGCGCTCGTCGGGTTCCTCGGTGAAGTCGGCCCGGGCCGCCACCTTGCCGGCCAGGTCGGGATGGGCGGCGTCGATGCCGGTGTCCAGCACGGCCACCTTGACGCCGGTGCCGGTGTAACCCTTCTCCCAGGCGGCCGGTGCGCCGATCTGCCGGACGCTGACGTCCAGGGACGGCCGGGCGCGGCCGTCCAGCCAGATCTTGGTCACTCCGGCGGCCAAGGTCCGGGCGCCGGTCCCGCCGGTCAGCCCGGTCCAGAACGCCGGGGCGCCGCGCCGGGGGACCGTGACGGCCAGGCCGTCCACCGCGGGCAGTTCCCGGGTCACCTCGCCGTCCCCGGCGACCCGGGTGCGGGCGGTCCGGGCGGCGGCGCCGCCGGCGTGGGTCACGATGACGGGCAGGGCGTCGCGGCGGTCGTAGCCGTACTCCAGCAGGGTCGTCACGTCGAACAGCCGCGGGTCGAGGCGGCCTTGGCGCAGCAGCGGCAGCGCGTCACCCGGCACCACGCGCAGCCGGCCGGCCACCTCGCTGGTGTGGAAGCCGACCTTCTCCCGGCCGGCCGCCGGGGTCACCGCGGTGGCGTCACCGATCATCGTCACCCGGTCGCCGGTGATCAGGGTCACCGTCCGGGCGGTACCGGGCCGGGCGTCCGGCACCGGCCCGGCGGGGCCGGTGGCCGCGGCCGCCGGGCCGGCGGCCGGCCCGGCCGCCAGCAGGCCCGCCAGCAGGGCCAGGATCGGCGGCGCCCCCGAGGCGGCCGTCCTGGCACGTCGTGGCCGGGCGGACCCGGCGGCCGGCCGGCGGCGGGACAGCGCCGCCGCGGTGCGGGAGAGGGCCGCCGCGGTGCGGGCCGGGCGACCGGAGCGGCGCGGGGCGCCGCGGTCAGGGGGGTGTGAATCAGTCACATGACGTATTGGCCGCTCGGACCGGAACGCTTCACGTGTTCGCTGTGAGCGATCAAGGCCGGCGCCGGTCAGGTGGACGGCGGCCCGCCGAACCGGGTTTCTCCGGGCGGGGTGGGCAGTGCGAGATCACCGCCCGCAGGCCGGGATGGGCGAGGTCACCGCCCGCGGGCCGGGACGGGTCAGAAGAGGGTGTCGGTGCGTTCGATGCCGCGTAGCGCGTCGTAGTCGAGGGTGACGCACTCGATGCCGCGGTCGACGGCGAGCACCCGGGCCTGCGGCCGGATCTCCTGCGCGGCGAACACGCCCTTCACCGGCGCGAGCAGCGTGTCCCGGTTGAGCAGCTCCAGGTACCTTGTCAGCTGCTCGACGCCGTCGATCTCGCCGCGCCGCTTGATCTCGACGGCCACCGTGCCGCCGAGCCGGTCCCGGCACAGGATGTCCACCGGGCCGATGGCGGTGGGGAACTCCCGCCGGATCAGCGACCAGCCGTCGCCCAGCGTCTCGATGTGCTGGGCCAGCAGCTCCTGCAGGTGGGCCTCCACACCGTCCTTGCGCAGGCCGGGGTCGACACCGAGCTCGTGCGAGGAGTCGTGCAGGATCTCCTCGATGGTGAGGATCAGCCGCTCGCCGGTCTTGCCGTGCGTGACCGTCCAGGTGCCGCCCTCCTCGCGGAGCCGGCACGGCGGGCTCATCCAGTTGAGCGGCTTGTAGGCGCGGTCGTCGGCATGGACGCTCACCGAGCCGTCCCCCTTGATCAAGATGAGCCGGGGCGCCATCGGTAGGTGGGCGGTGAGCCGCCCCACGTAATCGACGCTGCACCGCGCGATGACCAGCCGCATGGACGCCAACCCTACCGCCTGCCCGTGGTCGCGGGGGGTGTCACCGGCCATCGGAGCGGGCTCTGCGAGACTGGCCGGCAGCGACGGAGGAGGATGGGATGGCACGCGCGTTCAGGACGGCCGGAGTGGTGGGGCTCGGCACCATGGGAGCCGGCATCGCCGAGGTCTTCGCCCGCGCGGGGCTGGAGGTGACCGGGGTGGAGGTCGACCCCGGCGCGCTGGAGCGCGGGCGCGGGCACCTGACCCGGTCGCTTGACCGGGCGGTGGGGCGCGGCCGGCTGACCGAGGCCGGCCGCGCGGAGATCATGGGCCGGATCACCTTCACCGACTCCCTGGCGGCCCTCGCCGGCGCCGACGTGGTGGTCGAGGCGATCCCCGAGGTCATGGACTACAAGCGGGCCCTGTTCGCCGACCTGGACCGGGTGTGCCGGCCGGACGCGGTGCTGGCCACCAACACCTCCTCCCTGCCGGTCACCGCGATCGCCGCCACCACCTCGCGCCCCGGCCGGGTGGTGGGCATGCACTTCTTCAACCCGGCCCCGGTGATGCGCCTGGTGGAGGTGGTGCACACCATGGTCGCCGAGGACGGCCTGGCCGCCGAGGTCGCCGAGCTGGCCCGCCTGCTGGGCAAGACTCCGGTGACCGTGGGCGACCGGGCCGGATTCGTGGTCAACCGGCTGCTGCTCGCCTACCTCAACCACGCCGCCACCCTGCTGGAGCAGGGCGTCGCCGCCGTGGGTGACATCGACGCCGCGATGCGGGACGGCGCCGGCCTGCCGATGGGGCCGTTCGCGCTGATGGACCTGATCGGCCTGGACGTCGTGTACGAGGTGTGCGAGGTGCTGTTCCAGGAGACCCGCGACCGCCGGCACGCGCCGGCGCCGATCCTGCGCGAGATGGTCACCGCCGGGCTGCTCGGCCGCAAGAGCGGCCGCGGCTTCCACGCCTACGGCGGTGCCGCGCCGGCCGCCGGTGTCGCCCCGGACGTCGCCCCGGCGGCGGCGCCGCCGGTCGCCTCGGCGTGCGTGCTCGGTGACGGCGCGGGCCTTTCGGCCGAGCTGGCCGCCGCGGGGGTGGCGGCCGCCGGGCCGGCCGACGCCGACGTCGTGCTGGCGGTCTCGCGGACCCCGGTCGTCGAGCACGCGGCGGGCCTGCCGCACCCCGACCGCCTGGCCGGCCTGCACCTGGTGGGCGACCGCGTCGCCGAGGTGGTCTCCACCGTGCTCACCTCGCCGCGGGCCGCGGCGGCCGCCGGTGACGTCGCCCGCGCCCTCGGCCGCACGCCGGTGCCGTGCGCCGACCGGGCCGGGTTCGTGGTGGAGGCGCTGCTGTACCCGTACCTGAACGACGCGGTGCGCATGCACGACGCCGGCTACGCCGAGATGGCGGACATCGACACCGCGATGCGGCTCGGCTGCGGCTACCCCGCCGGGCCGTTCGAGACGCTGGACGCCCTCGGGCCCGCCACCGTGCGCGACGGCCTGCGCGCCCTGTACGCCGAGTACCGCGAGCCGTCGTTCGCCCCGGCGCCGCTGCTGGACCGCCTGGTGACCGCCGGGGTGCCGGGGTTCCGGCAGTCCTGACGAATCCAGGAAGAACCCCCGCGACATGGACGTTCGCTGGATATGAGCCCCCGCCGAGCCCGCCGCGCCGAACCCTCCGACCGGCGTGGCCGCGCCGCGCCGCCGCCCCGGCCGCTGGACGCGGTGCTGCACGGCATGGAGCGCGTGGAGGAGTGGCCGGACGGGGACTGGAAGGTGCGCCGGGTGGCCGGCACGGCCCCGGGGAAGGTGTACCGCTGCCCCGGCTGCGAGCAGGAGATCGTCGGCGCGCTGCCGCACGTGGTCAGCTGGCCGAACTGGACCGGCGGCGAGGGGGAGCGGCGCCACTGGCACACCGCGTGCTGGCGTAAGCGCGCCGACCGCGGCCCCGGGCGGTCCCGCTACTGAGAACGCGACCGCCCGCGCCGGCCCGCGTAACCCGAGTGACCTGAGGAGGTCTGGTGGAGGAGATCCGCTCGTCGACCGTACTGCCCGCCGTGCGGCAGGACATCGAGTTGCACACGGCCGACGGCCTGACCCTGGTGGGCGAGCTCGCCCTGCCACCGGAGGGCCGCCCGGCGGCCACGCTGATCTGCCTGCACCCGCTGCCGACGGCCGAGGGCATGATGGACAGCCACGTGCTGCGCAAGGCCGCCTACCGGTTGCCCGCGCTGGCCGGGCTGGCCGTGCTGCGGTTCAACACCCGGGGCACCACCTCCGATCGCGGCACCTCCGAGGGGTCGTTCGAGGACGGCGAGGGCGAGCGGTACGACGTGGCGGCGGCGCTGGAGTACGCCGAGTTCCACGACCTGCCGAACTGCTGGCTGCTCGGCTGGTCCTTCGGCACCGAGCTGGCGCTGAAGTGGGGGCACGACCCGCTGGTGCGCGGCGCGATCCTGCTGTCGCCGCCGCTGAAGCGGGCCGGCGACGCCGACCTGGCCGCCTGGGCCGAGTTCGGCCGGCCGCTGGTCGCCCTGGTGCCGGAGTTCGACGACTACCTGCGGCCGCCGGAGGCGCGGGAGCGGTTCGCCGCCGTGCCGCAGGCCGAGGTGGTCGGGGTGGACGGTGCCAAGCATCTGTGGGTGGGCGAGCCGTACGTGCGCATCGTGCTGGACGAGATCGTCCGGCGGGTCAACCCGGCGGCCCACCCGTTGCCCACCAAGGTCTGAAGACCGGACCCGGCGGCGCGCCCGCCCGCGGCACCCATAGAATCTTATTCGGTTTTCCGATGAGGAGGGTGCCGTGCAGGCTTTCGATCTTTCAGGGCGGAACGCGTTCGTCACCGGCGCGTCGCGGGGCATCGGGCGGGCGATCGCCCTGGCCTACGCGGAGGCCGGCGCGGACGTCGCGCTGGTCGCGCGCTCGGCGGACACGCTGGCCGAGGTCGCCGCGGAGGTCGAGGCCCGCGGCCGGCGCGCCGTGGTGATCCCGTGCGACCTGACCGACCGCGACGCGTGCGAAGCAGCGGTGCGCCGGGCCGCCGAGGAGCTCGGCCACCTGAACGTGGTGGTCAATAACGCCGGCGGCTCGAACTTCATGGTCCCGTTCAAGGACCTGCGGCTGTCCGGCTGGGACAAGATCATGAAGCTGAACCTGGACTCGGCGATGGCCGTGTGCCACGCGGCGGCCCCCTACCTGCTGGAGCGCGGCTCCGGCTCGGTGATCAACGTGGCCTCGGTCGCCGCCCTCGGCGCGCCGTTCATGGCGCCGTACTCCGCCGCCAAGGCGGCGCTGGTCGGACTGACCAAGACCCTGGCGCTGGAGTGGGCCACCCAGGGCGTCCGGGTCAACGCGCTGTGCCCCGGCTGGGTCGCCACCGACCTGAACCGCTTCCTCTGGGAGGACGAGAATCTCAGCCGCTCCACCCTGTCGGGGGTGCCGATGAGCCGCTGGGGGACGGCCGAGGAGATCGCCGCCCCCGCGCTGTTCCTGGCCGCGGACGCCTCCGCCTACATGACCGGGCAGGTGCTGTTCATCGACGGCGGCATCAGCACCGCCTGACGCGCGCCGAACGCGCCGCCGGCGGGGCGCCCGGCCGCCCGATTCCGGGCGGGCCCGGGTGGCCGCCGTCTCGCCGGGCGATCGGCGGGTGACAACGAGGAGAGCCTGGCGACCGGGTGGTCGCCAGGCTCTCCGCCGGCCGTCCTCGATGCCCCTACGAGCGTGGCGGGGTTACTCCTGCCACCACTCCGACTCGTCGTCCGCCGGGGCCGCGGCCCGCTGCGGGGCGGCCGCGGGGACCGGCTTCTCGCTCACGCTGGGCGTCGGGGCCAGGGCCGGCTTGGGCGGGGCCGCCGACACGGCCGGCGCGTCGTCCATGCCCGGCAGCGCCGCGCCGCCGAGCAGCTGGCGCAGCTGGGCGAGGTGGCTGGTGATGCTGTCGCGCTGGCGGGTGAGCTCGTCCACCTGGCGCTGCGCCACCGACCGGTTGCGCTCGGCCTCGGACTTGGCGTCCGCGACGATGGTCTCGGCGTTGGACTTGGCGTCCGACACCAGCTGCTCGGCGTTCTTGCGGGCGTTGGCCAGCAGCTGCTTGGCGTGGGTGTCGGCCTCGCGGCGGGTCTGCTCGGCCTGCTGGGTGGCCTTGGTGGCCCGCTGCTCGGCGGTGGCGGCGCGCTGCTCGGCCTCGGCGACCAGCTTCTGGGTGGCCGCCTGGGCGGTGGCGTGGCGCTCGGACTCCTGGCGCTCGGCCTCCTCGCGCCGCGCGGCCAGCTGGATCTCGAACTCGGCCTCGTCCTGCGCCCGCTTGGCCTCGGACTCCTCCAGCACCCGCTGCGCCTGGGCCCGCATCTCGTCGGCCTGGCGCTTGGCGGTGGTGAGCACCTCGTCGCGCTCGCGCTTGGTCGAGGCGCGCAGCTGGGCGACCTCGCGCTCGGTCGTGGTGCGCAGCTTGGCGATCTCGCGTTCGGCGTCCGCGCGCTTCTCGGCGACCTCGTGGTCGGCGGTGGCCCGCAGCTTGGAGACCTCGCGCTCGGTGGTGGAGGTCAGCTCGTCGGCCTCCCGCTTGGCGGTCGAGCGGATCTCCTCCGCGTCGCGCTCGGCGGTGGTGCGCATCTCGTCGGTCTCGCGGGTGGCCATGGCGCGCTTGTCGGCCGCCTCGTTCTCCGCCGCCGCCCGCAGGTCGGCCGCGTCGACCTTCGCCGCCGCCTTGATCTCGTTCGCCTCGGACCGGGCCGCCTGCACCAGCTCGGTGGCCTGCTCCTCCGCCAGCCGCAGCAACTGCTCGATGCGGGCGCCGAGCCCCGAGTAGGTGGGGCGCTCCTGCTCCTGCAGCTGCCGCTGGGAGTCGGAAAGCTCGCGCTGCAGCGCCGAGAGCTGCTCGCGCGACTGCTGCAGCTCGGTGTTGATCTGCTTCAGGTGATCGTGGACCTGGTGCCGGTCGTAACCGCGGAGAACCACGTCGAATTCGCGCGTGGGGGCGTCTTCAAAGAAATTGTTCAGCTGGGCATCGATGTCGGACTGCATGAGGCTCGATCCTGGGTTGTCGAGACGGCTACACGGGCCGGACGGGGGGCGGACAGCCGAAGCGGGGACCCGCCCGCGACGCGCGCGCGCGAGCACTCGCAAGGCAGGAGCGTGCTGTCGCCCGCTCCTGGTTCCCTGTGCCCGGCTCGCCCATCCATGGCGGTGTCCACGTCCGGTGGTAGGCCAGCGTACTCCGGTGTTGCCGAATTGGAGGTCCCGTCAGACTTTCTGCGTGAGTTGTTACGAATAAGCCATTGTTGAGTTTCCTGCAGCTTAGAGCGGCCGCGGCGGCGCCTCGACGAGCTCTGTCAGGACTCCTCCCACGTCTTTCGGATGGAGAAACGCGATCGAGCTGCCCATCGCGCCGTGCCGGGGACGCTCGTCGAGCAGCCGCACTCCGGTGCCGCCGATCGCCGCCAGCGCGCCCTCGATGTCGGACACACCGTACGCCACGTGGTGCAGCCCTTCGCCGCGCCGGGCCAGGAACCTCCCCACCGGGGTGTCGGGGCCGAGCGGCTCCAGCAACTGGATGTAGCTGCCGCCGCCCTCACCGTCGGCCACGTGCAGCATGGCCTCCTTCACCCCCTGCTCCTGGTTCACCTCCCGGCTGACGACCGTCACCCCGAACGTCGCCTGATAGAAGGCGATCTTCTCCTCCAGGTCCCGGCAGGCGATCCCCACATGGTCGATTCTCAGCAGCACCGCGTGTCCTTCCGTCCGTGGATGGGCCCTCGCACCGGAGAATCTCCGGCGACGGGCCGCCTTCAGGTGAAGTGTTCCGTTCTAGGTATGGTGGCAAAGTCGCCGCCGACCCCATCATGGAGGCCATGGTGTCCGTTCCGTCCGCCACCCCGTCCGGCATGTCGCGATCCGTCATCGTGGCCGGGGCGCGCACTCCCATCGGCCGGTTGCTCGGCTCGCTGTCCGGCCTGTCCGCCGTCGAGCTGGGCGCCATCGCCATCAGGGCCGCTCTGGAGCGCGCGGGCGTCGCTCCCGAGCAGGTGCAGTACGTCATCATGGGCCAGGTGATCCAGGCGGGCGCCGGCCAGATCCCGTCCCGGCAGGCCGCGGTCAAGGCGGGCATCCCGATGACCGTGCCCTCGCTGACCGTCAACAAGGTGTGCCTGTCCGGCCTTTCCGCCATCGCGCTTGCCGACCAGCTCATCCGGGCCGGCGAGTTCGACATCGTGGTGGCCGGCGGCATGGAGTCGATGACCAACGCCCCGCACCTGCTGCCCGGGATGCGCAAGGGGGTCAAGTACGGCGGCGCCCAGGTGGTGGACGCCATGGCGCTGGACGGCCTCACCGACGTATTCGATCAGGTCTCCATGGGCGAGTCCACCGAGCGGCACAACACCCGGCTCGGTCTGGGCCGGGCCGAGCAGGACGCCTTCTCCGCCCGCTCCCACCAGCTGGCCGCCGCCGCGGCCAAGGACGGCCGGTTCGACGACGAGATCGTCCCGGTCACCCTGCCGCAGCGCAAGGGCGACCCGGTGGTCGTCACCGCCGACGAGGGCGTCCGGGGCGACACGACCGCCGAGACGCTGGCGCGGCTGCGCCCGGCGTTCGCCGCGGACGGCACCATCACCGCCGGCTCGGCCTCGCAGATCTCCGACGGCGCCTGCGCCGTCGTGGTGATGTCCCGGGCCAAGGCCGATGAGCTCGGCCTGGACTGGCTGGCCGAGATCGGCGCGCACGGCAACGTGGCCGGCCCGGACAACTCGCTGCAGTCCCAGCCGGCCAACGCGATCTCCCACGCGCTGGCCAAGCAGGGGCTCACCGCCGGCGACCTGGACCTGGTCGAGATCAACGAGGCGTTCGCCGCGGTGGTGCTGCAGTCGATGAAGGAGCTGGGCCTGCCGGAGGACCGGGTGAACGTCAACGGCGGCGGCATCGCGCTCGGCCACCCGATCGGCGCCTCGGGCGCGCGCATCGTCCTCGCCCTCGCCCACGAGCTGCGGCGACGCGGCGGCGGCACCGGCGCGGCCGGGCTGTGCGGCGGCGGCGGCCAGGGGGACGCCCTCATCATCACCGTCCCGCGCGGCTGACCCCGGAGCGCCCGCCGGGCCGCTCAGGCGGCGCGGCGGGCACCGGGGATGGCGGCGAGCAGCTCCCGGGTGTAGGGGTCGCGGGGCGCGTCGAAGATCTCGGCCGGGGTGCCGCTCTCCACGATCCGGCCCTCGCGCATCACGTGCACGTGGTGCGAGATCATGCGCACCACCGCCAGGTCGTGGCTGATGAACAGGTAGCCCAGGCCGAGTTCGCGCTGCAGCTCGGCGAGCAGTTCGAGGATCTGCGCCTGCACGATCACGTCCAGCGCGGACACCGCCTCGTCCAGGACCACGAGTTCGGGGGAGAGGGCGAGCGCGCGGGCGATCGCCACCCGCTGGCGCTGGCCGCCGGACAGCTCGTGCGGGTACCGCCCGGCCGTCGCGGCGGGCAGCGACACCTGGTCGAGCAGCCGGGCGGCGGCCGCGCGGCGGCTCGCCCGGTCGCCGACCCGGTGCACCCGGAGCGGCTCGGTGATCGACTTCTCCACGGTGTACCGGGGGTCGAGCGAGGCGTAGGGATTCTGGAAGACCGGCTGCACCCGGCGGCGGAACGCGAACAGGTCCCGGCGGCCGAGCGCGGCCAGGTCGGTGCCGTCGAACAGGATGCGCCCCGCGGTGACCTCCGTCAGGCCGAGCAGCAGGTTCGCGGTCGTCGACTTGCCCGATCCGGACTCGCCGACGATGGACACCGTCCGGCCGCGGGGCACGGTGAAGCTCACCCCGTCCACCGCGGTGAACTCGGTGACCGTGCCACCGGACCGCAGCGGGAAGACCTTGCGCAGGTCTTCGACCCGGACCAGCTCGCCGGCGCCGCCCGGTACGGTACCGGACGTGGTGCCGTCCGGGGCGGCGGCGAGCCCTCGCCCGGAGACACCGGGCCCGCCGGACGGGCCGGGTTCATCGGGAGCACCGGGACCGGCCGGTGGATCGGCGGCCGGACGGGCGGGCGCCGGCGCGGCGATGGAGCGCGAGGTCAGGCTCGGCGCCGCGGCCAGCAGCCGCCGGGTGTAGTCGTGCCGCGGCCGGGCGAGGATCTCCGCAGCCGGCCCGGTCTCCACGATCTCCCCCCGGTACATGACGGCCACCGTGTCGGCCCGCTCGGCGGCCAGTGCCAGGTCGTGCGTGATGAGCACCACCGCGGTGCCCATCTCCGAGGTCAGCCCGGCGAGCTGGTCCAGCACCCGGCGCTGCACGGTGACGTCCAGCGCGGACGTCGGCTCGTCGGCGATCAGCAGCCGTGGCCGGCAGGCCAGCCCCATCGCGATGAGCGCGCGCTGGCGCATGCCGCCGGAGAACTCGTGCGGGTACTGCCCGGCCCGGCGGGCCGGGTCGGGGATGCCGACCATCTCCAGCAGCCGGACCACCTCGGCGCGCGCGTCCCGGCCGGCGGCGCGGCCGTGCACCAGCAGGGCCTCGGCGATCTGGTCGCCGATGCGCATGAGCGGGTTGAGGTTGGACATCGGGTCCTGCGGCACCAGTCCGATGCCGGCGCCGCGCACCGCCACCATCTCCCGCTCGCGCAACCGGGCCAGGTCCCGGCCCTCGAAGAGGACCTGGCCGGTGGTGATCCGGCCGTTGTCCGGCAGCAGCCGGTTGACGGCGGCGGCCGTGGTCGACTTGCCGGAGCCGGACTCGCCGACGATGGCCAGCGTCCGGCCGGCCGGCACGTCGAGCGAGACGTTCCGGACGGCGGTGACCTCCCGGCCGCCGGTGCGGAAGGCCACCGAAAGGTCGCGGAGGGCCAGCAGCGGTTCGGTGCTCGTCATGGGGACCCCTGTCATCGGTGGCGTCGCGGGGGAGCGGGGCGGATCGTGGGGATCGTGGGGGTCATGGCCGGGCCTGGTCGATCTGGGCGGCGACCGCGGCCAGCAGGGCGTGCCAGAGCGCGTCGGTGGGCACCGGCGCGCCGGTGACCAGCAGGCGGTTGGCCGCCAGCACCAGGGCGATGTCCCGGCCGGGGACGAAGCCTACGGCGCACCCGACGTAGCCGGGGTGGCCGAGCACCGTGAGCGTCTCGCCGGCGGCGCGCAGCCGGTACCGGCGGAAGCCGGGGGACTGGCCCTCGTCCGGGCCGGGGGCGAAGAACTCCCGGGCGGTCTCCGGGCGGACCAGCCCGCCGAGCGGCTCGGGACCGGCCAGCGCGCCGGCGTAGCGCAGCAGGTCGGGCACGGTGGAGAACAGCCCGGCGTGCCCGGAGACGCCGCCGAGGGCATGGAAGGCGTTGCCGTCGGACACCTGCCCGTGCACCGGCCCGCGCCGCCACCGGGTGAAGTCGGCGGCGCGGTACGGCGTCGGGTACGGGCGGCCGGTGTCCAGCATCGCCATCTCCACCCGGTCGTCACGGGCGCCGGTGGCGACCTCGGTCCCGGCCGGGGCGGCGTACCGGGTGGCGGGCAGGCCGAGCGGCCCGGTGACCAGCGCGGCCACCGCCCGGTCCAGCGGCAGCCCGCTCGCCCGGGCGACGATCCGGCCCAGCAGCACGAACCCCAGGTCGGAGTAGTGGCGGGCGGTGCGCGGCCGGTGGCGCGGCGGCAGCTCCTCGGCCAGCCGCCCGGCCGCCTCGGCGTCGCCGCCCTGATCCGCCGCGATGTAGAGCGGCCACCACTCCCACAGCCCGGCCCGGTGCAGCAGCAGGTCGCGCACGGTGACCTCGTCTCCGCCGGCGAAGCGGGGCAGGTAGTGGCGCACCGGGACGTCCAGGCCGACCAGCCCGCCGGACACCAGCCGCATCAGCGCGGTGGTGGTGGCGAGCATCTTGGTGACCGAGGCCAGGTCGTGGTGGGTGCCGATCGTCATCGGCTCGGCACCGGCCCGCACGCCGCCGTCGAAGCGGGCCGTCCGGTGACCGGCGTGGCCGGTGAGCTCGAACCACGGCGTCCGAGCGGCCAGCACCACCCCGGCCGGCGGCTCGACCGCTCCCGGCCCGCCGTCCCGCGTTCCCGGCTCGCGGCCCGGTGCCCGCGGCGTGCCGGTCCGGGTGCCCGGGGCGCCGCCGGACGTGCCGGACTCCGCCCCGGGGGGTGCGGCCAGGTGGTGGCGCGCGCCGGCCGGGCCCGGCGGCACCGCCGGCGGCGGATGGACGACCAGGGAACGGGCCGCGTCGAGCAGCGCGTTCATCCGGCCGCCGGCGGGGCCAGCACCAGCGACCTGGGCGGCGCGGGCAGCGGCGCGGGCAGCGACAGCGGCCCGGCGCCGGGGGTGAGGCTGCCGAGGACCCGGGCGGCCAGGGCCCCCGTGCCGGCCGGTACGGTCCCCGGCAGCCCGTGCGCGGTGTGCCAGCCGATGAGCGCGAAGGCGATCGCCTCCTTGTCGTCGGCCGGCGCGCCGTACTCGTCCGACGGCACCACCCGCACCTGCGGCAGCGCGTGGCGCAGGCCCGCCATCAGCACCGGGTTGCGCACCCCGCCGCCGGAGACCACCAGCAGGCCGGCGCCGCTCGCCGCCACGTCGCGGGCCACGGTGCGCACGGTGAGCTCGGCCAGGGTGGCCACCAGGTCGGCGCCGCCGGTCTCCCGCCCGGCCCTGGCCAGCGCGTCGCGGACGTGGCCGAGGTGGAACAGCTCCTTGCCGGTGCTCTTGGGCGCGGGCAGTCGGTAGTACGGCTCGGCCAGCAGCACCTCCAGTAGCCGCTCGTCCACCGTGCCGGCCGCGGCCAGCCGGCCACCGGCGTCGAAGCCGCGCGGATCGAGCCCGTCGCCGGCCACCACCGCGTCCATCAGGGCGTTCGCCGGCCCGATGTCGTGGGCGGCCGGCCGGCCGGCGCCGTCCAGGACCGTCATGTTGGCGATGCCGCCGAGGTTGAGCGCGGCGGCGGTGCCCGGGTGCCCGGCCAGCAGCAGCACGTCGAGCAGCGAGACCAGCGGCGCGCCGTGCCCGCCGGCGGTGATGTCCCGGATGCGCGTCCCGGACAGCACCGGGACGCCGGTGCGCTCGGCGATCCAGGCCGGCTCGCCGATCTGCAGGGTGCCCAGGGCGTGCCCGCCGTCCACCCAGTGGTAGACGGTCTGGCCGTGCGAGACGATCAGATCGGCGGGCCCGGTGCGGGCCGCGGCCGCCGCGGCGGCCTCGGCGAAGCGCTGCCCGATCAGGGTGTCCAGCTCGCACACCTCGGCCATCGTGGTGGCGGCCGGGGGCAGCGCGGCGGCCAGCCGGGCACGCAGCTCCGGCGGGTAGGGGGTGCTCGCGGTGTGCTCGACGGTGCCGTGCAGGGCGTCCCCGGACAGGGCGAAGGAGACCACCGCCACGTCGATGCCGTCGTGCGAGGTGCCGGAGATCATGCCGATGATCCTCATCACGCCTCCCCGAGGGCGTCGCGCAGCCGCCCGCCGCCGGCCGCCAGCCGGGCCGCCGCCTCGGCCGGGCTCACCCCGAGGCGCAGCGCGACGACCGCCTGCTTGACGTTGTGGTCGTTGGCCGACAGGGCCGCGACCGCCTCCGGCCGCGCGGCGCCGGTGATGGCGCGCACGATGCGCACCGCCCGCTCGCGCAGCTTGTCGTTGGTGGGCTTCACGTCCACCATCAGGTTCCCGTAGGTCTTGCCGAGCTGCACCATGATGATCGTCGAGAACATGTTCAGCACCAGCTTCTGCGCGGTGCCGGCCTTCAGCCGGGTGGAGCCGCTGACCACCTCCGGCCCGACCAGCACCTCGATCGGGTGCTCGGCGGCCTCGCTCAGCGGGGTGCCGGCGTTGCAGGACAGCCCCACCGTCAGCGCGCCGAGGCCGCGGGCGTGCCGGACCGCCGCGATCACGAAGGGGGTGCGCCCGCTGGAGGCGATGCCGAGCACGGTGTCCAGCGGGCCGACGCCGGCGTCGTCGATCGCGGCCGCCGCGGCGTCCTCGTCGTCCTCGGCGCCCTCGCAGGCCGACAGCAGGGCGCTCGGGCCGCCGGCGATGATGCCGAAGACCTGCTCGGGCGAGGTTCCGTAGGTCGGCGGGCACTCCGAGGCGTCCAGCACCCCGAGGCGGCCGGGCGTGCCGGCGCCCACGTAGACGAGCCGGCCGCCGGCCTTCATCCGGGCGGCCGCCGCCTCGATGGCCGCCGAGATCTCCGGCAGCGCGCGGCCGACCGCGCGCGGCACCGAGGCGTCGGCGTCGTTCATGGTGGCGGCCAGGTCGGCGACGCTCATCCGGTCGATCCCGGCGAACCGGGGATCGGCCGCCTCGGTGGCGAGGTGGGCGAGCGGGGCCCGCGGATCGACGGTCAACGCTTTCCTCGGTTCCTTGGGTCGAAGGTGTCGCGCAGCCCGTCACCGAGCAGGTTGAGCCCGGCGACGAGCAGCACGACGACGACACCGGGCGCGATCATGGTCCACGGGGCGATCTGCACGAGCGTGCGCGCCTCGAAGATCATCGAGCCCAGCGAGGGCGCGGGCGGCGGGGTGCCGAGGCCGAGGAAGCTCAGTGACGCCTCGGTGAGCACCGCCCAGGACAGGGACAGGGCGACCTGCACGATGATGATGGAGGTGATGTTCGGCAGCACGTGCCGCAGCATGATCATTCCACGGCTCTGGCCGGTGCTGGTGGCCGCCTTCACGTACTCGATCTCGCGCAGCGACAGCACCGGCCCCCGGGTCACCCGGATGAAGATCGGCACGTACACGATGGCGATGGCGACCGCGACGGTGAACCAGTTGCGGTCGAAGACCGACACCAGCGACAGCGCCAGCAGCAGCGGCGGGAAGGCGAACAGCACGTTGGTCACCCCGCCGATCACCCCGTCGGCCGCGCCGCGGTAGAAACCGGCGACGAGCCCGCCCGCGGTGCCGAGCACGGCGGCGAAGGCGACCGCGACCACCGAGATGAGCGCCGAGGCGGCCACCCCGGCCGCGACCCGGGAGAAGACGTCCCGGCCGAACTGGTCGGTGCCCAGCAGGTGCTCTCCCGACGGCCCGAGCAGCCGCGCCGGCGGGTCCTGCGCGACCGGATCGTAGGGCAGCAGGCCCAGGAAGGACAGCGCGGCCAGCACGGCCGGCACCGCGATCAGCACCAGCCCGGCGATCCCCGATCCGCTGCGCACCAGCCCGCGCAGCCGGCGCGCCCGCGGCTCGTCCACGGCGGCCGTCTCGGCGGTCGTCCCGGCGGTCACGAGGCGCGCACCCGCGGGTCGATGACCCGGTAGAGGGCGTCGGTCAGCAGGTTGACCACGACGAAGGCCAGGGCGATCACCAGCACGGTGCTCTGCACCACCGCGTACTCCTTCTGCTGGATGCCGAGCAGCACCTGGCGGCCGATGCCGGGCACCGAGAAGATCTGCTCGACCACCACGGCGCCGCCGAGCAGGTAGCCGAACTGCAGGCCGGTCATCGTGGTGATCGGGACGAGCGCGTTGCCCAGCACGTGCCGGATCTGCAGCCGCCGCGGCGGCACGCCCTTGGCGCGCGCGGTGCGCACGAAGTCGTCGGAGCGGATCTCCAGCACCGCCGTGCGGGTGGTCCGCTGGATCGGCGCGGCGATGCCGAAGCCGAGCACCAGGGCGGGCAGGAACATCTGCTGGAGGTTCAGCCCGGGGTTCTCGGCGAGCGTGGCGAACCCCTGCCCGTTGGGGTTGAAGCCGTAGGAGGACGCCAGCACCGACAGCAGCGTCGTGGCCAGCAGGAACGCCGGGATCGACAGCCCGGCGAGGCTCACCAGCTGGCCGAAGGCGTCGCGTGGCGCGTCCGGCCGGGAGGCGGCGAGCATGCCCAGCGGGACGCCGATCAGCAGGGCGAGCACGATGGACAGCACGGCCAGCTCCAGGGTCACCGGCAGCGAGTGCAGCGTCAGGTCCAGCACGCTGCGCTGGGCGCGCGCCGAGTAGCCGAGGTTCCCGGTGAGCACGTTGCCGATCCAGGAGAAGAACTGGGCGACCAGCGGCCGGTCCAGGCCGTAGTAGCGCTCCAGCGCCACCCGCTGGGCCGGGCTGAGCGCGGCCGCCTCGGTGCCGAGCCCGGCGGTGATCTGGTCGCCGGGGATGGCGCGGAGCATCACGAACACCAGCACGGCCACGCCGGACAGCGTGCCGGCGATGCCCGCGCCGCGCCGCGCGGCGCGGTGGTGGATGATCTTACGCAACGTGCCTCCGGTCCTGGTCCGCGGGACGCCGGCCCGGCGTCCCGCGTCGTTGGGCGGCTACTGGACGGTGGTGGTGCGCAGGTACTGCAGGGAGCCGTTGGCCATCGGGGTGAAGCCCTGGACGCCCGACGCGGTGGCCGTGTAGTTGTACCCGGCGAACAGCCACACCCAGGCGGCGTTGTCCTCCAGCTCGGCGGCCACCTTGTCGTAGATCGCCTTGCGGGCGGCCTGGTCGGTGGTCGTCCGGCCCTGCTCGAAGAGCCGGTCCAGCTCCGGCGAGCTGTACCCGGCGACCTTGTTCAGGTTGCCCTTGCTGGTGAAGTAACGGCCGTACATGCCGTCGGGGTCGGGGCGGCCGCCGTTGAGGGCGACGGCGGCGTCGAAGTCGGCGGCGACCCAGCGGTCCACGAACGCGCCGGACTCCAGCACCTCCAGGTCCAGGTTGATCTTCGCCTCGGCGAGCTGGGCCTTCAGGCTCTGCGCCTCGTTGACCGAGGTGGCGTACTCGCCCTGCGAGACGATGGTCTTGATGGTCACCCCGCCGCTCTTGCCGGCCTTGGCCAGGTGCTCGGCGGCCTTGGCCAGGTCCCGGGTCGGGCAGGGGCGCCGCGCCGGGTCGGAGCGGAAGGCCGGCGAGGTGATCGGGCCGGTCACCTCGCCCTCGCCCAGGGCGGCGGTCTGCAGCACCTGCTCGCGGTCGACGGCGCACTGGATCGCCAGGCGCACGTCCTTGTCGCCCAGCTCGCCCCGGCGGGAGTTGAGCTGCAGGGCGTGGTAGCTGAGCTGCGGCGTCTTGGCCACCGAGACCTGGCCGGTGGCCGCGGTCCTGGCCACCAGCGGGTCGTTGAACACCGCGAGCTGGACGTTGCCGGACTGCATGGCCGAGACGATGGACGACTCGTCGGGGATGACGCGGAACTCGACCGCGGCCACCTTCGGCTTCTCCTGGCCCCAGTACTTGGGGTTGGCGGCCAGGGTGAGCGACTGGCTGGCGACCCGGCCCTTGAGGGTGAACGGCCCGGTGCCGTTCGGCTTGGCGGTCAGCGCGGCCTCGGTGTCGTCGGAGGAGAGCATGGCCACGTTGACCGAGGCGAGGTTGGACGGCAGCGCCGCGTCGGGGGCGTTCAGCTTCAGCACCAGGGTGCGCGGGTCGGGGGCCTGGACGGACTTCACCGAGGCCAGCGTCGAGGCCGCGACCGCGGCGGTGGCCTCGTCCATGATCTTGTCCAGCGAGGATTTGGCGTCCGCGGAGTCGAAGGCGCTGCCGTCGGCGAAGGTGACCCCCTCGCGCAGCGTCAGGGTGAGGGTGCGGCCTTCGTCGGAGGCCTTCCAGGCGGTGGCCAGGCCCGGCACCGTGTTGAGGTCCTTGTCCAGCTCGGTCAGGGTGCCGTACAGGTTCTGCAGCACGTTGACGGCCTGGAACTGGGTGGCCTTCCACGGGAAGAGCGTGTCGGGGTCGGAGGTCACGCCCACCACCAGGGTGCCGCCGCCCGCCCCGCCGCCGGAGGCCGACCCGCCCCCGCCGGAGGTGGAGGACGACGAGCAGCCGGCCAGCGCCAGCAGCGCGGCGGCGCCGGCGGCCGCGGCGGCGCGGAAGGTCGTTCGGGATGGGTGCCGCATAGGGTCTCCTCGGGGGTGCTGACGATGCCGCGCACCGGGCGCGCGTCGGTCACCCAGGAAGCATCCGTGGTTCAACTTGGTAATAAAAGTACACGGGAACTGGCCGGTTGTGTAATTTCTTTCCACAGACGACGACAGGAGCGCCATGAGCGGAGAGGCAGGCGGCCGCGAGGACGCCGGGACGGTGCTGGTAAGGATCCGCTCGGCGCTACCCGGGTTACGGCCCGCCGAGCGCCGGATCGCGCAGATCTTCGTGGACGCCCCGGCGGAGGCGGCCAACCTGTCCATCGCCGAGCTCGCCGCCCGGTGCGGCACGTCCACCACCTCGGTGGTGCGGTTCTACAAGCGGATGGGCTACGCCCACTACAAGGACTTCCGCATCGCCTTGACCAGGGACGTCACCTGGGAGCGGCTCACCGTCGCCAACCTGCCGGAAAGCTCGGGCGACATCGAGCGCGACGACACCCTGCCGGAGATCGTGTCCAAGGTCGCGATGACCGAGACGCTCTCCATCGCCGACACCGCGCGCACCCTGGACGTCGCCGCGCTCGGCCGGGCCGTCGAGCTGGTGCTCGCCGCCCGCCGGCTGGACAGCTTCGGCGTCGGCGCCAGCTCGTTCGTCGGCCTGGACCTGCAGCAGAAGCTCACCCGGATCGGGCGCACCGCCATCAACTGGCGCGACCCGCACTCGGCATGGACGTCCGCGGCCACCCTGGACCCCGAATGCGTGGTGATCGCGATCTCGCACAGCGGCGGCACCGCCGACACCGTCGAGTTCCTGGCCATCGCCCGCCGGGCCGGCGCCCGGACCATCGCGATCACCAACTTCCCCGGCTCGCCGCTGGCGGCCGGCGCCGACGTGGTCCTCACCACCGCGGCCCGGGAGACGCGGTTCCGCTCCGGCGCGCTCGGCAGCAGGATCGCCCAGCTCATGGTGGTGGACTGCCTGTTCACCGCGGTCGCCCGGGCCTCCTACGATGAATCGATGGAGGCGCTGCGCAGCACTTACACGGTCGTGCACGACCGCGCGTCCGGCGGCCGCGGCCGATGAGCCGCCCCCCGCGCGAGCACGACCAGGTGCCGGTCAGCTCGCGGATGACCGACCGGCTGGCGATGGCGCACGACGCCTCGCACTACCTGCTGGTCCCGCGGGCCGTCGCCACCCCGCGCGACACCGGCGAGCTGGCCCGCCTGCTGCGCGAGGCCGGCGAGCGCGGCACGCCGGTCACCTTCCGCTCCGGCGGCACCAGCCTCAGCGGCCAGGCCGTCACCGGCGGCGTGCTGGCCGACACCCGGGCCGCCTTCCAGCGCGTCGAGGTGCTCGACGGCGGCGCCCGGGTGCGGGTCCAGCCCGGTGCGACGCTGCGCCAGGTCAACGCCCACCTGGCCCGGTACGGCCGCCGGCTCGGCCCCGACCCGGCCAGCGAGGTCGCCTGCACGATCGGCGGCATCGTCGCCAACAACTCCAGCGGCATGGCCTGCGGCACCGAGTTCAACACCTACCGCACGCTCGACTCGCTGGTGGTCGTGCTGGCGGACGGCACCGTGCTGGACAGCGGCGCCCCCGACGCCGACGAGCGGCTGCGCGCGCTCTCGCCCGGGCTGTGGCACGGGCTCGCCGGGCTGCGCGACCGGGTGCGCGGCAACCCCGAGTCGGTGCGCACGATCCGCCGGCTGTTCGCCATGAAGAACACCATGGGTTACGGCGTCAACGCCTTCCTGGACTGGGACCGGCCGGTGGACGTGCTGGCCCGGCTGATCGTCGGCAGCGAGGGCACCCTCGGCTTCGTCGCCGAGGCCACCTTCCGCACGGTGCCGGCCCACCCGGCCGCGGCCACCGCCCTGGCGATCTTCCCGAGCCTGCGCGCCGCCACCGCCGCGCTGCCCGCGCTGACCGGCGCCGGCCTGGCCACCATCGAGCTGATGGACGCCACCTCGCTCGCTGTCGCCCGGCGCTCGCCGGACAGCACGCCGGAGCTGTCGGCGCTGCGGGTGGCCGGGCACGCCGCCTTCCTGATCGAGTACCTCGGCCCCACCCCGGCCGACGTCGCCGCGCGCCGCGCCGCCGGCGAGGAGGTCCTGCGCGGGCTGGAGGTGGTGGCGCCGGTCGCCTTCACCGAGGACGCCGGCGAGCGCGCCGCGCTGTGGAAGATCCGCAAGGGCCTGTACACCGCGGTCGCCGGCGCCCGCCCGCCGGGCACCACCGCCCTGCTGGAGGACGTGGTGGTGCCGGTGCCGCTGCTGCTCGGCACCTGCGAGCGGCTGCTGGAGCTGTTCGAGACCCACCGGTACGAGCAGAGCGTGATCTTCGGGCACGCCAAGGACGGCAACGTCCACTTCCTGCTGAACGAGCGCTTCGACGACCCGGCGGCGCTGGAGCGCTACCGGCGGTTCACCGAGGACATGGTGGAGCTGGTGCTCGGCAACGGCGGCTCGCTGAAGGCCGAGCACGGCACCGGGCGCATCATGGCCCCGTTCCTGCGCCGGCAGTACGGCGACGAGCTGCACGAGGTGATGTGCGAGATCAAGCGGCTGTTCGACCCCGGCGGCGTCCTCAACCCCGGTGTGGTCATCTCCGACGACCCCGAGGCCCACCTGCGCGACCTCAAGACCGTGCCGCCGGTGGAGCCCGAGGTCGACCGGTGCGTCGAGTGCGGCTACTGCGAGCCCGCCTGCCCGTCCCGGCGGCTCACGCTCACCCCCCGGCAGCGCATCGTGCTGCGCCGCGAGATGCGCGCCGCGCGGGACGCGGGGAACGACGGCCTGCTGGCCGAGCTGGCCGCCGACTACGACTACGACGGCCTGGACACCTGCGCCGCCGACGGCATGTGCCAGGTCGCCTGCCCGGTCGGCATCGACACCGGGGCCCTGGTCCGGCGGCTGCGCGGCGAGCGGGCCGGTGCCGCCGGCGAGGCGCTGTGGGATGCCGCCGCCCGGCACTGGGATGTGGCGGCGCGGGCCGGCGGCGCCGCGCTGACCGCGGCCGGCGCGCTGCCCGGCCCGGCCGCGGCCGCGACCCGGGCCGGGCGGGCGCTGCTCGGCGCCGGCGCCGTCCCCCGGTACGACCGCGGCCTGCCGCGCGGCGGGGCCCGCCGCCGGCCCCGCGCGTCCCGGGCGCCCGAGGCGGTGTTCTTCCCGGCCTGCGTCGGCGCCATGTTCGGCCCGGCCGGTGACGGCCCGGGCGCCGGCGCCGCGTTCCTCGCGCTGTGCGAGCGGGCCGGCGTCGAGGTGACCGTGCCGGAGGGCGTCGCGGCGCTGTGCTGCGGCACGCCATGGAAGTCCAAAGGCCTGGACCGGGGGCACGCCCGGATGGCCGGCGCGGTGCTGCCGGTGCTCGCCGCGGCCTCGCGCGGCGGCGACCTGCCGGTGGTCTGCGATGCCGCCTCCTGCACCGAGGGCCTGGCCGGGCTGCGCGCCGCCGCCGCCCAGGACGGCGTTCCAGGCGCCGGCCCGGACGCTGTCCCAGCCGGTGTCCCAGCCGGTGTCCCGGCCGGTGTCCCAGCCGGTGTCCCGGCCGGTGTCGCGGCCGGCGGCCCGGACGGCGTCGCGCTGCGCTTCGTGGACGCGGTCGAGTTCGTGCACGACCGGGTGCTGGACCGGCTGGAGGTCACCGCGCCGCTGCCGTCCATCGCGCTGCACCCCACCTGCTCCACCGCCCGGCTCGGCATCGACGCCAAGCTGGCGGCGATCGCCCGCCGGATGTCCGGCGAGGTGCTGGTGCCGGTCGACTGGGGCTGCTGCGCCTTCGCCGGTGACCGCGGCCTGCTGCGGCCCGAGCTCACCGCCTCGGCCACCGCGGCCGAGGCGGCCGAGGTGACCGCCCGCGAGCATGCCGGGTACGCCTCGGCCAACCGCACCTGCGAGCTGGGTATGACCCGGGCGACCGGCCGCCGCTACGAGCACATCCTGGAACTGCTCGAACGCGCCACCCGCCCGGGGTGATCCGGTCGCCCGCCGTTGATGACGGAGACCGGCGGCCGGCGCACGGACACGACCGCCGGGCCGGGCGCCGCGACCACGGCCCGCCGTGCCGGACGGGCGGGCCAGGAGCGCGGCCACGGCGGTGGCCGGCTGACCGCCGGGCGCGGCCCGGCGGTCAGCCGGCCGGTGTGGCCAGCCCGTGGCGGTAGGCGTAGGCGACGGCCTGGGCCCGGTCGCGCACCCCGGTCTTGGCGAACAGCTTGTTGATGTGGGTCTTCACCGTGGCCTCGGTGATGTAGAGCTCCTTGGCGATCTCCGCGTTCGACCGGCCCCGGGCGATCGCCTCCAGCACCTCGGCCTCGCGCGGGGTCAGCCCGTCCGGCAGGTCGCGCGGCTGCCGGCCCGCCGACACCATCTCCAGCAGCCGGCGCTGCACCGCCGGGTCCAGCTGGGCGTCCCCGCGCCGCACCCGGGCCACCGCCTCGGCGATCTCCTCGGCCCGCGCGTCCTTGGTGAGGTAGCCGCGGGCGCCCGCGCGCAGCGCCGCGAACACCGACTCGTCGTCGGAGTAGGTGGTCAGCACCACGACCTGCGTTCCGGGGTGCTCCTCCCGGATCCGCCGGGTGGCCTCCACGCCGCCCATCCGCGGCATCCGCAGGTCCATGAGCACCACGTCCGGCCGCTCGGCCGCGACCAGCAGCAGCGCCTCGGCGCCGTCCGCGGCGGTGCCGACCACCTCGATGCCCGGCAGCAGGCGCAGCAGCAGCACCAGCCCCTCACGGACCACGGTCTGGTCGTCCACCACGAGCACGCGCGCGATCTGACCCTCGCTCACGCCGGCACCCGCAGCCGCACGGCGAACCCCGGCCCGTCCGGGCCGGCGGCCAGGCTGCCGCCGATCAGCTCGGCGCGCTCGCGCATCCCGGTCAGGCCATAGCCGCCCCCCGGGGCGGCGGCGGCCGTGCCGGGCACGCCGGTGTCGCGCACCTCCAGCTCGCTGCCCGCCGCCCCGCACCGCAGGACGATCTCCACCTCGGCGGCCGGCGCGTGTTTCTGCACGTTGGTCAGCGCCTCCTGCGCGGTGCGGATCACCGCCAGCCGGGCCTCCGACGCCAGCGCCTCCGGATCGCCGTGCACCGTGACCGTGCAGCGCGCGCCGGTCGCGGTACGGAAGCCCTCGGCCAGCCGGGCCAGCTCGTCGGCCAGCGGGACGCGCTCGCCGCGCAGCGCGGCCACCGCCCGCCGGGCCTCCTCCAGCCCGGCCCGCGCCATGTCGCTGGCCCGGTTGACCCGGTCGAGCACGCGCTCGCGCTCGCCCCCGCCCTGCAGCAGCAGGCGGGCGCCCTCCAGGTGCAGGATCTGCGCCGACAGCGCGTGCGCGAGGATGTCGTGGATCTCCCGGGCCAGCCGCTGCCGCTCGGCCAGCACCGCCTCCCGCGACCGCGCGCGGGCGACCGCCGCCGCCTGCCGCCGGGTCTCGGCGATCTGGGCGATGCCGGCCGCGAAGAACACCGACCAGCCGAGCCCGGCGGCCACGCCCAGGGTGGCGTTGGACGGCAGGCCGGTGCAGTGCGCCACCAGGACGTGCCCGATGACACCGCCGACCGCCAGCACCACGGCCTGCCACAGCCGCATCCGGAACGGTGCTGTCCAGACGGTGACGAACAGCACGCCCAGCCCCGAATAGGGCGTGACCGCGTTGAGCACCAGGGCGGCCAGGGTGGCCGCCGCCAGCAGCGCGGCGTCGCCGGTGCGGCCCGCCCCGCGCAGGGCCGCCAGCCAGCACGCCGTTCCCGCCAGGTACAGCACCGCGCTCAGGGCGCCCCCTGGCAGCCCTCGGGCGAGCACGGTCTCCACCATGCCGACGACCATGCCACCCAGCACGTACGCGGCGACGAGCGCGCCGGTCGCGTAGTGCCACCAGGGTCGTCGGGTCACCCGAGCACGGTATCCCGGCGCGGCCGGGCGGCGCCTCCACCCGTGGGTGGGTCCGCGTCCACCCCCGGCGGTGATCCGCGCCGTCCACCCCCGGCCGCACGACCGGGGGCGCTCCGGCGGGGCAGGCTGGTCCGCATGCCGACCATCACCGTGACCAGTCTCAGCAAGTCCTACGGCCGGGTCCACGCCGTCCAGGATCTCTCCTTCACCGTCCGGCCCGGCCGGGTCACCGGCCTGCTCGGCCCGAACGGCGCCGGCAAGAGCACCACGCTGCGCGCGATCCTCGGCCTGGTGAAGCCCGGCTCGGGCGCCGCGCTGATCGGCGGGCACCGGTACGCCGACCTGCCCGACCCGCCACGCACGGTCGGCGCGGTGCTGGAGGCGACCGACTTCCACCCCGGCCGCACCGTCCGCACGCACCTGCGCGCGCTGTGCGTCGCGGGTGGCCTGCCGCCGGGCCGGATCGGCCGGGTCCTCGCCGAGGTGGGGCTGGACCACGCCGCGGACCGGCGGGCCGGCGGGCTCTCGCTCGGCATGCGGCGGCGGCTGGCCCTGGCCTCGGCGCTGCTCGGCGACCCGCCGGTCCTGGTGCTGGACGAGCCGGCCAACGGCCTCGACCCGCAGGGCATCCACTGGCTGCGGACCACGCTGCGCGAGCTGGCCGGCCAGGGCCGGACCGTGTTGCTGTCCACCCACCTGCTGGCCGAGGCCGAGCAGGGCGCCGACGACCTGGTGATCGTGGACGGCGGCCGGCTGGTCGCGGCGGGCACGGTGGCCGAGCTGGTCGGTGCCCGCGCCGGCCTGGAGCAGGCGTACCTCGACCTTCTGGGGGAGGGACGATGACCGGCACCGGTGCCGCGACCCGCCCGGGAACGCCGCTGGGCCGGCTGGTCGCCGCCGAACTGATCAAGGCGCGGGGCACCCGCGCGGTGTGGCTGCTCGCGGCGGGCGCGGTGCTGTTCGCGGTGGCCTGGGCGGTGGTGAACGTGCTGGTCCTGCTGCCGATGGCCGGTTCCGGCGACCCGGGACGGCAGGTCCGCGACTCCTACAGCATGGCCCAGCAGGGCTATCCGTTCGCGCTGCTGCTCGGCATCGTGGTCACGGCCGGCGAATACCGGCACCGGACGATCACCTGGGCCTTCCTGGTGACCCCGCGGCGCGGGCCGGTGCTCACCGCCCGGCTGGCCGCCTGCGCGGTCCTCGGGCTGATCGCCGGGGGCGCGGCGGCGGTGGCCGCCTCCGCCGTCACCGCGCCGCTGCTCCACCTGGCCGGCCGGCCGATGACCGCGCCCGGGCTGCCGTGGGTGCTGTTCGGCTCGGTGCTCGGCACCGGGCTGTGGGCGGCCCTGGG
This sequence comes from Sphaerisporangium rufum, assembly GCF_016863395.1. Taxonomy (GTDB): domain Bacteria; phylum Actinomycetota; class Actinomycetes; order Streptosporangiales; family Streptosporangiaceae; genus Sphaerisporangium; species Sphaerisporangium rufum. The sequence continues at coordinate 76,568 of NZ_BOOU01000001.1, read as the reverse complement.
CGCGGCGCTCGGCGCGCTGGTGCGCAGCCAGGCGGCCGCGACGGCGATCGCGTTCCTGTGGTTCTTCTACGCCGAGTGGTTCCTGGTGATGCTCCTGCCGTCGGTGGGCCGCTGGGTGCCCACCGGGGTGGCCAAGGCGGTCAGCGGGTGGAGCCGGGACGGGATGGTGGGCTTCGACGGCCGGCCCATCCCCGGCGCGCTGCTGCCGCCGGTGGCGGCCGGCCTGGTCTTCGCCGGGTACGTGCTGGCCGCGGCGCTCGCCGCCCGGCTGACCGTGCTGCGCCGCGACGTCACCTGACGGTCAAGGCTCGGTGGCGTAGGTCACCGTCACCTTGGTGAAGCCGAGCGACTTGAGCATGCCTTCCAGCATCAGCTTGGTGTTCTGGTCCGCCCGGTTGCGCAGGTCGCTGGACTCGGCCGCTTCGGCGATCTTCTTCTCCGCGAGCAGGTAGAGCTCCTGCTGGTTCTGCGGCGAGTTCGACAGCATGTCCTGCACCCGGTCCAGGATGCCGCGCTGCTGGGCGTAGACGTAGGAGCGCTTGTTGTCCAGGTTCGGCTTGTCCAGGCGCGCCTTCGGCAGCCGTACGGTGACCTCGGTGCGGTCCGCCGAGACGGTGATCGCGTCCTTGGGCAGCCCGGAGAAGTCGACGTACGCCGCCACCGAGCCCGCGCCGACGAACAGGGTGCGGGTGCCCTTGACCGAGTCGGGCAGGAAGGCCGCGTCCTTCTCCAGGTCCACGATGACCTGGAAGTTGCCGCTCGCGGCCTGGAAGCGGCTCATGTTCTGGATGGACTGCAGCAGCACGGGCTGGCTGCGGTCGACCGTGGACTCGCCGAACGGGTCGAGGTAGGACCAGGCGAGCCGGCCGGCCACCACGAGGAGCACGAGCACCACGAGGGTCCCGGCGAGGATGCGCCGGCCGCGGCCGGACCGGCGCGCCTCCGGCGCCGCGGCCGCCGCCGTCTGGGGGGAGGACGTCGGGCGGTTCACGCCTCCTCTACTTCCCGGGATCCGCCTTTTCTCACATTCCCGGCGTCCACCGCTTTCCACCCGCCGGCCGGGCGGTGCCGCTGGTCGAGCCGCGATTTTCGGCACGTGTCAATATTGGTGATTCGGGCGGATAAACACCGCCAATTCCATATATCGGGCAGGAGCCCGGCCCGGGATCAGCCGGCCGGCGTGGTCGGATAGGGGGAGCCGGGAACCGGTCCGCGCCCCGCGGGCACCGTGCTCTCCCGGCCGGTCGCACCGGTGCCCGGCCGGCCGGCGGCGGCACCCGAGGCGCCGCCGCCGAAGTGCGAGCCGCGCAGCCGGCAGGTGGCGAAGTCGGTGTAGAACATGCGCAGCCAGTCGCGGCGCTGGTCCTCGGCCAGCCCGGAGAACCACCCGGCGGCCGCCTGGTGCGCCGGCAGCCGGCCGGCCGGCAGCGGCGCGCCGCGCAACCAGGCCGACACGATGGCCCGATAGCCGTCCGTCGCCGGATCCGGGCAGGCCCGGGCCAGCCCCCCGACGAACTCGGCGGCGGCCCGGCCGGCGAACCCGGGAGCCAGGTCGTCCACGTGGATCACCACCACACCGCCCGCCGCGGGCGCCGCGCCGTCCCGCGGGCGCTGCTCCACCCGGGCGAACGCCGCCGGGGTGCCGGCCAGCCGGGCCGCCAGCGAGGTGAACGTGGTGCCCAGCTCGGTGAGCCCGCCGGCCATTCCCGGATGCACGCAGACGGTGATCGGCCACTCCTGGCAGCTGTAGTCCACCGGCCCGGCGGCCGCCTCGGCCGGTGGACCGGCGGCCAGCCGCACCATGCCGGTGCCCGCCGCCGCCACCGCGAGCAGCGCGGCGGCCAGCGCGGGCAGGCGCCGGGTCACCGCGGCCGCCCACACCAGCAGCAGCGCGAGCGTGGCTCCGGCCAGCCACAGCGTCTGGCCGGCCGGCGCCGCCGGGCTCAGCCCCTCGAAGGGGTCGTACCGGTCGGGCGCGGCGGGTGCCAGCCGCTCCGCCCAGGGCAGGCCGGCGGGCAGCCAGGTGAACAGGCCATAGGCGGCCAGCCCGGCGGGCAGCGGGGTGCCCCCCCACGGCAGCGCCCAGCCGATGACCCAGCCGGCCGCCGCGTACAACGCCAGCCCGGCCGCCCCCACCGCGAGCCCGCTCGGCGCCAGGTGGCCGGCCTGCTCGGTCAGCACCGCCTTCATGGCCAGCAGCGTCACCGTGGCGCAGAACGCGGCCACCACCACCGCCATGATGGCCAGCGGTGCCTTCAGCACCTGCCAGGCGCCGGGCCGGCGGCCCCGGACGGCGCGGCGCCGCCGTACCGCGACCCAGGCCGCGAAGGCCGCCGCCACCGGGCCGGTCAGCCGCAGCGAGCCTATGACCGCCGCGACGATGTTCTCCCACGCCGAAATGCCGGGTATCAGGACGCTCCACGCCGCGAGCAGGCCGAGCGCGAGCAGCAGTCCGACCGCCACCAGCGCGCTGTGCTTCAGCTCCTCGCGTGAAACGCCCCCGTGCTCAAGCACGGCCCCGCGCGGCCGGGAGCCCCGGCCACGCCGCCTGCAGGTTGTGCATCAGAAAACGACCCCCCGTAGCGGAGGCGCGCGCCGCCCGCGACGGACGCCGCCCCATGGCGTCCGGGCCCGCTCACCGCCCGCCGCCCGGCCGTCGCGGCACGCGTCGCGCGGCCCGGCCGGCGGCATGGCTCTCCCCGTGCTTTGGACCGGGCTTTGCCGCGCCTCACCTCTTGCCATGCCAACCATAACGGAGCGTGATGTTTGCCGGGCGGCTTCTTGGGGACCCGATGAAACCTCGATCACCCTGCGTCAGTGGCCCCGGCCAGGCGCTAGCGTATCGGTGTGTCCATCGGTGTACCGAAGCCGCTCAATCTGCCGTTCGACCCCATCGAGCGCGCCGCGGAGACCTGGCGTCTCCGCTTCGGGCCGTCATCCGCGATGGCGGCCGTCACATCGATCATGAGAGCGCACCAGATCCTGCTCGGGCAACTGGACACGCTGCTCCGGCCGCATGATCTGACCTTCGCCCGCTACGAGGCGCTGGTGCTGCTCACCTTCAGCCGGACCGGCGCGCTGCCGCTGTCGCGCATCGGCGACCGGCTCATGGTCCACCCGACCAGCGTCACCAACACGGTCGACCGGCTGGAGCGCGCCGGCCTGGTCCGCCGGATGCGCAACCCCAAGGACGGGCGCGGCGTGCTCGCCGAGATCACCGGCAAGGGGCGCGAGGTGGTCGAGCGGGCGACCGCCGACCTGATGGCCGCCGACTTCTGCATGACGATGTACGGCGAGGGCGAGCTGGCGGAGATGTTCGCGATGCTGCGCACCATCCGGGTGGCGGCCGGCGACTTCCCGGCGGCGCCGGAGGCAGGCCCGGCGGAGGCCGGCGTGCCGGAGGCGGCCGGCCGCCCGGCCGGCGGGCGATCGTCCGGGCGGTGACGCGCACGGGCCGGTGGCGACGCGACCGGTGGTGACGCGCACGGGATGGGCGGTGACGCGGAGCCCTGGGCGGTGACGCGCGGGGCCGGAGGCCCGGAGGCGGTGACGTGCCGACCCTGGACGGTGGCAGGTGCCGCGCCCGGCGCCGGCGGCCTCCGGCGGACGCCCCGCCCGGCTCTCACCGCCCGCCGGATACGGCAGGATTGGACTATGAGCCCAGCGGACTTCACCCGACGATCGTTGCAGGGGGCCGTGGACCTCGGTGCGCGCAAGCAGGCACTGGAAGCCCAGGCGCGCCGCGAGGCGGCGGCCCAGGCCGGCCCGGGCGGCGCCCCCGCCGCCTCCGCCGCGCCCGGCGGCGCCACCGTGATCGACGTCACCGACGCCACCTTCGCCACCGAGGTGATCGAGCGCTCCATGCGCACGCCGGTGATCCTCGACCTGTGGGCCACCTGGTGCCAGCCGTGCAAGCAGTTGAGCCCGATCCTGGAGAAGCTGGCCGCCGAGGCGGGCGGCCGGTGGGTGCTCGCCAAGGTCGACGTGGACGCCAGCCCGCAGGTCGCCGGCGCGCTCCAGGTGCAGAGCATCCCGACGGTGCTCGCGGTGTTCCAGGGCCAGGCGGTCACCGGCTTCCAGGGCGCGCTGCCCGAGCAGCAGGTGCGCCAGTGGCTGGACCAACTGCTGACGGCCCTGGCGCAGTACCTGCCCCCCGAGCCCGAGCCCGGCCAGGAACGGCCGGAGGAGGCGGCCGGCCCGCCGGTCGACCCCGACCTGCTGGCGGCCGAGCAGGCCGTCGAGTCCGGTGACCTCGACGCCGCCGCGGCGGCCTACGAGCGGCTGCTGGCCCGCTCGCCGGCCGACCCGGACGCCAAGATCGGCCTGGCCGGCGTCGGGCTGGTCCGCCGCACCCAGGATCTCGACCCGGCGGCGGTGCTGCGCCGCGCGGCCGGCGATCCGGCCGACGTCGAGGCGCAGATCCAGGCGGCCGATATCGAGATGCTCGGCGGCCGGGTGGAGGAGGCGTTCGACCGGCTGGTCAAGGCGGTGCGGCGCACGGCGGGCGACGACCGCGACCGGGTGCGCCGGCACCTGCTCGGCCTGTTCGAAACGCTGCCCTCCGACGATCCCCTGGTGGCCAAGGCCCGGCGGGGGCTGGCCAGCGCGCTGTTCTGACCGGCGGCGGACCGTGGCAGGCGCCCGCGCACTCGTGCGCCGCCGCCCGGTCCGGCCGTCCCGGCCGGGCGGCCGACACGCCCGGCCGCGTCTGGCACCATGGGATGACCCCCGAAGGGGCAGGCGAGCCGGATGCGCGTCCCGGGCACCCGTGCGAACGCCACCACGAGCACCGCAAAGGAGCGGATCGACGTGGCCACCGTGCCGAGCGTGTCGTATTCGATAACCGTCCGCCTGGAGGTGCCGGCCGGCGGCAAGGCCGTCAGCCAGCTCACCCACGCGGTGGAGAACGCGGGCGGCGTGGTCACCGCCCTCGACGTGACCAACGCCGGTCACGAGAAGCTGCGCATCGACGTCACCTGCGCCGCCAGGGACACCGACCACGCGCAGACCATCGTGGACAGCCTGGACTCGGTCGAGGGCGTCGCGCTGCACAAGGTGAGCGACCGCACCTTCCTCATGCACCTGGGCGGCAAGATCGAGATGCAGTCGAAGGTGCCGCTGCGCAACCGGGACGAGCTCTCGATGGCCTACACCCCCGGGGTGGCCAGGGTGTCGCTGGCGATCGCCCGCAACCCCGAGGACGCCCGGCGGCTGACGATCAAGCGCAACACCGTGGCGGTGGTGTCCGACGGCTCGGCCGTGCTCGGCCTCGGCAACATCGGCCCGGCGGCGGCGCTGCCGGTCATGGAGGGCAAGGCGGCGCTGTTCAAGCGGTTCGCCGGCATCGACGCCTGGCCGCTCTGCCTGGACACCCAGGACGTCGACACCATCGTCGAGATCGTCCGCTGCATCGCCCCCGGCTTCGGCGGCATCAACCTGGAGGACATCTCCGCGCCGCGCTGCTTCGAGATCGAGCGGCGGCTGCGCGAGCTGCTGGACATCCCGGTCTTCCACGACGACCAGCACGGCACCGCCATCTGCGTGCTGGCCGCGCTGACCAACGCGCTGCGCGTGGTCGGCAAGTCGCTGCCGGAGGTGCGCATCGCGATGGCGGGCGCCGGGGCGGCCGGCAACGCGGTGCTGCGCCTGCTGCTCGCCGCCGGCGCCCGCCACGTGGTGGTCTGCGACTATCTGGGCGCGGTGCACCTGCGGCGCGACGACCTGGACGACTCGCTGCGCTGGATCGCGGAGAACACCAACGCCGAGGGCTACGCCGGCGACCTGCGCGGCGCGGTGAAGGGCGCCGACGTGTTCATCGGCGTGTCGGCTCCGGGCATCCTGACCGGCGACGACATCGCCACCATGGCCGACTCCGCCGTGGTCTTCGCGCTGGCCAATCCCGAGCCGGAGGTCTCGCCGGACGACGCCCGCGAGCACGCCGCGGTGGTGGCCACCGGCCGCTCCGACTACCCGAACCAGATCAACAACGTGCTGGCGTTCCCTGGCGTGTTCCGCGGCCTGCTGGACGCCCAGTCGCGCACGGTCACCGAGGCCATGCTGCTGGCCGCGGCCAACGCGCTGGCCAACGTCGTGTCGGAGGAGGAGCTCGGGCCGAACTACATCATCCCCAGCGTCTTCCATCCGGACGTGGCGGGCGCGGTCGCCGCCGCGGTCCGCGAATCGGCCGGCGGGAAGGTGCGCGGCCTCACCGAGCTGTGAGCCCGCCGGTCCCGCCGCCCGCACCGGGCAGCGGGCGCGGCGCGGGCCGCCGCGCCAGGGCGCAGGCCGGGGCGCGGCCCGGCCAGATCGCGGCGAGCCACCACAGCATGGCGCCGAAGACGACGAGCCCGGCCGCGGTGGCGGCCCGGCCGTAGAGGTCGGCGGGCGGCCCGGTGTAGGGCAGGTGCCGGACGCGGGGCAGGTAGTGCGGGTGCCGGTGCAACAGCGGGTTGTACCGGTGCGCGCGCCAGGAGGACCCCGACCCGCCGGAGGACCCGCCCTCGGCGTAGCGGTACTCGCCGTACTCGTAGGCGCGGTCCTCGGCGGAGTCGCACCGGGACCAGACCTGGTGGCGGGTGGTGCCCTGGCCGTCGACCGTGACGGCGATGCGCTCGGTGGTGCGCGGGGCGACGTGCACCGGGACGCTGCGCTGGACGCCCGGCCACAGCACCCCCTCACGCACCAGCGTGTCCCCCCGGTACACCGAATATCCGGTGGTGCCGCGGCCGCGCGGCGCGGTCATCACGACCTCGGCCCGCCCGGCGGGGCACTCGACCCCGGACACCGTGACGGTGACCCGATCGCGCGGGCCGGTGCCGTCGCCGCGGAGGCCGGCGGAATGTGACAGGTGCGCGGACGGGGCGGCGCCGACCGCGCCGGCCGCGCCGGCCGCCATGAGCGCCAGTAGTGCGAGGCGGTTCACCATTTCGCTCCCTTCGCGGTCGGTGCGGGTGGGATCGGTCCGCCGTCCCACACTCCATGATACGGAAAGTACCCGTTCAATCACTGATAGTAAGGGTGGGTAAGCGGAAAGACCGTTCTGGCCGCGGGAAGGCGCGCGTTGCGCCGCGGACCCGTCATGATGGATGCATGGCGGAGGCGATCTACGTCGGCGGGCTGCTCGTGGCGACGCCCCTGCTGGACGACCCCAACTTCCGGCGTGGCGTGGTGCTGATCCTGGAACACGACGAGGACGGCGGCACCCTGGGTGTCATGCTCAACCGGCCCAGCGAGGTCACCGTCACCCAGGTGCTCCCGTCGTGGGACGCGCTGGTGACCGGGCCTCCGGTGCTCTTCGAGGGCGGCCCGGTGCAGACCGACAGCGCGCTGGCCCTGGCCGCGGTGCCGAGCGGGCAGGAGCCGCTCGGCTGGCGCCGGCTGCACGCCGCCGCGGCGGCGGTGTCCCGGCTCGGCACGGTGGATCTGGACGCGCCGCCGGAGATCCTGGCCGGCGAGATCACCCAGATGCGGATCTTCGCGGGTTACGCCGGCTGGGCCGCCGGACAGCTGGAGGCGGAGATCCGCGAGGGGTCGTGGTACGTGGTGGAGGCCGAGCCGGGCGACACCTTCGACTCGCGGCCGGACGCGCTGTGGCGGTCGGTGCTGCGCCGCCAGCCGGGCGAGCTGGCCTTCGTGGCGACCTGCCCGGACGATCCCAAGCTCAACTGACCCGGCCGGCTCGGCCGGCTCGACGGGTGCCGCCCGCGTTCACCGGTCCCGGTCCCGCCGCAGTGCCTCCTGGGCGAGCGTCAGGGTGGCGTCCACGTCGGCGATCAGCGCGGCCAGGTCGCGCGGCGCGGCGCCGGGACGGTTTAGGCCGACCCGCAGCGCCGAGGTGGCGAAGGCGACCAGCAACTCGGGGCGCCGATCGGTGTCCGGATCCACCCCGAGGCGCCGGGCGATCTCGGCGGTCAGCCGCCGCTCGGTCTCCAGCAGCCGGCGGAAGCCCGCGGTGGCCAGCGCGGGGGTGGTGTCCATCAGGCGCCGCTCGCTGAGGAACCGCGCGATCTCCTCCGGAGGGCCGGAGGTGGCGGTGCGCACGAAGGCGCGCAGCGCCTCGATCAGCGCGTCGAACGCCGGCTCGTCGTCCGGCCGGGCGGCCAGCGCGGCGAAGACCAGCTCCTCGTGCTCGGCCAGGAAGTCGAGGGCGAGGTCCTCCTTGGTCTTGAAGTACCGGAACAGGGTGCGCGGCGAGATGTCGGCGGCGGCGGCGATCTGCTCGACCGTGGTCGCCTCGTAGCCCTGCCGGAGGAACAGCTCGTAGGCGGCGTCCACCAGCGTGGCCCGGGTGCGGTGCTTCTTGCGCTCGCGAAGCCCCACGGTTGCCACCTCCTCGACGGGTCCGTGCACATGGTGCCACGAGTCGCGCCGGGCACGGTTACAGCCATTGCCATCTGTCATTGACTGCCATAAGTTACTTGCTGCCATAATTTTTCGCACGATCAATGGGGGACTCATGGCCCAGGCGCTCGCCCGGCCGTCCGGCGCGCCCGCGCGGCCCGGCCACGGGCATCCGTGGTTCACGCTGCTCACCGTCGCCCTCGGCGTCATCATGGTGATGCTCGACGGCACCGTGGTCGCCGTCGCCAACCCGGTGATCGGCCGGGACCTGAACGCCTCGCTCGCCGATCTCCAGTGGGTCACCAGCGGCTACCTGCTCGCGCTGGCGGTGTTCCTCATCACGGCCGGCAAGCTCGGCGACCTGTTCGGGCACAAGCGGGTGTTCCTGGTGGGCGTCGTGGGGTTCGCCGCCACCTCGCTCGCCATCGGCCTCAGTTCCTCCATCGGCCCGCTCATCGCGCTGCGCGTCCTGCAGGGCCTGTTCGGCGCGCTGCTGCAGCCCGCCGCGCTCGCGCTGCTGCGCGCCGCGTTCCCCGCCGGGCGGCTGAGCATGGCGATCGGCATCTGGGGCGCCGCCGTCGGCGTGTCCAGTGCCGCCGGTCCCATCGTGGGCGGCCTGCTGGTGGAGAACGTCGGCTGGCAGTCGGTCTTCTTCATCAACGTCCCGGTCGGCGCGGTCGCGCTGGCGGCCGGCCTGTGGGTACTGCGGGAGAGCCGGGCGCGGCCGCTGTCCCGGATCGACGTCCCCGGCGTGGCGCTGCTGTCCGGCGCGATGTTCTGCCTGCTGTGGGCCATCATCAAGGCCCCCTCCCGGGGCTGGGGCGACCCTTGGACCATCGCCTTCCTCGCCGGCGCGGTCGTGCTCGGCGCCGGCTTCGCGCACTGGCAGCGCCGGTCGGCCCAGCCGCTGCTGCCGCTCGGGCTGTTCCGCAACGTGTCGGTCTCGGCCGGTACGGCGCTGATGGTGCTGATGACCTTCTCGATGTTCGGCGCGATGTTCTTCCTGACGTTCTTCCTCCAGGGGGTGCACGGGCTGTCCCCGCTGGACGCCGGCCTGCGCATGCTGCCGCTGACCGCGGGCATGGCCGTCACCTCGCCGCTGGCCGGTGCCCTGCTGACCCGGTTCGGGCCCAAGGCGCCGATCGCGGGGGGCATGCTGGTCACGGCGGCGGCGATGTTCCTGCTCTCCCGGATCGGCATCGACGCCGGGTACGCCGACACCGCGGTGCCCTTCGCGCTACTCGCCGCCGGCCTGTCACCGGTGATGGTGGGCGCCACCGAGGTGATCGTCGGGAACGCGCCCGAGGAGTTGAGCGGCGTGGCCGGCGGCATGCAGCAGTCGGCCATGCAGGTCGGCGGCGCGCTCGGCACCGCGGTCCTCGGCGCGCTGATCACCGCGGAGGTGGCCGGCGTGCTGCCCGGCCGGCTCGCCGAGGCCCGGATCCCGGTCACCCCCGCCCAGGTGGAGGCGATGAAGGACGCCGTCGCGCTCGGCGCCGCCCCGGTGCCGCCCGGCGCCGCCGCGCCGGTCGCCGAGGCGTTCACCCGGGCCGCGCACCTGTCCTTCCTGGACGGCATGCACTTCGCGTTCGCGGTCGCGGCGGCGGTCGCCGTGCTGGCGGTCCTGCCGGCGCTGCTCGTCCGCCCGGGGCGCCCGGCCGGCGCCGCCCCGGTCCACGCCGGCTGAGATCGGCGGCGCCGCCCGGCCGGGCGGCGGGCCGGGGCGGCGCGCACGTAGACTCGTATCCCGTGAGCACGAAGATCCTTCCCGAGAGCGAAGTCCGCCCGAAGCTTTCGCACGGCGACGGGGACCACGAGCGGTTCTCCCACTACGCCGACAAGAACAAGATCACCGAAAGCATGGTGACCGGCACGCCGATCAGGGCTCTCTGCGGCAAGGTGTGGGTGCCGAGCCGCGACCCCAAGAAGTATCCGGTGTGCCCGGAATGCAAGGAGATCTACGGGGGCCTGCCCAAGGGCGAGTCCGGCGGCGACGGCTGAGCCGGCCGGACATCCGGTCGGCCGCGCCGGTCGGCCGAGTGTTGCTCCCGGCCGATCGGCGGCGATGAGGTTAGCGTCAGCACTCCGATCCGACTCGACGGAGGGAGTGCATGGTGCGGCGGGCGCTTGCCGTGTCCCTGGCCGGCCCGCTGGCCTGGTCGCTGGCCTCTTCGGCGTTCCTGGCCGGCCCGGCGTCCCCGGGGGCCCCGCCCGCCGGGGCGAGCGTGCCCGCCGGCCCGCCCGGCTGCCGGCCCGGCCGGGTCGGGCACCGCGACGGGCGCGCCACCGAGCCGTACGCGCCCGAGCCGGCCGAGGCCGCGCGCATGCTGGACGGGATGCGCCGCCGGCTCGCCGAGCTGCCGCCCGCCGCCCGCCGGGCCGGTCCGGTCACCGTGCCGGTGCACGTCCATGTCATCACCGACGGGCCGCTCGGCGCCCCCGACCGCGCCCTGCGCCCGCAGATCGACGCGCTCAACGCCGCCTACGGCGGGCGGCTCGGCGGCGTGGACACCGGCATCCGGTTCGTGCTGCGCGGGGTCACGCACACCGCCAACGCGGCCTGGTTCCACGAGCCGCTCGGCAACGAGGCGCCGATGAAGCAGCGCCTGCACACCGGCGGCGCCGGCACGCTCAACCTCTACATCGCCCAGCTCGGCCGGCTGGTGCTCGGCTACTCCACCTACCCGCACTGGTACCGCGACCATCCCGAGCTGGACGGCGTGGTGATCGACTGGCGCAGCCTGCCCGGCGGAGCGCTGCGCGACTTCTCCCGCGGGTACACCGGGGTGCACGAGATCGGGCACTGGCTCGGCCTGCTGCACACCTTCGAGAACGGCTGCTCCGAGCCCGGCGACTCGGTGGACGACACCCCGCCCGAGGCGCTGCCCACCACCGGCTGTCCCGAGCGCCGGGACAGCTGCCCCGAGGCCGGCGACGACCCGGTGCACAACTTCATGGACTACGCCCACGACCGCTGCATGTCGGAGTTCACCGCCGGTCAGGCCGCCCGGATGCGCGACATGTGGGTCGCCTACCGCGCCCCGTCCTCCTGAGCCGCGTGCGCCCGGACCGGCCGGAACCGGAATCGAATGATCCGTTGACGGATGGCCGCCCGGGATGCGAATACTCGAAGCACCGGGAGGGGGTGCCGTGGAGGAACGGCGGATCGGGCGGCGGCCGTACGAGCGGCACGGGTGGCCGCCGGCGGAGGAGCCGGAGGAACCGGAGGAGCCCGAGGAGCCCGAGGAGCCCGAGGAGCCCGAGGAGAACGGCGGGCTCGTCCCGGACCCCGCCGCGCTGCCGCCGTCCGCCCGGGTGTACGGCACCCCGGAGGTCCCCGCGCGCGCCGTGGTGCCGGCCCGGCTCCGGCGCGTCCTGGCGTACGCCGGCGCGGTGGCGGTGGCGGCGGCCCTGGTCGCCGCGGCCGTCGGGTTCGCCGCCGCCCGGCTGTCGGATCCCGGCCCGCCCGGCACGGTCGCCGACCCGGTCGCCGGGGTCGGCTACCCGCTGCCGCCCGGCTGGCGGCGGGCCGAGGTGCCCCCGGTGACCGGGTTCACCTCCGCCGTGACGCTCGACGGGCAGGCGATCGTGCTGGCCAGGCCGGCCGGCGCCGGTGAGGGGCCCGCGTCGCGGGACGCGGCGCTGCGGCTCGCCGACCTGTATGCCCGGCTGCTGCTGCACGGCGACACGGTGACCGTCGCCGATGACCGGGCGGTGCGCGCCGCCGGATTCACCGGCCACTCCCGGGCCCTGGTCGCCACCTACACCGACGTGGTCAACCGGCCCGCCTACCTGCGGGTGACGCTGCTGTCGCGGGCCGGGCGCGAGGTGGTCCTGGTGGGGATGGCCCAGCCGGGCGACGCGTCCCGCCGCGCCGCGGTCGACGCGGTGCTGGGCGCGGTGCGGTGACGCGGCCGCCCCGCCGGGGCGGCCCTTCCGGGGCGGCCCGGTCGCGGACGCCGTCCTGCGCGCGGCGGCCTCCCACGCTCCGGGTCGTTCGGAGCAACGAGGCGCCGTCCCGCGTGCGCGGCGGCCCGGCCCGCGCCGCGCGCGGCGGGCGGATCGGGCGAGGGCGGCGCATCCTGTCGGTGGTCTTGGCTAGGGTGGCTTCACTGTGAGGCAGCCATACGAGCGCGACGACGAGTTCATCGGCGGGGCACCCGCCCCGCGGGCCCCGCAGGGCGGTGCCGGGCGCCCGGCGAGGTGGTCCCGGTGAGCTCGTTCGCCGCCAACCACCTGTCGCCGTCCTACCCCGACCGCGCCGCGTGGGGCACCGCGCCGAAGCTGCGCGCCTGGCAGCAGGAGGCGTTCGACCTCTACTTCCGGCGCGAGCCGCGCGACTTCCTCACGGTGGCCACCCCCGGCGCCGGCAAGACCACCTACGCCCTGCGCATCGCCAGCGAGCTGCTGGCCCGCGGCGTGGTGCAGCGGCTGGCGATCGTCACCCCCACCGAGCACCTCAAGCGCCAGTGGGCCGACGCGGCCGGCCGGGTGGGCATCGCGGTCGACCCGGAGTTCAAGAACAGCCAGGGCGCCACCTCGCGCGACTACGCCGGTGTCGCGATCACCTACGCCCAGGTGGCCATGCACCCGGCGTTGCACCGCTCGCGCACCGAGAACCGCCGCACGCTGGTCATCTTCGACGAGATCCACCACGCGGGCGACGCCAAGTCCTGGGGCGACGGGGTGCGCGAGGCGTTCGAGCCGGCCACCCGGCGGCTGGCGCTGACCGGCACGCCGTTCCGGTCCGACACCAACCCCATCCCGTTCGTCACCTACGCCGAGGACGGCGACGGCGTCCGGCGCAGCGTGTCGGACTACTCCTACGGCTACGCCCCGGCGCTGGCCGACGGCGTCGTCCGCCCGGTGATCTTCCTGGCGTACGCCGGCGAGATGCGCTGGCGCACCCGGGCCGGCGACGAGATCACCGCCACCCTGGGCACCCCGCTGACCAAGGACCAGCTCGGCCAGGCGTGGCGTGCCGCGCTCGACCCCAAGGGCGACTGGATCCGGCAGGTGCTGCGCGCGGCCGACAAGCGGCTCACCGAGGTGCGCCGGCACGTGCCGGACGCCGGCGCGATGGTGATCGCCAGCGACCACGAGACCGCCCGGGCCTACGCCCGGCACATCCGGGAGATCACCGGCACCGGCGCCACCGTCGTGCTGTCGGACGACCCGGGCGCCTCCGGCAAGATCAAGCAGTTCGGCGCGTCCGAGGAGCGCTGGCTGGTCGCGGTGCGCATGGTGTCGGAGGGGGTGGACATCCCGCGGCTGGCGGTCGGCGTCTACGCCACCAGCACCTCGACCCCGCTGTTCTTCGCCCAGGCCGTGGGGCGCTTCGTCCGGGCCCGGCGGCGCGGCGAGACGGCGTCGGTGTTCCTGCCGTCGGTGCCCACCCTGATGGGGCTGGCCGGCGAGATGGAGGCCGAGCGCGACCACGTGCTGGACCGCAAGCTCCCCGAGGAGGGGCTCGACGACTTCCTGGTCGAGGAGGCCCGGCAGCGCAAGGACAGCCCGGACGTCGTCGGCGACGAGCTGCCGTTCGAGACGGTGGAGGCCTCGGCCACCTTCGACCGGGTGCTGTTCGACGGCGGCGAGTTCGGCACCGGCGCCGAGCCCGGCTCGCCGGAGGAGGAGGACTTCCTCGGCCTGCCCGGCCTGCTGGAGCCCGACCAGGTGGCGGTGCTGCTGCGCAAGCACCAGGCCGATCAGCAGGCCGCGCGGCGCCGCCGTCCGGCCGAGGAGCAGCCGCCCGCCCGGTCCCCGCACGAGGAGATCGCCGCGCTGCGCAAGGAGCTGAACGGCCTGGTCGGCGCGTGGAACCACCGCACCGGCCAGCCGCACGGCGTCATCCACGCCGAGCTGCGGCGCGCCTGCGGCGGCCCGCCCATCGCGCAGGCCACCGCCGAGCAGATCCAGCGGCGCATCGAGACCATCCGCAAGTGGGCCACCCAGCGCTCCCGCTGACCGCGGGCCGGACGTCCGGCCGGTCCCTGCGCCGACCGATCCGAGCCGACCGATCCGAGCGGGCCTGAGCCGATAGGGCAGGCCGCGCCGGGCCGGCCGGCCGGGCGCGGATCAGGCCGGGCGAACGATGGGCGCGCCCTCCAGGGCGACGCCGGCCGCGGCGAGCTCGCCGAGGGCGGCGGCGGTGCTGTCCGGGGCCACCCCGGCGGTGAGGTTCAGGAGCACCCGGGTGCGCAGGCCCGCGCGGGCGGCGTCCAGCGCGGTGGCGCGCACGCAGTGGTCGGTGGCGATGCCGGCCACGTCGACCCGGTCCACGCCGCGGGCCCGCAGCCAGTCGGCCAGCGCGGTGCCGTCCCGGCTCGCACCCTCGAAGCCGCTGTAGGCGGCCTGGTGGGCGCCCTTGTCGAACACCTCCTCCACGGCGGAGGCGTCCAGCGCGGGATGGAGCTCGGCGCCCGGGGTGCCGGCGACGCAGTGCGCGGGCCAGCTCGTCACGTAGTCGGGCCGGTCGGCGAAGTGGCCGCCGGGGTCGACGTGGTGGTCGCGGGTGGCCACCACGTGGTCGTATCCCGCGGTGCGCGGGCCGATGGCGGCGGCGACCTCCGCGCCGCCGGCCACCGCCAGGCTGCCGCCCTCACAGAAGTCGTTCTGCACGTCCACGATGATCAGGCAGGTCGTCAACGGTCGCTCCTCGCTCGTGCCGGGCCCGGAGGACTTCGGCGCGCTCGGCGGTCGGTGGATCCGAGGGGCCCGGCGGACCCGGCGGAACTCAGGACAACATGGTGGGTCTCACGGGAACACGGTGGGACTCAGGAGAACACGGTGGGGATCACCGCGTCGCCGTGGGACAGCTGGCGGGCCGCGGCGGGCAGCTCGGCCAGCGCGGCCCGGTGCCGCTCGCGGGCCGCGGCCAGCGGCTCCCGGCCGATGATCTCGCCGGCCCGGACCAGCGGGCGCAGCATCGGCCGGGCGTTCTCCGGGGTGGCGGCGAGGGTCGCGGTGGTGACCAGCTCGGCCACCGCGGTGCCGTCCGCCAGCGCGCGGAAGGCGACCTTGCGCCCGCCCCGGCTCGGCTTGCCGACCGACTTCTTGGCCACCGGCCGCAGCTCCCCGGCGGCGTCCTCCCGGGCGACCAGCTTGTAGACCATCGCCGCGGTCGGCACTCCCGAGCCGGTGACCACCGAGGTGCCGACGCCGTACCCGTCCACCGGGGCGGTGGCCAGCGCCGCGATCGAATACTCGTCCAGGTCGCCGGTGACCACGATGCGGGTGCCGGAGGCGCCGAGCCCGTCCAGCAGCTCGCGGACGTCGTGCGCCGCCACCGCCAGGTCGCCGGAGTCGATGCGCACCGCGCCGAGCTCCGGCCCGGCCAGCTCCACCGCGGTGCGCACCGCCTTGGCCACGTCGTAGGTGTCGACCAGCAGGGTGGTGCCGGGCCCGCACGAGTCGAGCTGGGCCTGGAAGGCGTCGTGCTCGGAGTCGTGCAGCAGGGTGAAGGCGTGCGCGCTGGTGCCCGCCGTCGGCACCCCGTAGGCGCGGCCGGCCATCAGGTTGGAGGTGGTGGCGAAGCCGGCCAGGTGGGCGGCCCGGGCGGCGGCCACCGCGGCCATCTCGTGGGTGCGCCGCGATCCCATCTCGATGATCGGCCGGCCGCCGGCGGCGTGCGTCATCCGGGAGGCCGCGGCGGCGACCGCCGAGTCGTGGTTGAGGATCGACAGCACCAGCGTCTCCAGCAGGACCGCCTCGGCGAACGTGCCGTCCACCACCATGATCGGCGAGCCGGGGAAGTAGCACTCGCCCTCGGCGTAGCCGTGCACGTCGCCGGTGAACCGGTAGCCGGCCAGGAAGTCGAGCGTCGGCTCGTCCACCACACCGCGGTCGCGCAGGAAGGACAGCTCGGCGTCGCCGAACCGGAACTCCGCCAGGGCGTCCAGGAACCGGCCGGTGCCGGCCACCACGCCGTACCGGCGCCCGCCGGGCAGGTGCCGGGCGAACACCTCGAACACCGCCCGCCGGTGCGCGGTGCCGCCGGCGAGCGCCGCCTGGAGCATGGTCAACTCGTACTGGTCGGTGAGCAACGCGCTACTGGCCGGGTTCGTCACACGTCGAAGACTACGGCCGGGGTAGGGCAGGATGGACTCGTGGGTAGTACCGCTCCGGCCGAGGTCGAGCGTCCGTCGACGGACGTTCGCCCCGACCTGCCCTGGCTGGCCATCGTCTGGAACGACCCGGTCAACCTGATGTCGTATGTGACCTACGTCCTGCAGACGGTGTTCGGTTACGCCAGGGAGAAGGCCGAAAAGCTCATGCTCGACGTCCATCACAAGGGCAAGGCGGTGGTGGCCAGCGGCACCAGGGAAGAGATGGAGCGCGACGTGCAGATCCTGCACTCGTACGGCCTGTGGGCCACCGTGCAGCGGGACTCGGCGTGAGCGGCGGGTTCCGCGCGTCGGGGGGTGGCGGGGTGTCGATCGTGCTGGACGCCGGGGAGGCGTCGATCCTCCGCTCGCTGGTCTCCCAGGTGCTGGACCTGGTGGAGCCCGGCACCACCGGTGAGGACCCGCTGGAGCGGGCCCTCGGCATCGGCAGCGCCGCCCAGCCGTCGGACCCGGTGCTGGCCCGGCTGTTCCCCGCCGGATACTCCGGCGACGACCAGGCCGCCGCCGAGTTCCGGCGCTACACCGAGGCCACGCTGCGCGAGGGCAAGCGGTCGGATGCCGAGACGCTGATGGAGACGGCCGGGGAGGGCAGGGTCCGGCTGACCGCCGAGCAGGCGCAGGCCTGGCTGCGGGCGCTCAACGACGTCCGACTGGCCCTCGGCGTCCGGCTGGAGGTCACCGAGGAGGTCCACGAGGAGCTGGCCGGCATGACCGAGGACGACCCCCGCTACCCGGCGTACGTGACCTACGACTGGCTGACCTACCTGCAGGACACCCTCGTCCGGGCGCTTTGGTAGCTTCCAGGCATGCTGACGATCTCACGGGAACTGGTCGACAAGATCATCGCCCACGCGTGGGCGGACCATCCGGACGAGGCCTGCGGAGTGATCGCGGGTCCGGCGGGGTCCGACCGCCCGGAGCGGTTCATCCCGATGGAGAACGCCGAGCGCTCGCCGACGTTCTACCGGTTCGACTCCATGGAGCAGTTCCGGGTGTGGCGGGAGATGGACGACCGGGACGAGGAGCCGGTGGTCGTCTACCACTCGCACACCGCCACCGAGGCGTATCCGTCGCGCACCGACGTCTCCTACGCCTCCGAGCCGGGCGCGCATTACGTCCTGGTCTCCACCGCCGACCCGGACAACGTGCAGTTCCGCTCGTTCCGCATCGTGGACGGCGTGATCACCGAGGAGGACGTCCGCATCGTCGGCGGATGACCCGGGCGTCCCGCCTCCGGCCGCCCTGGGGGCGCGGCCGCGGAGGCGGTAGAGTGGGGGCATGCTGACGGTCGATGCCGGGAACGGGCGCGGGTCGCGCCCCGGGCGCCCGTCTCCGGTGCAGAGCCACTTCTTCGCGCACACTCGCTGTGCCGTCGTCTACGACTGTTCCTGACCGCAGGAATCCCCGCCTTCCCGCCGGTGTTCGCACCCCCTGGGGTGCTCTGTGACGACCAGTGAACAAGGAGACAGATCCGCGATGGCCATCGAGGTCCGCATACCGACCATCCTTCGCACCTATACCGACGGCGCCAAGTCGGTGAACGCCGACGGCGCCACGCTGTCCGCCCTGATCGGCGACCTGGAGGCCCGCCACCCGGGCATCAAGGCCCGCCTGGTGGACGAGTCCGGGCTGCGGCGGTTCGTGAACGTCTACCTCAACGACGAGGACGTGCGCTTCCTCGGCGGCCTGGACACCCCGGTGTCCGACGGCGACACCGTGACCGTGCTCCCGGCCGTGGCCGGAGGCGGGCGCTAGGCATGCGCTTCGACTCGCTCGTCGACTCGGTCGGGCACACGCCGCTGGTCGGCCTGCCGCGCCTGTCGCCTTCGGCGGAGGTGCGGCTGTGGGCCAAGCTGGAGGACCGCAACCCGACCGGGTCGGTGAAGGACCGTCCCGCGCTGTGGATGATCGAGCAGGCCGAGAAGGACGGCCTGCTCACCCCCGGTTGTACGATCCTGGAGCCGACGTCCGGCAACACCGGCATCTCGCTGGCCATGTCGGCCCGGCTCAAGGGCTACAAGCTGATCTGCGTGATGCCGGAGAACACCTCCGAGGAGCGCCGCCAGCTGCTGCGCATGTGGGGGGCGGAGATCATCCCGTCGCCGGCGGCCGGCGGTTCGAACGAGGCGGTCCGGGTGGCCAAGCGGCTGGCCGCGGAGAACCCCTCCTGGGTGATGCTCTACCAGTACGGCAATCCGGCGAACTGGCGCGCGCACTACGAGTCCACCGGGCCGGAGATCCTGTCGGACCTGCCGTCGGTCACCCACTTCGTGGCCGGCCTCGGCACCACCGGCACGCTGATGGGCGTCGGGCGCTTCCTGCGCGAGCGGGTGCCCGCCGTGCGGATCGTCGCCGCCGAGCCCCGGTACGGCGAGCTGGTGTACGGCCTGCGCAACGTGGACGAGGGCTTCATCCCGGAGATCTACGACGCGGACGTGCTCACCACCCGCTACTCGGTGACCTCGGCGGACGCGCTGCGCCGCACCCGCGAGCTGCTGGCGACCGAGGGCATCTTCGCCGGCGTCTCGACCGGCTGCGCGCTGCACGCCGCGCTCGGCATGGCGGCCAAGGCGGTGAAGGCGGGCGAGCGCGCCGACATCGTGTTCGTCGTCGCGGACGGCGGCTGGAAGTACCTGTCCACCGGTGCCTACGAGGGCACGCTGGACGAGGCCGAGGAGCGGCTGGAGGGCCAGCTCTGGGCGTGATCTCGCTCTCATCGTGACCCTGGCCGCGCCGGCGCGAGTACAGTGGTAGAACAATATTCGGTCCGCGTCCTCCGCCGGCGCGGCCGGGCCGCCGGCGAGCGATGAGGGACGATGACCAAGTTCGATGAGGCGACGCAGGCCGTCCGGGTGGACGACACCACCTATGACGTGTGCCTCGACCCCGGATACTCGATCGGCGGGCCGCTGAACGGCGGCTACCTCATGGCGGTGCTGCTGCGGGCGGTGACCGACGACTCCCCGCACGCCCATCCGGTGTCCACCGCCGCGCAGTTCCTCCGCGCGCCGCGTCCGGGCCCGGCCCAGGTGCGGCTGGAGCGGCTGAAGGCCGGGCGAACCGCGGCCATGACGCGGGCCTCGCTGGTTCAGGACGGCACGTCCTACCTGGAGACGCTGGTGACCACCGCCACGCTGGGGGAGGGCCCGGCCGACTGGAGCGCCGGGCCGCCGGCGATGCCGCCGGTCGAGGAGTGCGTGCGGCTGCCCGACCCGCGGCCGGAGTCCGGCATGACGCTCAGCGAGCGGATGGAACTGCGGTTCGACCCGCCGACCGTCGGCTGGCTCACCGGCGCGCCGACCGGCCGCCCGGAGTCGCGCGCCTACTTCCGGCTGGCCGAGCCGCAGGATCCCGATCCGTTCGTGCTGGCGCTCGCGGTCGACGCGTTGCCCCCGGTGGTCTTCTCCGCCGGCGCCCGGGGATGGGCGCCCACCGTCGAGCTGACCTGGCATCTGCGGGCACTGCCCGCGCCCGGCTGGCTGGCCGTCGTCGGGCACGGCCGCCTGGTGCGGGACGGGTGGTTCGACGAGGACATCGAGATCTGGGACGCCGCCGGCCGGCTGGTCGCCCAGTCGCGGCAGCTGGCCCGGCTCGGCCGCGGCTGAGCCGGCCGCGGTCCTGGCCGGGGTCACCGGCGGCCCTGCGGTCCGGAAAACGGGTAAAAGGCGGAGAAATCCGGACACTAACCGGTAGAGAGTGATTACTGCGGTGTGAGCATTCTTACCGTGAGCGATGGCCCATGGTCCCCTAACCTTGGGAATCATGTCAGACATCGGGAGCGTCGCCCACGCGCCGTGGGTCAGTGCCATGAGGTCCGCCGCCGACGAGCCCGCGCGTGAGGCTCCCGCGATCGGCGTCTTCGACAGCGGGGTGGGCGGCCTCACCGTCGCCCGGGCGATCATCGATCAGCTCCCGGCCGAGTCCATCCTCTACGTGGCCGACACCGCGCGGCAGCCGTACGGGCCCAAGCGCCTGGCCGAGGTGCGCGCCTACGCCCTGGAGGTGATGGACCACCTCGTCGAGCACGACGTGAAGATGCTGGTCATCGCCTGCAACAGCGCCACCGCGGCCGTGCTGCGCGACGCCCGGGAACGCTACGACGTCCCGGTGGTCGAGGTCATCCAGCCCGCCGCGCGCCGCGCGGTCCGCGCCACCAGGAACGGCCGGGTCGGCGTCATCGCCACCCGGGCCACCATCCAGTCGATGGCCTACCACGACGCCTTCGCCGCCGCCCCGGACGTGCGGTTGACCGGGGTCGCCGCGCCGCGGCTGGTGGAGTTCGTCGAGCGCGGCGAGACGATGAGCGACGAGGTCATCGAGGCGGCCCGCGAGTATCTGCGCCCGGTCATCGAGGACGGCTGCGACACCCTCATCCTGGGCTGCACCCACTACCCGCTGCTCACCGGCGCGATCTCCTACGTCATGGGCAACGGCGTCACGCTGGTGTCCAGCGCCGAGGAGACGGCCAAGGACGTCTACCGCGTGCTGCACGACCGGGGGCTGGTCGCCCCGCCCGGCACGCCACGGCACCGGTTCCGCGCCACCGGGGACACCGCCCTGTTCGGGGATCTCGGCCGGCGCTTCCTCGGACCGGAGATCGGCATCGTCGAACGGGCCCTGGTGGGCGATGTTTCGGGTGAAGAGGCGCTGACCGCGCCCGGCTAGGAGGAGCCGCGTTGAAACTGACGATCATCGGGTGCTCGGGGAGCTTCCCCGGACCGGACAGCCCCTCGTCGTGCTACCTGCTGGAGGCCGACGGCTTCCATCTGCTGCTCGACTTCGGCAACGGCTCGCTGGGCGCGCTGCAACGGCACATCGGCCTGTACGACGTGGACGCCGTCTGCCTGTCGCACCTGCACGCCGACCACTGTCTCGACATGTGCTCCTACCACGTGGTCCGCACCTACACCCCGCACGGGCCGCTGCCCCGGCTGCCGGTGTACGCCCCCCGTGAGGCGCCGGCCCGGCTGGCCGCCGCGTACGGCATGAGCGACGAGCCGAGCCTGTCCACCGCGTTCGACTTCCGCCCGCTGAGCCCTGGCACCTTCACCGCCGGGCCGCTCGAGGTGACGGTCGCGCCGATGAACCACCCGGTGGAGACCTACGGCTTCCGCGTCTCGCACGGCGGGCGCTCGGTGGCGTACTCGGCCGACACCGGCGAGTGCGCCGAGCTGGTGAAGCTCGCCGCCGGCGCGGACATCCTGCTGTGCGAGGCGTCCTGGCCGGACCGCCCCGGCCTGCCGGAGGGCCTGCACATGAACGGCCGGCAGGCCGCCGAGCACGCCGCCCGGGCCGGCGTGGGCACCCTGGTGCTCACCCACCTGGTGCCCTGGCACGACCCCGCGGAGATCCTCGGCGACGCCCGGCGCGGCGGGTTCGAAGGCCCCATCGAACTGGCGCGGAGCGGGGCCGTCTATGACCTAAGGTGAGGCACATGGCACGCGCAGACGGACGCAGTCCCGACCGGCTCCGCCCGGTGAAGATCACCCGGAACTGGCTCGCCCACGCCGAGGGCTCGGTCCTGGTGGAGTTCGGCGGCACCAAGGTGCTGTGCGCGGCCTCGGTCCAGGACTCGGTGCCCCGCTGGCGGCGGGGGAGCGGCCTTGGCTGGGTGACCGCGGAGTACGCCATGCTGCCCCGCGCCACCAACACCCGCGGCGACCGCGAGTCGGTGCGCGGCAAGATCGGCGGGCGCACCCACGAGATCTCCCGGCTGATCGGGCGGTCGCTGCGCGCCTGCGTCGACTACAAGGCCCTCGGCGAGAACTCCGTGGTGCTGGACTGCGACGTGCTGCAGGCCGACGGCGGCACCCGCACCGCGGCCATCACCGGCGCGTACGTCGCGCTGGCCGACGCGGTCGCCTGGATGCGAAAGCGCCGGATGTGCCCGGGCGACCCGCTGGTCGGGTCGGTGGCCGCCGTCTCGGTGGGCGTGGTCGGCGACACCCCGCTGCTCGACCTCTGCTACACCGAGGACGTCGCCGCCGAGATCGACATGAACGTCGTGATGACCGGCGCCGGGGAGTTCGTCGAGGTGCAGGGCACCGCCGAGGGCGTGCCGTTCGGCCGGCCGATGCTGGACACGCTGCTCGACCTGGCCGCCGCCGGCTGCGTCGAGCTGACCGAGCTGCAGCGCCAGGCCCTGGCCTGACCCGACCTGACCCGGCCGCCCCGGCGACGGCCGCCATGCCGGCCGCTCCCGGCCGTCCCGGCGACGGCCGCTTCCGGCCGGGGCCGCTCGTCCCGGCCGGTCCGTCCTGGTGACCGGCCGGCCGATCCGATTCCACCCACCAGCGAAAGGCCGTGGCATGTCCGGCACCTCCCGCGTCGTCCTGGCGACCCGCAACCCTGGCAAGATCGCCGAGCTGCGCCGCATCCTCGCCGAGGCCGACGAGAAGATCGAGCTGGTCGGGCTGGAGGAGTTCCCGCAGATCGGCGAGATCGCCGAGACCGGCCTCACCTTCGCCGAGAACGCCCTGATCAAGGCGCACGCGGTCGCCGCGGCCAGCGGCTTGCCCGCCGTCGCCGACGACTCCGGGCTCTGCGTGGACGCGCTGAACGGCATGCCCGGTGTCTTCTCGGCCCGCTGGTCCGGCGGGCACGGCGACGACGCCGCCAACCTGCGGCTGCTGCTCAGCCAGATCTCCGACGTCCCGGAGGGCCGCCGCGGGGCCCACTTCGCCTGCGCCGCGGCCGCCGCGCTGCCGTCCGGCGCCGAGCGCGTCGTGGAGGGCGCGCTGCCCGGCTCGGTGATCTTCACGCCGCGGGGCACCGGTGGCTTCGGCTACGATCCGATCTTCGTTCCGGAGGGCCAGCCGCGCACCCTGGCCGAGTTCGGCGACGGCGAGAAGGACGCCATCAGCCACCGCGGCCGCGCCTTCCGCGCCCTCGTCCCCACCCTCCACGCCCTCCTCGCCGGGTGACCCGGTCGCGGCGGCCGGCTAGGGCAGGTGGATCGCGTTCTTCACCTCGTCCAGCGGGCTCTGCCCCGGTGGCGTCTCGCCCGCATGGTCACGATTGCTGAACGCGAGCGCCTGGTTGCCTGCCACCCACGGTCGCATGCGCTCCTCGTAGGCGGCGAACGCGGTCTGGTGGCCGGCGCGGGCCAGTTCGGCGGCCAGGACGTACGCGCCGACCAGCGCCATGCTCGTCCCCTGGCCGGACAGCGGCGAGGCGCAGTGGCCGGCGTCGCCGAGCAGCGTCACCCGGCCGGCCGACCAGCGTTCCATGCGCACCTGGGCCATGGAGTCGAAGTAGAAGTCCGGCGCCTCCCACATCGCCGCCAGCAGCCGGGGCACCTCCCAGCGCCCGCCCGCGCAGCGCTCGGCGACCAGCCGCTTCTGCGCCTGGACGTCCTGGTGGTCGTAGGAGATGGGGTGTTCGGCGCGGAAGCCGAGGTTGACCCGCAACTCGGAGTTGTCGCGCACCGGATAGACGGCGCCACCGATGTCCCCGTCGTCGAACCAGGTCTGCCAGTCCCGCAGGCCCAGCTCGTTGGCCATGGAGAAGATCGACAGGTACGTCCCGAGGTGGTGCACGAACTCCGGCTCGGGACCGAACGCCAGGCGGCGGACGTTGGAGTGCAGGCCGTCCGCGCCGACCACCAGATCGAAGGTGCGCGCGGCCGCCCGCTCGAAGGTGACCCGCACGCCCCGCCCGTCCTGGTCGAGCGAGGTGATCGAGTCGCCGAACAGGTACTCCGTGTCGTCCTTCGTCCGGTCGTGGACCAGCCGGCACAGGTCCTCGCGGAGGAGCTCGACGTCGTCGCCGTCCAGCCGCCCGCTGGACAGCGCCACCTCGGTGGAGCGCCACAGTTCGCGGCCGTCGCCGTCGAGCATGGACATGCCCCTCATCCGGGTGCGGTGCCGGCGCACGTCGTCGAGGATCCCCATCCGCTCGACGACGGTGAGGGCGACACCGCGCACGTCGATCGCCTGGCCGCCGGGACGGGGCGCGGGGGCGTGCTCCACCACGGTGACGGCGAAGCCGTGCCGGCGCAGGAAGAAGGCCAGGGCGGGGCCGGCGACGCTCGCGCCGGAGATGAGTACGGAGGTCATGGGTCCTTGGTAGTCCCACCGGTGCGGAAACCCGCGACTGTGCTAGAACAGATCCGACCCTGACCGGCCCATCTGTTCTAGGACAGCCGCTGATGGAGGCACCTTACCGGCGGATCGCCGCCGAGATTCGCCGGCGCATCGAGTGCGGTGAACTCGCCCCCGGTGATCGGACGCCGTCCAGCCGGGCGATCGCCCGCGACTTCGGGGTCGCCCTGGCCACCGCGGTGCGGGCGCTCGCCGTCCTCAAGGAGGAAGGGCTGGTGGAGGGGAGGCCCCGGTCCGGGACGGTGGTGGCGGCCACCCGCGCCGCGCCGAGGCGGCGTCATGGCGGGTTGGCGCCGACCCGGGAGCGGATCGTGCGCGAGGGGATCGCGGTCGCCGACGCGGAAGGGATCGGCGCGGTGACCGTCCGGGCGGTGGCCGCCCGGCTCGGCGTGCCGGTGGCGGCGGTCCACCGGCAGGTGCGCGGCCGGGACGACCTGGTGCGGACGATGGCGGACCTCGCCTACGGCGAGGAACGCTATCCGGGCGGGCCGCTCGGCCGCCGGGAGCGGCTGGAGCGGGCCGCCCGCACGCTGTGGCGGATCTACCGGCGGCACCCCTGGCTGGCCCACCTGGCCCCGCTGGGGCGTCCGCTCCCATTGCCCGGCGTGGTCCGGCACGGCGAGCAGATGCTGATCGCGCTGGACGGGCTCGGTCTCGACCCGGCGCGCGTGCTGACCATCGAGATCACGCTCTACGCCTACGTACAGGGACTCGCGGTGCACGTCGAGCGGGAGACCCAGGCGATGTCGGCCACCGGCCTGTCCGGCGACCAGTGGCTCGGCAGCCATGGCGGGTCGATGAACGCGGTGCTGGCCGCCGGGCGGGCGCCGTTGCTCGCCCGGCTGATCGGCGAGCTCGGCCCCGGCGGCTACGACTTCGACCTCGACCAGATCTTCGAGTTCGGCCTCCGGACGCTCCTCGACGGCCTGGGCATCGCGGCCGCCGGCCGATGATCGGCCGTGACGACAGTCACGCGATCATGGCTGTGATCAGCCCGCGCGGAGAAACCGCTCGAAGGCCTCTCGGGCCAAGGCCGAAACGGTCTTGCCCTCCTGCGCGGCGCGGGACGTCGCACGCTCGCGCAGTTCGTCGGGGAGGCGGAACGACACCCGCGGGGAGTGGGTCCCGCCGGTCAGTGAAGGGCGACCGGCGCGCCCGGTCGGCACGGGCACCTGGCCGGCGTCGATGGCACGATGGACATCCTCGACGGCACGGGCGACGTACTCGGCGTCGATCCGGTTGCCCTTCCGGTCGTGGACCTCTTCGAAGTCGTCGATCTCGGAGTCGTCGTCCACGACCAGTTCGATGTCCTCCGGCGGCCGGTTCGCCTCGTGCTCGGTCATGGCTTCTTCCTCCTTAGTGCGGTCGGCATCACGTGCAAGATCACCAGGTACTTCTCGGCGAGAATGCCGATCACCTCCAGCTCGATCCCCCGGTCGTCCGGGCCGATCCACACCCATCGGTCCTCCAGCCTCGGATCTGCCGCCGGAACCACGACCGGTGGTCCGGATCGCACCACATGGAGGGCGTGCGCCCGCCCGATGCGATGCTTCCGTGCCGACCGATAGAAGCGCGACATCCTCGTAATCGTGTCGGACACGATCAGAGTGGAAGGGCTGAACTTTCCAGGCGGCCGGAGGCGGACGCCGGCCGTGGCCTGGAGCGGCGTAACCGGGTCGTAAGAACCGGGGGGCGGGTTCGGGCGTAGCGTGCCGGGTGTGACGGACAACGAGGTACGCCCGCGCGGGCAGGCATGGGCGGCGGCGGTCATCGGGCTGGTGGCGGGCGCCGCCGGGCTCGGGGTGGCCGAGCTGGTGGCCGGGGCGCTGGCGCCGAAGGCGTCCCCGGTGACGGTGGTGGCCGGTGTGGCGGTGGACTCCTCGCCCGCGCCGCTGAAGGAGTGGGCGATCCGCACCTTCGGCACGAACGACAAGACGGTGCTGGTCGGCGGCATCCTGGTGGTGCTGGTGTTGATCGCCGCCGGGCTGGGCGTGCTCGGCCGGCGGCGTCCCGGCCTCGCCCGGCTCGGCTTCGCGGCCTTCGGCGCGGTGGGGGTGGCCGCCGCGGTGAGCCGGCCGGACTCGGCGCTGCTGGACGTGCTGCCCTCCATCGCCGGCGGCGCGGTGGCGGCCTGGGCGCTGGTCCCGCTGCTGCGCCGCGCCTGGCCGGCCGCGGAGCCGGAGTGGTCGTCCCCGCGGCCGGCCGAACCCCGTCCGGAACCGCCGGCCGCGGATGGCGGGGTATCGGCCCCGTCGCCGGCCGGCGGACCATCCCGGGTCGCCGGAACCGGCACGGAGCTCGGCGCGGGCGCGGTTGCCGGGGCGGACCCGGCCGCCGGACCCGCCCTGGCCGCCGGAACCGTACCGGCCGGGGGAGGCGGGGCGGAGCGGCCGGCGGTGATGCGGGCCCGGCCAGGGGACCTGGACCGGCGCGGGCTGCTGACCGGAGCGGTCACCGGGGTCGTGGTGGCCGGCGCGGCCGGGCTGGCCGGGCGGGCGCTCGGCGGCCGGTCGGTCGCCGAGGCCGCGCGGACCACCGTCGCGCTGCCGCCGGCCGCCCGGCCGGCCCGAGCGCTGCCGGGCGGCGCCGACCTGCGGATCCGCGGCCTGGCGCCGTTCGTCACGCCCAACCGCGACTTCTACCGGGTGGACACCGCGATCGTCGTCCCGCAGGTCGACCCGCGGGCCTGGACGCTGAAGATCCACGGAATGGTCGGCCGGCCCATCGAGATCACCTACGCCGACCTGCTTCGGCGGCCGCTGGTGGAGGCCGACGTCACGCTGACCTGCGTGTCCAACGAGGTCGGCGGCTCCTACATCGGCAACGCGCGCTGGCTGGGCGCCCGGCTGGCCGACCTGCTGCGCGAGGCGAACATCCAGCCCGGCGCCGACATGCTGCTGTCCACCTCCGACGACGGCTGGACCTGCGGCACGCCGGTGGACGTCACGCTGGACGGCCGGGACGCGCTGCTCGCGGTGGCGATGAACGGCGAGGTGCTGCCGGTGTCGCACGGCTTCCCGGTGCGCCAGGTGATCCCCGGCCTGTACGGCTACGTGTCGGCCACCAAGTGGGTCACCGACATCAAGGTCACCCGGTTCGACCGGGACGAGGCGTACTGGACGCCGCGCGGCTGGGCGCCGCGCGGGCCGATCAAGACCCAGTCCCGGATCGACCTGCCGCGCGACCGGGCCACCGTCCCGGCCGGCCGGACGACCGTCGCCGGGGTGGCCTGGGCCCAGCACCGCGGCGTCGACGCCGTCGAGGTGAGCGTGGACGCCGGGCCGTGGCGCCCGGCCCGGCTGGCCGACGTGCCAGGGCCGGACACCTGGCGCCAGTGGGTGCTCGACGACTGGCAGGCGACGCCGGGCCGGCACACCATCCAGGTACGGGCGACCGACGCCGCCGGCCGGACCCAGCCGCAGGCCGAGGCGCCGCCCGCCCCGGACGGCGCCACCGGCTGGCACACCATCACCGTCCAGGTCAGCTGACCGCCCGGTCCGGCGGCGGTCGCCGCATCGCCGGATCGGCCGCCCGCGACCTCGGGTCCGCCCGCGCCCGGGCCCGCCCCCGGATCCGCCTGCGCCCGGGGGCGGCCGGATCGGCCCGGCAGGGATGCCCGACCCGGCCGCCCGACCGGGACCGCCGCCGGGTCAGTCTGCGGCCAGCGCGCCGACGACCGAGGCGCGGGCGGCCCGCCGGGCGGGCAGTACCGCGGCGAGCACGCCGGCCAGCCCGGAGAGCACCACGAACAGCGCCACCTGGCCGACCGGCAGTCGGAACAGCACGTCGGTGGCGATCGTCCGGCTCGCGGCCCAGCCGTACGCGGTGCCGAGCACCACGCCGACGATCGCGCCGATCAGGCCCAGGACCAGCGCCTCCACCGACAGCATCCGCTTAAGCTGGCGGCGGGTGAGCCCCAGCGCGCGCAGCAGCGCCGACTCGCGGGTCCGCTCGTGCACCGACAGGCTCAGGGTGTTGGCGATGCCGATCAGCGAGATCAGGATCGCCAGCCCCAGCAGCCCGGTGACGACCGCCAGGGCCGTGTCGAGCGCCTGGTCGAACTCGCCGCGGACCTCGGTGGTGCTGACCACCTTGGCGGTGGGGTAGGCCGCGACGGCGGCCTCGACCGCCTTGCGGGAGTCGCCGGCGGTGACGCCGTCCCGGGCGCCGACGAGGACGCGGTCGTCGTCCAGCCGACCGAAATACGTCTCGAACGCCCCCTCCGGGACCACCACGCCGGACACCAGCGCCTTGCCCGATTCGTAGACGCCGGCCACCTTCAGCCGCTGGACACCAGCTTTCGCGGTGGTCACCGTGAGGGTGTCACCGGGCTTGAGCTTGAGGGAGTCGGCGGTGTTGGAGCCGATCAGCGCGCCGCCGGCGGTGAAGTCCCGCATGCCGCCCTGGATCAGGTCCACGGTGTAGGGCCCGTGGTAGGTGACCACCCGGCCCTTGGCGTCGCCGATCCGTGCCTCGGCGCCCCGGACCTGGGTCACCGAGGCCAGCTCCGGGCGGGCGCGCAGCGTGGCGGCGATCTCCCGGGGCAGCGCCCCGCCGGCGTCCGCCCGGCCGAACTGCCCGCTGACCAGGTAGTCGATCGGAAACTGCTCGTCCAGCTGGGCGGTGTAGGTCGCCCGGGTGGTCGCGGTGATCACCGAGAGGGTGGTCATCAGGGTCACCCCGATGGTGAGCGCGATCGTCGTGGTGGCCGACCGCTTCGGATGGCGGCGGGAGTTGTCCACCGCGAGCCGGCCGGGGACGCCGAACAGCCGGGCGGGCGCCCAGCCGGCCACCGCGCTCAGCGGCCGGACGAGCACCGGGCCGAGCACCAGCACGCCGCAGAAGATGAGGACACCGCCGCCCATGACGACGAAGAGCGCCTGCTCGCCCGGCGGCATCCGGGTGCCGGCCACGGTGACCCCGGCGCCGGCCAGCAGGAACAGCCCGGCGATCACCAGCCGGGCCGCCCCGGCGCGGAACTCCCGCTCCTCGCTCTGCGTCCGCAGCGCGGCGATCGGCGCCACCCGGGTGGCCGCCCGGGCGGGCAGCAGCGCGGCGGCCACCGTGACGAGCACGCCGACGGCGAGCGCGACCGCGATGGTGCGCGGGGTGAGCGTGGCGTCCACCGGAGCGCTCTGCAGGCCGAAGGCGGTGCCCGCGCGCAGCGCGCCGGCGCCGAGACCGTACCCGGCGGCCAGGCCGGCCAGCGAGGACAGCACGCCGACCACCAGCGACTCCAGCAGCACCGAGCCGAACACCTGCCGGCGGGTGGCGCCCAGGCAGCGCAGCAGCGCCATCTCCCGGGTGCGCTGGGCGATCAGGATGTTGAAGGTGTTGTAGATCACCAGAGTGGCGACCAGCATGGCCACCAGGCCGAACATCAGCAGCGCGAGGGTGAGGAACTCCAGGTTGCCGCCGTTCACCCGGGCCAGTTCCGCGGCGAGCTCGTCCCCGGTCAGCACCCGGTGCCCGGCGCCGCCCAGCGCCGCGGTGACGGCCGCCTTCAGCCGCTCCGGCGGCACGCCGGCCGCCGCCACGTCGATCTCGGCGAACCCCTTCTCCCCGGTCATCCGGCGGGCGGCGTCCGGGGTGAAGCCCACCGCGCCGGTGTAGGCGAGTTCCTGGTCGACGCCCACGTCGAACAGGCCGACGACCTGGAAGGTGTGCGGCCGGTCGGCGGAGTCCAGCACGGTGGCGGTGTCACCGGCCGCGAACCCGCGGGTCCTGGCGGTGTTCTCGTCCAGCGCGATCTCGCCGTCCGCCGCCGGGGCCCGGCCGGTGGTCATCGCCGTGCGGCCGAGCCGCCCGGTGACGACCGACACCCCGGTGGTCGGGGTGTCACCGGCCACCTTGCCGTCCTTGCCGACCAGCGCGGCCGGCCCGCGGACCAGGCCGTGCGCCTCGGCCACTCCGGCGGTGCGGCGGATCGCGGCCAGCTCGGCCTCGCCCGGCTTCCCATGTCCGGCGCGCGGCAGGACGGCGACGTCCACCCGGTCGGCGGACGCCGCCACCTGCCGGGTCACCCCGGCCTGCAGGCTGTCGGTGAGCACGAAGGTCCCGGCGATGAAGCCGGCGCCCAGGGTGATGGCGAGCGCGGTCAGCAGCAGGCGGAGCCGGTGCGCGCGCAACCCGGCCAGCGTGGTGCGGATCACCTCACGCCTCCAGCTTCATCAGGGTGTCCAGCACGGTCTGCGCGGTCGGCCGCAGCACCTCGGTGACCAGCAGGCCGTCCCGCAGGAACACCACCCGGTCGGCGTAGGAGGCGGCCACCGGGTCGTGGGTGACCATGACGATCGTCTGGCCCAGCTCGCGAACCGACGTGCGCAGGAAGGCGAGCACCTCGGCCCCGCTGCGGGAGTCCAGGTTCCCGGTCGGCTCGTCGGCGAAGATCACCTGCGGCTTGGTGGCGAGCGCGCGGGCCACCGCGACCCGCTGCTGCTGCCCGCCGGACAGCTCGGCGGGGCGGTGACCGAGCCGGTCGCGCAGCCCGACGGTCCGGATGACCCGGTCGAGGAGCTCCTGGTCGGCCTGCCGGCCGGCGATCTCCAGCGGCAGGCGGATGTTCTGCTCGGCGGTGAGGGTCGGCAGCAGGTTGAACGACTGGAAGACGAAGCCCACCCGGTCGCGGCGCAGCAGCGTCAGCTCGTTGTCGCTCAGCCCGGTGATCTCGGTGTCGCCGATGCGCACCTGGCCGGAGGTGACGGTGTCCAGGCCGGCCAGGCAGTGCATCAGCGTCGACTTCCCCGAGCCGGACGGGCCCATGATGGCGGTGAACGCGCCGGTGTGGAATCCGACGTCCACCCCGCGCAGCGCGTGCACGGCGGCGTCGCCCGTCCCGTACACCTTGGTCACCCCCTGCGCGGCGACGGCGACGGTGGCCGGGCCGGTCCGCGGGCCGGACGCCTCTCCGGTGACGGTCACGTATGGCTCCTCAAGCAGTGATCGGGCCCGCGGATACCCCGCCGACCTGCGGATCTGTTCCGCGGAGACCACGCTATTGCCGCATCTGCCGCATTTCCCCAGACCTGCGGACGGACCTCGGCCAGTCCTTGGGCATCGGGCCGGCCACCCGGGTACGACTCCCGAGGTACGCGGGCATCGGCCGTTCGGCCGATCCCGGCCGGTGTCAGCCGCCCCGGCCCAGCGGGGCGATCAGCCCTGTCTCGTAGGCGAACACGACCGCCTGCGCGCGGTCGCGTACGCCGAGTTTGCCGAGGACCCGGCCCAGGTGGGTCTTGACGGTGGCCTCGGCCAGCGTCAGCCGTTCGGCGATCTCCGCGTTGGACAGGCCCCGGCCCACCAGCACCAGCACCTCGCGCTCCCGGGCGGTGAGCCGGCCGAGGGCCGCCGGCTCGGCCACCGGTGTGCCGGGCAGCTGCGCGGTGAAGCGCTCCAGCAGCCGCCGGGTCGTGCTCGGCGCCACCACCGAGTCCCCGGCGTGCACCGACCGGATGGCGCTGATCAGGTCGGACGGCGGCACGTCCTTCAGCAGGAACCCCGAGGCGCCGGCCCGCAGCGCCGCGAACGCGTACTCGTCCAGGTCGAACGTGGTCAGGATCAGCACCTTGGGGGCGTCGTCCAGGGTGAGCACCCGGCGGGTGGCCGCCACCCCGTCCATCCGGGGCATGCGCACGTCCATCAGCACCACGTCGGCCGGTACCGAGCCGAGCAGCTCGACCGCCGCCGCCCCGTCCGCGGCCTCGCCGGTCACCTCGATGTCCGGCTGGGCGCCGAGCACCATCCGAAATCCGGCGCGCACCAGTTCCTGGTCGTCGACCAGCACCACCCTGATGGTCATGCCGCCCTGCTCACCGGCAGCCGCACGCTCACCTGGAAACCTCCTCCCGGGCCCGGGGCGGCCCGGACGCTCCCGTCGTACATCGCCACCCGCTCGCGCATCCCGATCAGGCCGTGCCCGTCGGTGCTCTGCGGCGCGGCGGCGCCGCGCCCGTCGTCGGTCACCATCAGCGTCACCTCCGCCGGACCGTGGTCGACGGTGACCGACGCCCGCACCCCCGGGCCGCCGTGCTTCAGCGCGTTGGTCAGGGCCTCCTGGACCACCCGGTAGATCACCAGCTGCTCGCCCTCGGCCAGTTCGTGCGGCGTTCCGTTGACGGTGAACTCCACCGGCATCCCGGACCGGCGCACCTGCGCCACCAGCCGGTCCAGGTCGGCCACCCCCGGCTGCGGCGCGTACTCCTCAGGGCGATCATCGTCCTCGCGAAGCACGCCGACCAGGCGCCGCATCTCGGCCAGCGCCTGCCGGCCGGTGCCGGCCACCGTACGCACCGCGGCGCGTGCCTGTTCGGGGTCGCTGTCGATGGCGTACCCGGCGCCGTCCGCCTGGACGATCATGACGCTGACGTTGTGCGCGACCACATCGTGCAGTTCGCGGGCGATCCGGGCCCGCTCGTCGGCGATGGCGATGCGCGCCCGCTGGTCCCGCTCCCGCTCGGCCCGCTCGGCGCGCTCCTCCAAGCCCTCCAGGTAGCGGCGGCGCATGTTGGCGTAGATGCCCGATACCCATGCCGTGATCACCGCCAGCGACCCGGTGACGAAGGCCGGCATCGTCACTCCGCCGTGCGGCAGCACGACCAGGGCGATCCCGAGCTCGCTGATCGCGCCCGCGGCCAGCGCCCACGGCAGATCGCGGTAGGCGGCCACCGCGTACATCGCGACCACCACCGCCATGTTGGCGGGGATCGCGGCGCACCCGGCGGCCCACTGCGTGAAGCTGATCAGGGCCACCGCGGCGAACACCAGGATCGGCCGGTGGCGCCGCCAGCCCAGCGGGGCGAGCAGCGCCGCCGACAGCGCCACATACCCGGCCCATCCGCCGCCCATGGCGGCGGCGGCGTCATCAGAGATCATCACCAGGCAGAGCGCGAACACCGGGACCACGACGAGCGCGTCCGCCAGCGTCTGGTGGCGGGCGCGGAAGGCGCGCATTCTGCCGAACACGTCACCACTTTACGTTCCGCCAGTTCACCGCCTTTCCCCCTGGAGGCGGATCTCGCCCTACGACTCCTGACGTACCAGATGCGCTGCTTACAGCCCGCTTACGGGCCGTGAGCGATAGTTGTTCCTGGGAGCACACCTCCGGGTGAGCAAAGGGAGATCGCGATGTCGGGGAAAGCCGGGTCGCGCGGCTGGGGGGATGCCGCGTGACCCGGCGGACCCTGACCCGCCCGCCCGTCCCGCCTTGACGCCCCATGCCCAGCGGGCTGACATGGCCGAGCCGCCTCCACCACGTGGAGGCGGCTCCATGCTTTGCGGCGGTACGGCCGGTCTTCCCGGCCTCCCGTGGCCTGCCGGTGCCGGGAGGCCACGGTTCCGCCGGAGCGCCCGTGGTCGCGTGCCGGGGCGATCAGCGGCCGCGCCGGCGGATGTCCTCGGTGACCTCCTCCTCGACGGCCAGCCAGTTGCCGCCGGCGGTGCGCAGCGCGGGCAGCCAGCTACCGGCCGTGTCCCGGCACTCGCCGAGCTGCCCGGCGGCCTGGTCGCACATCTGGTGGAACCCCTGGTGCAGGCCGAGGAGGCCGATCGCGCCGAACCCGGGTGTGCCGACCTTGTTGCCGGCGCAGAGCTCCTGCGCCCGGCTGAGCGGGCCGGTCACGACGTCGTCCAGATCGGCCGCCAGAGCCTTGAGCGCGGCCGGGCGCACGTCGACCAGCGCCCGGCGCTGTGCCGCGGTCGGCGCCCGGTGGCCTGGCGGTACCGCCGATCCCTTGGGCACCTCGTGCGGCGGGTCCAGGTCGGGCACGGCACCGGTCAGTGCCGACGGACCCTTGTTGAGCATCAAGGGCCACGCTCCGATGCCGGCGTAGCCGGCCGGCCTGGCCACCCAGGCGACCACCTCGGGTGACGCGAGGGGGGCCTTGCCGGCTCTGATGAGCTTGAGGATCCAGTTCATCAGCTGGACCAGCCGCAGGACCAGCTTGTTGAGCAGCTCCGCTACGAACTTGACGAGCTGGTTCAGCTTGGTGACGAGCCCCCGCACGCGCGCCAGCGCCAGCGCGGTGTCCGTGAGGGCCACGCCCTGCCCGCCCGGCACGCTCCATTTCGCCGCCGCGCTGAGGCACAGGGCGCCCAGCGGCACCGAAGACAGGCCGCCCACCGCGTAGCCCAACGAGAGGCGGGACGTCACCGCCTGCATCTTGTCGAACATCTCGGCGGCCTCGTCCAGCACCGCCTGGTAGGGGCGCAGCCGGGTGTCCACGAAGGCGTCCCGGGCCGCCTCGTGCCAGCCGTCCGCGTGCCGCCGCACCGCCTCGGTCATCTTCTCCCGCGCGTCGCGCACCAGGTCCCGGGCGTCGCCGAGCGCGGCGCCGGCGGCCCAGATCTGCCCGGGATGCGACACGCAGGCCCCCAGAAGCAGAGCGGCGGGCGCCAGCGGAGGGAAGAGGACGGCGGCGGAACCGGCGAGGGCGGCACCCGTGATGCTGGGCGCCGGGCTCAAGGTGTACATGGCGTTCACGTCGGCGCCTCCTGCCGCGTCGGTGACGGCCGCACCGGACGCCCGGGCCAGGTGGTCCGGAGGCCCGGATCGCCGGGCCGTCGCGCGGGCCGCGTACGTGGGGTCGGTGGGATTCGAACCCACACTGTCAGGTACCTAAAACCTGTGCCTCCTGCCATTGGGCTACGACCCCGGCCTTTCCGGCGCGGCCATCCTAGTTCAGCCGCGGGCGCCGTCCCTAGCGATCAGGCGAGATCGAGATCTTTACGCAGCCGGGCCACGTGACCGGTGGCCTTCACGTTGTAGAGCGCCTTCTCCACCCGGCCCTCCGCGTCGATGACGAACGTCGAGCGCAGCACGCCGACCGTGGTTCGCCCGTACATGGTCTTCTCGCCGTGCGCGCCGTACGCCTTGTGCACCTCGAGGTCGGGGTCCGACAGCAGGGGGAAGGTCAGCGCGTCGCGCTCGGCGAACTTCGCCAGCCGGGCGGGGGAGTCCTTCGACACGCCGAGCACCGCGAACCCGGCGGCCGCCAGGGCGTCCAGGCTGTCGCGGAAGTCGCACGCCTGCTTGGTGCACCCAGGGGTCATCGCGGCCGGGTAGAAGTAGAGGATGACCCGCCGGCCGCGCAGATCCTTCAGCGCGACCTGCTCTCCCCGGGCGTCGGGCAGGGTGAAGTCGGGCGCGGTGTCGCCGGGCTCCAGTCTCGTCTGTGTCACGGGGACAACTTACCGGCCCGCCCGCCGTGCCGGGCGGTGGCCGGACCTGACAGACTGATCGCCGTACGTGGTGGCGGGCCGTGGACGGCCCGCTCCGGCAGGAAGAGAAAAGGGGATCTGTCAATGGCGGACACCGATCCCGAGGGGCTCGAACGGCGGATCGAGCGCACCCGGGCCGAGCTCGCCGTCACCGTCGACGCCATCGCCGACCGGGTCAGCCCCCGGCGCGTCGCCGAACGCCAGGTGGCCCGGGTGAAGGCCAACGCCGAGCACCTGGTCGCCACGGCGCGCGACATGCTGGGCGGTGTCACGCACCCGGCCGAGCCGGGCGCCGAGGACGGCCGCCCCGGCGAGCGTCCGCCGGCGAGCCTGGCGCCGGTGCTGATCGGCGTGGGCGCCGTCGTGGTGCTCGGCGCCACCATCATGCTCTGGCGGCGCCGCCGCCGCTGACCCGGGGCGGGCCATCGGTCCGGTCCGAACGGCGACCACCTCGCGCCGCGGGGCGGCCTGCCCGGGGCGGCTGATCGGGTCACCAGAGCACGGAAGGCCCGCCGGCACGCCGGCGTGGTGGTCCGGCCTCGGGCCGTGGTTCACAGGAAGGTCCGGCCCTCGCCGCGGTAGGTCGGCACGGTGGCGACTATCCGGTCGCCCTCCACCAGGTGCAGGGCGTCGAACCGCTCGCACAGCTCGCCCGCCTTGGCGTGCCGGAACCACACCCGGTCGCCGACGCGCAGGTCGCGGGCGGGGGCGCCGAGCAACGGCGTCTGCACCTCGCCCGCGCCCTCCCTGGCGTCGTAGCGCAGCCCGGCCGGCAGGTACGGCTGCGGGAGCCGGGACGCGCCGGGGGCGCCGGAGGCGTGGTAGCCGCCGCCGAGCACCGTCACCACCCCGGGGGCGGGCCGCCGGACCACCGGCAGGGCGAACATCGCCGCCGGGCGGCCGGTGAACCCGCGGTAGAAGTCGAACAGCCGGGGGTGGTAGAAGCCGGAGCCCGCCGCGACCTCGGTCACCATCTTCTCGCGGGCGGTCTTCTCCACCGAGCCGGTGCCGCCGCCGTTGACGAACTCCAGGTCGGCCACCTCGCGGACCGCCCGGACGATCCGGCCCCGGCGTACCGCCAGTTCCCGCCGGGAGCGGGCCTGCACGGCGCGCAGCGCGACCCCGTACGGGCCGGGCACCCGGTCGCCGACCCCGGCGATCTGCGACTCGTAGGCCATCAGGCCCACCAGCCGGAATCCGGGGCGCCCGGCCACCGCGGCGGCCAGCGCGGCGGCCTGCGCCGGCTCGCGGATCGTCGAGCGCAGCGCCCCGGCCCGCAACCGGCCGCCGAGCGCGACGAACCCCGCGTCAATGTCCAGACATATCCGGATCTCTTGGCGGGCGGGCACGCCGGCCACCGCCCGGTCCACCAGATCCAGCTGGTCGGTGTGGTCGGCCATCAAGGTGATCTCCCGCGCGGCCCGCGGATCGCCCGCCAGCGTGGCCAGGGCCGCCCGGTCGGCCGTGGGGTAGGCGACCAGGACGTCGGTGAAGCCCGCCCCCACCAGCCACAGCGCCTCGGGCAGGGTGAACGCCATGATCCCGGCGAACCCGTCCATCGCGAGCACCCGCTCCAGCACCGCCCGGCACCGGATCGACTTGCTCGCCACCCGGATCGGCTTGCCGCCGGCCCGCCGCGCCATGTTCGCACCGTTGGCCCGCAGCGCGTCCAGGTCGACGACCGCGAACGGCGGGTCGAGATCCGCGGTGGCCCGGTCGTATCGCTCTCGGTCGTCCATGGCCGGAAGCTTAGACGCGCGGGAGAGGTGAGCCTAGGTCATGTTTCGGTGCATCGCTGCAGGTGCCGGCGGTGTCACCCAGCGTCAAGCCGATCTATTCCGGGAGGCGAACGCCAGGCCCGCCGCCAGGCAGGCCACCGGGACGGCGGGCAGCACGTACCGGTGGTCGAAGGCGGCGATCAGCGGCGGCAGCAGCAGGCACGTCATCGCCACCGCCCACGGCAGCAGCACCGGCCCGCCCAGCCGCCGCCACCGCGCGAGAACGCCGGCCAGCCCGGCCAGCAGGATCGCGGCCAGGAACGGACCGCGCAGATAGCCCTGCTCCTGGTAGGCCCGCAACCACCCCGCGTACGGCGCCACCACCGAAGTGTCCGCCCGGACGCCCTGGTAGGCGGCGGTCAGCTCGGGCGCGCTGCGCCCGGCGGAGGCGGTCTTGCCGGTGAACGGCTTCACCGAAGCCGGGAAGACGTACGCGCTCTGCGGGCCGGGCGCCGGATACACCCGCCGGGTCCACTCGAAGCTCCACAGCGCGTCGCCAAGGCCGGTGCGCAGGAAGTCCGCCGGCTGCGATCGGATCGCCAGCTTGGCGAACGCGCCGGACAGCCGTTCCCGGTCGGCGTCCTTGCCGACGCCGGCGATCGGCGAGTCCGCGTCCCAGATGTAGACCGGCGGAGCGGGCCGAGCGGCCACCGGTTCGTCCGGGCACAACCGCCGCTCCTCGCCGGCCGGACGCATCACCGCGCAGTCGGCGAAGCTCATCGTCCGCGCCCACAGCCACAGGTTGCTCTGCCCGAGGCCGAACGTGCCGTAGTCGGCGCGGTACCAGACGGCGTACCCGCCGAGCCCCACCGCGGCGGTGAGCGCGCACGCCAGCACCGGCCGCCACCCCGCCCGGGCGAGCAGCAGGCACACCACCACGACGGCCAGCACCGCCAGCCCGACCGTGCGGGCAAGTGTGGCCCCGGTCAGCAGGACGCCGACCCCCACCGTCGTCCACACCCCCGGCCGGTCCCGCCACAGCAGCACGGTCACCGCGACCGTCACCAGGAACGCGAACAACAGGTCGGCCATGATCAGATGTTCCAGCTGCACCATGTGCACGTCGAGCAGCACCGGGAGCGCGGCCAGGGTGGCCCCCCAGCCCGGCAGCCTGGCGCGGCGGCGCAGCACCGCGTACACGCACCCCGCCATGCCGAGCCCCAGCAGGTGCTGGACGGCGACCACGGCGGTGAAGGACTCCAGCGGGCGCAGCAGCCACAGGAAGAACGGGTAACCCGACGGGCGCGACTCCAGCGGATGCACCTCCAGCGCGGCCTGGACGTACACCAGCGAGTCCGCCCAGAACCACAGCGCCGGCCGGTACCCGAGCATCGCCAGCAGCCGTAGCGCGGCCCCGGCGGCCAGCGCCACCAGGAACACCAGGTGCGCCCGCAGGAACGTTTGCGGCCCGCCGCGCACCGGCCGGGCGCCGGGGCCCGCTTCGGCCACCGCCTCGGTCGTCTCCGTGCCCGTCATCCCGCCTCCCCGGCCTCTCGCGAGCCAACATGCTAACGACCCGCCCCGGCCGCTCCCCGGCTTGACCGCGCGAAAACCTCTACGATCCGGACTTGTGATCGATCAACGGCTCATGCTCCCTCCGGACGCCGATGAGCGTGCGATGCTGGACACCTTCCTCGACTGGCACCGCGAGGTGCTGGCCCGCAAGTGCGCGGGCCTGACCGACGAGCAGCTCCGGCGCCGCGCGGTGCCGTCCTCCAACCTCAGCCTGCTCGGGTTGATGAGACACCTGGCCGGGGTCGAGCGCTGGTACTTCCAGGCGGTGATCGCCGACGACTGGCGCGGGAGCCTGTACACCGCCACCGGTGACGCCGACGAGGACTTCAACAACGTCGCCGCCGCGACCGGGGCGGCGACGCTGGCCCTATGGCGCGAGCAGGTCGAGCGGTCCCGGCGCATCACGGCCGAGCGCCCGCTGGACGCGGTCGGCACCGTCCCGGCCGGCGGGGACCACCCGACCGCCGGTCGGTCCTACACCCTGCGCTGGGTGCTGGTACACATGATCGACGAGTACGCCCGGCACAACGGGCACGCCGACCTCATCCGCGAGGCCATCGACGGCACCGCCGGCGAGTGACCTCGGCGGCCGCCGGTCGCCGTCAGGCATGGGCGAACGCCCGGCGGGACTCCGCCGGCGCGGTCCGATGATCGTCAGCCGGGACGGGGCCCGGCGGCGAGGAACGAAGAATGAAGAATGAAGAATGAAGAATAGGGTCATGACCGAGATCCAGCTCGACGACGACGCCGCACTGATCGTCGTGGACGTGCAACAGGGCTTCGACGACCCGTACTGGGGTCGGCGGGACAACCCCGCCGCCGAGCGCAACATCGTGGCCGTGATCCGCGAGTGGCGGGCGAGGGGACGGCCGGTGGTGCTCGTCCGGCACGACTCGACCAGCCCGGGATCGCCGCTGCGGCCCGAGTGCCCGGGCAACGCCGTGCGGGCCGAGGTCCTCGCCGCGCTCGGCCCCGAGGAGCCCGGCCTGTTGGTCACCAAGTCGGTGAACTCCGCCTTCTACGGCGCCCCGGACCTGGACGCCTGGCTGCGCGCCCGCGGCATCGGGCAACTGGTCGTCATCGGCGTCCAGACCAACATGTGCTGCGAGACCACCGCCCGGATGGCCGGCAACCTCGGCTATCGGGTGCTGTTCGTCATCGACGCGATGCACACCTTCGACGCGACCGGTCCGGACGGCGAGGTCGTCACCGCCGAAGACCTCACCCGCGCCACCGCCGCCAGCCTGCACCACGGCGAGTTCGCCACCGTCCTGCCCACCGCCACCCTGCTCACCGCCTCCGCCTCCTGACCCGCCCGGCACGACCGGCAGAGCGGCGGCGGCTCTCTCATCGGCCGGATCGGTCGCTGTACATGCCGATGCGCCATTCCCCGGACCGCTCTCCGGTCTCGGCCGCGAGCCGCTCCGGATGCGCCCGGACCATGTCCAGGGTGAACCGGCCGGCACATGCGTGCTTGTCTCCGCCGGTCCTCCGGCATTCGGCCCCGCTGACGCGGCGACAGGCGATCCTCCGCCGCGGCAGGCCGCCTTCGCTGCTCGTCCTGCTCGATGAGGCCGTGCTCTATCGCGTCATCGGTGATATAGAGGTGATGCGAGAGCAGTTGGCGCACCTGATCCAGCTCGCTCGCCGCCCGGAGATCACCCTTCAGATCGTGCCACGCACGGTCAGGGCGCACTGCGGGCTGGCCGGCGGGTTCATCATCGCCGAACGGGACGGTTATCCGTATGCCGCGTACACCGATGCGCAACCTTTCGGGCGAACCGTGATCGAACGGCACCTGATCAGGGAGCTGACCCGGCGGTACGACGCGCTCCGGGCCGAAGCGCTCCCGTCCGGCAGGTCACTCCACCTCATCGAGGAAGCGGTGAAGCCAGGTGAATGATCTCCAAGGCGCACAGTGGCGTAAGAGCACGTTCAGTTCGGACTCCGGGGAGTGCGTGGAGGTCGCATCGACCACGACCGGAGTTCGCGGAGTCCGGGACAGCACCGGAGGCGGCGCCGCCCTCGCCTGCCCCGATGACGAGTGGTCGGTGTTCGTCACCGGGGTCAAGTGGGGGGACATCTGAGCGCCATGTCCGGATCGCCATGGCCGGTCGAGCGGCCACTCCCGCACGAGTCGCATTGGTACAAGAGCAGCTACAGCGCCGATCAGGGGGAGTGTGTCGAGGTGGCCTGGCGCTCCGGCGTGCGGGCGGTCCGCGACAGCACGCGGGTCGATGAGCCTGTTCTCACCTGCTCGGCCGACGAGTGGTCGGTGTTCGTCACCGGCGTCAGGTGGGGCGACCTCTGACCGCACCGGCGGGACGGGGCCGGCGATCGGGCGGTGACCGCGGGAGCGATCATCGGCGGGGTTCGCCGGCCGCGCCGCCGTGCCGGGCCATCGGCGGCTCGGCCGGGGCGCCGGCCGCGAGCAACTGGAGCGCCGCCTGCGAGTAGGTGCCGGGCGCCGCGGTGTAGGTGATCATCCGGTGCCCGGTCTCGTCGGCCAGGTCGAGTACCTCGAACTCCAGCTCCAGGTCGCCGAGCTCCGGGTGGCGCAGGTGCTTCGTACCGGACAGGCACCTGCGTACCGGGTGCCGGGCCCAGCGGGCGGCGAACTCCGGGCTCTTGACGCACAGCTCGCCGATCAAAGCGGTCAGCTCCGGGTCGTCCGGATGGCGCCCGGCCACCAGCCGCAGCGACGCCACCGCACGATCGCCCTCCTCCGCCCACCGGGAGTACAGCTCGCGGGTGTGCGGGTCCAGGAAGAGCATCCAGGTGAGATTCGGCCGGTCGGCCGGGCGGTCCGGCGCGGCCTCGTCCAGGTGGCCGGCGAGCAGCCGGTGCCCGAGCCGGTTCCAGGCCAGCACCTCGCTGCGCCGCCCGAGGATCACCGCGGGCACCTCGCGCATCGCGTCGATCAACCGGCGGGTGCCCGGCCGGGCCACCTCCGGGCGGGCCGTCCGGCGGCGCCGGGCCGGCCGGGGCCGGGCCAGGTCGTGCAGGTGCCGGCGTTCGTCGTCGTCCAGCATCAGGGCCCGGGCCAGCGACTCGATGACCGACTCGGAGGCGTTGGCACTCTGCCCCTGTTCCAGCCGGGTGTAGTAGGTCATGCTGACCCCGGCCAGCTGCGCCAGCTCCTCCCGGCGCAGGCCGGGCACC
The DNA here is from genome assembly GCF_016863395.1 of Sphaerisporangium rufum. GTDB lineage: Bacteria > Actinomycetota > Actinomycetes > Streptosporangiales > Streptosporangiaceae > Sphaerisporangium > Sphaerisporangium rufum. The sequence continues at coordinate 34,331 of NZ_BOOU01000001.1, read as the reverse complement.
CGGCGGGCGCCGTAGGAGACCAGGCCGGCGTCCTGGGGGGTCAGCCGCGCCCGCCGGCCGCGCAGGAAGGCGCCGAGTTCGCCGGTGGCCGGCTCGCCGTCGCGTCTCATGGCCACCATCCTGCCTGAACCGGGCGCCGGCTGCCTGTCCCTGCCGGTGCCAGGCAGCCGGTGGGTGGCCTCGCCCGGGTCCTGGCTGCACCGGCCGGTGGTGCGCAGGGTGAAAGGGCACTCAGCCCGAAGGGATCGCACATGACACGCCATCCGCGGACCGGCCCGCCGGACTCCCCGCCCGCCACCTCCGGCGGGATGACCGGCCGGGAACGATGGATCCTCGCCGTCCTGCTGACCGCGAGTTTCACCCTCGCCGTCGACTTCTCCATCCTCAACGTCGCGCTGCCGCTCATCGGGCGTGACGTCGGGTTCGCACTGCCGGACCTGCAATGGATCGCCACCTCCTTCGCCCTGGCCGCCGCGGGCTTCACCCTGCTCTTCGGCCGGATCGCGGATCTGTTCGGCCGGCGGCGGCTGTTCCTCGGCGGGATCGCGCTGCTCGGGGTGTCGTCGCTGGCCGGAGGGATCGCCGGCAGCCCACCGGTGCTGCTGGCCGCCCGGGTCGGCCAGGGCCTGGCCACCGCCGCGGTCGTCCCGGCGGCGCTCTCCCTGCTCACCACCTCGTTCCGCGAGGGTCCCGCCCGGGACCGGGCGCTCGGGCTGAACGGGGCGCTGATGGCCGCCGGCTTCACCACCGGGGCCATTCTCGGCGGCGTGCTGGCCGACCTGCTCAGCTGGCGCTGGGCGTTCTTCGTGAACGTGGTCGTCGCGGCCGCGGTGCTGCTGGTCGCGCCGGCCGTCCTTCGGGAACCGCCGCGCGCCGGGCGCCCGCGGCTGGACGTCCCCGGCGCGGTGACCGTCACCGCCGGCCTGCTCGCTCTGGTGTACGGCCTGACGCTCGCCGGGGAGCGGTCCTGGACCGACCCGGCCGCGCTGGTCTGGCTCGCCGCCGCCGCGGTCCTGCTGGCCGCCTTCGTGCGGATCGAGCGGCGGGCCGGTGCACCGCTGGTGCCGGTCCGGATCCTGCGTCGTCCGGCGGTGGGCATCGGGAACCTCGCGGGCCTGCTCGCCTTCGCCACCGAGACCTCGCTGGTCTTCCTGCTCACCCTCTACCTGCAGAAGGTGCTCGGCTACTCGGCGCTGGTCGCCGGGCTGTCCTTCGCGGTGCTCGGCGCGGGCACCGTGCTCGGCGGCCTGCTCGGGCCCAGGGTCGTCGGGCGGCTGGGTGGAGCCGGCGCCATCTGTGCGGGGCTGGTCGTCCAGGCGGCCGCGACGGCTCCGCTGATCTTCCTCGGCCCGGGCTCGTCCTGGATGCCGGTGCTGCTGGCCGTCACCTTCGTCGGCGGGGTGGCGAACCTGACGGCCATCGTCGGCTTCATGGTCACCGCCACGTCCGGGTTGCCGGACGGCGAGCAAGGTCTGGCGACCGGGCTGGCCACGATGAGCCAGCAGATCGGCATCACGCTCGGCATCCCGGTCATGTCGGCGATCGTGGCCGCCCGGATCGGTTCGCCCGGCGGCGGGGAAGCCGTCGCGGAGGTGCTCTCGGGGATCTCCACCGCCATCACCGCCAACACCGCTCTCTGCCTGGCCGCCGCCCTGCTGGTCGCCCTCGCCCTCCGGCCCGCCCGGCGGACGGGCGTGTCCGCCGGGGCCACCACCTGAGCTGCGGGTCCGGTGATCGGCCTCGGCCCTCTGGACTCATGATGTGCCAGGAGTGGCCGGCCGCGGACGCTCGTCCGCCGGTCGTCGCCCCGCCGTCGGATTCGGCCGGAACGGCGGGGCGGTCACGTTATCCACAGAACGTCGCTCGGTCCTGCCAGGGCTCCCCGCCTGTCGCCACGATTCGTGATGTGTCCATCACGGAGCGGGAAGGGGTGGCTACCATCATGACCGTGGCGCAGATCTGGTCGGTGATCGGAATGATGGCGGCGGGGTTCGTCACCGTCATCGGGTTGACGGTGCGGACCTTGAAGTCGGAGATCGGCGGGTTACGCGGCGAGCTGCGGTCGGAGATCGGCGGGCTGCGGTCAGAGATGATCGCCCGCTTCGAGAAGGTCGATCTGCGGTTCGCCGACGTCGACCGGCGGTTCGCCGAGGTGGACCGGCGGTTCGCCGAGGTGGACCGGCGGTTCGACGCGGTGGATCGGCGGGTGGATCGGCGGTTCGACGCGGTGGATCGCCGGCTGGACCGGCTGGAGAACATGGACCGCGAGGTCCACGCCCTGACCCTCCGGGTCTTCGGCAGCCCCCCGCCGCTGCCGGAGGAGTGAATCAGCGGGCGGCCAGCGCGGTGCGCAGGGCGGCGACGGCCTCGTCGTCGGACGCGCCGAGGTGGCGGGCGGCCGCGGCGAACCTCTCGGCGGCGTCCCGCAGTCGCAGGCGCCCGCGGTCGGCGGCGAGCTGGGTGATCGTGGCGGCCCGGCCGCGGCGCAGCTCGACCAGGCCCTCATCGCGCAGCTGCTGGTACCCGCGCAGCACGGTGTGCAGGTTGATGTCGAGCGCGGTCGCGACGCTGCGGGCCGAGGGCAGCCGGTCTCCCGGGCCGGCGGTCCCGTCGGCCACCGCCGCCCGTACCGAGGCCGCCACCTGGTCGGCCAGCGGCTGGTTGGAGGCCGGGTCAACGACGATCAGCACCGGTCGTTCCTTCGCGTAGACGGTGGAGCGAGCCGTTGACCAGCGCTGCGGCGGACTCGGCGTCGCGGGTGGAGTAGAGGAACTCCCGCCCGTCGGTCAGCCTAAGGGCCAGCACCGGGCCTGGGCCGCTGACGTATCCCCAGCCGCGCGGGCCGCCGACCAGACCGAGCCCGCGCCCGGACGTCGAAGGTCGCGCCTCGGCGGAGCGTATCTCGGCATACGGTACGAAGCGTCGCAGCCGTCCGAGCCAGGGGAGGGTGAGCTCCATCCCTCTCCCATCGATCTGCAGCCGGGTGCGGGCCTGTAGCAGCTCCGTCATGCCGATCATCACGAAGATGGCCACCGTCGGCCAGCTGGGGGACAGCATCAGCGGGAGCAGTGCGGCGAACGCCAGCAGCGCCACCCCGCGGAGCAACCGGCGATTGGACCAGCCGGACACCACGTAGATCGCGCGGGCCTGGGAGCCGAGCGTCATGGCGGGCAGGCCGGCGGGCGGCGGATCCTGGGGGGTGCCGGCGGTGGGCGGTGGGCCGGCGGCGTGCCATCCCGCCAGGCCCGCGGCCAGCGCGACCAGCGATGCCACCGGGAACATCCAGCCCGGCTCCGGCACCGGGCCGTCCGCGTCGATGAGCACGCCGAGCCCGGCGCCGACCGTGCCGGCCATGAAGCCGGCGGTGGCGAAGCTGCTGGTGACCAGCCATCGCTGCAGGCCCGGCCAGCGCCACCACCGTACGAAGATCACGGCTAACCCAAGCGCGTAGATCACCGCCACCGGTGCCGACATCCACTTCCACCGGTCCCATGAAGGGGCGAACTCCACTAGTCCGCCGGTGTAGGCGCGAGGCGGCAGCCGATCGCCGAACACGGCGACCAGGATCGGCGGGGTGAGCAGCATGACCAGTGACGGTAGGAGGGCCAGGGCGAGCCGGCGTGCTCGTCCCGGCTGTGCGAGGTCCGGTACCAAGTCCATGACGACTCCCAACTGTTTGTATCGCAATATAACACTACAAACAGTTGCCGACATAGATGTGCCGGCAGGCCGCGGAGAGCCGGCGCCGGGCATGCGTCGATCCCGCCGGCAGTGGAGGTGGTTCGGATGAAGAGCGGGCCCGCCAGGGCGGGGTCAGCACTCGATGACGTTGACGGCGAGGCCGCCGCGGCTGGTCTCCTTGTACTTGTCGAGCATGTCGCGGCCGGTGTCGCGCATGGTCTTGATGGCCTTGTCCAGGCTGACGAAGTGCCGGCCGTCGCCGCGCAGCGCGATGCGGGCCGCGGTGATGGCCTTGATGGAGGCGACGGCGTTGCGCTCGATGCACGGGATCTGCACCAGGCCGCCGATCGGATCGCAGGTCAGCCCGAGGTTGTGCTCGATGCCGATCTCGGCGGCGTTCTCCACCTGCGCGGGCGTGCCGCCCAGCACCTCGGTGAGCCCGGCGGCGGCCATCGAGCAGGCGGAGCCGACCTCGCCCTGGCAGCCGACCTCCGCGCCGGAGATGGAGGCGTTCTCCTTGAACAGCACGCCGATCGCGCCTGCGGTGAGCAGGAAGCGGACCATGCAGTCCTCGCCGGGGCTCGGGGTGAACCGGTCGTAGTAGGTCATCACCGCCGGGATGATGCCGGCCGCGCCGTTGGTCGGCGCGGTGACGATGCGCCCGCCCGCGGCGTTCTCCTCGTTCACCGCCAGCGCGAACAGGGTGACCCAGTCCATCACGGTCAGCGGGTCCTTCTCCGGGGCCTCGGTCTGCAGCCGCCGGTGCAGCAGGTGGGCGCGGCGCGGCACCTTCAGCCCGCCGGGCAGCACGCCCTCCTTGCCGATGCCGCGCCGCACGCACTCGGACATGACCTGCCACAGGTTCAGCAACCCGGCACGGATCTCCGCCTCGGTGCGGCCGAACGCCTTCTCGTTCTCCAGCATCAGCCCGGAGACCGACAGGCCGGTGTCCGCGCAGTGGCCGAGCAGCTCGGCGGCGGTGGTGAAGGGATAGGGCAGTTCGGTGTCGTCGGCCTTGATCCGGTCGGCGCCGGTGGCGTTCTCGTCCACCACGAAGCCGCCGCCCACCGAGTAGTAGACCTTCTCGCGCAGTGGCTCACCCTCGGCGGTGGCGGCGGTGAACCGCATGCCGTTGGGGTGCTGCGGCAGCGAGATCTTGCGCTCGAACACCAGGTGCTCGCCGATGACGAACGGCACCTCCCGCCGCCCGTACAGCGCGACGGTGCCGGACTCGCGCATCGTCGCCAGCCGGCCCTCGACGGCGTCCACGTCGACCAGCTCGGGCTTCTCGCCGGACAGGCCGAGCAGCACCGCCTTGTCGCTGCCGTGGCCCTTGCCGGTCAGCCCGAGCGAGCCGTAGAGGACCACGTCGACCCGGGCGACCTTGTCCAGCAGGCCGTCCTGGTCCAGACCCCGGGCGAACTTGTGCGCCGCCGCCATCGGGCCGCCGGTGTGCGAACTCGACGGTCCGATACCGATCTTGAAGAGATCGAAGACGCTGATCGCCATTGATCGGGGGTCCTAACTGCCGTGGTGCGGTGTCCCGGCGGGCGCGAGCCGCCCGCCGGGAGGGAGGATCAGGATTCGGCGGTGGTGACGGCCGTGTACTGCTCGGCGGTCAGCAGGTCGTCCGGGGTGTTCTCCACCCGGACGCGGAACAGCCAGCCGTCGCCGTAGGAGTCGGAGTTGACCAGGGACGGGTCATCGACGACGGCCTGGTTGACCTCGGTGACCTCGCCGCTCACGGGGGCGTAGATGTCGCTGACCGACTTGGTGGACTCCACCTCGCCGACGGCGTCCCCGGCCTCGACGGTGGCGCCCGCCTCGGGGAGCTGGACGTAGACCACGTCACCGAGCGCGTCCGCGGCGAAGGCCGTGATGCCGACGGTCACGACGCCGTCGGCCGGTCCGGCCACCCACTCGTGCTCCTTGGTGTAGCTGAGCTCCTCGGGAATGCTGCTCACGTGTTCCTCCGATAGAAAGGCAGGTCAACGAGGTCGACCGGTTCATGGCTACCACGGATGTCGACCGCCACGCCTTCGGACACCTCGGTGTCCACGTACGCCATCGCGATCGGCTTGCCGAGGGACTGGGAGGGCGCGCCACTGGTCACCTCGCCGACGACGGCACCGTCGGCCGGGAGCACCACAGGATAGCCGTGGCGCGGCACCCGGCGGCCACGGGCGACCAGCCCGACCAGCCGGCGGCGCGGCGGGACGTCCTTCAGCGGCGCGAGCGCGGCCCGGCCGACGAAGTCGCCGGGCTTGTCGAACTTGACCACCCGGCCGAGGCCGGCGTCGAACGGGGTGAGGCCGGCGTTGAGCTCGTTGCCGTACAGCGGCATGCCCGCCTCCAGCCGCAGGGTGTCGCGGGCGGACAGCCCGGCCGGTCGCAGCCCGTGCGCGTCGCCGGCCTTGGCGAGTTCCTGCCACAGCGCCACCGCGTCCCCGGCGGCGACGAACAGCTCGAAGCCGTCCTCGCCGGTGTAGCCGGTACGGGCGATGAGGGCGTCGATGCCGGCGACGGTGCCGGGCAGGCCCGCGTAGTACTTCAGCGAGGGCAGGTCGGCGTCGGTGAGCGTGCCGAGGATCTCTTCGGCGCGAGGCCCCTGGATCGCGACCAGCGCGTACCGGTCGGAGCGGTCCTCGACGTCGGCCTGGAAGCCGGCGGCCCGCTCGGCCAGCTCGGCGGCCACCCGCGCGTAGTTGGAGGCGTTGGCCACCACGAGGAACTCCTCGGCGGCGAGCCGGTAGACGATCAGGTCGTCCAGCACGCCCCCGTCCGGTGCGCAGATCATGGTGTACCTGGCGCGACCGGGGGCGAGCGCGGACAGGTGCCCGACCAGCGCGTGGTCCAGCGCCTCGCCCGCCTGCGGGCCGGTCACGAAGATCTCGCCCATGTGCGACAGGTCGAACAGCCCCGCGGCCGTGCGCACCGCGTTGTGCTCGGCGGACTCGCTGCCGTACCGCAGCGGCATCAGCCAGCCGGCGAAGTCGGTGAGCGTCGCGCCGAGGCTCTCGTGCACCTCGCGCAGTGGTGTGGATCTGGACATGATGCGCACCTCAGACAGGATCGGATGAGAGCATCCTCCCCCTCTGTCATCGGTGCCTGAGAGTTTCGCCCGGTATTTACCGGACTTTCACCTTCGGCGAGACCATGGCGCGGCCTGCTTTCCAGAGATCACCTGGCCCGCGCGGTCCTTTGCCTTGTGAGGTTCGCGGGGAGGGCTTGCTCCTTCAGGGGACCTGGCCGGGTGCCAGGGCGCTCTCCCGCACGGGATGATCGGTGCTCGGCCCACCCTACCAATGCCCGCCCAGGCGCGCGGCGGCGACCAGCGCCTCGAAAAGGTGCCCTTCCCGGCCGGTCTCCGGGTGCCACTGCACGGCCAGGGCGAAGGGGTGTTCCGGCAGCTCCACGGCCTCGACGGTGCCGTCCTCGGCGGTCGCCGAGACCACCAGACCGGTGCCCGGCCGGTCGGCGGCCTGGTGGTGGTAGTGCGCGACGTCCACCGGCCCGGCGCCGAGGATGCCGGCCAGCGCGCTGCCCGGCTCCGGCCGGACCGGCAGGTGGCCGTACCGGCCGGGGGCGGGGGAGTGGCCGTCGTGCCCGACCACCTCGGGCAGGTGCTGGTGCAGGGTGCCGCCGAGCGCGACGTTGAGCACCTGCAGCCCCCGGCAGATGCCCAGGTACGGCAGCCCGCCGGCCAGCGCGGCCGCCGTCAGCGCGAACTCCGCGCCGTCCCGGAACGGCCGGACGTAGCCGGTCCGGGGGTGAGCGGGCGCGCCGTACCGCGCCGGATCCAGGTCGCCGCCGCCGGCCACGATCAGCCCGTCCAGCCGCCCGGCGAGCGCGCCGGGATCGCCGGCCGGCGGCAGCAGGACCGGCTGGCCGCCGGCCCGGGCCACGTGCTCGACGTAGTCGTAGGGCAGCAGCGCGGCCGGAGTCCGCCACACGGTGTAGGCGGCCTCCTCCACGTAGCAGGTGATACCGATCAGCGGGCGGGACACCGGCGCCTACAGCGGGGTGACGTAGGCGCCGGAGATGCCGCCGTCCACCAGGAACTCCGCGCCGGTGATGAAGCTCGCGTCGTCGGAGGCCAGGAAGGCGACCGCGGCGGCGATCTCCGCGGCCTCGGCGAACCGGCCCATCGGGACGTGCACCAGGCGCCGCTGCGCGCGCTCGGGGTCCTTGGCGAACAGCTCGCGCAGCAGCGGGGTGTCCACCGGCCCGGGACACAGCGCGTTGACCCGGATGCCCTCCCGGGCGAACTGCACGCCGAGCTCGCGGGACATGGCCAGCACGCCGCCCTTGGAGGCGGTGTAGGAGATCTGCGAGGTGGCCGAGCCCATCACCGCCACGAACGACGCGGTGTTGATGATCGACCCCTTGCCCTGCCGGCGCATGTACGGGATCACGTGCTTGCAGCACAGGTAGACGCTGGTGAGGTTGACGTCCTGCACCCGCCGCCAGGCCTCGATCCCGGTGGACAGGATCGAGTCGTCGTCCGGCGGCGAGATGCCCGCGTTGTTGAACGCGATGTCCACGCTGCCATAGGTGTCGAAGGCCGTCTCGAACAGGCGCGCCACATCCGCCTCGTCGGCGACGTCGGCCCGGACGAACAGGCCGCCCACCTCCTCGGCGGCCTTCGCGCCGCCCTCCTCGTCCAGGTCGGCGCACACCACCGTGGCGCCCTCCTCGGCGAAGCGGCGGGCGGTGGCCAGCCCGATGCCTCCCGCCGCGCCGGTGATCACGGCGACCCGGTCCCGCAGACGTTGCATAGGTGACGACCCCCGGTGGGTGTGGAGAGACGGTGGTGGTTTCGGCTCAGCAGGCGATGAACACGTTCTTGGTCTCGGTGAAGGCGGCCAGCGCGTCCGGGCCCAGCTCGCGGCCGAGCCCGGACTGCTTGAACCCGCCGAACGGGGTCCAGTAGCGCACCGACGAGTGCGAGTTGACCGACAGGTTGCCCGCCTCGATGGCCCGCGCGGTGCGCAGCGCCCGGCCCACATCCCTGGTCCAGATGGACCCGGACAGCCCGTAGTCGGTGTCGTTGGCGATCCGCACCGCCTCCGCCTCGCCGTCGAACGGGACCACACCGACCACCGGCCCGAAGATCTCCTCGGTGAACGCCCGGTCGGCGGGTGAGTCGTGGGTCAGCACCGTCGGCGGGAACCAGAACCCCGGACCGGCCGGGCAGCCGCCCTGGAAGTGCGGGGTGCCGGTGACGTACGACGCCACCCGGGACCGGTGCTCGGCGCTGATCAGCGGCCCGAGGTCGGTGGCCGGATCGCGCGGGTCGCCGACGTTCAGCGCCCGCGCCGCGTCCACCAGCCGGTCGAGGAACTCCTCGTACACCGGGCGCTCGACCAGGACGCGGGAGCGGGCGCAGCAGTCCTGGCCGCTGTTGTCGAAGGCGGCCATCGGCGCGGTGGCCGCGGCGCGCTCCAGGTCGGCGTCGGCGAACACCACGTTGACGTTCTTGCCGCCGAGCTCCAGCGTCACCCGCTTGACGGTGCGCGCCGCCGCGGCGGCCACCTGCCGGCCCACCTCGGTGGACCCGGTGAACACGATCTTGTTGACTCCGGGGTGCTCGGCCAGCCGTGCCCCGGCCACCTCCCCCGCGCCGGGCAGCACCTGCAGCACCCCCTCGGGCAGGCCCGCCTCAAGGGCCAGCTCCGCCAGCCGCAGCGCGGTCAGCGGGGTGTGCTCGGCCGGTTTCACGATCACCGTGTTGCCGGCCGCCAGCGCCGGGGCGGCGCCCCACATCATGATCACCATGGGGAAGTTCCACGGCACGATCACCGCCACCACGCCGAGCGGCTCGGCGAAGGTGATGTCCACCCCGCCGGGGACCGGGATCTGCCGGCCGTGGTCGCGTTCGGGCGCCCCGGCGTAGAAGTGCAGCACGTCGCGGACGTTGCCCGCCTCCCAGCGGGCGTTGCCCACCGGGTGCCCGGCGTTGGCGGTCTCCAGCCCGGCCAGCTCGCCGGCGTGCCGGTCGACCAGCTCGGCGAACCGCCGCAGCAGCCGGGCCCGGTCACCCGGCGCGACCTGCCGCCACGGGCCGAGCACCGCCCGCGCCCGGGCCACCGCGCGGTCGGTCTCGGCCGCGTCGGCGAGCTCGACGTCGGCCAGTACCTCCTCGGTGGCCGGATTGATGATCTTCACCGTTCCTCCTCGCGCGCGGGCCCCGATCGACCGTGCCCGATCGACCGTGCCCGATCCAGGCGCCGCGTCACATCCGCTCGAAGCCGCGGTACAGCTCCCAGTCGGTCACCGCCGCGTCGAACGCCGCCAGCTCCACCCGGGCGTTGTTGGCGTAGTGGCCGACGACGTCCTGGCCCAGCGCCGCCTTGGCGATCTCCGAACCCTCCCACAGCGCCAGTGCGTCGCGCAGCGTGGCCGGCACCGTCTCCGCCCCGGAGGTGTAGGCGTTGCCGGTGCACGGCTCCTCCAGCGGCAGCTCGTTCTCGATGCCGTGCAGCCCGGCCGCGATGAGCCCGGCCACCGCCAGGTACGGGTTGACGTCCCCGCCGGGCACCCGGTTCTCCACCCGCAGCGAGGGGCCGTGCCCGACCAGGCGCAGCGCGCAGGTGCGGTTGTCCACCCCCCAGCGGACGGCCGTCGGGGCGAAGCTGCCCGGAACGTACCGCTTGTAGGAGTTGATGTTCGGCGCCAGCAGCAGGGTGAACTCGCGCAGCGCGGCGAGCTGGCCGGCGATGAAGTGCTCGCCGAGCCGCGACAGCCCGTGCGGGCCGTCCCCGGCCATCACCGTCGCGCCGTCGGTGCCGCGCAGCGAGATGTGGATGTGGCAGGAGTTGCCCTCCCGCCGGTTCGGCTTGGCCATGAAGGTGATCGACATGCCCTGCTGGGCGGCGATCTCCTTGGCCCCGCTCTTGTAGATCGAGTGGTTGTCGCAGGTGGCCAGGGCGTCGGTGAACCGGAAGGCGATCTCGTGCTGGCCCAGGTTGCACTCTCCCTTCGCCGACTCGACGTACAGGCCGGCGCCCTCCATGCCGAGCCGGATCCGCCGCAGCAGCGGCTCCACCCGGGCCCCGCCGAGCAGCGAGTAGTCCACGTTGTACTGGTTGGCGGGGGTGAGGTCACGGTAGCCACTGGACCAGGCGCTCTCGTAGCTGTCGTTGAACACCACGAACTCCAGCTCGGTGCCGACGTAGGCCGCCCAGTCGCGCCCGGCCAGCCGGTCGAGCTGGCCGCGCAGGATCTGCCGGGGCGAGGGCACGACCGGGGTGCCGTCCGCCCACACCAGATCGGCCATGACCAGCGCGGCCCCCTCCTGCCACGGCAGCCGGCGCAGCGTGCTCAGGTCGGGTTTCATCACGAAGTCGCCGTAACCGTGCTCCCAGGAGGAGATCTCGTACCCGTCCACGGTGTTCATGTCCACGTCCACCGCGAGCAGGTAGTTGCAGCCCTCGGCCGCGTGCTCCAGCACCTCCTCGAGGAAGTAGCGGGCCGACAGCCGCTTGCCCTGGAGGCGGCCCTGCATGTCGGCGATCGCCAGCAGCACGGTGTCGATCCGCCCCGCGTCCACCTCTTCGCGCAGTTCGTCGACGGTGAGCATGGCGTCCCCCTCCGGCACGGGCCTGTGACCAGACCATTGGTGGCATGCAAGCAGCACCCCCGACCCGCCGTCAACGTCACCGCCGGCGTCACCGCGACCCGCCGCGGGAACGACCGCGGGCCTTCCAGGCGTTCCACGCCTGACGGCACCGATCACGGTCGAGGGGCGCGCGGCGCCCGGCGAGGGCACGCCGGCCGGACGGGCCGCCCGGGACGGAGACGTAGCCTGGCGACGGGGGATGCGCGTGGGGGAATGGTTCGCCGAGAGGATCGTCGACAACGGCCGGCTGCCGCTGTTCTGCTTCCTGATCGCGCTGATCGTCACCTTCGTGTTCACCCGGGTGAACGTCCGGCTGATCCGGGCCCGGGTCGGCTGGTTCCGCAACGTCAGCGTGGGCGACGTGCACGTCCACCACGTGGTGTTCGGCGTGGTGCTCATGCTGCTCGGCGGAATCGCCGGGCTGGTCACCGCGGGCCTGTCCTCCGGCTGGTACGCCCTCACCGCGGCGATCTTCGGGGTGGGCGCGGCCCTGGTGCTGGACGAGTTCGCGCTCATCCTGCACCTGCGCGACGTCTACTGGTCGGAGGAGGGACGGGCCTCGGTCGACGCGGTGTTCGTCGCCATCGCGGTCACCCTGCTCCTGCTGCTCGGCCTGCGCCCGCTCGGCTGGGAATCGCCCGATCCGTCGGCGAGCGGCCGGTGGACGGCGGCCGCGATCCTCACCGGCAACCTCGTCCTGGCGGTGGTCACCCTGCTCAAGGGCAAGATCTGGACCGGGCTGGTCGGGCTGTTCGTGCCGGTCCTGCTCGTGGTCGGCGCGCTGCGGCTGGCCCGCCCCGGGTCGCCCTGGGCGCGCTGGTTCTTCGCCCCGGGCTCGCGCCGGCCCAGCGAGGGCAAGATGGCCCGCGCCGTGCACCGGGAGCACCGCTGGCGGCGGCCGGTGATCCGGGTGAAGATCGCGGTCCAGGAGTTCGTGTCCGGGCGGCACGACCTGCCCTCGGTCTGGCCCGCCGACCGCGAGCGCTCCCGGCGCCGCGGCGGTGACCGCCGTCCCGGCTGACCCGCGGTTCCACCGGAGACATGCATGATCGTCGCGCTCCGGGGGAGTGGAGACGTTCAGTGAGCATGTGATGAGGAGGCGCGGCCATGGGATTCATCGACAGGTTGGGCATCCGCGAGCTGGCGGCCCGGACGCGGCGGCGGCTGGGCTCGGGCACCGGGAACCGCACGATGGCGGCCAAGGCGCGCACCGACGAGGCCGAGGCCCGGCTGCTGCGCACCGAGGAGCGCATCAAGCAGGCCGCCGCGCAGATCCGCCGCGACCACGGCGTCCGCAGCTGAGCCGGCCGCCGGCCGCGGCCGGTCAGCCGGCGGCCGGCCCGCGCAGGAAGGCGGCGACCACCTGCTCGACGTCGGCGTCGTCCAGCCGCAGGTCGTGCCCGCCGGGACAGAGGTAGGCGGTCACCGGGTGCCCGGCGGCCAGCAGGGCGTTCGCCAGGTCCAGGGTCTGGGTCGGCGGCACCACCTGGTCGTCCGCGCCGTGCAGCAGCAGGACCGGCACGCCGGTGCCCACGTGGTTGGCGACCGTGACGTCCGCGGTGGCCGGGTCGCCGGCGGCCGGCACTTGGCCGAGCAGGCGGGCCCACGGGCTGCCGGCCTCCCGGCTTTCGGGCCAGTCGGCGGCCAGCGGGTCGGTCGGCGGCGAGGCGGCGATCACCGCGGCCACGTCGCCCGGCCGGTTCACGCCGCGCAGGGCCAGGTGCAACGCGAGATGGGCGCCCGCCGAGTGCCCGGCGACCAGCAGCCGGACGTCCGGATCGCCGGCCATGATCTCTCGGGCCGCCGCCCGCACGTCCGCCAGTTGCGCCGGCCACCTCGCCTCGCCGCTCAGCCGGTAGGTGGCCGGCACCACCTCAAGGCCGTGCCGCTGGTAGGCCTTGGCCGAGCGGTCGCCTTCCGGGCGCATCATCCAGGCCCCGCCGTGCAGCCACATCAGTACCCGCCTCATCCGGCGCATCTTAGTGAGGCGCGCCCGGGGCCGGGGGAGCGGCGGCGGATAATCGGTGGATCGGCGGGCCGGACCGGGCCACAGTAGATCTCGATCACAAAGGAGAGATCCTCATGCCGAGCCAGGTCGCACCGAACCTTCTGTCATGGGCCAGCGAGATCGACGCGGGCACGGTCGAGCAGGCGGCCCGTACCGCCCGCCTGCCGGTCGTGTCGGGTCACGTGGCGCTCATGCCGGACGCGCACGTCGGCATCGGCGCCACGGTGGGGTCGGTGATCCCCACCGAAGGGGCGATCATCCCGGCCGCGGTGGGGGTGGACATCGGCTGCGGCATGGTCGCCACCGAGACGACGCTCACCGCCGCCGACCTGCCCGACTCCCTCGCCCCGCTGATGCCCATGGTGGAGCGGCGCATCCCGGCCGGGGTGGGCAAGGGGCACGCCGACCGGTCGCTGGACCGCGCGCTGGGCGAGCTGGGCCACCCGCACACCGGCCTGAACCCCAAGCAGGAGAAGAAGGTGGCCGAGCAGTTCGGCACCCTGGGGTCCGGCAACCACTTCGTGGAGGTCTGCCTGGACGAGCGAGACCGGGTCTGGACGGTGCTGCACTCCGGTTCGCGTGGCATCGGCAACCAGCTCGCCACCATGCACATCGTGGGCGCCAAGAAGCTGATGAAGAAGCAGGCCCTCGGCCTGGAGGATCCGGATCTGGCCTACCTGGTGCAGAACACCCCGGAGTTCACCGCCTACATCGAGGACATGCTGTGGGCCCAGCGGTACGCCATGGCGTCGCGCGCCCGGATGGACCGGGTGCTGGTGGACGCGCTGTTCCGGGTGGTCGGCACCGGCCGCCGGGTCCGCGTGATCAACTGCCACCATAATTTCACCCAAAGAGAGACGCATCACGGCAAGGAGCTGTGGATCACCCGAAAGGGTGCCATCAAGGCCGATACCGGAGATGAGGGCGTCATCCCCGGCTCGATGGGCACCCGCTCCTACATCGTCCGCGGCCGCGGCAACCCCGACTCCTACCACTCCTGCGCGCACGGGGCGGGCCGCCGCATGTCGCGCACCCGGGCGAAGCGGGAGCTGTCCGCCGCCTCGCTCACCGAGGCGATGCGCGGCCGGACCTGGAACGCCGACCGGGCCGCCACGCTGGTGGACGAGCACCCGGAGGCGTACAAGCCCATCGACCAGGTGATGGCCGACCAGCGGGACCTGGTCGAGGTCCAGCACACGCTGCGGCAGATCTTCAACTACAAGGGGTAGGCGCCCGCCGGCACCGCGGTCGGCTGGGACGACGACCGGACGAGGCCCGGGTGCCGGGCCGCACCGGGGTGCCGGCCGGCCGATCCCATCGGCCGGTCGTATCGCCGACATCCGGCCACGCGAGCTCACAGGGCGCCGGCCAGGCCGCGGACGGCCAGGCCGGTGCCGAGGACGACGACCATGGTGGCGGTGCCCAGCGGCGCCAGGCCGGCGGCCCGGGCGGCCAGGCCGCGGCGGGCGGCGGCCAGCCGGTCCAGCCGGGCGGCCAGCTTCACCAGCAGCAGGCCGGTGGCGGTCAGGGTCGCCGCCATGCCCACCCCGTAGGCGCCGACCAGGGCGACGCCGAACCAGGTACGGCCCAGCGCGACCGCGCCGAGCAGCACGATGAGCGCCGACGGGCTCGGCACCAGGCCACCGGCCACGCCGAGCCCGATCAGCCCGGCCCGCCCCGGTGCCCGTCCGGAACCGTCCACGGCAGAGTCCAGGTCGGTGTTCACGTCGGTGTTCACGTCAGTGTTCACGGTGGCCTCCGGGCCGGGCCCGCGCCGCCGCCAGAGCCGGAGACCGTGTCCGGGCCCATGCACATGTCCGAGTCCGTGGCTGTGCCCGTGTCCGTGTCCGTGTCCGTGTCCGTGGCTGTGCCCGTGTTCGTGTCCGTGGCTGTGCCCGTGTCCGTGGCCGTGCCCATGCCCGTGTCCCGGGGTGGGGCGGCGGAGGGCGGTGCGGAGCAGGCCGAGGCCGGCGGCGGCGATCAGCAGGCCGCTGGCCAGCCCCAGCCAGGACAGCACCGCCTCGCCCGCCAGGGTGGAGAACGCGCTGACCAGCAGGCCGACCAGCAGGACACCGGTGGTGTGGGTGGCGGTGACCGTGGCACCGACGACGACGGCGTCCCGCGGCCGGCCCCGCCGGCCGGCCAGGTAGGCGGCCATGATGGTCTTGCCGTGCCCGGGGATCAGCGCGTGGCCGGCGCCGAGCACCGCGGCCAGCAGCACGGCGAGCAGGCCGAGCGGTACGGTCAGCGACCGGGCGCCCACCAGGCCGGTGAACACGCGGTCCAGCGCGGCCAGCGCGTCCCCGAGCGGTCCGGGCAGCACCGGCGCGCCCAGCGCGGGTGCCCGCCCCGCGGCGCCACCCGTCATGCCGCCCGTCATGCCGCCCGTCGCGCCGGCGGCGTCCGTGCCGGCGCCCGTGCCGGCGGTGGCCCCTTCGACCCGCAGCGTGGCGGTGCGCTGGTCGAGCGGGTCGGCGAGCAGGTCGTCGGGGTAGGCGTGCAGGTTCCGGCTCGGGCTTTCGGCGGGCACACCGGGTGCTGCCAGCCGCACTCCCTCGGCCGTCGCGGTGATCTCCCGCCAGCCGATCCGGCCGGCCAGGAACGAGTCGGAGAACGCGATGGTCGCCGGTCCGGCCAGCGGCGCGCTCAGCTCGCAGGTCAGCCGGCTGATCCGCAGCCCGCCCTGGCCGGGGGCGTAGTCGAGGCGGGCCGGTCCGGCCCGCCAGGTCACCGGCCGGCCGTCCACCGTCAACCGCTGCCCGGCGGCGAGCGCCCCGCAGGTGGCCCGGGCGTACGCCGCGGTCTCGGCGGCCGAGGCCGATCCGGACCCGTCGGTGTCCACCTCGGGCGCGGCCTGCAGGGTGGGCAGCTCGGCGTAGTCGACGGCGGCGGTGTTCTCGATCCGGTCGGGGAAGACCTTGAGCGCGTTGGCGTGGTTGACGGTGAAGTCACCGAGCGGATGGGCCGCCACCACCGCGGCCAGCACCACGGCGATCATGAGAACCTGGCCAGCGCCGGCAGCGCGGGGTCGAAGCGCGGGTTGTACTCCTTGACCCGGGACCTGGACCGGCCGGCGTCCAGGCCGAGCTTTCGCTCGATCTCGGCCCGGTGGTGGTGGAACAGGGCGTTGCGCCAGCCGCGGGCGGTGGCCTTTCTGGCGTACCTCAGCGCCTCGCGGGACCGGCCGTCCCGGTGCAGCGCCCAGGCGAGCGCGTCGGCGGACACCAGGTTGGGATGCCGGCGGTACTCGGCGCGGGCGTGCTTCACCGCGGCGGCCGGCGAGCCGTGGTCGGCCTCGAACTCCGCCCAGGTGATGTCGTCGCGCACCCCGCTCGCGGCCATCAGCCGCCGCTGCGCGGACAGCAGCGCCCACTGCCCGGCCGGGCTGCGGCCCAGCCTGGCCAGCACCTCGCCGTACTCGACGATGTACTGGGCCAGCGGCAGCCGCGCCACCACGTCCTGGTAGCCCTGCGCGGCGGACTCCAGCCGCCCGGCGAGCGCGGCGGCCCGGGCCCGCCCGGCCAGGGCCGGCACGAACGCGGGGTACGCCCGAAGGGCCTCGTCGTACATGTGGCCGGCCCGTTCCAGCTCGCCCGCCCGCAGCGCCAGTTCGCCCAGGTAGAACCGGCAGTAGGCGATGTCCTCGGGGGTGAACGCGTCGGCCAGGGCGGCCTTCAGCAGCTCTTCGGCCTCCCGGACGTCGCCGCGCAGCTCGGCGTCGTAGGAGGCGCGGGTGAAGGACGCGACCCCGGGCTTGAGCTCGGTCATCCGGCGGACCGCCCGGGTCGCCTCGGCGTGCTCGCCGAGCTGGGTGGCGGCGTCGGCCAGCACTCCGTAGGCGGTCGCCCCGTAGGGGTTGGCGTCGATCGCCTGGCGGGCCAGCCGCCGGGCCGCGGCGAACTCGTGCCGCCCGGCGGCCAGCGACGCCCGGGCGGCGAGCACGGCCGCGTCCCGGGGCGCGAGCGCGGCCGCCCGGTCCAGGGCCTGCTCGGCCTTGACGTAGTAGGAGGGGTCGGCGGTGATCCGCGCCTGCTGGACGTGCGCCGCGCCGAGGGCGGCCCAGGCCTGGTGGTCCTTGGGCAGCCGCTGCAGCCGGTCGCGCAGGCCGCGCACGGTCGTGGACAGCCCGGTGGCGCCGGCCTGCGGCGGCCCGGCTCCGGGTTCGGCGCCCGCGGGGGTCACGGCGGGGGCCTGGTGGCCGATGGGCGGGAGCAGGGTCGCGCCGGCCGTGATCGCCAGGGTGGCGGCGACGACGCAGGCCGTCTTGGCCGCCGCGGCGGCGGCCCGGCCGCGCGGGCGTTTCAGGTCGGACATGAAGATCTCCTCGGGTTCCCCGGCCGGTGCCGGACGGCCGCCGGCCCCCGCCGCGGGGCGGGAGCCGGCGCGGGCGGGGTCAGCGCTCGTTCACCGCCTTGGCGCTGGGCAGCGGCACGTAGGGGAAGCGCGCCTGGTACGGCTGGTCGTTCTCGTCGACCTTGTCCCCGGCGGCCAGCGCGTCGACGAGCTTGCCGGTCAGCGCGGCGCCCTCGACGGCCTGCAGCGAGATGTCGATCACGTCGTCGCCGAGCCGGCGGCCGTTGGGGAAGCCCTGCAGGTCTCCGGCCAGCACGCCGAGCCGGTTGGGCCGCGAGGTGGGCGGGACGGCCATGTTGAGGCGCAGCATCTCCGCGGGCCGGAAGTGGCGGCGGTTGACGTCCCGGTTGAGGATCTGCGAGTTGAGGTCGGCCTTGATCGGGCCGTTGGCCTTGGCGATGCCGGTCAGGAAGATCTCCACCAGGTCGGCGCGCGGGGTCTTCGGCGCCGGGATCTTGTAGATGGCCTCGATCAGCTTCGGCAGCTCCGGCTCGGTGACCCGTTCGACCACCGCGTCCAGCCGGGCGTCCCGGTCGGGGTTGACGGCGTTGAAGGTGTCCTTGAGACCGGCCGGCAGCACCACCTCGTTGACCAGCGGGTTGCCCAGCCGGGAGACCTGGCGGTAGCCGCCCGGGCTCCACTTGTCGGTGGTGGACCACACGCCGATCACCGGGTTGCGCCGCGCGTCGCCGCGCAGCGCCAGCTCGCTCTTGGGGATCTGGACGGCCAGGCTGTGCACGTTGTAGCCCTTGAGGGTGTCCTGGCCGACCTCCGACAGGTCGCCGCCATACAGCAGGTCGAACACCCGCAGGTCCAGGAAGAACGGGTCGTCGGCCTGCCCGGCGAAGGCCCGTCCGCCGCGCGGCAGCCCGGCGATCGACTGGGCGCGCAGCGTCGCGTAGTCGGGCATCGAGGCCCGGCCGGTGTTGCTGGGCGCGACGACGCCGTTGCGCACCAGGGTGGTGACGCCGCGGTGGGTGAACTTCTTCAGGGTGTACCGCTGGCGGAACAGCAGGTTCTCGTCATTGATCGACGTCACCGGCCCGTTGTTGTACAGGAAGGTGGCGGTGCCGCGGCGGTCCTCGTCGCGGAAGGTCCACTGGTAGACGACGTCCGGCTTGGCGTCACCGTCATTGTCGATCTTGATGTTGTACCGGGAGCGGGTGTCGAACTGGTAGAAGTTCGGGCCGCCGGTCGGCTCCTCGAACGGGATCCAGTTGGCCATCAGCGTCACGGTGTCGGGCCGGTCGGGGCTGACGAACGCGTAGACGTCGGTGTTGTCGTTACGCGGATCGCCCGAGATCAGCGGTGCCTCGCGATGGGAGGAGGCCCCGCCGGCGTCGGGACGCAGCGCGGCGAAGGCGGAGGCGGCGAGCAGCCCGACGGCTGCCAGCACGATCGGGGCGCGCCGGTGCATCCGGAGCTCCATGTCGTCACGGTTCCTTTCGGCCGCCGGTCGCGATCGCGACCGGGCGCTGAAACGGGAGAGGTCCGGCCGGGTCCTCAGGGGGCTATACGCGGCGGCGGCGCGATCGGATTGGTCCGCGGGCAAAAGATTTCCGGGACGGGAGTGAAGGGTGGGGCGGGCGCGCCGCCCGCGGGGCCGCCGCTTGACCGGGCGCCGGTCCGCTGATCAGGATGAACGCGCTCATTCACCTCGATGGGGAGGTCGGTTCATGAACGCCAGAGTGGTCCGCGCGCCGCGCGGCGGCACGCTCACCGCCAAGGGGTGGCCGCAGGAGGCGGCGCTCCGGATGATCCAGAACAATCTGGATCCGGAGGTGGCCGAGCATCCGGAAGAGCTCGTGGTCTACGGCGGGTCCGGGCGGGCGGCCCGCGACTGGCGGTCGTTCGACGCGATCTGCCGCAGCCTGACGGAGCTGGCGGCCGACGAGACCCTGCTGGTGCAGTCCGGCCGGCCGGTCGGCGTGATGCGCACCCACGAGTGGGCGCCGCGCGTGCTGATCGCCAACTCCAACCTGGTGCCCGACTGGGCGAACTGGGAGGAGTTCCGCCGGTTGGAGGCGGCCGGGCTGACGATGTACGGGCAGATGACGGCCGGTTCGTGGATCTACATCGGTACCCAGGGCATCCTGCAGGGCACCTACGAGACCTTCGCCGCGGTCGCCGCCAAGCGGTTCGGCGGCTCGCTGGCGGGCACGATCACCCTCACTGCCGGGCTCGGCGGGATGGGCGGCGCGCAGCCGCTCGCCGTCACCATGAACGGCGGCGTGGCGATCTGCGTCGACTGCGACCCGCGCAGCATCGAGCGCCGGATCGGCCACGGCTACCTGGACGTCCGGGCGGACACCCTGGCCGAGGCGCTGCGCCTGGCCCGCGACGCCCGCGACGGGCGGGCCCCGCTGTCGATCGGGGTGGAGGCCAACGCCGCCGACGCGCTGCCCGAACTGCTCGCCGCCGGAGCCGAGATCGACATCGTCACCGACCAGACCTCGGCGCACGATCCGCTGATGTACCTGCCGCGCGGGGTGGCCTTCGCGGACATGGCCGCCGAGCGCGACAAGGATCCGGCCGGGTTCACCCGCCGGGCCCGTGAGTCGATGGCCGCGCACGTGGCGGCGATGGTGGGCTTCCGTGACGCGGGGGCCGAGGTGTTCGACTACGGCAACTCCATCCGGGGCGAGGCGCGGCTGGCGGGCTACGAGCGGGCGTTCGACTTCCCGGGGTTCGTGCCCGCCTACATCCGCCCGCTGTTCTGCGAGGGCAAGGGACCGTTCCGCTGGGCGGCGCTGTCGGGGGAGGCCGAGGACATCGCCCGCACCGACCGGGCGGTGCTGGAACTGTTCCCCGACAACGAGCCGCTGGCCCGCTGGATCCGGATGGCCGGCGAGAAGGTGCGCTTCCAAGGGCTGCCGGCGCGCATCTGCTGGCTCGGCTACGGCGAGCGCGACCGGGCCGGCGAGCGGTTCAACGACATGGTCGCGCGCGGCGAGCTGCGCGCGCCGGTGGTGATCGGGCGCGACCATCTGGACTGCGGCTCGGTGGCCTCGCCCTACCGGGAGACCGAGGCGATGGCCGACGGCTCGGACGCGATCGCCGACTGGCCGCTGCTCAACGCCATGGTGAACGTGGCCTCGGGCGCCTCGTGGGTGTCGATCCACCACGGTGGCGGCGTGGGCATCGGCCGGTCGATCCACGCCGGACAGGTGACGGTGGCGGACGGCACTCCGCTGGCCGCAGAGAAGATCGCCCGGGTGCTGACCAACGACCCCGGGATGGGCGTCGTGCGGCATGTGGACGCCGGGTACGACCGCGCGGTGACGGTGGCGGACGAGCGGGGCGTGCGGGTGCCGATGCGGGAAGGCTGAGGGCCCGCGCGCGGGCCGGGGGTGGTGGGCGACCAGGTGGCCGCCCGCGATCGGTGAGGGTCCGCGCGGGGGCCGGGGCCGCGCCCCTTGAGGGTGCGGCCCCGGCCGTTCGCGGTGCCCGGCGGTGCGGCGCGCCCGCCCCGCGATCGATCCTGGGCCGGTCAGCCGGTCCGGTCGCTCACCAGTTGCACTCGTGGAACAGCACGCCGCCGCTCACCCGGGCCCAGCTGATGTTGGGCCGGTAGCTTTCCAGGTCCCAGGTCCCAGGTCCCAGGTCTCGCCGCCGCCGATCTTCTTGTCCTTCGCGGCTACCCGGAATCGGCAGGCGGCCCTCTGGTGTGCCCGTCGCGCAAATTCGTATGTGCGTCCCGTAAAGGCGCAGGGTGAAATGGCATTTCGGGCGATCTGTCGCGGGTCGGGCGGATCGCCCGGGTACGCCTAGGGTGGGGGTATGGCAGACGGAACGACGCGGCCGGTCGCGCTGATCACCGGAGCTTCCCGCGGGGTGGGCGCGGCGATCGCCCGCGCCCTGGCGCCGACGTACGACCTGCTCCTCGGCGGGCGGGACGGCACCGCGCTGCGCGCGGTGTGCGACGAGCTGGGCGCGCGGCCGTGGGCGGTGGAGCTGACCGACGACCGGGCGGTGGCCGAGGCGGCGGCGGACGTCGACCGGCTCGACCTGCTGGTGCACAGCGCCGGGGTGGTCCGGCTCGGCGCGGTCGCCGAGCTGCCGCCCGCGGCCTGGCGGGAGAGCTTCGAGGTGAACGTGATCGCGGTGGCCGGGCTCACCCGCCTGCTGCTGCCGCGGCTGCGCGCCGCCCGGGGCCGGGTGGTGATGATCAACTCCGGTGCCGGGCAGCGGGCCAATCCTGGCTGGACCTGCTACGCCGCCTCGAAGTTCGCGCTGCGCGCGCTGGCCGACGCGCTGCGCCAGGAGGAGGAGCCGCACGGGGTACGGGTCACCACCGTCTATCCGGGCCGGGTCGACACCGACATGCAGCGCGGGGTCCGCGAGCACGAGGGCGGGCCGTACCAGCCGGACAAGTACCTGGCCCCGGATTCGGTGGCCCGCGCGGTGCTGGCCGCGGTCACCGCCTCCGCCGACGCGCACGTCACCGAGATCACTGTCCGTCCGGCGGCCGGCCCGGTGTCCTGACCGGCCGGCGCGGCCGCCGGAGGCGGCAACCTGGAGCGAATCAAGGCATATATATGAACATATATCTACATTTTCCTTGAAACAGTAGGAAAGTGTCGGCCTTGACGTACTGGTGTGAACTGGCCTGGCTGCATCCCGGCGAAGCGGTGGCGGGCGTGCTGGTCGGCGTGGAAGGCGGCCGGTTCGCCGAAGTACGGCCCGGCGTCACCGCGCCGCCCCCCGGGACGGTCCGGCTGGCCGGGCTGACCCTGCCCGGGCTGGCCGACGCGCACTCCCACGCGTTCATGCGGGTGCTGCGCGGCCGGGCGCAGACGGGGGTGGCGGACTTCGCCGGCTGGCGGGACCGGCTGTACGCCCTGGCGGGCCGCCTGGACCCCGACACCTACCTCCAGCTGGCCCGCGCGGTGTTCGCCGAGATGGCGATGGCCGGCGTCACCTGCGTGGGGGAGTTCCACTACCTGCACCACGGCCCCGGCGGGCGCCGCTACGACGACCCCAACGTGATGGGGCACGCCCTGGTCGAGGCGGCCCGGGACGCCGGCGTCCGGCTGACCCTACTGGACGCCTGCTATCTCACCGCGGGCATCGGCGCCCCGCTGGAGGACACCCAGCTGCGGTTCGGCGACGGCGACGCGCACCGCTGGGCCGAGCGGGTGGACGACCTGGCCGGCGAGTACCTCAAGTGCGAGGACGTGGTGATCGGTGCGGCGGTGCACTCGGTACGGGCCTGCCCGCCCGAGCAGATGCCGGTGGTCGCCGAGCTCGCGCACCGCCGGGCAGTGCCGTTGCACGTCCAGGTCTCCGAGCGGGCCACCGAGAACGCGCACTGCGTGGAGACCTACTGCGCCACGCCGGTCCGCGTGCTCTACGAGCACGGCATCCTCGGGCCGCGCACCACCGCCGTGCACGCCACCCACCTGGCCGACGCGGACGTGGCGTTGCTCGGCGGCTCGGCCACCCACGTCTGCGTGTGCCCGACGACCGAGTGGGATCTCGGCGACGGCGTCGGGCCGGCCCGACGCCTGCTGGAGGCCGGCTCGCCGATCACCATGGGCAGTGACAGCAACGCCGTCATCGACCTGCTGGCCGAGGCCCGGGCGCTGGAGCTCGGCGAGCGGCTGGCCTGCGGGCGGCGCGGGCACTGGCCGGCCGCGGAGCTGCTCGCCGCGGTGACGATGGTCGGCCAGGCCTCGCTGGGCCACCCCGACGCGGGATTCATCGTGCCCGGCGCCCGGGCCGACCTGGTCTCGGTACGGCTGGACTCGGTCCGCACCGCCGGCGCCCGGCCCGCGGTGGCCGGCGATATGATGATCTTCGGGGCCACCGCCGCGGACGTCCATTCGGTGGTGTCCGGCGGGCGGCGGGTCGTCGTGGAGGGCGGTCACGTGCTGGGTGACGTGGGCGCGCTGCTCGCCGCGGCCATCGCCGCGGTGGACGGATGACGGACCTCCCCGCCCGGGCCCGGAGCGACCGGATGCGCGCATTCTCCGGGGTCGTCCCTGAGAAGACCCGGGGCCGTCTCATCCCTGAGAAGGACGGGTGAACCATTCCGCAGGCCCATCCCTTTGGGGAATCTTTGCCGTGGACTGTTCGTTGGTGATGAAAAGCATGGGGGCGAGAACGCGGCGCGGGAACCGGGCGGCGAACTCCACCCGCGAAAGCGGGCGCGGCGAGACGAGGTGCCATCGGATGGCAAGGCCGGCGGGCAATCGGGGACAGGAACAGCAGGTCGCGGACCGGGACCTGCTCGGTACGTATCTCGCGGAGATCGGCCGGGTGCCGCTGCTCAGCGCGGACGAAGAGGTCGAGCTGGCCAAACGCATCGAGGCCGGCCTGTTCGCCGAATACCTGCTCGACTCCGGCGGCCCGGAGCCCAAGGTCTCGGACGCGGCCGACGAGGAGCTCGAGCGCCTCGCGGTGTCCGGCCGCCGGGCCAAGGACGAGTTCATCCAGGCCAACCTGCGCCTGGTGGTCGCGGTGGCGCGCAAGTACTCCGGGCGCGGCATGCCGCTGATCGACCTGGTACAGGAGGGCAACCTCGGCCTGGTCCGCGCGGTGGAGAAGTTCGACTATCGCCGCGGTTACAAGTTCTCCACCTACGCGACCTGGTGGATCCGCCAGTCGGTCGGCCGGGCCATCCACGAGCAGGCCCGCCCGGTGCGGCTGCCCACCCATGCCGGCGAGCAGATGACCCGGCTGATGCGGGTGCGGCGCGACATGCTGGCCGAGATGGACACCGAGCCCACCGACGAGGATCTCGCCGCGGTGCTCGACCTGCCGATCGAGCGGGTCCGCGAGCTGCGCCGCTGGGCCGCCGACCCGGTGTCGCTGCAGCTCGGCGTGGGCGACGAGGACGAGACCGAACTCGGGGACATGATCGCCGACGAGACGTGGGCCGACCCCGAGCAGCAGGCGATGGACACCCTGGAGCGTGAGCGGCTGGAGGACTGGCTGCTGGGCCTGGACGACCACCTGCGCGAGATGCTGCGCTGGCGTTACGGCCTGGTCGACGGCCGCGAGCACACACTCACCGAGGTCGGCGAGCGCTACGGCATCGGCCGGGACCGGGCCCGCCGGATGGAGCGCGACGCGCTCGCCCGGCTGCGCCGGATGGCCCAGGCCGCCGCGTAAACGCTCCGGCGTCCCAGGTGGGCGCCGCGCGGTGCCCTCGTCGCACCGCCGTCCCGGCGCGTCCCCCGGTCACGGGGGGCGCGCCGGTGTCGTCCCAGGTGGACGTGCCGGTGCCCTGGTGAACGCCGGTGAACGCCACCCGCTCCGCTAATTGCGGATGGCTCATCCGATCAGCATGACCCCTCCGAAACGTGGCCGAAACATCGTGTGCGGGAGTTTCACGCACGCGAAACACTCCGGGTCGAGACCTGAAACGGCAGAAGAACACGCTTTCGCCCAACGTCAGTGTGCAGCCGGTCAATGAAGTCCTGAAGTGCCCACTGCGGGAGAAATCGGCCATACGCCATTTGTAAGGAGGGTCGCATCGAATGAAGATCGATAGCGGCACCACGGCCTGGATGCTCGCGGCCACCGCGCTGGTGCTGCTGATGACGCCGGGTCTCGCGTTCTTCTACGGGGGCATGACCAGGGCGAAGAGCGTCCTGAACATGATGATGATGTCGTTCGCCAGCATCATCACGGTGACCATCGCCTGGGTGCTGTACGGGCACTCGCTGGCGTTCGACGAAAACGGCAACACCTTCCTGAACAAGATCGTCGGCGGCCTGGACGCCGTCGGCCTGCAGAGCCTGGTCGACACGGCCACCAAGGACGACGGCACCGGGATGCCGAACCTGGTGTTCTCCGCCTTCCAGCTCACCTTCGCCATCATCACCGTCGCGCTGATCAGCGGCGCGATCGCCGACCGGGCCAGGTTCGGCGCCTGGATCGTGTTCAGCGTCGTGTGGGCCACGATCGTCTACTTCCCGGTCGCCCACTGGGTCTGGGGCGGCGGCTGGCTGACCCAGCTCGGCATCGAGGACTTCGCCGGCGGCACGGTCGTGCACGTCAACGCCGGTGCCGCCGGTCTGGCCCTCGCCCTGGTGCTCGGCAAGCGCACCGGCTGGCGCAAGGACCCGATGCGGCCGCACAACCTCACCCTCGTGTTGCTCGGCACCGGCCTGCTGTGGTTCGGCTGGTTCGGCTTCAACGCCGGCTCGGAGCTGGCGGTGGACGGCACCGCGGGCCTGGCGTTCATGAACACCCAGATCGCCACGGCGGTCGCGGCCGGCGCGTGGATCCTGGTGGAGAAGATCCGCGACGGGCACTCGACCACGCTCGGCGTCGCCTCCGGCGCGGTGGCCGGCCTGGTCGCCATCACCCCCGCCTGTGGTTTCGTCGACCCGTGGGCGGCCATGGTGATCGGCGCGATCGCCGGTACGGCCTGCGCCTACGCGGTGGGCCTGAAGTACCGGCTCGGCTACGACGACTCGCTCGACGTGGTGGGCGTCCACCTGGTGGGCGGCGCGATCGGCGCCATCCTGCTGGGCTTCCTGTCCGCCTACCCCTTCCTGGAGCCGCAGGCCAAGGGCCTGTTCTACGGGGGCGGATTCACCCAGCTCGGCCGGCAGGTGCTCGGCCCGGTCGTGGTCGGCCTGTACTCCTTCGTCCTCGCCTGGATCATCGGAAAGATCATCGACAAGACGATGGGCTTCCGCCTCTCCCAGGAGGACGAGGTCACCGGCATCGACATCACCACGCACGCCGAGACCGGTTACGACCTCGGGTCCGTGCACGCCTCCGGGGTGTCATCCTCGGTTAACGGTCCTGTCCCATCGGTGGCGAAGAAGGTTGACGCATGAGGCTAATCACGGCGGTGATCAAGCCGTTCAAGCTGGACGACGTCAAGGCCGCTCTCGAGCAGTTCGGCGTCCGCGGCATGACGGTCAGCGAGACCAGCGGCTACGGCCGCCAGCGCGGCCACACCGAGGTCTACCGGGGCGCGGAGTACCAGGTCGACCTGGTGCCCAAGGTCCGGGTGGAGGTGCTGACCGAGGAGGAGGACGCCGAGGACGTCATCGACGTCATCGTCAAGGCGGCCCAGACCGGCAAGATCGGGGACGGCAAGGTGTGGTCGGTCCCGGTCGACACCGTGGTCCGGGTGCGCACCGGGGAACGCGGACCGGAGGCTCTCTGACCTTGATGAGAGGCGACGTTCGGTCCTACTCCGCGGCCCGCAGGGAGCGGGCCGCGGACCTCGACCGGTGGCTGGCCGACCTGTTCCGCTCGGCGTACCCGCGGGCCCGCGGCGCCGAGGGACGGGCCGGCGCATCGAAGAACGGCGTCGCCGAGGAACGCGCCGGCGCCGCCGCGGCGGCCGGCGCTCCCGGAATCGCGCTGGTCGCGGTGGGCAGCCTGGGGCGGGCCGAACTCGCCCCGGGCAGCGACCTGGACCTGGTGCTGCTGCACGACGGGCGGGACGACATCGCCCGCATCGCCGACCGCATCTGGTACCCCATCTGGGACTCCGGGATCGGTCTGGACCACTCGGTGCGCACGGTGGACGAGGTCGCCGCGGTGGCCCGCGAGGATCTCAAGGCGGTGCTCGGCCTGATCCAGGCCCGGCACGTGACCGGCGACCCCGAGCTCACCCGGGCGGCCCGCGAGCGCGTGCTCGCCGACTGGCGCGCCGACTCGCGGCGGCGGCTGGCCGAACTGCGCGAGGCGGCCGACAAGCGCGCCGAGTCGGCCGGCGAGCTGGCCTTCCTGCTGGAGCCCGACCTGCGCGACTCGCGGGGCGGGCTGCGCGACGTGCAGGCCATGCAGGCGGTGGCCGCCGCCTGGGTCGCCTCGGCGCCCGGCCCGCGGGTGCGCGAGGCGCACGAGTTCCTGCTGGACGCCCGGCACGCGCTGCACCTGGTCACCGCGCGCGGCGCCGACCGCCTGGTGCTGCAGGAGCAGGACGCCGTCGCCGCGTCCCTCGGCCTGCTGGACGCCGAGGCGCTGATGCGCCGGCTGGCCGAGGCGGGCCGCACCGTCGCGCACGCCTTCGACGCCACCTGGCGCACCGTCGACCGCCTGCTGTCCGGGCCGGCGCCCCGGGGCCGGCGCCCGCTCGCCGACGGCGTGGTCGAGCACGGCGGCGAGGTCGTGCTCGCCCGTGGCGTCGACCCGGGCAAGGACCCCGTCCTGGTGCTGCGGGCGGCGGCCGCGGCGGCCGAGGCCGGGCTGCCGATGGCTCCGGCGACCGTCTCGCTGCTCGCCGCCAAGTCGCCCGCGCTGCCGGTGCCCTGGCCGGACGAGGCCCGCGACGCGCTGGTCGCGCTGCTCGGCGCGGGCCGGGCGGCGGTGCCGGTCTGGGAGGAGCTGGACCAGGCCGGGGTCATCGTCCGGCTCGTCCCGGACTGGGAACGGGTGCGGCACCGCCCGCAGCGCAACCCCGTGCACCGGTTCACCGTCGACCGCCATCTCATCGAGACCGCGGCCGGCGCGGCGTCGTTCACCCGGGAGGTGTCCCGGCCCGACCTGCTGCTGCTGTCGGCGCTGCTGCACGACGTCGGCAAGGGCTGGCCGGGCGACCACTCGGCCACCGGCGAGGTCGTCGCCCGCGACATCGGCACCCGGATGGGCCTGCAACCGGCCGACGTGGACACGCTGGCGACCGTGGTCCGCCATCATCTGCTGCTGCCCGAGACCGCCACCCGCCGTGACCTGGACGATCCGGTCACCATCTCGCGGGTCGCCGAGGCGGTCGGGTCGCGGGAGGTGCTCGAACTGCTGGCCGCGCTGGCGGTCGCCGACGGTCACGCCACCGGACCGGCCGCC
The DNA here is from genome assembly GCF_016863395.1 of Sphaerisporangium rufum. Classification (GTDB taxonomy): domain Bacteria; phylum Actinomycetota; class Actinomycetes; order Streptosporangiales; family Streptosporangiaceae; genus Sphaerisporangium; species Sphaerisporangium rufum. The sequence goes on along the minus strand of NZ_BOOU01000001.1, from coordinate 5,907 downwards.
TGGAACTCCTGGAAGGCCGGCCTGGTCACCGACCTGGTCCGCCGGGTGCGTTCGGTGCTGTCGGGCAGCCCGCCCGCTCCGGCGCCGGCGCTGTCGGCGCGGCAGGCGTCGCTGGCCCGGCACGGCGGCGGCGCGGTGCGCGTGCAGGGCGGCGCGGTCACCGTGGTCGCGCCGGACCGGCCGGGCCTGCTGTGGCGGGCGGCCGGTGTGCTGGCGGCGCACCGCATGGTGGTCCGTTCGGCGTCGGCGGCGTCGGCGGCCACCGCGGCGGTCATCGAGTTCGCCGTGGTGCCCGAGTACGGCACCCCGCCGGACCCGGCCACCCTGGAGGCGGACCTGCGGCTGGTCCTCGCGGGCCGGCTGGACATCGAGCAGCGGCTGGCGCGCCGCACCCGGTCGATGCGGCCCGCCCGGGTGCCGGTGGCGCCGCCGCGGGTCAACCTGGTGGACGACGCCTCGCAGACCGCCACGGTCGTGGAGGTGCGGGCGCACGACCGGCCCGGGTTGCTGTGGCGCATCGGCCGGGCGTTCGGGGAGTGCAACCTTGACGTGCGCGCCGCGCGCGTGGAGACTCTCGGCGCGGAGGCGGTCGACGTCTTCTACGTGGTCGACCGGTCGGGCGGGCCGATCACCGACCCCGAGCAGCGAGCCCGCATCCGGGAATTCGTGCTGGCCGCGCTGCGGTAGCGCCCCTGCTCGACGGCGCCTCGGTAGCTGCGCGATTCATAACAATTACGTTCGGTGTCATCGTTCTGGCCGCAGCACTCGTGACCTTGTGGTCGAATTGTCCCCGCTTATGTAGTTATGCCATGCCGTCATCCATGCATGGGAAGGCCGCGGGGGGTGGCGCGTGAACCGACACGGATCCGAGACCAGGACCGCGACCCCGTCCAGCGGAGCGCCGGTGGACGGCGCGCCCGCGCGCCGAGGCGGCGGTTCCGCCGGGCGGCGGGCCCGGCGCGTGATGTCTCGCCTCTCGCTGCGGCGGTGGCGGGTGCCCGCCCGCCTGACCGCCCTCATCCTGGTTCCCACGCTGGTCGCCGTGCTGCTGGCCGGCCTGCGCGTGGTCTCCTCCATCGAGAGCGTCGCCACCTACCAGCGCACCGAGACCGCCGCCCGGATGGCCGGCCACCTGCGCGATCTGGCGATGGCACTCGGTCTGGAACGCGACAGGACGATCGTGTTCGACGCCACCCGCCAGCAGCGCAAGGCGCTGACCGACCAGCGGGACGTCGTGGACGCCGCGGCCATCCAGGTGCGCGACGATCTGGCGCTCATCGACGCCGGCTACGGCGCGCGGGCCGTCGAGGACGCCCGGCAGGTCGCCGTCCGGCTGGACGAGCTGTCGGTGACCCGCAAGGAAGGCCGCCCGGCCGCGTTCAGCACCGCCGTCGCGGCCGTGCTGCGGCTGCACGACGAGATCGGGCAGACCACCGCGGCCGTCCAGGACACCCAGCTCGTCGGCTACTCCCGGGGCATCGCCGCCCTCGCCCACGCCAAGGAGGAGGTCTCCATCCAGCGGGGCACGCTCATCCGCACCCTGGTGCGCGGCGAGCGGTTCACCCCCGACACCCTGCAGGACTTCATCGCCGCCCGGTCCCGCCAGCAGACCGCGATCAACACGTTCAACGGCGAGGCCGGCGCGGACAACGGCCGGCTGCTCGCCGAGACCAACCGCGGCGCCTCGGTCACCCGCGCCGAGCTCACCAAGGCGTGGGCCGTCGCGCTGGCCGGCCGCAACCTGCCGCTGCGCGACGGCTCGGGGCGCAGCGCCGGCCTGCTGCGGCAGTGGTTCGACGACAACACCCGGACCGTCCAGGTGCTCCAGCAGGTGGAGAACCGGGTCGCCGCCTCGCTGGCCGCCCGGGTGTCGACGCTGCAGTCCAACGAGCGCCGCAACGCCATCACCGCGGGCGTGCTGATCCTGGCGCTGCTCCTGCTGGTGCTGGCCACCACGATCCTCATCGCCCGGTCGCTGGTGCGGCCGCTGCGCCGGCTGCGCTCGGAGGCCCTGGAGATCGCCGGCTTCCGGCTGCCCGCCGAGGTCGGCCGGCTGCGCGAGTCCGGCGAGGCGGCGGCGCCCCCGCCGGTGCAGCCGATCCTGCCGGGCAGCCAGGACGAGATCGGCGAGGTCGCCACCGCGTTCGACGAGGTGCACCGCCAGGCGCTGCGGCTCGCCGCCGAGGAGTCGCAGCTGCGCGGCAACGTCAACGCGATGTTCGTCAACCTCTCCCGGCGCACCCAGACCCTGGTCGAACGGCAGATCTCGCTCATCGACGGGCTGGAGCGGGGCGAGCAGGACGGCCGCCGGCTGGCCGACCTGTTCAAGCTGGACCACCTGGCGACCCGCATGCGGCGCAACAGCGAGAACCTGCTGGTGCTGGCCGGGCACGAGAGCGCCCGCAAGCGCAGCAAACCCGCCAAGCTGGTGGACGTCGTGCGCGCCGCGCTGTCGGAGGTCGAGGACTACGACCGGGTCAGCGTCAAGGTGCAGCGCAACTGCGCGGTCGCCGGGCACGCGGCCAACGACATCGTCCATCTCGTCGCCGAGCTGGTGGAGAACGCGCTGGCGTTCTCGCCGAAGAACACGCGCGTGGTGGTCTCCAGCAGCATGGTCGAGGGCGGTGGCGCGCTGCTCGCGGTCAGCGACTCCGGCATCGGCATGACGGCCGAGGAGATCGCCGAGACCAACCGCAGGCTCGCCGACCCGCCGGTGGTGGACGTGTCGGTGTCCCGCCGGATGGGCCTGTTCGTGGTCGGCCGGCTGGCGCTGCGCAACGGCGTCCGCGTCCAGCTGCGACGCGGGGACGCCGGCGGGCTGATCGCCATGGTGCTGTTCCCGGCGCAGCTCATCACGCTCACGGCGGCCCGCGACCCGCTGGTGCCCCAGCCCGGCGGTCCGGCCTCCATCGCGGGGGACACCCCCGCGTACGGGAACGGTGCCACCCCCGTCCCGGGCGGGGGCGGCGCGCTCCCGCAGCGGGGGCCGGCCGGTGAGCGGCCGGGCGCCGGAACCGGCGCGCTGTTCGGCGACCCGGCCGGGCCGCGCCGGGCGTTCGCCGACCCCGTCTCCGGGACGTTCGGCGCTCCCACCGGCCCGGGAGCGGGCCCGGCCGGCCCTGGTCGTACCGGACCGGGTACCGGCCCCGGCACGCCGGCGCGCGAGCCGGGAGAGCCGTGGCGCGGCCTCCCCGGCGGCCCCGCGGGCCCGGACACCGGTCCCGCCGCCCCCGCCGGGCCGGCCCGCCCCGCCACCGGCCCGGCCACCGGTCCCACGGGCCCGGCCACCGGCCCGGCCGGCCCGGCCACCGGTCCGGGGCCGCGGCCGGTCCGGTCGGCCGGCCCTCCGCCGGCCCGGCCGCTGCCGTACCCGCCCGGTCCCACCGGTCCCGGCGCCGATCCGCTGACGGGGCCGCTGACGGGGCCGGTCACCGGTCCGGTCAGCCGGCCCGGTGAGTCCTCGCTGGAACGCGGCGACGAGTACCTGCCGATCTTCGCCGCCGTCGAGTCCGCCTGGTTCCGCCGTCCCGACTCCGAGCGTCCCGACTCCGAGCGTCCCGACCCCGAGCATTCCGATTCCGAGCATTCCGATTCCGAGCATTCCGATTCCGGGCGACCCGGTGCGGACGGCGCGCCGGCCGCGCGCGCCGGAGACACCCCCGCGCCCGCCCGGCCGAGCTGGACGAGTACGGCCGACAGCGGATGGCGGGCGGCCGACGCGGCGCGCGATCCCTCGCTCGGCGGCATCACCGCGGCCGGACTGCCCAAGCGCACGCCGAAGGCCAACCTGGTGCCCGGGTCCGCCGCCACCGCCGCGCCCGCCGCGGCGCCGCCGCCGCGGCCGGAGGTCTCCGCCGATCTCATCCGCAGCCGCATGTCCCGCTTCCAGCAGGGCATCCAGCGGGGCCGGGCGGACGTCTCCCGGGGCGGCGGCGGCCCCGCGGACATCGGCGACCGGGAGGAAGATCCGCCCGGCGCCGGCTGACCCGCCTTCTTCGATGATGACGCCGCAAGCGATGAGGAGGATTCGTGCTAGAGCTGAGTCACGAGGCACGCCGGTTCGACTGGTTGATCACCGAGTTCGTCGGCGGCACGCCCGGCGTGGCGCACGCGGTCGTGGTGTCGGCCGACGGTCTGCGGCTGGCGAACTCCGAGGGCTTCCCCCCGGACCGGGCCGACCAGCTGGCCGCCGTCGCGGCCGGATTGCTGAGCCTCACCGCCGGGGCGTCCCGGGTCTTCGACGGCGGCGGGGTGACCCAGACCGTGGTGGAGATGCAGTACGGCATCCTGCTGGTGATGGCCATCAGCGACGGATCCTGCCTGGCGGTCCTGGCCGCCCCCGACTGTGACATGGGTCTGGTGGCCTACCAGATGACGCTGCTGGTCGAGCGGGCCGGGCAGGTGCTCACGCCCGCCCTGCGCGCCGAGCTGCAGACGTCCAGGGTGCGGTGATGCTCGGGGGTGACGGGAGCGAGGACGAGCCCCTCTTCCGTCCGTACGCCGTCACCGGCGGGCGGACCGAGCCCGGTTACCACCTCGCCATGGAGACTCTCGTCTCCTCCGCCCCGATAATGGGCGATGATCTGTCGCTGCTCACCGCCGAGCAGGAAGCGATCATCGTGCTCTGCCGCTCCGTTCGTTCGGTCGCCGAGGTCTCCGCGCTGCTGCGCGTGCCGCTCGGCGTGGCCCGCGTGTTGATCGCCGACATGGCCGACGAAGGTCTGGTGCGCCTGCACTCTCCGCAGCTGGAGCAGGGCAAGCCGGACAACGATCTGCTGGAAAGGGTTCTCAGTGGACTTCGCAGGCTCTAGCCGCGGGCCGGCGCTGACCTCGACGAAGATCGTGGTCGCGGGTGGGTTCGGGGTCGGGAAGACGACGTTCGTGGGGGCGGTGTCGGAGATCCTTCCGCTCACCACCGAGGCGGTCATGACCGATGCCAGTTCCGGCATCGATGATCTGGGGTTGACCCCGAACAAGACCACCACGACGGTGGCGATGGACTTCGGGCGGTTGTCGCTGGATCAGGATCTGATCCTGTATCTGTTCGGCACGCCCGGGCAGCACCGGTTCTGGTTCATGTGGGACGACCTGGTGCGCGGCGCCATCGGCGCGGTGGTGCTGGTCGACACCCGCCGGCTGGCCGACTGCTTCCCCGCCATCGACTACTTCGAAGAGGCCCGGCTGCCGTTCGTGGTGGCCGTGAACGGCTGGGAAGGCCAGTTCCCGCACGTCGAGCAGGAGGTGCGCGAGGCCCTCACCCTGGCCCCGCACATCCCGATCGTCCGGACCGACGCCCGCTCCCGGGACGCCGTCAAGTTCACCTTGATCACGCTGGTGGAGCACGTGCTCACGCTCCGGGCGGCGTACGGCCGCGCCAACTGAGCGCATCGCCCGCCGGCTGAGCGGATCGCGGGCGCCGAGCGGGACCGCGCCGGGCCGTCGCCGCCGAGCCGCCCGGGTGCCGTGCAGGTGCCGTGCAGGTGCCGTGCGGGTGCCGTCCGGGCGCGTGCCGACAGGCGAGCCGCGCTCGCGTGCCGGTATTTCCCGGGTAGTTGTCGAGTAACTAGCAGGATTTATCACCATCTAGCAGCATTTCAGGTGGTTTGTCGGGAAACGTCCGGTTGGCGGTTGGGGTGGCGGTGTGCTGCAATTACCATCGCCTGTTCGATGTCCCGGTTTCCCCACGAGCCCCATACGTGGCACGATCCTCTGGCAACGCCGGGTTCGGTGAGAGGTTGCGTGGATGTGAGGACACCCGATGCCCGCCCGCCCGGGCCGGCCCGCGCGCGGCGACGATTCGACCATCATCATTTCCGACAACGTCGGTGCATGCTACAAGGAGGGCCCGTGAGGGAGCTGAGCCAGGCCGCCCGCGGAGTCAACTGGCTTATCACGGACTTCGTGAAC